>NZ_CP007139.1:0-653970 GCF_000724625.1 Fimbriimonas ginsengisoli Gsoil 348 | reverse complement strand
GAGGCGACTTTCATGATCGCGGCGTGAATGATCGTGTTACCCGAGGTGTCGGCGCAGACGGCGAGCGCGTTCAAGATCGGAATGCCGCTCCGGGTGGAACCCGCAAAGGTCTGTGCGAATCGCCCGATGGCGATTTTCCGCATGATCGGGCCGAAGATCGGCATCTTGAGGGCCATCGTGTCGAAGAACTTGGTTCCGGGCTTCGTCGCGCGAAAACCTTTGATCGCCTTGATGAAGAGGAAGATGAGCATGAGCGCCATCCACCACATGTGCGTCACGAAGTTGCTCATCGTGACGAGAAGCAGCGTCACGGAGGGGAGCTGGGCATTGAACTGCGTGTACACCTTCTCGAAGACCGGAACGATGAAGGTGAGCATGAAGGCGATGACGCCGCCGCAGGCAACGCAGACGAGCTTCGGGTAGGCCATGGCGCCCTTGATTTGTTGCTGGATCTGGTTTTCCTTGTCCAACTGGTCGGCCATGATATCCAGCGTCTTGTCGAGCATTCCGCCCGCCTCTCCGGCGGCGACGAGGGCGATGCAAAGCCGCGTGAAGATCTTGGGATGTTTAGCCATCGCTTCATGCAGCGAGCTGCCGGACATCACTTCGGATTGAATCTGCGCGAGCGCCGCCGAAAGCGTCGGGTTCTCCACCTGCGCTCGAAGGGTGGCGAGGGTTTCGATAATGGGCAGACCGGCCCGGACCAGGGTTGCCAATTGCCGGCTGGCAACCACGAGGTCGAGGAGCTTGACCTTCCTGGGCCGGCCGCTTCCCAGCCCCCTATCGCCGCCGTCGAGACTCTTCTTGTAGTCGACGAGGTAGAGCCGGCTATCGCGGAGAGCAGTCCTAAGCGCCGCATCGTTGTCCGCAAACACCACACCGGTGGTGAGGTTCCCGGCGAGGTCTCGCGCTTTGTATTGGTAGTTCGGCATGGTCTATTCTTGGTAGGAGAGGACTCGAAGAACTTCCTCGGGGGAGACGATATGCTCGCTCATCTTCACGAGCGCGGTCTCTCGCATCGTCTGCATTCCCTCGGTGACGGCGAGTGCGGAGATTTCGGCTCCCGAGGCGCCGCGGAGTACCGCGTTGCGAAGCGGGTCGGTCATCTTCATGATTTCGTAGATGGCGGTTCGCCCGATGCTGCCCCGGCCGCCGCATCGCCGGCAGCCCGTGCCTCGGGCGATCTCGTACTCCTTGTCTGGATCCAAGCCGAGGGTCAGCTTGAGCTCCTGCTCCAGGGTTTGAATCTCTTTGCAGCCGGAACAGGTGGTGCGGAGTAGACGCTGACCTACCACGCCGATGACGGCGGAAGAGATGAGGAACGGCTCGACTCCCATGTTCTGAAGCCGGACCAACGCACCGGGAGCGTCGTTGGTGTGAAGCGTGCTCAGAACTAAGTGGCCGGTAAGGGCGGCTTGAACCGAGATCTCGGCCGTTTCCGCGTCGCGGATTTCTCCGACGAGGATCACGTCCGGGTCTTGCCGAACCAGGGTTCGAAGTCCCGCCGCGAACGTGACCCCGATGCGGGGATTCACCTGAAGCTGATTGATTCCGTAAAGCTTGTACTCGACCGGGTCTTCGACCGTGTTGATGTTGATGCCGGGATCGTTGATCGTCTGCAGCGCGGAGTAAAGCGTGGTCGACTTTCCGGAACCGGTGGGGCCGGTGACCAAGATGACGCCGTGCGGCCGGCGGATCAACTTTTCCATCAGCTCCTTCTGGTCCGGAAGGAAGCCGAGCTTGTCCATATTGCCGCCGCGCCCCTTCTTTTCGAGAAGACGCATACAAGCCTTCTCGCCGTAGACCGTCGGCATTAGCGAAAGACGAACGTCGAACTCTCGCCCCGAATCTTCGCGCATCGCAAAGCGACCGTCCTGCGGGCGGCGCTTCTCCGCGATGTCGAGGTTCGACATGATCTTCAATCGCGACATCGTAGCCGCCAGGACGTGGGGCGGAAGGAGCATCTGCTCGTAGAGCAGGCCGTCGATCCGGTACCGGACTCGGATGCAGTCCTCTTGCGGTTCGAGATGGACGTCGCTTGCGCCCGCCGCAACGGCGCCCGTCACGATTGAGTGGACGAGGCGAACGATCGGCGCGTCTTCGGCCATGCCGATGAGCTGCTCGATCGTCTCTTGGGGAGCGATGCCGCTCGAATCGTCGCGAATCTCCTCGAGAACCGCGTGCGCCTTGTTCTTGCCGTAAGCTCGACGAATCGCCTCTTCAACGTCCCCGGGGAACGCGAGATAGGGAACCACCGGTTGATCGATCGCGCCGCGGATCTCATCCACGATGCTAAGGTTCAGCGGGTCGGCCATCGCCACGTGAACTCGCCCCTTAACGACGCGGAACGCGATGACCCGCCGGGAGGTACAGAGCGGCTCGGGAATGATGTGGGCGATCTCCTCTTCGATGCGCTGTTCGCTCAAATCGAAGAATGGAAAGCCCGTGACTTCCTCCATATAGGGGCCAATCTGGGCGGGGGAAAGAAAGCCAAGAGCGACGAGGGCTTCGCCTAGAAATTCGCCCGTGTTGGACTGACGGCCGAGCCCCTCTTTGAGCTGCTCGTCATTAATCATGCCGTCTTCCATGAGACGGTCGCCGAGCCTCTTAAGCAGGCCCTTGCCAAGGCGCAATCGGGTTTCTATCCGGGTGGGGACTTCCAACATTGACTCCGTTCATTGGAGAGAGCGGTCTCTCCACAGGAGTACATCGGTGAGTTGACCTAAAACCGCGAGGGTCCCACGGCAAAAATCACAGGCTAGAGACGTTCAAAATTAAGCAATGCGCCGAAGGACTTCGTCGATCGGCAACCCTTCCACGGTAAGCGTCTTTTCCCGAGCCGTGTGTCCCCTTTTGACCGAGACGGCCGATCGCGGAAGGTCCAAGGCGTCGGCGACGGCGCGGCAGACGGCATCATTCGCTTGGCCGTCGGTCGGCGAAGCGGTCACCCACACCTTGACCTGGCCTCCCACCGCCTCAATCTTATTCCGGCTGCTTCGCGGCGTCACCCGGACTTTGAGCTCGCTATGTGGCATTGGGTTTCCGTGGCACTGGCATCTTGCCAGTGGGTCCCAGGGGCATCTTGCCCCTGGCCTATTCACACGACCGGGATGGTCGTGGGGTTCATCGGCTGGGAACCGATGCTACGTTTACACGACCAGGATGGTCGTGATACACGCGGGCTGGAAGACGGTGCCACTATGCGCTGGACGCTTCTCCTTCAACGATCGTTAAAGGCACCATTTGGGAAAGCTCCCGCTGGTGGCGCTCGAGGAGCGCTCGGAATTCTTCCGCGTAGCGGGATCGCTCCAAGCGGAGGCGTTCGATTTCCCAGCGGGTTTCACTCAGCTTCTGCTGGGTCGCCATTCGCTCGGACATCGCTGCCTGGCGAGCCTCCTCGACCACCGCTTCCGCCTGTTTCTGAGCGGTCGCGCGCGTCTCGTCGGCCGCGCGTTGCGCGAGGACGAGGACGTCTTTAAGGGTTTCCTCTTGAAGCTTCGCTCGATCGGAGTCGGCGCGCAGGCGCTCCAACTCTTCTCTGAGGGCCGAGTTTTCAAAGAGAAGCTCTTGTAGCGTCTTCGCCGCGCCGTGGATCAACCGGTCCACCGCAGTTGGGTCGTAGCCCCGAATTCTCTTCCTGAGTTCGGGGCGCTCTAAATCGATTGGCATGATGCGTTCCATCGCGTCATCTCCTTTTCTATATACGTGTTGGGCGGCTCCCCGCCCTCCCTTACATCTTACGCCAAGGTTGTAGGGCGTTGAGGCTTTACCTCCTCCCTAACGCCCAACGCCTAGCGCCTACTTCCCAACATCCTTCCGCGGTGCCTGGTCGGTGTTGGCGATCGCCAGCGCCGTCAGGTAGTACAGCTTGGCGGCGCTCGTCAGCTTCTTAAAGTCGATCGTGTCGACGGTGTCGGTCGGCTGGTGGTAGCTGGGAGTGAATCCGTCGAAGAGGAAGGCGATTGGGATCCCTTTCTTGGCGAAGTTGTAGTGGTCGCTGCGGGTGTAGACGTCTTCGGCGTCGTACTTGAAACGGAATCCCACGTACTTGTTGACGTCCTGGATCACGTGGTCGAGATCGGTCGAGATCCGTTTGCTGCCGACCAGGCGGATCGTATCCATGTTTTCTTCGACCTTGTCGATCCGGTTTGGATCGCCGTTTTGGGGGCCGAACGAGTCCCTGGCAACCATGTCCATCTGGAGCTCGGAGACCATCTTATCGAGCGGTACGGGTGGGTGGTCCGTCAAAAATGACGATCCGAGCAGCCCCATTTCTTCGCCGAAGAAGGTCATGAAAAGAATGCTGCGCCGGGGTTTGACGCGGTTGTTCTTCATCGCATCCGCGATCAGCATCACCGATGTCGAGCCCGATCCGTCGTCGTCCGCCCCGGGGTAAACGACGCCCGCCTGGTTAACTCCTAGGTGGTCCAGATGGCCCCCAATTCCGATGTACTCATTCTTGAGCACCGGATCAGAGCCCTCGAGAAGGCCGACGACGTTGGGAACCTTAACGTCCTCGCTCTTCGTTTGGCCGGTCACATGGAGCGTTAGGCTGGGCTCTAAGATGGTGATTTCGCTGACCGGCGTCATTCCCGCAAATGTCTCAATCGACTTGCCGAGCCGGCCCAGTGACTTTTTCGCAATCCGCCCGCTGACCGTCATGCTGGTCGGCCCGCCGGGGGTTCTCCGCACGCTCGGGGCGAAAATTGGATTCCCGTCTACGACGGTGAGCAGAGCCTTGGTGTCGGCGGCCGCGACCTGAGACCGAACTGAGCTGCGGCCTGCCGGAGCGATGAGGATGACGATCTTACCGTCGAGCTTCGCCGCGTCGGCCTCGGAGAGCCGCATCTTATCGTTGATCGCTCGCACCACCATCACCGGTCCGGTGACGTCGATATTTTCCTTGGTCGGGTTCAAAACCAAGCCGCGATCGACCAAAACCTTGCCATCGGCGCCGGCGATCTTCGGGTTCACCGTCATCGACCGGTAGAAGGTCTGGTGTTGGAAGTACGTTCCGTTATCGCCCATCGGCTTGAGGCCCGCGGCTTTGAATTTCTTCGCGACGTATTCCGCCGCTTTCTGAAATCCGGGTTGGCCGGTACCCCGGCCGTCACACTGGGTGGCGAGGAAGGTGAGGATCGACTGCGCTTTCGGAATCGTGATCGCGTCGAATCCGCGCTTAAGATCGTTTGGCGGCGGCGTCGCACCCGGATATTGGGCCGAAGCCAGAGATAAGAGGAGAGCGGGAAGTAGAACGGACAGCGAGCTACGGTAGGAATGCATGGATGACCTACTGTACGCCAAGTTGAGCCCGAGGTGTTGAAGGGGCGAGGCCCACTGGGACACATGAGACCTCTAAGTCCCATCTGTCCCAGCGAACGCCCGGATGGCTAGAAGCGATCGGCGACGAATTTGCAGAGGTCGGCGATGCGGCAGGAATAGCCCCACTCGTTGTCGTACCAGCTCACGACCTTCACCAGGTTGCCGACGCCGACGGTGTCGACGGCGGAAAAGATCGAGGAGTGCGGATTCCCCTTCAGGTCGGTCGAGACGAGCTCCTCCTCGGTGTATTCGAGGATGTCCTTCATCTTGCCTTCCGCATACTCCTTCATCGCGGCGTTGATCTCCGCGGGACTCGCGTCCTTAGCGAGGACGGCGGTGAAATCGACCACCGATACCGTGGGAACCGGAACCCGGAACGCCATGCCGGTGAACTTGCCCTGGAGCTCGGGAATGACCAGACCAACCGCCTTGGCCGCGCCCGTGCTGGAGGGAACGATGTTCTGCGAGGCGGCTCGCGCGTCGCGCAGGTCCTTCGCCGCGGTGTCTTGGGTCTTCTGGGAGTTGGTGAAAGCGTGGATGGTGGTTAGGAGACCTTTTTCGATTCCGAATCGGTCGTGCAGGATCTTGGCTACCGGCGCGAGACCGTTCGTGGTGCAGCTCGCGTTGGAAATGACGTTATGCTTGGCCGGGTCGTAAACGTCGTCGTTGACCCCGAGCACGATGGTGAGATCCTCATTCTTGGCCGGGGCCGAGATGATCACCTTCTTGACGCCGTGGTTCCGGTGCGCAGCCGCCTTGGTCGCGTCGGTGAACAGGCCGGTCGACTCGATGACCACATCGACGCCGACGGAATCCCAAGCGATAGCGCCCGGATCTCGCTCGGCAAAGACTTTGATCGCCTTACCGTTGACGTGGATCTCGCTATCGGCGTAGTCGACCGCGCCGGCAAAGTTGCCGTAAGTGGAGTCGTGCTTAAAGAGGTGAGCGTTGGTCTTGGTGTCGGTTAGGTCGTTGACGGCCACAACCTCGACCTCGCCGGGATATCGCGCCAAGATCGTGCGAAGAGAAAGACGTCCGATGCGACCGAAACCATTGATGCCGATACGAATTGCCATGCGAATTTTTAACCTCAGCCTTCCCCGTAGCCTCGTCGCTCAGGATGAATGGATGAAGTTTACCGCCTGACCGTTGCGTCGGAGGGCACGGGGAAGCCGGTCTGGAGACCAGCGGTCCGGTCAGAGTCTTTCTACGATAACTTTTAGGATGCCGGGGCGGCACTCGAGGGTGACGGGGGTGGCGCCGCGGATTTTATCGTCTACGTGGACGGGCAGGGGGCGGCGGGATTCGATTTTGACGGACTTGGCTTGGATGATCCGGGTCTTCGGGAGCATGACGTGAAGCTGCTTTCGGATCGCGCGGTAATAGCCGATGAGCTCGTTTCGGTGGAGGTCGCCGAGGACGACCACGTCCAGCAAACCGTCGGTAACCTTTGCGCTGGGGGCGATCGGAAGGGACTGGGCGAACCGGTACGTGTTCATCGCCGCGCAGAAGACGGCGGGCTCGTTGATCAGCTCGCCGTCAACGGTGAGTCTGATACGGCTCGCTCGTAGATTCGTAACGATCTTAAAGATGGCGTACATACCGCGAATGAGGTTCTTATTGGCGTCGGCGCCATAGAGGGCGAGGGCGTTGGCGAACAGCCCCACTCCGGCGGATTCGGCGAAATACATTCCGCAGCCGTAGCCAAGATCCACCGGAAGCGGCTCGCCTTCGATCAGGGTGCGGAGAGCGGATGGCAAGTCCTGGGGGAGCCGCAAGGCAGTGGCGAAATTATTTTGGGTGCCTTGCGGCACGATACCCATCGACGTTTGGGTTCCGGCCAGTACTTGGATGGCGGTGTGGATGGTGCCGTCGCCTCCGGCGAGAGCGACGCGGTCGGCTCGTTTGGCCACCAGTTCCTTCAGCACCGCGATCATATGGGCCTCGGACTTGGTGCCCACCACCGCGATGTTGAGGTCGAGGTGTTTAAGCAGCTTGGACATCTCGTCGGTCGAGACAGTCGATTTAAAGCGGCCCGCCCTGTCGTTCATTAGGATCGTGCAGCACGGGTTCATCTAGTGGTGGTCACCGAGACTTGGATGTTGCCGGGACATTGCGAGTTCCGGGTGTTTGTAGGCAATCGGTCGGCGTCCGAATCCGGCCGCTCACAAATCACACATCAAATATCAATCATCGCCTACTTAAGGCGCTCGGTGACTTCGTTAAAGCGGAACGGCCACGTCCAAGAGGAGTAGAAGCTGCGGTCGGCGAGGTTCGGGAGGCTTTGGCCGAACTGCTCTCGCAAGATAGTTCGGAATGTGTTAACCGGGGTGATCGTGGGATAGAGCTTTTCGCGGATTTTGGGAGGAACGTAGTAGGCGTTCAGAATCGGGAAAACTTCGTTCACGTCGGTTTTGTCGAGCCGCTCCTGGTCCAGATGCAGCTTCGGGCCATGGTCTCCTTGAATCACGATGATCGGTGGGACCCGGGCGTTACGCAACAGGTCGTCGATCGCCTTCAAGACCAAGCGGCCGATCGCCTGTGCCTGCCCGGCGTATCCCTTGGCGTATTCCTCGGGTGTGCCGCCATGCTGAAAGAAATGGCTGCCGTCTACGATCGCGAAGCCCCCCTTAGGCCGGACCGACTCGCCGTTTGGACCGAGCACAAACGGCGGATGCGGCGCAAGGATGTGGGCGAACACGAAACGGGGCCGGCTAGCTGGCTTGCCGAGGTCGCCGACCGTTTGCAAAGCCGAGATGAGACCCTTCCGACGGCTCTCATATTGCGATTCCGTGATTCCCGAAACCGGCAGCGGGGTGCGATCCCACAGCGCCGATTCGAAAAGCGACCCACCGCTGGTCGGGCTGATGATGAGGTCCGCGGAATGTGGGTGAATGGCCGGAAAACCGGTGACCACGGAAATATAGCCGTAGCCGAGCGCCCGCATCTGCAGGCTCAACCGGCTTTGATCGATCCTGCTGTCGAGCACGCCCCGATCCTTCTGATCCGGCGAGAGGCCCGGAATGAGGCCCGGCAGATACGACATGTTGAGTGACGAGGTGATCGATAGCTCGGTCTGGCAATAGTTGGAATGGCTCTTATCTGCAACGTAGAAGCCACGGCGGCGGAGGCCATCGATGAATTCGGAGTTGTCCAAGCCCACGTCGTGCCGTAAAACGTCGCTTCGGCCGTACCCGTCGAGAATGATGTAGAAAAGATCCGGACGCGGACCGTCGTAGCGGACGCCCTGGATCGCGGCGGCAGGGACTTGGCTCCCCTTGGCCCAAGCAAGCCCGATGGTAAAGGCGGGGATCGCGACGAGCACGGCTCCGGCGATGTTCATCCCTTGAGTAAGGTTCGCAGTGCGACGCCACTTCCAACACACCGCGACGATCAGTACGAGCCAAATCAGCGCCCAGATCGATAGCGTCCATTGGTCGGTCACTCGTCGGCCGTAGTTAGGATTTCCCACGAAATCGCAAATGGGACCGTACGAGAAAAATCCGATCGCGGCGACCGAGGCGCCGGCGGCGGCTCTGGCGGCGTCTCGCAGGATCGCCCCGAGGATGGCCCAAAGGAGTAGCGTCGCCGCCAGCATGGCCGCGAGGGGACGAGCGAGGTCCGCGGCGGGGAACAGGGCGGTGTTGGCGGCGTAAAGCGAGAGGACCGGATAGGCGGCGAACAGGAGCGGGTGAAAGGGTCGCCGCAACTTCAATCGGTCCGCCTCTTAAGCAGGTACAGCGTGCGGTCGCTTCCCGAGATGGGGGCTCGCTTTACGATGTCGAACGGTTCGCAAAACGCCTCCTCGAACCCGGCCGCGCTGTAGTCCGCGTAAATATCCTTCCTGGTCGAGAGAAGGCGCTGAACCTGCGAATCCGATTTTGGGACGAACTCCACGATGGCCCAAGGCGCGAGTTCGGCGAAGTAGCCCGCCACCTCGGATAAAGGCACGTTGTTGCCGATGGCGAGATGGTGGACGAGGGCGAGCGCCATGATCGCTCCGGCAGGCGATCGTCCGGCGAGACCGTCTCTCTCCCGATTCCCCCACCCCAGGCCGGGACTCGGGTTTGTCAAATCCTGGAGCAACGGGTAAAGACGGTCGTTGCTCCGGTTTTTCCGGTAGTTCCGCTCGACCGCGCCGGGATCGATATCCCAAGAGACGGTGTCGATTCCGCGGTCGGTGGCGAGAAGCGAGAACTCGCCGGTATTGGCGCCCAGATCCCACACCGATTCCGGCTTTGGTTCGATCGACTCCAGCATTTGCGAGACTAGCCTCCGCTTCTCCGCAAACGCCTCCTCGCCGTAGTTGGTATCGCTGTAATAGTCGGCCCAGGGAGTCCCTTTCGGTTTCCAGTCGAGACGTTCGACGGTTGTGCGGAGACTGTCGACGATGGCGAGGAGGCCATTCTTGGCGACCCGGCCGGAGTTGGTATTCGTCCCAGCCCCGGCATGGGCAACCTGGGCGCGGGCATGGGCGTGGAGGTGGATGGCAAGTCCGACGTTGAGTTTCGTCATCGCCGGGACGAGGCGAGAGGCCAAATCGAGCGGGATCCCGTCGATGTACTCCCGTTGAAGCCGGCCAAGCCGAATATCGACCAGACCCATCAACGCCAAGGGAGCCAGGAAGTGCTCGCAGAACTGCCGGTAGGCCGGCCAGGGAGCGCCTTCCTCGTAGAGTTCGAACGACAGGGTGTCGATGAGGAGGCTACGGCCACCGTGCCGCTGAATGTTATAGGCAGATGCGTCTTTCAACCACATTCCAAAGCCGAGCGCCCGTCGCTGAATCTCCAGCGTCGTAAGGGCGGCGTCTTTGAGTTGGCCAAACGACCACTCGTAAGGATACGAGATGAACTTGACCGGCTCCGGCTTGAGCAAGACGCCCGCTTCGGAGGTGCTAGTTACAAGCTCTTCGTGAGGAATCAGAAGGTTGGCCTTTACAAGATCGGCGTAGAGGCCTGAGTTGGTCAGATGGCCAAGGTGGGGCAGGTAAGAAGGGCTGACGGCGCGAAGGAGGGTGTCCCCTTCTCGAAATACAAACCCGCTCGGATCGCGAAAAGAGGACGAGAGCCGCGTCCTAGGCACCTTCGTTCTCGGGCGAGCCGCTCTTGGGTGCGCGCTTCCTCAAAAGGACTGCCTTGAAGTTCGCCAACGAAGACTTCAGCGCGAGACTTGCACCCAGCAAGCTGGCGATGGCGATCTGCAACAGATAGCTTCCCGATCCGGCGTCGATATACGCCTCGGCTCTCGGACAAATCGTGAGGAACATGCCTACCGCAAGGAGTAGAACGGTAAAACGGTGAGTGGGCGACATCTTGGCTGAAAGACGCATTCGACGTGTTAATGTTTGGTGGATTGCACACCATTTCTTAATTTGAGTCGAAAGACCTATTTTGGGTCAAAGGTCGAACGAATCGCGGGGGCGGCGATCGTTAACGTCAAGCCCCGAGAACATAGAAACATGGAACCGCGGGGACGGGCCAACCTGCTATACGGCTTCGCTACGCGGTTTTAGGATTCTTAGGCTAATGAGCCAGCCGATCAGGAGGCAGACGGCGCAGCCGACGAAAGGGGAGTAACGGCCGAATGCCTCGGTAAGGCCCAATTGCCGTCCCAGCGGCTGCAGTTTTTCGTACATCGCGGATCCGATCGGGGCGCCGACGATCGCCCCCAACCCTTGAGCGGTCATTACGGCGCCGATGTTCGTTCCCCGCCTCTGAGGGTCGATATCGCTGACGCTGGCCATCCAGGCGGGAATCGCCAACAGGAAACCGATGCCGACCGGGATGCCTCCCAATGCGAGGAGCCATGGCTGCCGCAGCAGCGGCAAGAACATCCCGCTGCCGATGGCCGCCATGCCAATAGTGCATAGGCCAAGGCCGAGGTGAACCGCTTTGACCCGGCCGATCTTCTCCCCGAACTTGGACATCGGGACGCTGCAGGCGGCTAGTACGGCAGCGCCGGGGAGGATTAGGAATCCGATCTGAGTTTCGCTAAAGCCGAACTGGTCGACCGGAAACAGTTTGAAGATCACCATTGGAAAGCCGATGCCGGCGAAAGTGACCGTGGCTAGGAGGAGATAGCTCGGGATCTGCCGCATCGACTTGAGAAAGTCTGCCAGCCCCACTTCGTTGGTCGCGACTTCCTCCACGTGGGCATGTTTCGGTTTGCCCGACGGGACGAGCCGCCAAACTGCGATGGCCACCGCGGCGAACAGGGAGGAGGCAAGGATAAGCGCCGCCCAGCGGATCGGGCCCATTCCATGGCGCTGCAGGATCTGGGTCGCAATATCGTTGGCGGCGCCGCCGAGAGGGAAGGCGACGGCGATTCCCAGCATGTAGCAGAGGTTCATGAGCGACATCCCCTGCTGGCGCTCGTCGTCGGCGACGGCATCGTTCATCCGTAGGAATGCCGCGGGCCAGAGCATAGCGGCGCCGAGGCCGTCGATCGCTCGCAGCAGGATGAAGAGGAAGACCTCAAATGGAGCTCCACCCGTTCGTGGTACGACGAGGCTGAGAACGGCCGTGACTGCGCTCATCGCCGGACCGAGGAGCATGAACATCTTGGGGCCGAACCGATCGGCCAGGTGCCCCATGGGGCTCTTGAAGAGCGCTTCGACCAAGAGGAAGGAGACTACAACCCAGCCGACGGTCGCTTCGCCAAAGTGGCGGTCGTCGCGGAGGTAGATCGTCATCGTGCTGAGGTTCAGCACGGCGTAGCCGATTTCGGCGAGAAGGGCGACGATCAGAAGGCGCAGAACCGTCGGCCGTCGCAGCAGCGCCTTGTTCGGCGTTGCCGGTTCGGTCGTGGTTAGTGGGTTCGCCATCCTTTCTCCTGCGTTGTACGACCTATTCCGGTTGCAAGGAGTTTACTGGTTTAGGGTTTTTATCGGGCGGAGGTTGGAAGGAACCAAGACCCAGGCTGGGACCAGTTCGCCGACGACGATAAGGCGGTGGCGGCAACCTGCTGACTTTACCGGGATCAAATGCTTCTATACTGCCGCGATGCGTTCTACTCTTCTCTTTTTCGCCGCCATTGGAATCCTGGCGGCGGCCGCTTGCGGGGGATCCTCCTCGCGTTCTACGCCCGGCCCAAGCCCGAGCGATTCGCTTGCGGCATATAAGGCTACGCTTTCCGATGGGTCGCTAATGTTATTGGAAGTCGACTCGCCGACGGGCACTACCTGGGAGGGGGACTTCGACATCGTTCCGGCAGATGGCTCGTTCTCGTTGCAGGGGAACGGAGAGTTCAACGGCACTCTGACCGACGGCGTGATCCACGCTACTTGCCAGGCGCTCGACGGCACGACCTTTGACTTGGACGGGCAGGTCACCTCCACGGGGGGATATCGCCTGACCCGCTCAGACCACCCGAGCGAGGTGCTTCAGTTCTCGCCCGAAGCGCGGCTCTTTAGCCAAACTAGGGCCTCTCGTAACTTCAAGTATCAGGGTATTGCGGGGCAAATCAACCTAGACTCCCGGAAGGATCGGGGCAACGGTGTCTTTGATTACGCGATCACCATCGGCAGTCACCCGGGCTTCGCCCGCTTCTTCACGAACAACACCAGCGTGGTTGTCGTCGAGGTTGCCGGCGGGGGACAGATGATGGGCGCATTCGACGGACTCAAAGTCGACAATTTTGGGACTAAGAGCTTCAGTTCGTATGGCTCAGCCATCCTTCTCGGTGAGTTCGAGGTTCAATTCGGCCGGTTCTTCATCGGACCCGGCTAACCCAGTAGCGTCGGCGCCCTCGCCGATGTCCCGGTGTACCGAAGGTACACCGGGCGCAGCCACGAGCCAACCTGCGGCTGGAGGTAGGGACGCCATTCTCAAAGACGAAAAAGCCCTTGGCCGCCGAATGACGACCCCTTTGAAAAGCCCCGTCCCTATAATGGGCGCATGCCCAGAACCAGCGTCCTCTTGCTAGTCTTTGCCGCCCTACTGACCGGAGCCGCTTGCGGTGGTTCCGGGTCGAGTGGAGGCCCGACCGCCACCCCATCCGATCACATCCAGGAATACTCGGCTACCCTCTCCGACGGCTCGAGGATGATTATCGAGATGGACCCGTCGTCTTCGTCGACGATCGAGGGGGAGTTCTCCCATATCGTTAGCGCGGATTCCGATGCGCCGGAAGACGAAGGGGCTTTCTATGGAACGCTGCAGGGCGGTCAGTTCGATGTGACTTGCCATACGATGGCCAACACGAAGTTCAAGTTGGTGGGCCATTCCACCGCGAAGGGAGGGTTTCTCCTGACGAGATCGGATCGCCCCGGCGAATCGATCGAGTTTTCTCCCTTGGCTCGACTGTTTTCCACCGGTCGAAGCGTCGTCAGCTTCGCCTTTCAAGAGATGTCGGGCACCTTCGACACGTCCACCCGGAGGGACCTAGGAAACGGTTCCATCGAGTATGTGGGGACCTGCGGAAGTCACCAGGCAAAGCTGGTCTTCAAGACCAACAGCCGCGTCGACATCACCGTCACGGTCAAAGATAAGGGGCACGTATTGGCTCAATTTACCGGGGCTACCGTGGCCACGATCAGCACTTTGAAGCAAATCTCAACTTCGAGGACCCTCTCGACGGTCGGCGATTTGACGGTGGGAAGTGGCATCTCCTACCTGGGCACTTTGTAGGGGCTGTGGAAGACAAAAAAGCCCGAAGCCGTAGGCTTCGGGCTTTTTGAGCACTGAAGGAAAGAGCCGCTCTGGAGAGTGGCGGTCCGGAGATCAGCGCTTGACGAACTGGAAGCCGCGTCGGGCCTTCTTCCGTCCGTACTTCTTCCGCTCTTTGACTCGCGAGTCGCGGGTCATGTAGCCGCCGGCTCGGAGCTCCTTGCGTAGCGTCTCGTCCATCTCGACGAGGGCGCGGGAGATGCCGAGTCGAATCGCGCCGGCTTGGCCGGTGATCCCTCCGCCCTTGACCGTCGCTTTAATGTCGAACCGGCCGTCCATACCAAGGTGGACGAAGGGGGATTTGACGAGGATCTCGAGCACTGGGCGTCCCAGGTACTCCTTGAACTCGCGACCGTTGATTGAAATCTTCCCCTCGCCGGGGGTCATCCAGACACGGGCGATAGCGCATTTGCGCCGGCCGGTGCCGTAATTCTGTTGAGTGGCTGCCATCGGGTGTCCTTACTTCTCCTTACGAACGTTAAGCGGCTGAGGGTTTTGAGCCTCATGGGGATGCTCGGAGCCCTTGTAGACCTTGAGCTTCTTGAAGAGCGCTTTGCCGAGCTTGGTCTTAGGGGTCATGCCCCAGACGGCCTTTTCGACCATCTTCACCGGGTCGTTCTCCAGCATGTCGCCGCGGCTCACGTTCTTGAGGCCGCCGGGCCAACCAGTGTGCCAGTAGATCAGCTCATCTTTCTTTCCGCCGGTCAGGACGACCTTTTCGGCATTGATGATGATAACGAAATCGCCACAGTCGGCGTTGTAGGCGAAGGTCGGCTTATGTTTGCCTCGCAGCACCTGGGCGACTTGGGCGGCGAGGCGACCCACGGGGATTCCCGCGGCGTCGACCACAAACCACTTGCGCTCGATGCTTCCTTCCTTATTAACGTAGGTTCGGTTCATTTGTCTGTATCTCAGGTCTCAGGTCGTAGGTCTTAGGGAATCTCAGGGGTTGCCTGTGACCCGGACCTGTTAAGTCGTGGGAAGCGGTTCGATTGTCGTGGTGCGGTTGTCTTTGGGAAAGCGGCCGTATCGCACCTGCATCAGGCATAAGCCGTTTGCGGGGAGAACTACGGGCAACTGGACACCCATCCGCTCCTCTGGGTGGAGGAGCTTGCTGACCTCTGCGACGTCTCGGTAGCCTCGCCCCACTTCCAGGAGCGCGCCCGCCATCCTCCGCATCATTCCGCGTAGGAAGGCCGTGCCGACAACGTCCAGCCACACCTCATCTCGAACTTGGCGAACACGGAAGGAGAAGAGCTCTCGCCGCGTGTTGATCACGTGGGGTTCGAGTTCTTCGGTGAACGCCAGGAAGTCGTGCTCCCCGGTAAGCGCGCCGGCTCCGATTTGCATAGCGGGGATGTCCAAAGGACGTCCATACCAATGCGCGAAGCGCGTGCGGTGGGGATCCCGGACGCCGGTCTGGATTCGATACCGATAGAATCGATCCATTGCGCAGAACCGGCTGTGGAACGATTCATCCACGACGGTCGCGCTGACGACGGCCAGGTCGGAGGGAAGCCGCTTGTTCAGCACTCGCGCCCACTTCGCGGTAGGCATTGGCGACTTCGTATCGAAGTGGCATACCTGTCCCCGCGCGTGAGCGCCGCTGTCGGTGCGGCTGGCTCCGGTGATCTCGACTTCCTCGCCCGAGATAAGGCGAACAGCTTCTCTCAATGTGCCCTGAACAGTTCTCTGTCCAGCTTGCGGAGCCCAACCGCGGAATTCAGTTCCGTCGTAGGCGACGGTGAGCTTGATGCGCATGAGGCGCAAGGCGTGAGGCGCGGAGCGTGAAGTTCTAAACTTTACGCCTTACGCCTCGCGCCTTTCCCTCCTAGATGACGAGTTCGAGGACGGCCTCGGGGGCGCCGTCGCCTCGGCGCGGGCCGAGTCGGGTAATTCGGGTGTATCCGCCCGGGCGATCCTTAAATCGGGGGCCGATCTCGTTGAACAGGTGAGCTACGAGGTCTTCGCCGTTGATAAGGCTTCGGTCGGCCAGAATCTGCGTCTTCTCACCCTGGGTTTTGCCGGCGAGGAGCTTCTCGGGTTTGGGCGAGCTGCTGCTGTGGCCGACGAGGACTTTGCGAGCGCGTCGACGCGCCTCGATTCCGTCCTCCATCTTGGTGAGGGTGATGAGCTTCTCGACGAGTCGTTGAAGCTCCTTCGCTCGGCCCATGGTGGTACGGGTATAGCCGTGGCGGATGAACTGGCGCTGCAGGTTCGTCAGCAGGGCCATGCGCTGGTCCGACGGTAGCCCAAGCTTTCGGTGGTCGACTAGGTGTCTCATTTTCCTTTTAGTTAGCGGTTGGCAGTTTGCAGCTTGCAGTTAGGGGAGGCAAAGTGCCAACTGCTAACTGCGAACTGCTAACTCAAATTCAGAAGTCCTCGTCGTCTTCGTCGTCGAGGGTATCGAGCGCGGAACGGTAACCACCCTTCGGCGGCTTCAGTTCGAGTCCGTGCTCGGCCAGTTTGTCGCGAACTTCGAGCAGCGACTTCTTACCGAAGCCTCGGATCGCCGTCAGGTCGCTTTCGGTGGCCACGGCGAGATTCTTGAGGTTCAAGATCCCGGCGCGGCGCAGACAGTTGAAGGTTCGTTGCGAGAAGTCGAGCTCCTCGATCCGAAGATCGGGAACGTTCTTCAGCATCTCGTCCGACATGTCCTCGGTGATTTCCGCCTCGTCCTCGAAACCGGCCTGGCCGAGATCGAAGAACATTCGGAAATACTTGTCGAGAATGTGGGCGGCCTGCGAAATCGCGTCGTTCGGGGTGACGGCGCCGTTGGTCCAAACGTCCAGCACAAGCCGCTCGTAGTCGGTACGCATACCGACGCGGGTCGACTCGACCGTGTAGTTGACCTTCTTCACCGGGGTGTACTGTGAGCCGGTCGGAATCACTCCGATCATGCCCTTGTACCGCTCCTGCTTCTCCGGCAGAGTGTAGCCAGCGCCCCAGTTGACGTACATCTCCATGGTAAGGCTGGAGTTGGAGTCGCTGATGGTAGCGATGTAAACCTCGGGATTGACGACTTCGACCCCTTCCGGAGTGATGATGTCGGCGCCGGTAACGCGGCCCGGACCCTTCACGTCGATGCGGAGCACCTGCTCGTTCTGCGCGGCCTCTCCGGTTGCCCGGATTGCCACGTCCTTTAGGTTGAGGACGAGCTGGATGGTGTCTTCCTTGACGCCAGGAATGGGAGCGAACTCGTGGAAGACCTTATCGACCCGGATGGCGGCGATCGCCGCGCCCTGGATCGAACTCAGCAGCACGCGTCGAAGCGCGTTGCCGATGGTCTGGCCGTATCCGCGCTCGAGGGGTTCGAGCACGAATTTGCCGTAGTCTTGCTGGATGTCAAGGGTAGAGATGTGGGGCATTCCGGTTTTTCGTTTACGTTGTGTGGGGTTTGCGGTGCTGAGGCTTTAAGCGGTTAGGGCAGATTCACCCTTTGATCTCAACACCTCGAAACCTTAGACTCGGCGTCGCTTCGGCGGTCGGCAGCCGTTGTGCGGAAGCGGGGTGACGTCGACGATGCTCGACACTTCGAGGCCCGATGCCTGAAGGGAACGGATCGCCGTTTCACGGCCGGAGCCGGGGCCGCGAACCTGAACGTCGACTCGGCGAAGGCCGTGCTCCTGCGCCAGTCGGCTCGCCTTATCGGCGGCGACCTGCGCGGCGAACGGAGTGCCCTTTCGCGAACCCTTAAAGTTCACGTTGCCGGCGCTCGCCCAGGAGATCGTGTTTCCTCCCGGATCGGTGATGGTGATAAGGGTGTTGTTGAACGTCGCGCGAATGTGGGCGACGCCAACCGGAATATTCTTCCGCTCCTTCTGCTTGCCTTTCTGGACTGCTTTTCTTGCCATGTCTTAGTGCGTTAGCGGTTAGCGGTTAGCGGTTAGCGGCCATTCGAGCCCCTGACCGCCAACCTAGTTACTACTTCTTGGCCTTCTTCTTGCCGGCGACCGTCTTCGGCTTGCCCTTGCGGGTTCGAGCGTTGTGGCGGGTGTTCTGGCCGCGGGTCGGCAGGCCGCGTCGATGACGAAGACCGCGGTAGCAGCCGATCTCCATCAGACGGCGGATGTTGCCGTTCACTTCGCGTCGAAGGTCTCCCTCGATCTGATACTCGCGATCGAGGATCTCGCGGAGGTGGCCGATCTCGGCTTCGGTCAGGTCCCGGATCTTCTTCCGCGGGTCGATGTTGGCCTTGGCGACCAAATCGTGGACGTTATGCTTGCCGATGCCGTAAAGCAACGGAAGCGCGTAAAGGACTGCCTTTTCGCGCGGAAGGTCGATACCTGCAATTCTCGCCATTCTTGTTTTCTCTTTACTCGGGTTGCCTCAGCCGATCGAATTAGCCCTGCCGCTGCTTATGCTTGGGAACCTGGCAGATCACCCGCACAACTCCGTTGCGCTTGATGATCTTGCATTTATCGCAAATCTTTTTAACACTGGCCCTGACTTTCATCTAAATCGCCTCTTCATCCGTCTCTACTCGCACAGGGCAAAACACATCGCTTCACCCAGCCACGAGAGTTGGCTGACGCAAGACGATAGGATACCCAAGCCACGCGGTTTAGATCAACCGTTGCGCCTTCGCGCGAACGTTCGTTCGCCCAGTCGTCAACCTTCGAGGCTGCTGACGACTTCCGTCAATTCTCCGACCGGTTCCTGGAGGTCGTAGTGGGGAATATAGGTGGGGAGGTCGAGTTCCGATCCGTACCGGCGCACCTGCTCTTCCAACATGATGCTATAAGCCTGGTCGTAGACGACCCCGCGATCCGTACCGTGGACGTTCTCGTTCAGGCTCTCGTAGTCGATGTGATTGAGGCGAAGCGCGATCGCTTGGGCCACCCGTTCCCTCGAGAGATTGGCGCAAAACCGGTAATCGGACCGGCCGTCCTCAGCTACAAACGCTTCCGGGAACACCCGCTCGATATCCCCTCGGATACGTCCCCGAACCTGCAAGAGCCTCGGTTCGTGCTCGTGCTGCACGATGGAAAGGAACGAATCGCGCAGAAATATCCACATGCTTACAGCATGGCTACGAAAATGCCGAAATGTGAGTGCCGGTTTTCGTTTTTTTACCGCAAGTTTTTCAAAGGCGGAAGGCGGAAGGCGGAAGGCGGAAGGCGGAAGGTCGGCGATCTTCAGACATCATCCATCAGCCATCACCGTCCATACCCCCTCACCCCCAACCCCCTCTCCCTCGTCGGACACATACATCCCGAGGAGGGAGAGGGGCTCCGGAGGCTACTTGTATCGGTAGACGATTCGACCCATCGTGAGGTCGTACGGGCTGAGCTCTACTCGGACGCGGTCGCCAGGGAGGATTCGGATGTAGTTCATCCTCATCTTGCCGCTTACGTGCGCCAGGATCTCCTGCTCGGTCTCATCGAGCTTCACGCGAAATCGCGCGTTGGGAAGGTTCTCGAGAACTACGCCCTCGAGCTCGATTCCCTTTTCCTTATCCTGCTGCGGCTTATACGGCGGTCGTCGTCTGGCCATTGGATACAGTTTACCCCCGTGAGCCCGGCTCTGAACCGTAACGCGAAGCGTTGTAGCTATAGGTTGGCTCGTACCTGCGCGAGAGCGTAGGGTCGCTACTCTTGCGTCAGGATCTCGGGGCCGTCGCGGGTGACCGCGATGGTGTGCTCGAAGTGGGCCGATAGCTTGCCGTCGGCGGTGACCACCGTCCACTTGTCGTCCAGAAACACCACCCGGTGGGTCCCCTGGTTGATCATCGGTTCGATGCACATCGTCATCCCTTCACGGATCGGGTCGCCCTTTCCGGGCTTGCCGTACATCGGCACGTTCGACGGCTCCTCATGAAGCTTTTGCCCAATGCCGTGGCCGACGAGCTCGCGGACGACCCCATAGCCGTTGGATTCGCAGTAGCGCTGCACGGCAGCCCCGATGTCGCCGATCCGGTTACCGACTCGTGCCTTCGCGATCCCTTGCATTAGGCTCTCGCGGGTCACGTTCATCAGCCGTTGCGCTTCGGGGCTCACCTTGCCGACCGCATAGGTCCAAGCTCCGTCCGCATGCCAACCATCTTTTAGCACGCCGAAGTCGAGGGAGATCAGGTCCCCTTCCTGAAGCGGAACCGCCGTGGGGATGCCGTGGACGACCACGTTGTTGACCGAAATACAGGTCGCGGCCGGATAATCGCGATATCCCAGGAAGCTCGGGACGCCGCCGGACTCCTGGATCAGCCGGTGGGCGAGGGTGTCCAAGTCCTTGGGGGTCGTCTTTCCGGGAACGATGCTCTCGGAGCAGATGCGGAGGGTTCGGGCGACGATGCGTCCGGATTCACGCATTTTCTCGATCTGGGCGCGGGTCTTGAGCAGGCTCACACGCCCACCCTGCCCGCAATTTGCGCATAGGTCTCTTCCGGGCCCACGCTTCCGTCCACTCGCTCCAGGGAACCGGTCCTCTCGTAATAATCGATGACCGGCGCCGTGTTCTCCCGGAATGTACGCAAGCGCTCGCGGATCGTCCCTTCCTGGTCGTCGGACCGAGTGAAGAGCGGTCCGTTGCACTTATCGCAAAGCCCTTCCCGCTTCGGAGGCTTGTTGCGGCTGTTATAGATCTCGCCGCACTTGGTGCATCCCATACGTCCGGCGAGGCGGTGGACGATCGTCTCGACCGGGACTTCGATCGAGACGACCTTGTCGAGCCCCATCTCCATCTCGAAAAGGATTTCATCCAACGCCTCCGCCTGTCGCACGGTTCGGGGAAAGCCGTCCAAGACGAACCCATGTTTCCGCACATCTTCGGAGCGGAGCCGTTTGGCCATCATTTCGATGGTTACCCCGTTCGGCACAAGCTCGCCATGGTCGATGTATCGTTTGGCAAGCCGCCCGAGATCCGTCTCGGCCTCGATCTCCCGGCGAAAGATCTCCCCCGAGGAAAGCGCGCGCAGACCCAAACGGGATGAAAGAAGGGCGCTCTGCGTCCCCTTCCCGACGCCGGGAGGGCCGATTAGGATAAGTCTTAGGCTCATTCGATTGCTGGATTCTTAAATTGCTCGATTGCTCGATTCCCCAGTTGGTCCATTATGGAGCCTTTGCCGCCGGTCTAGCTTAGGCGGAGGCAGCGGACTGTTCCTCTCCAATCAAGCAATCCAACAATCCAGCAATCAAGCAATGTAGAAGGGCCGGTACGAACCCAAGAGTTCGTACCGGCCCAATCGAGCAGTCAAGCAATCCTGCAATCAAGCAATGGAGCTACTGCCCGTACTGCTTCATCAACAGGTTCGCTTCGATCTGGCGCATCGTTTCTAGCGCCACGCTGACCATGATCAGCAGCGAGGTGCCGCCGATGACGTTCACTTGTTGGGAAGAGATTCCCGCGAGGCGCGGTGAGATGTACTGGAGCAGCGCGACTACCGAGATGAAGGCGGCGCCGACGACGGTGATACGTGAGATCACGCCGTCGAGGAAGTCCTTCGTCTGCTTGCCCGGGCGCACGCCCGGAATGAACGAGCCGCCGCGCTTGAGGTTGTTGCTGATGTCCTCCACGTTGTACTGGATCGCGGTCCAGAAATACGTGAAGAAGAAGATCATCGCCGTATACAGGATCGACGCCAGAACCGCCTTGAGGGGCGAGGTGGAGTTCGGCTGAAGGTACGAGGCGGCCTCATACAAGAAGTTGCCGACCGGCGTCTTTTGGCCGCCCATCATCATCGAGAACTGATAGGGGAGACCGAGCAGCGACACCGCGAAAATGATCGGCATAACGCCGGCCATGTTTACCGAGAGCGGCAAGTAGCTCGTCTGTCCGCCCATCATCCGCGTTCCCACCATTCGCCGCATATGCTGGATCGGAATCCGGCGCTGGGCGGTGGTGAAGTAAACGATGAACCAGGTCGCGAGGAGGAAAACTCCAATCACTACGATCGGGCTGTAGAACGGAACGGCGTGCGCTTGAACCCCCTTGAACAACTGCTCGACCGTGCCGGGCAGCGACAGTATGATGCCCGCGAAGATCATCAGCGAGACGCCGTTGCCGATGCCGCGCTCGGAGATCTGCTCTCCCAGCCACAGCATGAACATCGCGCCCGCCGTCCAGAACAGCAGCGTCACCAGCTTGAGCGGGACGCCGAGCGCCGCGATCTGCGGAACGCCGTTCAGAATCTGGAGCAGACCCCAACCTTGGATAAGGCAGAGGGCGATCGTCAGATAGCGCGTCTTCTTGTTCTGCTGGCTCCGGGCGTACTCGCCGCCATCCTGCATCTCCTGCTTCCACTTAGGAACCGCGGTGTACAGGATCTGCATGATGATCGACGCCGTAATGTACGGGTTCAGGCCGAGCGAGAAGATCGAGATCCTCCGCAGGGCGCCGCCGCCGAACATGTTCAGCATCTGGAACATCGGGTTATCGAGCTGACTGGTGAGGTCCTCCGGCCGCAGGCCGGGAATCGGCACCGCGACGTGCACGCCGAAGGCGAACACGGAGAACATTGTCAACACGAACAGAATGCGCGAGCGCAGGTCCGGATCGGCCCATGCCGCCCGGAGTGTCTCCGACAGCGGAAGGGCGAGGCCCTTGTCGCCTCGCCCGCCCCAGTCGGCGCCTCCCCCTCCGAAACCGGAGGGAAGGCTCACAGCGTTACCGCCTGACCGCCCTTAGCGGCGATTGCGTCCGCCGCCGATTTGCTGAACTTGTGCGCACGCACGGTCAGCTTCTTCTTAAGCTCGCCAAACGCAAGCACCTTCACGCCGTCTTTGGAGGGCGAGACGATGCCCTTGGTGTAGAGAATTTCCGGCGTGACTTCGTCGCCGTCCTGGAACATCTTGTCCAGGTCGTCGAGGTTCACGATCGCGAATTCCTTATGGTTGATGTTTCGGAAGCCCTTCTTAACGGGCAACCGTCGCTGGATCGGGGTTTGGCCGCCCTCGAAGTTCGGGTTGATCTGGCGTCGCGCGCTCTGACCCTTCGAACCTCGGGTTGCGGTCTTACCCATGCCGGAGCCAATGCCCCGGCCGACCCGCCTCTTCTTAAACGTGCTCCCCTTCGGGGGCTCGAAATTATGCAGACTCATCTAATTCCTCACTCACTTGGTAGCGTTGGGCTACTACCGGTTGGTATTGCACCGCTTCTCGGAAGGCTTTCGATGCTTCCGAGTCGCCTTGTCGCGCATCGTTCGGGCGTCTACCACGACCGTGTTGGTCGCCGTATCTTCCACGAGCAGAAGCTCCTTGACGTGGTGGATCTGTCCACGGATGCTGGGGTTGTCGTCGTGCTCGACAACCGAGTTCACCTTCCGCAGACCGAGGGCCTGGATCGTCGCCTGGAGGCGAGGGTTGTGGCCGATGGGGCTTTTAACCAGCTTAATACGCAGCATCGGCTTCCTCCTTCCGGGCCTTGGCGATCCAAGGAGTGAGTTGGGTGGCTTCGAGGCCGCGGCGAGCCGCCACGTCCTCCGGGCTGCTCAGCTTCTGGAACGCTGCGACCGTCGCATACGCCATGTTGATGGCGTTGCGGCTGCCGAGCGACTTCGCGAGCACATTGTGGATACCGCAAGCCTCGAGGCAGGCTCGGACGGCGCCGCCGGCCTTGACTCCGGTTCCCGGAGCGGCTGGGCGGAGCATGACCGTGGCCGTGCCCGACGTGGCGGTGATTTCGTGCGGGATCGTCTGGCCGATCATCGGCACGCGGAACATGTTCTTCCGTGCCGACTCCTCTGCCTTTCGGATGGCGTCCGGGATACCCCGGGCCTTGCCCAGGCCGACGCCGACCTGACCCTTATTGTCGCCCACAACGACGAGGATGGACCAGCTTGCGGTCTTACCTCCCTTATGGGTTTTGAACACCTTATTGGTGCGCACGACGCGAACGTCGAGCTGCGGCCCTTCGGTGTTGCGGCTCTCTCGCTTGCCGCTGAGTCGATTCATCATTCGCATCGGTTAAAACTCCAACCCGGCTTCTCGAGCGGCGGTGGCAAGCGAGGCGACGCGACCGTGGAACTTGAAGCCGCCCCGGTCGAACACGACCGTGGTGATACCGGCTTCCTTGGCTCGCTCGGCTAGCTTCGCGCCAACCTGCTTCGCTCCTTCCACGTTCCCCTTCGCGCTGAGATCCTTTTCTACGGAGCTCGCGGCGGCAAGGGTGCGTCCCGTCGTATCGTCGATAATCTGCGCACTGATGTGCTTCAGGCTGCGGTAGACAGCAAGTCGCGGACGCTCCGCAGTGCCGGAAAGGCTCTTGCGAATTCGTACGTGCCGCGCCTGGCGTAATTCGGTTCTGCTCTTGGTACTGGCCATTTTTGCGCTAACTCCTTACTTCTTGGCCGCCGCGCGCTTACCGGCCTTGAGACGAATCACTTCGCCCTGATACCGGATTCCCTTACCCTTATAGGGCTCGGGCTTGCGCACCTTGCGGACGTCGGCCGCCATCTGGCCTACCAATGCTTTGTCGATGCCCCGCACGATGATCTGCTGCGTTCGGGTCTTTTCGTCGGCCTTGACTTCGAAGGTGATCCCTTCCGGAGCCTCGACGCGAACGGGGTGTGAGTAACCCATGTTCAAAAGAAGGTTCTGCCCTTCAAGCGTGGCGCGGTAGCCGACGCCGACGACTTCCAGAGTCTTCGCGTGACCTTTCGTAACGCCGTCCACCATGTTCGAGATAAGCGTTCGGGCCAGACCGTGCTGGCTACGAGCCTCTCGTAGGTTGTTCGGACGCTCGAGGGTGAGCGTGTTCTCTTCCTGCTTTAAGGTCAGCAGGCGGGAAATCGGTTGTCGAAGTTCGCCTTTAGGGCCCTTGACCGCGACCTCGTTCGTATTCTCATCGACCGAGACGGTCACGCCCGACGGTACGGGAATGGGTCGAATGCCAATTCGAGACATGTTTAGTACACCTCGCAGAGGACTTCGCCGCCCATCCGGCGCCGTCGCGCCTCCCGGTCGGTCATCAGTCCGGCGCTCGTGCTCACGATCTGAGTGGAGAGGCCACTGCGTCGCGGCTTCAACTCGGTGACCGGCTTGTACACGCGAAGACCGGGCTTACTGACACGCGAGATGTGCGTGATCAGCGGCTTCCGCTTCGAGTCGTATCGCAGGTGCACCTTGATGGTGGGGAACTTGGATTCCGTGCTGATCTCGTGGCTGGTGACGTAACCTTCCGCCTCGAGGATCTTCACGATTTCGACTTTGATTTTGCTGTGCGGGACGTCGACGCTCGTCAGGCGCGCTTGGGCGCCGTTACGAATACGCGTCAGTAGGTCCGCGATTGGATCGCTATGCATAGTTCAGGGACCTCCTTCGTCCTACCAGCTGGATTTCTTCACGCCGGGCAGTTCGCCTCGGTGCGCTTTTTCGCGCAGGCAAATGCGGCAAAGTTGGAAGAAGCGGAAGTAACCGCTATCTCGCCCACAAAGCTGGCAGCGGTTGTACGCGCGCACCTTGAATTTGGGCTTCTTTCGCTGTTTTTCGATTAATGCTTGTTTGGCCATATTCTCTCCGCCGTTGTCGGATCGGTTCGCGCGTCCCGGGGCCAACCGGGAACGCATGCCTAATCCGTGGCACGGTTGTCGGACAGAAGAGGATACCCGAATCGCGGAAACGAGCTATTTTGGGAGTGCGCGAAGCTCTTCGCGCTTTGCATCCGCGGAGCTTGCTCCGCCAGTTCCGCTTAATTCCAAACGGCGTTAGAATGAATTCGTGGCAACGAGGCGCACGGAACGGGAGAAGATCGCACATGTTTATCGCCGGCTCGGGTTCGGAGCGACGCCATCGGAGTTGGACGCGGCGGAAAAGATCGGCCTCCACGCCACCATCGACGCCCTGATCGACTACCGGGAGGCGCTGGAACCTTCGCCGTACGAATTCTATTGGCGCGAAAAAGAAGAGCCGGACCTCGGCTCTTGGCGGACTCGGGCGTGGTGGGTCTACAACATGCTGGTCACGCCGACGCCTCTCAAGGAAAAGCTAACTCTGTTCTGGCACTCCCACTTCCCGGTCAGCGACGGCAAAGTCGAGGATGGGCCGATGATGCTCGACTACGTGCAAACCCTGCGCGAGCACGCGGCGGCTCCTTTTCCGAAGCTTCTGACCGCAATCGCCAAGAACCCGGCGATGATGCGTTACCTCGACATGGAACGCGCGGTACGTGGCCGGCCAAACGAGAACTTCGCCCGCGAGGTGATGGAGCTCTTCACGATGGGGATCGGCAACTACGACGAGGCCGACGTGAAAGAGGTCGCCCGGTCGCTCACCGGATGGGGTTACCTCAACACCTTCTATGAGATGCCGGGAAACACCGAGCAGAAAGTGCGTGACGCCCTCCGGGACGGGCGGCCTTTCAGCACCTTTATCGATATGCCCGCCATGCGGGACGACGGACCGAAGAAGATCCTCGGCAAGTCCCGCGATTGGAAGGGAGAACAGGTCTTGGAGATGCTGGCCAAGCAGCCGGCCACTTCCGAGCGGATCGCCCGGCGATTGTGGGAGTTCTTCGCCTACCAGCATCCAGAAACGAAGCCGGTCGCCGCGATCGCCCGCGTCTTCCAGACGAGCGTAGGCGACATCCGCAAGACGCTGCATGCCATGGTTCGGCAGGAGGAGTTTTGGTCGGACCGCTGCTTCCGCGGGCTGGTGAAGAGTCCCGCCGAGTTTTGCATCGGAATCGTGCGCGCCCAGGGTTCGGCCGCCGAGCTGCGGAGGCTGCGCGATCAGGCCGCCTCGCCCTACACACCGATTCCAAAGAAAGTGATGGACAACGCCGGGCATATTGCTTACCGCATGGAGAGGATGGGGCTCAGCCTCCTCTATCCCGTCGACGTTTCTGGATGGAAGTGGGGGGACGCGTGGGCGACGCCCGCCATGATGGGCGAACGCGGCATGTTCACCGGACTCCTTCTCTGGGATGACAAGGGACCGGGCGCGGGCTCGAAAACCCCCTTGGAGTTCGTGAAAGGTAAAGGCGCGAAAACTTCGGAAGAGATCGCGTCGGCGATCTGCGAACTGTTCGACGTCGAGCTTCCCGAGGCGTCGATGAAAGTAGTGGCCAAAGCCGTCGGCGACCCACGCTCCCTAAACGACCCCGGCTGGTGGGCCGGCTCCCTCAACCGCGCGATCCGAGTCCTAGTCGCCGCCCCCGAAATGCACATGATGTGAAACGTGGCACGGGCGGCTCGCCCGTGTGTCCCAGGGGCGGCCCGCCCCTGTCCGAAACTGTTTTCACCCTTCTGCCAAGCAAACAATCGAATGCCACTTGTTGGGTGACACCTCGCCTCTAGCCAGCACAGCAGCCAAAATGTGTCATGGAGTTCGACATCCGCACTGCGACCCTGGACGACGCGCCCGGGATGCTCGCGATCTATTCGCCGTATGTGTTGAACACGCCGGTTTCGTTCGAAGAGGTCCCCCCTTCTATGGAAGAGATGGCCGCTCGAATGAGCTCCGGGTTTCCTTGGTTGGCCGCCGACCGTGACGGGGAATTGCTCGGCTACGCCTACGGAAGCCGCCATCGCGACCGCGCCGCCTACCGCTGGTCGGTCGATGTTACGGTCTACGTTTCACCCAACGCTCGCCGCATGGGAGTCGCCCGCGCACTCTATTCCAAATTGCTCGATCAACTCCGGGAACAAGGCTTCTACAACGCCTTCGCTGGAATCGCCTTACCTAATGAAGCGAGCGTGGGCTTCCACGAATCCATGGGCTTCCACCTCGTAGGCATCTACCGAAACGTCGGTTTCAAGTGCGGCCAGTGGCACGATGTCGGATGGTGGCAAAAGGAGCTGATGCCTCCGTCCGACAACCCTCCGGAGCCGGCGAAGATTTGGGGTCATTAACCCTGACTTAAGCTTTGGAGCGCGGGCGTTCCGCCCGCCTCCCGGTCCGCGGACGTCTCGTCCGCATCCGCAAGGCTGGCAGATGAAACGTTACGTTCCCGAAATGCCGGTCTGGAGGACCGCTGGTCTCCAGACCGGCTCTTCCGGGCTCCCCCAACCGGAGGGCTTAGAGCTTTATGGGGATCCGCTTCGCCGATTTCAGCGTTACTGGGCCCAACAGACCGGACTCTAGAAGAGGGGAATCCTTGTTGTAGTAGTGCCACGTCGTGAAGGTGATGCGGCCCGTCTTCGGGCGCGGCTCCCCTTTGACCAGCCACTCGGGCCACTGCTTGAGCTGGGTGCCGTTCCATTCCACATCGGGGGGCAGTTGCTCGTCCCCGATCAGGCGGTTCGGCCACAGGTTGGTGACTTTGACCTCCAGGCGATTCATGCCCGGGCGCACGAAACCGGAGACGTCCAGGGCGAACGGCGGCTTCCAGAGCGTAGCCACCTTCCGGCCGTTGAGCGACACCGTCGCGAAGTTCTTTACGGCGCCCAAGTCCAGCCTTAGCGACTTACCCGAACCGACGAACGAAGCTGGAACGGCGAAGCTCTTAGAATAGGTGGCCGTTCCGGAGAAGTACCGGATCCCCGGGTTCGAATGCTCAGGCCAAGAAATAAGCTTCGCAAACGACGCCGAGGCAGGCGCCCCAAGTTTTGGCGGGAACGAGAGATTCCATGCCCCGCTGAGATCCAGCGAAGCTGGCGGCTGGTTGACGTTGACGATCTTCCGCCGCCCGAACGAGTCGGAAAGAGCAAACGCACCTGGCTTCCATGCCGTCAGATCGAAGGCGTGGCCCCCCGCCCTCGTCAGCTCGTAAGCGGCCGCTTCCACCTTCCCGCCAGGCGTCTTGGCCAAGGTGGCAAGGCCGTTCTCCTCGACTACCTCTTTCATCGGTTTGCCGCCAATCCGGTACTCGATGACGAGGCGCTTGACCACGTTGACCACCGGGTCGCCGAACAGCTCGTTGCTGGCCGGAATCTCAAACTGTCCCTCTCGAACCAACTGTCGTACCTGAGCCGTGACATCGGCGCCGCGGCCGTCCGCCGACTCGTAGCGAGCGCGGTCGACGACGATGGAAGGCATCCGAGGTCCGCTCGGCTGACCGACTGCCGGTCCGAACGCGGTCAGGTGTAGCTTTGGCACCGACTTCCGGAAGACTACGAAGACCGATTCGGCGGGATCGAATGAGAGCGAGACCGTGGTCCTTCCGTTGGTCTCGGAGTAAGCGGGCGCATCCTCCACCAAGCCGGTATCGGCATGCCAAAGCTCGGGAACGCGCCCGTTGACTCGGAAAGTGCATTGCGCGACCGTATTCCGATAGCTCTGATTGGAGACGAAGTAGACGTCCGCGTTATCGATGCGGCGATGGATGTCGATCAGCTTCGTCGTGAAATTGTGGGGGGCAAACTCGAAATCGGGCGCCACCTTGATCGACTTCAGCACGTCCGCCAACGGACGATCCCAAACCACGTGTCCCTTACCAAAACCTTGTTGGGGATGGTCCGTCGGCCCCCAAACCTCGTTCGCGATCTTTCGTACCGCGGAATCGCATGCCGGGAAATTCTGCAGGCTCGGAGATTGGGTTGGCTTCTGCCCGTATATGGTTGCCCCCGCTCCAACAAGCTCCCGGATCTTGCTCGCCACCGCCGGCGTCATGTACTTCGAGTTCGGCAAGACGAGAAGGGAATACGACATCCCGCTCGGCAGCACGATCCGCCCGTCCTTGACCGTCATCGAGAGCAGAGCGTTCGCGTCGCAGCCGTCGTAGTCGTATCCCTGCGGCAGTTCCGGACGAAGACCCCGCCGCCCCGGCAGGTCGATCGGCGCCTCTTCCCCGTAGTAGTAACAAACGTCGGCCACGAACCGGCCCGATTGCAGCAGGTATTGGCTCCGCGCCACGTACTTCAGCCAGGTCGCGGCCTCCGTCCACCAGGTCTGGGTTCGCTCGAGGTGGGTCCCCCATGGCCCCATCGTCATGCCAGGCTTCAGGTTCAGCCAGGGCTGAGCCGCGTATCGGTGGAAGATATATCGATTGATGCCGTCGCAGAATGCTTGATCGCCAAGCGCCTTAATGGCGTAAGGCTCCTCCAGCCAGCGACCCCTCGATTCGTCCGCGGTGAACGACTCCGCGCCAACCACCTTGCGCCCGTAGACGTGGGCGATCGAAGACGCGAGCTTCGCTGTCTCCATCGCGGCGCCCCCGATCCAGAACTCTCCCATCGGAATGTCCGCCTTCGAGCCGCTCTGAATCGTATCGAACCCGCCGTTTCCGTACGGCTCGGTGGAGAATTTGAGCCCGGCCCGGTGGCAAAGCTCGGCGAAGTGGCCGTAGTAGTTGTCCGCATACAGGTCGGCAATCGTCCGCCGGAAATCCCATAGGAACCGCTCCGTCTTCTCCTTGCTGTCGATCACCTGTCCGGCGATCGTCGGAAGGAAGGGAAGCGGATCGTAACCCCGGCGCTTGCGGAACTCCTCCCGAAACTTCGGAGTCCAGTTTTGGCTTCCGACCTCGTAGCTGTCGATCAGCGAATTGTTGAGCACCTTGCCCGCGAGCGGTCCCACATCCGAAATCACCTTCGCCATCAAACCGGCCCAGTGCTTGTCGAGTGCCTCCCGGCTCAGCTTGTCCACCTCGAGGCCGTCCCCTTCCGGCGGCGCGGGGTGGTTGTCTTTGCCCGTCGGGACATGCCCCATGCGAAGGATCGTCCACTTCCCGGCCGGGACGTTCCAGTCGAGCCGTCCATCCGAACCGAGCTTGTTAGTGAGATTGATAACCTCCGACGCCCTGATTGCGGGTTGGCTGCGGGAAAGGTCTAGCCCAAGGTTGTCCCCCCGCACGACGCCGGTCCTCGCGAGAAAATCGGTGGGTCGCACCTGCGCACCTGGCGACGTGCGGAAAGCGAAGACGGCGATGTCCTTATAGTAAGGAACCGCCGAGTAGACCTGCGGGGCATGCGCCTCCGGCAGCCGCTCATCGAAGTGGGAAGGCCCCTGAGTGCGGCGCTCCGACCAAGCGATGACCTGCATCGCGTCCTCCGGCTTGATCCAGGGTCCGCCGCTGCTGGACCAGCCCGCGCAGTTATGGAGGCAAAGCTCGATCCCGAGCCGTCCCGCCTCCCGCACGGCATGCGCGGTCATCTCACGCCAGAGCGGGCCGGCATACCCGGCCGGTCCGTGGGGGATCCCCTGGTCGACCGTGAACATCTGAGCCCCGCCGATCCCCGCCTGCTTCATCGCCTCGAGGTCGGCGGTAATTCCCTCCTTGGTCACATTTCCGTTCATCCAGTGCCACCACGTGTGCGGCCTGGCCGAAGCGGGCGGATTCTTGAACGTGCGGGCAAGCGTGTCTTGCGAGGTAAGGGTTGCGAGGAAGGCAATGACGGTCAGCATAAGGCGCACCGAAGCGTAAATCCATTCTAGACTCCCTTGGCGGTCGCCGACGTGGCATGGGCTTCCAGCCCGTGTGTATCATGCCCTTCCAGGGCATGTGAGTCCGACAAGGGCAGGATGCCCTTGGGACCCACTGGCAAGATGCCAGTGCCACTTCCGGATTTCTCCACCCCCAACCCCCCCCCCATCGCACAAACATCGACGAGGAGGGGGCTCCGGACTTACACTTGCTGGAAGGTCGTCTTCAAAGTCTGCGCCTCACCGGTCTCCGAAGACCGAAGCGCGGCTTCGATAATTTCCACGACGTGGGCGGCATGTTCCGCGGTGGCGATCGGCTTCGCATTATCGTCGCGGATCCAGTCGACGAGCTGCATCATGTCCTCGAAGACGTGGGCCTCTTCCATGTCGGCGTGAACACCGGTGACGTGGGGGCCGTAGGCGTGGTGCCCGGCGTCGGCGGTGATCGGTTGCCCGTTGTGGTTAAGACCGACGATCGTCCCCTTCGTTCCGAAGAAGCTAGGGCCTGCCCAGTCGCTGACCGTGCCCGCGAACGTTCCGTACACGAAAGCGAAGACGCCCGAGCCGAAGTCGAGCACCATGAGGGTGTTGTCTTCGGCGTCGCAGGGATACATTTCGCCCCGAAACTCGCGCTCCTTCACGACATTTGCCGACATGCCAGTGACCCGCTTGGCGGGGCCGAGGATGCCGGTAAGAGAGTGAAGGCCGTAGACCGTCATGTCGTAAAGCGGGCCGCCGCCGGGCTTTTTCCAGTACCAGGCAGGGTTGATGTTCGAGAGCACATCGGTTCCTTGTCGCAGTCCTTCCTTCTCGTGGTAGCTGCCGAAGGATGCGCCGGTAACGGCCCAGGAGAGTTGCCCCAACTCGCCTTCCCTTACTCGCCGGCGGACTTCTCGCAGGGCGGGCCTCGTCATCTGACCCGGAGAAGCGACGATCTTGACCCCCGCCCGCTCGGCCTTGGCGATCAGGTCGATCGCCTCGTCGGCGGTCACGGTGATGGTCTTATTGAAGTGGATGTGCTTGCCGGCGGCGATCGCCATAAGTCCTTGCTCGTAATGGAGGCTGATCGGAGAGCAGATCGTCACCAGGTCGACACCGGGGTCCTCGAGCAGCGCTTCGAGGCTGTCGAAATGCCCCGGGACGCCAAACTTTGCCGCGGCGGCCTCCGCTCGTCCGGGAGCCGGATCGCAGACGGCAGCCAAGGTCACGCGGTCCTGAACGTCCGCACAGGAGAAATGTTGGAGAGCCGCCCGAATGCCGATGCTCCCGGCGCCAACCACGCCCATTCCAAGAGGTTTGTTTGCCATGTCCGTTAACCCATCTGAGTGATCCGGCCGCCCGTGACCGGAAGATACGCGCCAGTGACGTATCCGGCGAGGTCGCTGAGAAAGAAGGCACAGGCGTTCCCGATCTCCTCCGCCGAACCGTGCCGACGAAGCGGGAGCGACTTTCCAAAATTGAGAGACCCTTCGGAGGTCGTATCCACCGTCTCCGTCGCCATCCACCCCGGCGCCACCATATTCACCGTGATCCCCTCCGGCCCGAGCTCATTGGCCAACGCGCGCGAGATTCCGACCATGGCCCCCTTTCCCGCCAGATACGAGGACCAATCGCCGGGCGCCATGTCCCAAAGCTCCGTAACGATGTTGACGATCCGGCCGCTTCCCGCTTCCTTCATCGCCGGACGCACCGCTCGGATCGTGTTCACCACCGCACGAGCGCCAAAGTCGAACATATCCTGGAAGTCTTTATCTTCGAGCTCCGCGAAAGCGCCGTGCTGCCGCCCGCTGATCGCGTTGTTGATCAGCCCGTCGATCTGTCCCAGTTCACGCAGCGTCCGCTCGATCATGGAATCGACTTCGCTCTGGTTTCGAACGTCGGCGCCGATCGCGATCCCCTTTACGCCGTTCGCTCTCGCCTCCGCCGCGACGGCTTCCGCCTTTTCAGCCGCGTGGGCGTAGTTCACCACTACCGAGCAGCCGTTCCGAGAGAGAGCTCGGCAAATGTCCGCCCCGATCCCGCGTGCGCCGCCGGTAACGATGGCCACTTTCCCTTCCAGGAGTCTGTTCATGGGCCCGAGTTTAGCCGACCGGTTTGCCTTGAACCCAGCATCGTCGCCGCCGCCGATGTAATCTTCGATCCATGTCCGAAAAGCTAACGATCTGGTGCAACGCCGACCTCTCCGAACCGGCGATGGCTGAACTTAAAGAGGGAACCGCCAAGCACCGGCTCCTGATCGAGGGGGAGCAGACCGGCAACCTCGGGGCTGGCGGAGCGAGCGAGCTCTTGAAGGAAGCTGAGATTGCCTTTGGACAACCCGATCCTCGGCAGGCGATGGAGTTGTCGACCTTGCGCTGGGTCCACCTCACCAGCGCTGGCTACACCCGGTACGATTCGCCGGAATTTCGAAGTGCCCTCACCGGGCGCGGCGCGACGATGACCAACAGCTCGTCCGTTTTCGACGAGCCTTGCGCGCAGCATCTCTTGGCCTTCATGCTCGCCCTCGCCCGCCAGTTGCCTGCCTCCTTGTCCGACCAGCTCGGACCGAAATCGTGGGATTACGAACGGTTGCGATCCCAAACCCGGCTCCTGGATGGCCAAACCGTCCTCATCCTCAGCTTCGGAGCCATCGCTCGCCGCCTTGTGCAATTGCTCGCTCCCTTCAACCTAAACGTGGTGGCCGTGCGACGTCATGTCAAGGGAGACGAACCGGTCGAAACTCATCCGATCGACGAGTTGCCCCGCTTATTGTCCGAAGCGGATCACGTCGTCAATATCCTCCCCGCAAACGGCTCTACCAACCGGCTGGTGAATGCCGAAGCCCTCGCCGCGATGAAGACGGGCGCGATGTTTTACAACGTCGGACGCGGCTCGACCGTGGACCAAGCCGCGCTGATCGAGGCACTAACCACTGGACGCCTGGGCGGCGCTTATCTAGATGTCACCGACCCCGAGCCGCTCCCATCCGATCACCCGCTCTGGACATGCCCCAACTGCTATATCACCCCTCACATCGCCGGTGGCCATGCCGAAGAAATGGAGCGGCTCGTCCGCCACTTCCTCCGAAATCTGGCCCTCTACGAAGCGGGCGCTCCGCTCGTCGACCGGGTTATCTAACCTCGCCCTCGCGGGCCTGAGCTATGCTCAGATTCAATGACAAATGTTGCAGAAATGACTTTGGGCGAATGGCAGGCGAGGTTGATCGAGAAGTCGGCGATCATCATGAGCCACTTCGTCGAGACCACCCGCGAAGATCGCCTTCGCTGGCGGCCGTCGACCGAGGAGGCGTCCCAGACCCGATCGGTCATGGAGCAGCTCGGGGAGTGCATTTTCGCGAATCAGCGGTTTCTCGCCATTTTCCGTGGCGATGAACCCGCAACTCCGCCCGCGTCGTTCGACTCCTTTGGCGAGGTTCCCGAGGCGACCGCCCTACTGAAATCGAGCGCGGCCGCCCTCGCGGCCGAGGTCCGAAAGCTTAAGGGCGACGACCTGATGAAGACCGTCCAAACCCACCGCGGCCCAATGCCCGCCGCCCTCGCCATGCAATTCCCGGTCCGAAACATGACCTACCACATGGGCCAGATGAACATGATTCAACTGCTCTACGGAGACACTGCCTTCCACATCACCGAGGAGTTCACAACGTTGTAAGGTGTAGCATCGGCACCCTGCCGATGAACGTTAAGGCGTTAAGGCGTTAAGGCGTTAAGGCGTTAAGGCGTTAAGGCGTTAAGGCGTTAAGGCGTTAAGGCGTTAAGGCGTTAAGGCGTTAAGGCGTTGCTAGCTTGCTGCTTTACCCTATTCCCAACGCCCAACGCCCAACGCCCAAGTCAATCTTTCCCCCCTCAGTCCACAAGCCACACGCCACAGTCCACATCCTTAGCGCCCCGCCCCCTAAACCCCCGCAAACGCCCTCCCCTTCTGCCAATTCCCCCGCGTGAAGTCGGGGAACTTCACCGGCGCGCTGCCGTGGGCGACCGAATGCTCGCTGAGCGGTCCCGGGGCGCTCCATGCTGCCGCGTCGTACACGTCGAAATCGGGCGCGAGTCCTTCGCGCATGCACTGAATGACTCGCCAGCACATGATGTAGTCCATCCCGCCGTGGCCGCCGCTCTTGCGAGCGACCTCTCCCTCCTGAGCCCAAAGCGGGTGCTCGAACTGCGCCTTGTAAGCGTCCAGCCCCACGAACTGCTCTCCTTCCTTCTGCCCGTCGATGTAGAGGCGCGGGGGATAGTCGCGGAATATCCCCTTCGTGCCCGCGATGAGGTTGATCCTGTCGTACGGATGCGGCTCGCTGACGTTGTGCTCCACCGTGATCAGCCGCCCCTTAACGGTCTTGATCAGGCTGGTGTTCTGGTCGCCGCAGTGGTAAACCTCCCGCATCTTCGGATCATCCGGTCGAAGGTGCTCCTTGCGGAACGCCTGCAGCCCGACCGACGGGCTGCTCATGGAAACCATGTAGTCGAACCGGTCGCCACGGTTGCAGTCGAGGTAGTTCGCCACTGGACCCAACCCATGGGTTGGATACAGATTCCCGTTCCGGTCCAGGTGCTCCGCGCGCCGCCAAAGCCCTTCTCCTTGGTCTTCGAAGAGAAGTGCCCGCAGGTCGTGGTTGTAGGCGCCTGCTCCATGAGTCAGCTCCCCAAGAAGCCCGGCTCGGACCATACGTAGCACCATGAGCTCGGTTTCGCCGTAACAGCAATTCTCGAAGATCATGCAGTGTCTGCGTGCCTTCTCGGATGCGTCGACTAACTCCCAGCACTCGGCCAGCGTGCGGGCGGCGGGGACCTCGACGCCGACGTGGTGACCATGCTCGAGTGCGCTCAGCGCCTGGCGGACATGCCAGATCCACGGGGTGGCGATGTACACCAGATCGAGATCGTCTCGTTTGCAGAGATTCTCGTAGTCGTGGTCGCCAGCGTGATACTCGGCTGGCTTTGGCTGTCCCGCCTTCTGGACCATGGCCGCCGCCCGTGCCGTCTTCGCCGGTACCACGTCGCAAACCGCACGGACTTCGACTCCCGGCACGGCCAAAAACTCGGCGCAAACTCCGGTCCCGCGCCCGCCTACGCCGATGATCCCAAGCCGTACCTTCTCGTGTCGCTCGAACGGAACCCCAACCATCGTTGGGTGCGTTCGTTGCGGTTCTATCGGGTCGGTTGCCCCGGGAAGCAGCCCGGTAAGGCCGCCGACCCCGGCAATCCCCGCCGTCTTGATCAGCCCACGTCGAGTCATGGTCGATTCGTCCATGGCTAATGTTAGGCGATTCGGGATGGCGGTTGGGAACAGTTGGCAGTTGGCAGTTAGCAGATCGCCCAGAGTCTTCCGGACTGCTAACCGCTAACCGCCAACTGCTAGCCCTCGGTTAGAACTTCAGCACTCCGGCCGAGTCGGAGACGTTGCCGGCTCCGGGGACGATCGTGACGGTCGTTCCGTTCGCCGTCACCGTCTTGGTGACGGTGTATCCCGTGTTCGGCTTAAGGTCGCCGACGAAGAACGTCGTTACCGTGGCCGGAACGGTGAAGGTGACCGAGTTGAACGCGGTGGTGATGTCGTTCTTGAACATCAGCGCGTAGGTTCCGAAGGTCGTGCCGTCGAACGCGTCACCGGCTGAAGACTGCACCAGCGTGGAGGCGAGCGGCGCCATGTTGGCGTCGGCGCCCTGCACCACGTGCAAGAATCGGATGTTCTTCGGGTTCGTGGGATCTTCGACCTGGATTCGGCAAGTCATCGGCTCCCAGTTCGCCGTCTCGTTAGCATCAGGACCGTTCGCGCTCTTCGGCACCGACTGCGGCGTGATAACGCCTCCGAGGGGCAGAAGAGTTCGTACGTACATGCGCTGGCCGTTCGGGGTGACCGCGGTGGACAGGTTGCCATTCACGGTCGCCAGGTTCTGAGTGTTCAGATACCATCGCTTCCACTTGTTGGCGCTCTTGGAGACGACGCGGTCGTACGCGACCACCACGTCCGGCTTGAGGTAGATCAGCGACCGGCTCTCGTGCTGGACGTCCGTCGCTCCGATGCTGGGGCAGCTATACAGCTTGGTCGCATCGCTTTGAGCGGCGATGTACGAAGGCTGGATGCTGCTCACCACGACCGGGTCTCCGCCGTTGATGTAGGAGAACATGCTGCCGATGGCGAGCTGGATGACGAGGTACCAGTTGGTCGTGCTCCCCGTGTTCTGAATGGCGATGCCGTTCTGAAGGCCGGGCGAGTTGACGTTGAAGCCGTATCCTTGGCGGCCTTTGGTGAGCCACTCTCCCTTGCGATAAAGCTCGAACTTGTTCGCGTCCTGCGGGTTGTGGTCGGTGGTGATCCAAGAGCTCTTGAACGTGAACCACGATGCGTTGGGTCCCCAATCGGTTCGAGAAACGATCCGGTTGAGACCGGGCGAGAAGAAGTCGGTCGGAACCGTGTTGCGTGGGTCGGTGGGAGCCGGCGCCGCGGGGTCCATGAGGAGGAAATACATGACCGCGATCATCGGGCCGTAGTTCTGCATGCACGAGCTGATCTGGTTCAGGCGCGTCGTGCCGTGGCCCGGCTCGTACTCCGTGATCATCCAGCGGATCTTGTTGTAGAGGGTGTTGTCCCCCTTGTTACGGGCGATCAGGGCAAGCGGTCCGAAAGTCCGGATGTAGTTGACCGTCCAGTAGTCGGCGTTGTCCCCGAAGTCGGCCGCCTGATACGTCGGGCCGATCCAGTTCGCCAGAACTACCTGCTTCGGACTCATCGACGTGATGTAGCTGTCGAGAACCTGCTGATTCCACCAGGGGGTACTGGCCAGTCCCGCCGGCGAGCCGTAGGTGCCGACGTTGTCGGTGCCGGCCGTATTCATCGCCAGCAGAAGCATGGCGATGCCGCTCGTATCGGATTCTCCGTAGCCGATACCCTCGGGTGAGGTGCCGCCGTTGGTGTCGGTCTGCTCAAGTTTCTCAAGCTGGTAAAGCCAGGCGCCGGTGACGTTTCCGATGAAGTCACGCAAGGTTCCGGCCGGAGGATCGCCGGCCGCGGCTGGCACGTCGTCGGCCAGATCCATCGCCATCGCCATCATTCCGATTTGGCGGGCGTGGTTGTCGTAATAGTTGTTGCCTGCCCACCGCAGGGCCCCCTTGCTCGCGAGCAGCGTAGGGTTGTAGGTCATGCCGAGCGGATTCGGGTGGTTGTATCCGTTCAGGTTGTCCTGCACCCATTGCAGGAACACCTTGCGCACGATCTGCTTCTCGGCCGGGGTGAAAGTTTGGTAGCACCAGTCGACCACCAACGGGAACCCCTCCCCATACCAGCGTGACCGGTTGTAGGCGGCGAATTGAGGTGAAGTGAACGGGTCTGTAATAAGGCCGGGGCCGTTCTTGCACTTGTTGAAGATGAACATCACGAGGTCGTGGGCGCGCTTCGCCCAGTCGGCGCGAAGCTGCACGTTCGGATCGACCAGCGACATGAGCGCGAAGATCTCCGCGTACCCTTCGGTCGGGCAGATGACGGAGTTCCCGAGCGCGTTTCCGTCGTCCAACTGGGGGATCTTGTTTTGATTCATCATCGCCTTGGCGTTATTCGCCGCGGCTTGCAGAGCGGTGAAAATCGGATTGCCGGCGTTCGCCCACGACTGAAAAGTGGGCAACTGGCTCGCCTTGATGAACAGCCGCGGATGTCCGGTCATGGAGCCGGCGGGAGGCGGAATATGCGGCGGACTGATGAAGCCGCCGGTAGTGGTCCCTCCCGACGTTCCGGTTGTGGTGCCGGTGGTGCTTCCGGACGTTCCGGTGGTTCCGGTCGTCCCGCCGGTCGTTCCGCCCCCGGTGGTTCCACCGCCGGTTCCTCCATCCGACGTTACGGTGAAATCCGGCGAGACGGGATAGACCGGGTTAAGCTTGGGAATCAACTTGATCTGCCCGGTAACCGCACCAGATGGAACCTTCACCGTCAAAGTGGTGCCGAAGTTCGACACAAGCTGGGCCGGAACCCCATTGGCAAAGTCGACCTCCTTAATCTGCCCAAGTTGACTCCCCGTAAACGTCACTTGCGTACCGACCGGGCCGCTGTGGGGCGTGTAACTTGTGACCACGGGTGGACCATCGTCGGCGTGGGCCACCGCGATGGCAAGCAGCGTGGCGCCGGCCAATCCTAATTTCAATAAGCTTCTCATACGTGCATTCCTTTCCATCGGCCGCTTCATCGCGGCCACAACGGTAGGAGTGTCGACATGAGGCGTGCACGAGCGTGTGCACGGCGCCGGGCGTTTTGCAGAATAGATCCAAAAGACCCAGAAAGCAAAGGCGGAAAACGGAAGGCGGAACGCGGTGCTGAACGCAAAAAAAGCGCCCCGACAGGAGTCGGGGCGCTTTTTCTTATTTTATTCTGGTCGACTTACCAGCGACCGCCACGGCCGCCGCCGCCGCCACTGCTGCCGCCGCCACTGTAGGAGTCGCGGCCGCCGCCGTAACCACCACCACCGCCGCCGCTATTGCTGCGGGGCTCGCGAGGCTTGGCCTCGTTGACGGTAAGGGTTCGTCCGTCCATCGAAGAGTTGTGCTTGTCGGCGATCGCCGTCTCGAGCTGAGCCGGATCGATGTCAACGAATCCGAAGCCGCGTCCTTCGACGATACGGGCGTTGGTGGCGCCGTAGACGCTGAAGTAGGTGGTGAGCTGACCTTCGGTCGCGGTGTACGGCAGGTTGCCGACGTAGAGTGTTTTGTTTGCCATTTGAATGGCCTCCTTTATTTAATTGTTCCGGTTCCGACAGACAGAGAGATCGAGATCAGAACCGGCCGGAGGCTGCATTCCACAAACGAAGACCAAGGCTTTCAAACAGGTAACGGTTCACTATACCCCACTTGAGGACGGAGGGCGGAGGGCGCTTTGGGGAATTGTTGGAACTAACCGTGGATGTGGAGCATTTCGAGGAATGTCAACGGACTAAACGGTCGTAGCATGAAAGGGTCTTCCATGGTTAAGTCAATTTCACTCCTCGCCTTCGCAATCGCCATCGGCTGCGCTACCGCCGCCACCTCCGGGCCTATCGATGGACTGGCCAAGGTTACGAGCAAGACCAAGTTCGCCGTAACCAAAGCCGACGCCGAATGGAAGCGGACGCTCGCGCCGGATGCCTACCTCATCCTGCGAAAGGCGGATACCGAGCGCGCCTATTCCGGCAAGTACTGGGATTTCCACGGCAAGGGAACCTACCTTTGCGCGGCCTGCGACCTGGAGCTGTTCAGCAGCGACGATAAGTTCGATAGCCAAACCGGGTGGCCAAGCTTCACCCGCGAGATCAAACACGGGCGCACTCTCACCCGAACCGACCTGAGCGACGGAATGGAGCGAGACGAGGTCGTCTGCTCGCGATGCGGCAGCCACCTCGGCCACGTCTTCGACGATGGCCCCGAGCCCACCCATCTCCGCTTCTGCATGAATTCCCCGGCTCTCAAGTTCAAACCGAAGAAATCAGCTCCCGGTCCGTAATGGGAATGGAGCTTGGGAAGCTAGAAGCAGTATCGTATCGAGACATTCGCATGTCTCGATACCTTGTGCTTTTCGCATTTACTCTGCTGCCGGTCAACGACGTCGTTGCGCAGGACATACCAAAAAACGATCCCCTGCTGAATCGGCCACGTATCAAAGCCGCCATAGACGCATCGAATCACGACAAAACCGAGAAGGGAGTCCGGCTCCTCAGAGCCGTCGCCGCCTCCAAACGGAGTACCGTCTCCGAGCGTTATGCCGCGCATGCCCTCCTCGGGATCGCGGCCTTGATGGACAAGAAGGAGGCGGAGGCGGGGCGTGAGATCGGCATTGCCGCGAAGCTATTTTCGTCTACTGGGTTGCCGAAAGACTACTGGCTGCAAAACGCTATTGCGCCGTACGCTGAGATCCTAAGACCGTCCGGTGGAGGAAAGTTCGCGGTGACGATTCGTTCTGCTTCCGCGCTCAAAGCGGTCGGGGTCGACCCCGAAGCGCTGAAGACGCTGGCCGCCGACGCTGAAAAGTCCCACTCGGACTCGCTCGTGGTTTGGAGAGACGGTAAACCGCTTTTAGAAGCGCACACCGGCACAGCGCCTCGCCGCATGGAGTTGGCGTCGGTCACGAAGTCGATCAGTAGCTCAGCGGTGATGCTGCTTCTGGACGACCACAAGATCGATTCCATCGATCAGCCGCTCTCCGACTTCTTCCCCCAGTGGCGAAACATCCCGGCTAACGCGCCGGAAACCGTGCGTCGACGCTCCCACATCACCCTACGGCATGTGCTGGGCCACACGTCGGGAATCGAGACCGAGTTCTCGGACGGCAAGATTCCAATGCAGCCGAACGCCTTCCGGTATGCCCTAGAGAGCCCGGTCGTCACCGAGCCGGGCCAGGTGTTCAACTACAACAACCGCGCCGCGAACCTCGTCTCGGGATTGGTTCGCCGCATCACCGGGCTTACCCTGCAGGCATTCCTCAAGAAGCGCATTTTCGATCCGCTCGCCATCGACGACTACTTTTGGATGCAGGATCGGGCCGGGAACGGCTACGTTTATGGCGGCCTGTCCCTCAGGGCAAACGACCTCGCCAAAATCGGACAGTTGCTCCTCGACGGCGGGGTCTGGCAGGGGAGACGGCTCATTAGCCGGGACCGGATCGAACAGTTCACGATCCGTTCGAGTCAAGCTCGCGTGTCGAGTTGCGCGCTCTTCTGGTGGATCGACGAATCCAACCACCTGTACCGCCTCAACGAAGCGCAGCTCGCCGAATGGCGGAAAGAGGGGATTTCTGAAAAGGTCCTGGCGTCGTTGCAGGTTCTCCGTGGAAAGTGGCTGAACCACACGGACTTTGAGGACATGCTCCGTCCGAACTTCTCCGATTATCGGGTTTTTGGGGAGTGGTACAAGAAGTCGGATTGGACTAAAGCCGATCGTATCGCCGCACCCGATCCGGACGGGTTCAACGGCAACGGCTCGCTAGGGCAATATCTGGTCGTAGTTCCGAACAGCCGCCTCGTTGTCGTTCGCCAAATCAGTAGGTTCAGTCACAAGAGCGACGCTGACGATTTTCCTGGATTCGCGGCTCGCGTCCAGTCTTTGGTCCACCAGTAGCTCGGTTAACGGCGCCCGCGAAGTCCCCACTAGAAACCTCTTACGGCCAACTGTTAACCTCGCGCCGCCATTCGGTGTATCGTGGTAGCCGCAACGCTGCCATGAACCCTACCGTCGCAACTAGATTCCGCTGGACGATCTGCGCCCTGATCTTCTTTGCGACGACCGTCAACTACCTCGACCGGTTTCTCTTCTCCCTGCTCGTCCCATTCTTCGAGGACGAGCTGAGGCTTGGCCCGACCGACTTGGCGTTGCTCAACGTTAGCTTCGCGTTGCCCTACGGCTTCGTGATGATTTTCGTGGGGCGTTACGTCGACCGGGTCGGCATCAAGCGAGGGCTTGGCAGCGCTTTCCTGCTCTGGAATGTCGCTTCGATCGCGCACGCGTTCGTGAACAGCCTTACCGGGTTCATCGGCATCCGCTTCCTTCTCGGCGTCGGCGAATCCGGCATGTTCCCGTCGGCGGTGAAAACGATGACGGAGTGGTTCCCGGTGAAGGAGCGCTCCCTCGCCACCGGCCTCTTCAACGCGGGTTCGAACATGGGGGCGATGCTCGCCCCGCTCATCGGCGTCGCGATCGCCGCGAAGTTTGGCTGGCGCACCTGCTTCTTCGTCACCGGCGGCGTCGGCATCGTCTGGATTTTCTTCTGGAACAAGCTATACCGGTCGCCGGAGGAGCACCCCAAGGTCTCGGAGTCGGAGCTCGCCTACATTCGTCAGGACCGAGAGCCGCCGGAAGAGCCCGTCAGCTTTGCCCAACTCTTTGCGATGAGGCCGGTGTATGGCCTTGGAATTGCGAAGGCACTATCCGATGCGCCGTGGTGGCTCTATCTCACGTGGGTGCCCAAGTTCCTCGTCGACCAGTTCCACGTCTCCGCCGGAGCGATGGCGCTCGCCATCCCCGTCATTTATCTCATTGCGGATGTTGGCTCCGTAGCCGGTGGCTGGCTCTCGTCGTTGCTCATCCATCGGGGACTTTCCGTCGGTAAGGCTCGTAAACTCACGATGCTGGCCTGCGCGATCCTGGTTCTACCGGTAATGACGGTCGGCTTCCTTGTCGACCACGCCCCGATCGCCGGGATTCCATGCTTCTACTGGGCGGTCGGAATCATTGCTCTCGCCGCCGGCGCCCACCAGGGCTGGAGCTGCAACCTCTTCACCCTCATCTCCGACTCGGTTCCCAAGAACGCGATTGCCGTGGCGGTCGGCGCGATCAACGGTTTCGCGATGGTCGGAGTCGCCGCCCTCCAGTTCTTTGTCGGCTGGTCGGTCCAGGTGACGAGCTCGTACACTCTCCCGTTCGTCGTCGCGGGGCTGCTGTATCTCGTCGCACTCGTGGTGATCCAAATATTCCTACCCAGGGTCGAACGCGTCTCCGGTGTACCCCGCGCGAATATGTCGCTCGTCTACGCCGGCGCCGCCGCCGTGATCGCCGGCCTGGGAATGCTGCAGTACTTGCTCAACAAGCCCCCCTACACCTCGCTCTCCGACTACCTCGCCAAGCGATCCACGGAGCTAAAGGCCTCCGGCCCACCCGTCGAAGGACCGGCGGCCCACGTCGGTTGGATGGAAGCCCACTGGTACATGTGGCAACCCGCGACCGGCAAACCCAAGCTCGAGCTCATAAAACTCGACACCCAGTCCCGGCCGTTCGTCGAATCGAAAGGCGTCAAAGCCGCCCGTTACAAGGGGCCAGACCTCCCCACCGTAAACTCCGGATTTCACCTCCCCCAGTAGGCTCCGGAGCCCCCTCTCCCTCCTCGGGATGTACGTGCCCGGCGAGGGAGAGGGGGTTGGGGGTGAGGGAGTCCGGCGGACGGTCCGGCGGACCGCCGCTCTCCAGAGCGGCTACCCCTACGTCCGAAAGACGTGTAGCCGGCACCTACGTGTGCCGTCCCCTATGCCGAAGCCCCCGGCAGCCACGGTACCGTACCACCATGTCAAAACCATCAACTCACGACCTGCTGAAAGCCCGGCTCTTCCTGGTTCGGAGCGACCTCGACGATGCAATTGGTCGCCTGACTCCCGAAATGATGCCCTGGGCGCCGAGCCCCGGCATGCGGACGATCTCCGGGCAACTACTGGAGATCGTCGGCACCGAGATGCAGGTGCTTCGAATGCTGAAGGAAGGAAAGACCCTCTCCGACGAAAAGGTCCGCCAGATCCTGGGCGAATACGGGTCGCTGCCCCGGCTTCAACGGGCCCTTACCGACGTGCGGCAGGAAACCCTGGAGTACATAGACTCGTTCTCCATGGAACAGCTCGACGAGCCCGTGGAGATGCCCACAAACTGGTTCGAATCTCTCGGCCTCCCCGCCGTTCCGAGATCGGAAGTCATCCGAAGCATCGCCCAGCACGAGTGGTACCACACCGCCCAACTCGTGTCCTACCTATGGTCCCAAGGGGATAATCCCTACAAGTGGCGTTGAGTAATCCGACCCCAACACCTCACACCGCCATCGCCAACCGCGCCGCTCCGATCCGCAACGCCAGAAGGGCCGCGCCGAGGCACATGAGACCGGCGCCGAAGAAGGCTTGGTCGTAAACCCCGGTAACGGTGCGGACGCTTCCCGCGGTGATCGTCGCGAGCGAGGCGCCGACTTGGTGGAAGGCGGCGATCCATCCGAACATTACGCCCGCTCGCTGCGGGCCGAAGGCGTTGGATGCGAGCCGAACGGTAGGAGGTACCGTCGCGATCCAATCGAGTCCGTAGAAAACGGCGAAAACGCCGAGGGTCCAACTCGCATGACTTAGCGCGAACGGAAGCGCCAGCAAGGACAGGCCGCGGAATCCGTAGTAGGCCGTAAGCAAGTAGCGGCTGTCGAACCGGTCCGTGAGCCATCCCGAGAGGGTGGTGCCGACGAGGTCGAAGATCCCCATCGCCGCGAGCAGCCCGGCCGCCCGGACCTCCGGAATTCCATGATCTCCGCAGGCGGAGATCAAATGCGTGCCGATAAGCCCGTTCGTGCTGGCCCCGCAGATGAAGAACGTTGCCGCCAAGAGCCAAAAGTCGCGCGACTGGAAGCCGTCGAACAGTGCGCTAACCGCGGAACGGAACGGGTGCCCGTCACGTGGGACCTCGGCGGGCGGCTCCGTCGCACCGTAAGGGAGCTGGCCCACGTCGCGTGGATGGTTTCGGACGAGAAAGACGACCGGAATCAATCCAAGTAGAGAGAGACCGAGGAGGAAATGAGTCGCCGAACGCCAACCATGATTCTCCGCCATCGAAGCGACCGCCGGCAAAAAGATGAGCTGCCCCGTCGCATTACTGGCGGTAAGTAATCCCATCACAAGGCCCCGGCGTTGCTCGAACCATCGGTTCGCGATCGTCGCCGCAAGCGAGAGCGAGGTCATCCCGGTGCCGATCCCGACCAGAACCCCCCTGGCAAGGATGAACTGCCAGGGCTGCTCGGCCAACCCGCTGATCCCCATGCCGAACGCGGCCATCACGAGACCGATGGCCAGGGTCGCCCGTATCCCAATCGTGTTTTGGATCGCCGCCGCGAACGGTCCGGTAAGGCCGAAGAAGAGGATGCCGAGCCCCGCCGCGAACGAAACCTGGTTACGGGACCAGTCGGTCTGCCGCAAAATCGCGGGAATCAGCGCTCCGGAGGAGGAGTTCATCGCTGCCGCGGTCAGAAGCACCACGAAAGCGACCGCCGCCACAACGATCGCGTAAGAGAACCGAGGCTTTGTTCGATGTTCGACGAACATAAAACAAGTATGCCATCCTTTTAGACGTGCTCAACAAAGTCGATGAGGCTTTATTCCATCCGGAGACCGACGCGATCCTTCTCACCGAAGTGCTGCACGCCCTCAGCGACCCAGTTCGCATCAGCATCGTCTCTCAATTATTGGCCGCTCCCGAGAGGGAGATGCCGTGCGGCACCTTCCAATACTCGGTCGCGAAGTCGACCTTCTCTCACCACATCCGGGTGCTACGTGAGGCTGGTGTCATTTGGGTCCGGCACGAAGGGACCCGAAGCATGTCTTCACTGCGCGACGCGGATCTGGAGGCCCGTTTCCCCGACCTCCTCGGCGCCGTCATGAAAAACGCCCCCCAATCCGAAGCCCCCTAGCGCTCTGGACATCTCGGGCGATCGCAATCACAACGACCCTACGCCAACAGTTCGTGCACGACATTTCCATACACGTCGGTTAGTCGGAAATCGCGGCCGGCATGGCGGTAAGTGAATTTGGTGTGGTCGAAGCCGAGGAGGTGCAGGATGGTGGCGTGCAGGTCGTGAACGTGCACAGGGTTCTGCTCGGCTCGGAAGCCGAACTCGTCCGTCGCGCCGTAAACCGTGCCTCCTTTCACCCCACCCCCCGCCATCCAATAGGTGAACCCATAGTGGTTATGGTCCCGGCCGTTCATCTTGCCCGCGTTGGCCCCCGGGGTGGGGAGTTCGACGGTCGGAGTACGCCCAAACTCTCCGCCCCAGATAACCAGGGTCTCATCTAACATGCCGCGCTGCTTCAGATCGGTCAGAAGCGCGCCAATGGCCTGATCGGACTCATGGGCGAGGTTCCGGTGTTGCTCGGCGATGTCGTCATGGCTGTCCCAAGGCTGTCCTGCGCCGTGATAGAGCTGGATGAACCGGACCCCTCGCTCCGCCAGCCGGCGTGCCATCAGGCACTGGCGGGCGAAGTTGCCGGGTCCATACATATCTCGGGTCGCCTGCGATTCGTGGCCGATGTCGAACGCATCGGTCGCTTCCGTCTGCATCCGGTACGCCAGCTCGAACGATTGAATCCGCGCTTCCAGCGCCGGGTCGTGGTCGCGCGAGGCGAGGTGCTTCTGGTTTAACTTCTGAACCAAGTCGAGCTGGGCCCGCTGCTCGCTCGGCAGCGTGTAGTGGTTCTTGATGTTCTCGACAATCTTGTCGATGTCGGTCTGGTTTGGGTCGATATACGTCCCGGCGAGCACCCCCGGGAGGAATCCGGCTTGCCAGTTTTGAGTCTCTTGGATCGGGAATCCGCCGGGACACATGGCGATGTAGCCGGGAAGGTTTTGATTTTCGGTGCCGAGTCCGTAGAGAACCCAAGAGCCCATCGACGGACGGATTTGGCGGGCATCGCCGCAGTTCATCAGCATCAGCGAAGGCTCGTGGTTCGGCACGTCGGCGTGCATCGAGCGGATGACACACATGTCGTCCACGTGCTTGGCGACATTCGGAAAGATCTCGCTAACCTCGATCCCTGACTGTCCGTACTTCTGGAATTTGTAAGGTGACGGAAGCGCCGCGCCGGTTCGCCGCTCCGTTGGAAGCTGGAGCGGGATCGCCTGCCCGGCGTACTTTTGCAGCGAAGGCTTCGGATCGAACGTGTCGACCTGCGAAGGTCCCCCGTTCATAAACAGGAAAATAACCCGCTTGGCCCGCGCGGGAAGTGGCGGCTTGTGTGGAGCGAGCGGATTGTAAGCCTTCGCCGGAGTTTGGCCCAGGGCCGTCTCGCCGAGGAGCCCCATCAGTCCAAGCGCCGCAAACCCATTCCCCATCCGGCCGAGGAGTTGCCGGCGGCTAAGAAAGAGGTCCCGAAACGGATCGTCGTGGTTGTACTGGGACATGGGTTTCAGGCGTTGGGCGTTGAGGCGCTAGGCGTTGGGTTAAGTGTACGACGGATCGTTCGTCGGGGCGGGGAAGCCATTGCATTGTATGCCGCTATAGCCGGGCGCCTAGCAATCGAAGTTGCGTCCAATTGCAGATCCCGCATCAGCGCTGAAAGCGCGACCTCCTAAAGCGAAGAGCAGAGCGCAACGGAACCCTGGTAAAGGCGCCGACCACCCCTCCGAGCCCTGAAAGAGGCGACATCAGCCCATCAATACCAGCAGCCCTAAAATTCACCGAATTCAGTGAAACTGGCTCCGCGCGGGGAGGGTCTTCGCCTAGCTACTTGCTGATAACCTTCACCCGAGTCTGGTTCGGAAGGGTTACTATATCTCCCGGGTAGATTTTTCGGCCCCTTCGGTCGTCGGGTTCGTCGTTGACGGCGAAGCGGGCGGTGGCGAGAAGGGCTTTGACCTCGGCTCCGGAGTTCACCAAGTCGAGCAGCTTGATGAGCTGGCCGAGCGTGATGAACTCGGTGGTGATTCGTATCTCGCGTTGCTTCGCACCTTGTGGGGGCATGCCGTCATTCTATCCATCGGTCGATCGATTAATGAGTTTCCGAATGCATCCCGAGGAACTGCGGTAACGTCTTGAAGACATGGTCAATTGCGTTCGCTGCAGCGTCCCGCTCGTGTTTCACGGCATCAAGGGTTTCCACGAAGGGCGTCGATGGGGCTTGGTTGGCGATCCGGGCGAGGGTTTCGCCGAGAAATTCGAGAGCGCAGTGTACGTTTGCCCGACTTGCGGAAGCATCGAATTCTTCGACCCCGAGGAGGGGCGAGACCTCCGAGCCGATAATCCGATGGTGAACTTCGGTGCCGCGCCCGTCCTCGGGACGGAGTAGCCGGCAGCGATTCATGCGCGCCATTGTTCAGCGAGTGTCGGCCGCGACCGTGAGCGTCGATGGGCGGGAGGTCGGCCGATGCGGATACGGCCTCATGCTGCTGGTCGGCGTCCACAAGAACGACACCCCCGCCGAAGCCAAGAAGATGGCGGGGAAGATTTCCAATCTGCGGATCTTCGCCGACCCGGAAGGGAAGATGAACCTTTCGCTTCTCGATTTTCCGAATGAGAATGCTGGGGCGTCGCGCTTCGAATACGATGTGCTCGCGGTCAGCAATTTCACCGTTTACGGGGATACGAAGAAGAATCGCCGGCCGAGTTTCGTGGAGAGCGCTCCATATGAAGAGGGCCGGGCCTTATTCGACTGCTTCGTTGCGGAACTGAGAGCGCTCGGAATCGACGTCCGGACGGGAGTCTTCGGCGCCAACATGGCGGTATCGCTGGTGAACGACGGTCCGGTGACCGTCATCGTCGATGTAGATCGCGAGTAGCGATGCGCTAACATTGCGACATGTTGGTCTCTCGCCTGCTCGCAATCTCTTCTTACATCCTCTGTCTGACGGTGGGCTCGGCGCAAATAAGTGGAAAGAATTCGCAGGTCTTCGTTAAGGGCCAGGAGCAGTTTCCTTTCGGCCCATTGCTTCTTCGGACGATCTCGGTTCGCTCCGGACAGACTTCGTACCTGCAGAAATACGATCAGCGAGAGGACCGGCTCACGCCCGGGTTCAAGAAGGATCGCCTTAGCGTGATCGAGTTGGAGGCAGAAAATCCTTCCTCACAGCCAGCCCCGCTTACCGCAATGGTGCCTGCGCTCAGCGACGGGGAAGGGAGCCTTACCGACCGGCCGCACTGGGACGTCCGTCAAAAGTCTTTCGTGAGAACCACATCGGATGTTCGGCAAGATCCGCAAGACAAGATTCCTTACAGCTTCGATCCCGTGATGGTGGCCCCCGGCGGCCGAGTTCGGTTCGCGCTGATCTTCAGCCTCCACGTCTCTTCCCGCCCCGCGCACCTCACTTTGCGACCGGGAAAAACGATCGTCGTGAGCGGAAACCAGATCATCATGCCCACCGGTGGAACCACAGTCGACATCTCTCTGTCTGCCACAAACGGCTAAGTTACGTAGTCTAGAAACAGGAGTTACACTAAGTCATGGGCGGGGAGATGATCAAGTTTTCGGACGGGTCGCACGAGCACGATGCCTACCTGTCCCCCTCAAAGACCGGTAAGGGTCCGGGCGTCATCGTGATCCAAGAGTGGTGGGGTCTCGTAGACCACATCAAGCGTGTCTGCGACCGTTTCGCCGACGAAGGCTTTACCGCTCTCGCTCCCGATCTGTACCACGGCAAGAGCACAAAGGAGCCGGACGAAGCGGCCTCGATGATGCAGGCGCTGAACATCGCGCACACAGAGGCGATTCTCCGGAAAGCGATCATGACGCTGATGGTCAACCCGGCGACGGAGGGCGAGAAGATCGGAGTCGTCGGCTTTTGCATGGGCGGCCAGCTTGCTCTGTTCGCCGCCGGCAGCAATCCGGTCATCAAAGCTTGCGTGAACTTTTACGGCATCCATCCGAACGTCGAGCCATCCTATCGAACTCTGAGCGGGCCCGTTTTAGGAATCTTTGCCGAGCACGACGACTGCGTCGACCCCGAACTGGTTAAGGCCATGTCGAAGGAACTGACGCTGTTGGGGAAGGTTCATGAGTTCATCACCTATCCGGGCGCCCAGCATGCCTTTTTCAACGACGACCGTCCCGAAGTGTACGATGCGGCGGCAGCGGCCGATGCTTGGAAGCGAACGATCCGGTTTTTGAAAGAGAATCTGCGGTAGTTCCACTTCATGCCACGTCTGATCGTCGTCATCGCCAGCACTCGTCCGGGGCGAGTCGGGCCTGCCGTCGGAAAGTGGTTTTTCGACTTTGCAAAGAACCACGCCAAGTTCGAGATTGAGCTGGTCGACCTCGCCGAGGTCAACCTCCCTCTGATCGACGAGCCGGCCCACCCGCGCCTTCAGCAGTACGAGCACGATCACACAAAACAGTGGAGCGCAACGGTTGCAGCGGGGGACGCTTTCGTGTTCGTCACGCCCGAGTACAACTTCGGGCCGCCGCCGTCGTTGATCAACGCCTTGGACTACCTTTTCAACGAGTGGGCCTGTAAGCCGGTCGGATTCGTTTCGTACGGCGGAGTGTCGGGCGGTTTGCGGTCGGTGCAAATGACGAAGCTGACGGTTACTGCGCTGAAGATGATGCCGCTTCCCGAAGCGGTTGTCATTCCATTTTTCAGCAAGCTCGTGAACGACGAACAGCTCTTTGTGCCAACGGAGCTGATCGAGAAATCGGCGACGGTAATGTTGGACGAACTGCTCCGGTGGGCTGAAGCACTTAAGGTTTTGCGATGATGCCCGTGGCACGGGCTTCCAGCCCGTGGGTCCCAGGGGCATCCTGCCCCTGGCCCCTTCACACGACCACGTGGCACTGGCATCTTTGCCAGTGGGGGCCTATGCTACGTTAGCGCCGTTTCTGGGGAGCATCGAACCACCTTAGCAACGGTCGCAGCAAGGCGGGGCCGCGGTCGGCGAGCGATTGGGAGTCGGGGTGGGAGTCCTCGACGCCGAACATAAAGACCGCGGCGGAGATGGCGGCGATAGCGGCGGCCACCACGAACATGAGGTGCAGCCCCATGACCTGGGCGGCTTGGCCGAATAACATCGGCCCAACGGCGGAAGCAAGCCCTCCGGAAGCCGCGAGGCGGGCTTGCGATTGGCCCCGACTCTTGTCGGAAGCAAGGTCGTTGGCAAAGACGATCGCCACCGCGCCCATGATCCCGAAGTTGAACCCGTGCATGGTCTGGACGACCAAGACCCACAAGGGACCGGTCGCGGGGACGTACAACAGCAGACGCAAGGGGAGGATGAGGAACGCGATGGCGAGAATCGGGCGTCGGCCGTAGATGTCGGACAGCCGGCCCGACTGGCGCATCACCAGCACTTCCACCACCACGCCCGCAGCAAACGTGCCGGTGATCCACATAGGGGAGGCGCCGAGCGACTTCATGTACAGGCCGAGGAAGCCGGTGGCTCCATATAGGGCGACCGAGTAAAGGAAGTAGGCGATCAGGAATCGCTTGAGATTTTCGGGGAGGGGCGCTTTGCCGGCGACTTCGCCCGAGTTAGCGGTGCTCTTCCGGTCGGGCAGGGTCCAGGCAATTACGGCAATGGCAAGAAAGAGCAGCGGCCCGATCCGGAAGACGCCATTCAGGACTTCGCGGCTGGTCGCTCCCGCGCCGTGGCGACTAGTGAGCCACCCGGTGAGAAGGGAGGTGAAGATATAGCCTACGGAGCCCCAGACCCGGATGTTGGCGTACGCCGCTCCGCCTTGGGTGGCTTGAACCAGACGACCCACCAGTACGCCGCCGGCAGCCGTCAGGTACATCGTGCCATTCGTTCCGACCGCTACTAAGGCAACGAACGTCGGGAAGCCGTGGGCGTTTGGGAAGGAGAGATATGCGAGTGCGGCGGCCAATGCGCTTCCGCTGATGAATGGCCGCCTCGCGTCGAGACGGTCGGAGAGTCTGCCGAGAAGCGGCTGGATCACGAGGGCGAGCCCTGCTCCAAGCCCCATGACAAGGCCGATCTGCACTTTCGTGAGGTGTGCCGCGTCCATGTAGAGCGGCATGAACGGCTGCAGGAAACCGAAAGAGCTCGTGATCAGGAAGAGGTAGATCGCCAGCCGCTTCGCATCCGACAGTTTCCTCATCCGGGATTATTGTGGCGTGTGGGGGTAGCTTCATTGAGTGGGCAGACCGCGCGTATTGGTTTTGGGGCGAAGCGGGCAGGTGGGGCACCAGCTGATCAGGGCGATCCCCGGTTCAGTGGGTCTCGGCCGCGAAGAAGCCGATCTTTTACGACCAGATACCTTGGGGGATGCGGTCGAGCGTTACCTTCCGGAGGTTGTGATCAACGCGGCGGCAGATACCGCCGTCGACCGAGCCGAGGCCGAGTTTGCCGCCGCATGGCGCGCCAACGCGGTGGCGCCGGCGGCGTTAGCCGAGGCGTGCCGAGATCGGGGCATCCGGCTCATCCACTTCTCGACCGATTACGTTTTCGATGGCAGTCAGCGAACGCCTTACCTGGAGAGCGATCCGACCGCGCCGGTCAATGCCTACGGCCGGGCGAAGTTGGGCGGGGAAGAATCGGTCCTGAACGCCGACCCAAAGCACCTGGTCTTTCGGCTGAGCTGGGTCTATTCCGCCCGGGGTCGAAATTTCGCCCTGACGATGCTTCGCCTTGCGCGAGAAGGGAAGCCCATTAGAGTCGTCGACGACCAGATAGGATCTCCCACAAACGCCCGCTGCATCGCCGATTCGATCGCGGAGATCGTCGGCCACTTTCTTGCGCTTCCCGAGGAGCCGGGCGGCCTCTTTCATCTTTCGGCTGCTGGACAGACCTCATGGGCCGGATTCGCCCAATCGCTTTTGAATGAAGTCTTTGGCGGCGTGGCGCCGACAGTGGAGCCTATCCCAACTTCCGCCTATCCCACCCCCGCCGCCCGCCCTGCCTACTCCGTCCTCAGCAACGAAAAGGTCCAACGACGATTCGGGATTCGGTTACCGGCTTGGGAGGATCAACTTGCCCTATGGGCGGAAGACCTTAACGGTCCATCCCTTCCGGGACATTGCTAAGCTCTCGTTCGATCTGCTCCACGGTGGGAAGGCTGTCCTTGAGCAAGTCGGGCAATGCTTCCGTGATTTGGAAGGCTGAGACACCGATGGGCGCCGTGGTATTTCTCAATGCGTACTCCGCGACTACCTGATTCTTGTCCTTGCAGAGAATGAGACCGATCGAGGGCGCGTCGTCCGGATGCCGCACGAGATCGTCCACGACGGCGAGATAGAAGTTCAGCTTGCCCGCATATTCGGGCTTGAATTTGCCCGTCTTGAGTTCGATAACGACGTAGCAACGCAGTTTGAGGTGATAGAAAAGGAGATCGATATAGAAGTCCTCGCCGCCAACTTCGAGGTGATACTGGCTTCCGACGAAAGCAAATCCGGCTCCGAGCTCGAGCAAAAACTTTCGGATGTGATCGACGAGCCCTTTTTCGAGCAGCCGCTCTTCAGCATCCGCTTGAAGGGTCAGGAACTCGAAGTTGTAAGGGTCCTTGAGAAGTTGGCGAGCGAGATCCGACTGAGGCGCGGGGAGAGCACGGTGGAAGTTTGTGACGGCTTTGCCTTGCCGTTCGTAAAGCCGGCTCTCGATTTGAAGTTCGAGGACGTTTCGGCTCCAGCCGAACTCGAGAGTCTGTTGCGCATACCACGTCCGCTCCTCAGGAGTTTTGAGGTGGTCCAACAGCCTCACGTTGTGCCCCCAGGGCAATTGTGCAACAAGCTGTTGCACGATTGGTTCTTGCGGCCAGGCCTCCGCAAACGCCCTCATATAGTTAAGGTTCCGCGAGCTTAACCCTTTCATGTCCGGAAACTCCCGGCGGAGGTCGGTGGAGAGTCGTTCGACAACCTTGGTTCCCCAGCCTTCGGTTGCTTGGGCCGCCAAGATCTGCTTGCCGATTTGCCAGTACAAGAGCACCAACTCCCGATTGACCGCGACAACGGCTTTAAGTTGCGATGTACGAATACGTTCCTTGAGATCCTCAAGAAACGGGCCGTATTCAGCGGGAAAGGAAGGGATCATCGGATCTGACCAAGAGCATATCTCAGGCAGACGAAATTACTCCTCACCTCGCTTTCGTTTCGCATCGAGCAACCCCTTCGCGGTGCTTCCGGTCCCCGAGGTGGGGCGCGGGGTCGGGGCGGTCGGCTTCGTTGGTCCGGGCGCGATGACCGTGGGCGCAGGTTCGGGGGATGTCTCCCGTTGCGCCCTCTGCTTCGCCTGCTGAAGGCGGCCAACCGTGACTTGCTGGGTGACGGGAGCCGCAGGTCGGCGCCTTAGGCGGGCCCAAACTTTGGCCAAAATCTCGCCCAATGGCAGCGCCAGCCGCCGAACTCCGATGTCGATCGGCAGAAGAAGGGCGGCCAGGAACATCAGCGTCGGCCAAAGCTCGGTGATCGACGCCCCGGGGTTCGGCACGGGACGCAAGGCTTGAGCCGGGGAAGTCAACGTCATGCCGGTAGTCAGCGCCGCCGCCCTCTCGAGAAGTGGCCGGTTCGTCCGGTAGCTCCTGTACTCGGCTGGGTACGCGAGGGAAAAGCCGGTTGCGCTGGTTCGTGGCCCTCCCACCGCGTCCTGTTCGGCGACGGTGACAATGTAGGTGCCAATCTCGGACGCGTCGAAGTCGCCGACATAGGCGCCGGGGCCTTCCTGGGAAAGGCGTACATCCCGAGACTCACCGGTCGGAGTCGCCACTCGAACGACGGCGTTATTCGCGCTCAGAGGATTCCCGAGACGGTCGAACGCCTTGACCTGTACGTGCCCCTTGCCGCCGTCGTGATGGACACTCACCTGGTAGTTGTTTAGGGTTGCCCGACGAGAAATCGCCCGGGTCGCCTGCGCCCAGAAGGTACCAAAACCGGCCCAACCAACCCAGTTCTTTGCCCAGCGCGGGTGTGCGTCGGAAGTAAATGCGAGCGAAGTCCCGAGGCCGTACTGCCAAGTCGCGAGCAGCGGATCGTCCTTCTTCGTCCGCATGCCCATCCGGGCGAGCGGTCGCGAATCGGTGAGGTCGTAGGCGAGAAGAGGAGGAACGCCCTCGTCGGCGATCCCCCTCAGAATCTCTTCACCCATCACCAGCTTCGGAATAAATGCCCCTTCCTCGATCGCGGAGCGAGACATGATCGAAGTGTCCTGAGTGAAGATGGCGGGAAGTTGGTTTGCCTTTAGCGCGAGGTAGAACTTGCCGCCGCCCGCGGCGGCGAGCTGCTTCAGGAACGGCACGTCTTGCCCATCGCCGATCGCTACAACCGATGTTGTGATGTGCTCGAGGCGCATCAGTCCCGCGTTCTCGATGGCGGTTTCGTGGTCTTCCGCATCCGCGCCGTCGGCGAGGAGGATGAAGTGACGGACTTGGGTTTGCTCCTTTTCGAGCTCCTCCTTGGCCCGCGCGACGGAGGGGCGGACGTAGATGCCGCCGCCGCTTTGGCTGAGGTGGCGGATCTGGTCGATGACCGCTTGCTTGTTCGTCAGCTTCTGCATCGGCGCGACGAACTCGATTCCGTCGCCACTGCCCGCCACGCCGATTCGGTCCATCGGCGACATCAGCTTCACCGTCTGCTCCGCCGCGAGCCCGGCGATCTGCAGCTTGCTCATGCCGTCCTCCGGCATCGACATCGATCCCGAGGCGTCGATGATGATCAGGATCGAAGTGCTCGGAAAGGTCTTCCGCTGGCGGATATTGAGATCAACCGGTAGCACTTCCGCGATCGGCGAGCCGTAATAGCCGCCGGGAAGGAAGGAATTCTCGCCGCCGATCATGGCGAAGCCGACTCCGCTATCGCGTACGGCGGCTTGTAAGAGCTTCATTTGGTTCAACGTGATCGAGGCCGCGTTGATGTCGTTCAGGAGCACCGCATCGTAAATCTGTAGCTCTTCCGGCTTGCTCGGAATGCTTGCAGGACCGCCGAGATCGACGGCAAGGCCGTTCTTCCTAAGCGCCTCGGCAAGAGTGGTCTCCTTAGGATCTTGCTGAAGAACTAGAACCCGGGGTTTGCCCCGTACGGCGACGAAGTTCAGGCCGACGTTATTTCGATTGTCGACGTCGAACTCGGCGTGTAACGTGGCTCGATATCGATGGAAGCCCACGTCTTTGAGCTTTTCGCTTACGACGACGGCGTTTCGGCCCGCGGTGAGCGATACGTTCAGACGTTTAAGGAGTACCCCGTCTCGGTCTACCTCTAGCACCCCTCGTTGAGCTCGGGCCGAGTCGACGATGACCCGAAGGTCGAATGGCTGTTCGGCACGAATCTCGGTAGGAGCTTCTACCCCGAGAACGGCAGCTTCGCCGCTCCGCTCTTCCAACCCGAGCGGCACCACGTCGAGCGGAATTCCGTCCGTCGCCGCGACCTGGGCGGCCTCTTCCAGGTCGCCCGAGGTTTCGTTACCGTCGCTGAGCAAAACGAGGCGTCGCGCCTTCCCATCGGGAAACGAGGCGCTGGCTAGCCGTGTCGCAGCCGCCAAATCGCTGGCGGCGCCGTCGACCGTGCTAAGAACTTTGCCGAGTTCGCGCCGCCCGCCGGGAGCGGCATCGACCACCGCATTCTTGCCGAACGCCACGACACCGGCCAAGTCCTCCGCGCTGAGCTTTTTCATCGCCTCGTCGACGAATGTTTCCGCCCGCTTCCGATCGGCTTCGGAGACCGAATCGCTCCGGTCGAGAAGAAACATCGTGCAGAGCCCCTTGTTCGGCCGCCGAGCTTCGGGGCCGGAGAGCGCGAAGATCAGGAGGGAAGCGAGCAGAAATCGAATGCCGAATGCCAGCCGCTTTCGACCTCTCGCCATGCCGTGTACGTGCCGAAAGCTGTACCAAAGCCCGATCAAGACCGGGATCAGCAGGACGAGGAAGAGCGGGTGCGTAAATCGCATCGGCTAGCTTCTCCTCGCAAACAGCCACCACTCGCCGCAAAGGACCAGAAGGCAGAGAACGGCGAGGGGACGCCAAAAATCGGAGAAGGTCAGAGGCGTTTCGGTCGCCCGAACCTGTCCGCCTCCTAGGAAAACGTTCTTGGCAGGGGCGATGGACGACTCACGCTCGCTGCGAAGGTAGGCGTAGACCGACTTCTTTCGCCCACTCACATCCAACGTGTAGGCACCGGCCCGCCGGGCTTCCCGCACGACCAGCACGGCTCCGGTTGGTTTTAGCTCCGCTTTCGCGCCGTCCGGAGCCTGCAGCGTCGCCCCTTTCGTCGAAGGAATGGAGAAGGGAGCGCCCGCTCGGATGGCGATGAGATCCGCGCTCTCGCCTCCGGCGAGATAATCGAGTGCGTTGGCGACAAAGATCGGGAAGCCAACCTGCAGCGGGAAGTCGGATTGGAGCGGTTCGAAGGCGAGGTAGATCTGCCTTCGACCCACCGATTCGGAGGTCACAACCAACGGACCCGTGCTGTTGACCGCCAGCACCTGCCCATTCCCCTTCGGCTTAACCTTGTGCTGCTGGTCGATGAAGACCCCCTGCAGGTCGACTCCGTTCATGAGCGGCTTCGGTTCGGCGGAGAGAAAGGCGGTTCCTTTTACGATGCCTTCGTCGGTCACCGGGGAGGTGCTTCCGGCCGTTCCGAGGGTGAGCACGCCGCGCGCTTTCACCGGCTGCTCCGGAATCCCGTCGAAGATGACGATGTCGTACTGGCCAGACCCGGTTCCGCGCTCTTCGGGAGGAAGCTCGGTGGCTCGGTCGAGGGTGACTCGGGGATCGAGGGTGAGCGCCCGCTCCAGGAATGGATTGCCGCGGGAGAGGAGGAGGACGTGGAGCGAGGCGCCCGGGTCGGCCAGAGCGACCGCGTAGTTGTCGGACTTCAGGAGGTCCGAGGACTCCAGCTTCGCCTCAAATACTCGGGCTCCGGCGGGCGCGGAAAGGGTGCGGCCGTACTGGGTCGAGGGGGCGATCGCCCCGGTCTTGATCGAGTCGATCGGCTTACCGTCGGCGTAGAGGGTCAACGTCCCCTCCATCGGCTTGCTGGAATAGTTCTTAACTCCGGCGTACAGCTTCCGCCCGCTCGCGGTGTCGGCTAGTCCCAGCGCGGAGACTGCCACGTTATCGTCCATCTCCCCGATCTGCTCGTACACCAGCGCGGCTTTACCACGGGAAAAGTTGGTGACCGGATTGAACACTCCGTCCGAAAGAAGGACGATTCGAGCACCATCCAGAGAGCCGACCAAGGCGCTCGCGAGCCGAAGCGCCTCACCAACATCCGTTTCGGCGTCGGTGCCCTTTAGAGTCTCTAAAGCCAGGAGCTGACGAGCCGGGTCGTTGCCGAGGGGAAAGACGACGCGCGGGGTCGGTCCCGCTTCAATGAGGGCGATGCGGTCACTTGCCTTCGCGCTTTGAATCGCCTCCTTGGCGAGCCTCTTGGCTTCGTCGAATCGGCTCGGGCGAACGTCGGTCGCGGCCATGCTCGCGGAGCTGTCGACGACGATGACGGTGACTTCTCCGGTGAGCCCGCGCTGCTGGGTCTGAGGCTTGGCCAAGGCGAAAACGGTCAGGCTCAGGGCCAGGAGCTGAAGGAACAGCAGCCAACTGGGGCGGAGCTTCTGAAAAAGTGCGTTGGCCCGGACTTCGTCGACGCGGTTCGGCCAGAGAAACGTGGCGGGAACGCGGACGTCTCGCCGTTTCATCTTGAGGAGATAGAGCAGGACGACGATCCCCGCGAGAGGGAGCAGCCACAGCAGAGCGCCCGCGTTTTGAAAGCTCACTGGGTCCACCCGTCGCGTTTGAGGACGTTCTTGATCACGGCTTCCAGGGGCTCGTCGGCGCGGATAAGCGCGTGCCGCCCGCCGACTCGGCGAACTGCCTCGACGAGAGAGTTGTTGTGCTCCTCCAGCCGCTTACGATATTCCTTCAGCACGTAGCTGTTGGCGGTGATCTCCACGGGAGACCCGCTCTCGGCGTCCAGGAGTCGGAGGTCTCCTTCAAGGTCGGGGTCTAACTCGATATCACTGAGAACCTGTAAGAACCAGACTTCGTGCCCTCGTCCGCCGAGGCTGCGAATGGCGGTTGCGGCTTCCGGATCCATTCCATCGCTGACCAGCAGCGCGATCCCGGTTCGGGTCCCTGCGTTCACGAAACCGCGAAGGGAAGCGGCAAGGCTATCGCGGTTCCGCTCGGGTGGTCGCGCGGTTTCGGCCCATTGTGATAGTCGCGGGAAACCGGCGCGGCCGCGAAGCGCCCGTACGTTCGGCTCGCGCGGACCAAGGGCGCGGGGAAGTACCGCGTCGCCGCCGGAGAGGGCGATGTATCCGACGGCGCAGGCGAGGCGCCGCGCCTGCGCCAGCTTGCTCGGCTCGCCGAACTCCATGCTCGGACTGAGGTCAAGGAGAAGGTGGACGGCGAGGTCTTCTTCATCTTGGTACGTTCTCATCACCGGCGAGTCGAGGCGAGCGAGAACGTTCCAGTCGAGGTGCCGGAGGTCGTCTCCTTCGGAGTATTCGCGGTAGTCGGCGAACTCGATGGAGATCCCTTTCTTACGGGTCAGTCGCTCGCCGCGCACCCGGCCCGGAAACGACTTCCGCGGGTTCAGGCGCATCCCGTCGAGGAGTCGAAACTCGCGGGGTTCGAGGAGGAACTGCGTCATCGGCTTCCTCCGCGGGGCATGGCAGCATCGAGGCGGGCGGGACGCCCGTTGTCCGGGGGGCGGACGGGACGTCCGCCCCCCGCGGTGGTCTCTGAAAGGCTCCACTCCATCGATCAGACCTTGATGGGGTCCCGGTCGCGTGAGTCGACGAAGCTGCCTACTTCATCCAGGATCTTGTCCGCGGTCATTCCATCGGCTTCGGCTTCGAAGTTCAGGATGATCCGGTGGCGCAGAACCGGTTTGAGCGCTTTCTTGAGGTCTTCTTTCGATACGTTAAAGCGACCCGCCAACAGCGCGTGCACCTTGCCGGCGGTGATCAAGGATTGGGCGCCGCGCGGAGACGCTCCGTATCGGCAGTAACGGCCGGCGACCGGGGAAGCTCCTTCCCCCTCGGGGTGGGTCGCGACTACGAGCGACAGGCCGTAGTCGAGAACGTTATTCGCGATCGGCACCTGCCGGACCAAGGCCCGCATCCGGAGGATGTCTTCTTTGGAGGCTACGGCTTGGGGCTCCGCATACGCCTCGCCGGTCGTTCTGGCGACCACCTCCGCGAGGTCGGCTTTGGTGGGATAGGGGACGATGAGCTTGAAAAAGAAGCGATCGAGCTGGGCTTCCGGCAGTGGATAGGTACCCTCTTGCTCGACCGGATTTTGGGTCGCCATAACGAGAAATGGCTCGGTCAGCTCGTGGCGGCGACCGCCGACCGTGACGCTTCGCTCCTGCATCGCTTCCAGCATCGCCGACTGCGTCTTGGGCGTGGCGCGGTTGATTTCGTCGGCAAGGACGATGTTGGCGAAGACCGGACCACGGCGAAACTCAAACGTGCGTCCTTCATTGAGAACGTTCGTTCCCGTCACGTCCGCGGGCATCATATCCGGGGTGAATTGGATACGGGAGAAGTCGAGGCTCAGGGCTCGACTGAGCGAGCGAACCAGAAGGGTTTTGCCGAGTCCAGGCATTCCTTCGAGGAGCACGTGCCCACTCGCCGCGAGGCCGATGAGCACCCCTTCCACAATGTCGTGCTGACCGACGATCGCCTTCTGCACTTCCGACCGTACGGCATCGAAAGTGTCACGGAACCACTGAGCTTCTTGCATGTTGATTACTTGGGCGTTGGGCGTTGGGCGGTCTTCACCCTAATGAATGGGACCAAGGGGCCATAGGGGTCCTATGAGACTCATGTGTCCCACCTGACCCATGCGTCCCATTCGTCCCGTCAATCCGGGAGAGCGCCAAACGCCTCTCTCTACTTTCCTCCCCCTAGACTCTCGAAGTATTCCTTGACTCGCTTTTCGTGTTCTTTGGGGATTTGTTGGCGGTTCAAGGCGGATTCGGCTTTCTTCTTGTAGCTTGGGAGAACGGTGACATACGGGACGGCGGATCGGTTTCCGACGGTGGACGGGGCTTTGATTTCGATGTACTGCTCCTCACCTGGCGTGGTTCGCCGGCTACCGTGGATCATGTCGGGATTTCCTTTTCCTTGCTGTTTCCAGGCGTCGTCGACGTGCGCCACCTTGTCGGCGTTCGAGAACTGGCCGCCGTGCTGCGGACCGCCCATGCTTGGCACGGGTGGCGCGGCCATTCCGGCTCCCGAGTTACCGTCACCGTTGCCCATTCCCATTCCCGGCTGCAGACCGCAGCCGATACCGCTACCGTCTCACGTACCGCCGGCGTGCTTCATTGCTTCCAGCATCGCCTTTAGGTACTCCTGCATCGCCTTGTCGTCTTTCAGCTTCTTCATGAGATCCTCGAGCTGCTTCTGGAGCTTTAGCCGCTCCTCTTTGGTCATCTCGGGTCGTCCCTGCTGTTGGGCGGTTTGGGCGTTTTGCTTTAGCTTGGCGGCCATTTCCTGAAGCTGCTTGTACAGCGGGTTCTGCATCATCTTCTGCATCACCGCCTGAGCCTCTTTCGAGAGCTTCAGCGCTTCCATGTCCTTTTGCGCTTTCTCGGCTTGCTTCTGTAAATCGGAAAGCTGCTTTTGGAGCGCTTTCATTTGCTCTTCCAGCTTCTTCTTTTGAGCTTCCAGCGCCTTTCGCTCGGCGTCGGAGAGGCCGGGTTGCTGGAGCTTCTTATTGATGTCGTCGAGCTGTTTTTGAAGCGAGCTGAGCTGGTTCTTGGCCTGGCTCATTCCGCTCTGGGCCTGGTTCATCTGCTCTTGCGACTTCTGCTCCGCTTGGGCCCGCTCGTCGTCGGACATCTGCGCCATTTGCGGGTCTACGTTGGCCATCCCCGCGTCCTTGAGCGCGTCTTGCTGCGCCTTTTCTAGCGCTTTCTGAGCGTTGTCGAGGCTCGTCAGGGTGTTCTGGGCTTCCTGGCGCATGAGCTGGTCGGCTTTGATGGCGATCTCGTTCGCCTTCTGCATCGCCTCCTCCTTGCTCATATGGCCTTTGTCGAGGTCGCGCTGGAGTTTGTGCAGTTCGTCGGCCAGCCGCTTTTGGGCTTCCGTCATCCGGGATTTGGCTTCCGGCGTTTCCAGCGTCTCGCGGGTGATCCGCTCGACTTTGGCCCCTTCTTTCTTTAATTCCACGCGGGTCTTCTTCGCATCTTCGCCAAGGAGGATCGGGGTGTTGCCGAGTAGGAAAATCGCCGCGGCTGCGGCGCAGAGCGTGACCGCGCCGCCGTGCCATCGGCCGACCCGGATCGGATAGATCTTGTTCGGCTTCAGGCCATCCAGACTGTGGTCCGCGTCTGCCTTCAAGGCTTCGTCGAAAGCTCCATGTTCGGTGGATCGCTCCGTCGCGGTCGCGAGGCGGTCGTCTAAGTCCGCACGCCGGTCGATGCTCCGCGTGAGCGCGTCGGTGGGCACTCGTCGGAGGAATCCGGCGAGAGCGCCGAGGGCGGCGGCGATCCCCACGGTGGCGGCCATCCAGCTCCACTCCGTGTAGGCGACGTTGAACCAGTCGAGGGCCGCCCACACGGCGGACGCCGCCGCGCCGACGCAGGCGCCCATCGCGAGGCCGCGCCAGGAGCGTACGATTCGCACTCGTCGGGTGAAGGGACTAAGCCGCTTTGAAATCTCCGTCATATCGATGCCTCAGAAGCTCCATCTTACGCTGAGTCTTCCTTTCTGCCGCGTAGCCGACCACACCCGCGGTCGTCATGAGAACCAAACCCCAAATAAGTGCCAAATTGTCGGCCGTCGGGTCGATCCCGAAAAAGAGCGGGCGAAGCACGTATAGATCCCAAATCGACGATTCCGTGGACGCCAACGAGTGACTTGTAAGCGAATTGAAGAAGGGTACCGGGAGCAGGACCAGAAAAACGAAGGCGGCGAACTGAAGCGCTCGCGCCGAGCGAAGCCCGACGAAGGTCGCCGACGCATACCGTCCAACTGCCCAGAAGAGAGACCAGAAACCGGCGATGTACAGGAGCCAGTAGCCGAACTCCACACCGGGCAGTTTGTGGATTCCGAACCAAAAGCCCGCCCCGATCATGGCGGCGCAGCCGAGGATGAACAGGTAGACGTATGGTAAGCCGCCGCTAGGGGTGCCGTCGAGGGTGTGCCGAAGCTTAAACGCTCCGTTCGGCCAGAAGCGCCGCTCCGTATCGACCCCGAAACAGGAGAGGAACGGCATGAAGAGAAACATGGGGCTGAGCGCCCAGAACAGGAAAGGACCTGCGTATTTCGTGGGGTTCCCGATGCCGCTGGTCGGTGCTTGCGACCAAGTGAGGTAGAGCAGGAACGCTCCCATGTAAACCAGCGCATGGAGCCGCAGGCTACGTATCTCTTCCTGCGGACGCGGGCTTAGAATTGCGCCGGCCGAGAGCAGGCAGATCTTACTGACCAGTGCCGCGATGCAGATGGTAAAGAACCAGTTCGGCACGTGATAGGAGCCGACGGAGGTGTACGTGTCCGACGTCATCTGCACGAGGAACGGGTTGAGCGAACTGAAAAAGGGAGCTTCTCGCGACCCGGCGCCCCCGGACATAAAGCCTCGAGCGACGACCATCGAACTCGCGGACGCGGTGAGCATTAGGTAAGCGGCCGCCGCGATGTAACTCCACAGCACCGCGCTAACCGGCTTAGAACTCACGGTCGACAGCAGCAGCGCGATCGCGGTAAGCATGAACCCTTGCACGGAGAGCAGCAGATATGCGGTGAGAACGTCTCCCCACGATGCGCCGCCCAGGACGACGCACGCCGCAGTGACCGGCAGGGAAAGGATGAGCAGCATCCAGGTGTACCGGTAGGTGCTCATCATTTTGCCGACAAGGAAGTATTTCGGCGAAACCGGAGCGGAGAAAATAAGGTCGAGCGAACGTCGCTGTCGTTCGGCGACAACGGTGGTGGCGGTGAGGGCGGGGGCGATCAGCGAGACCAGCCCACCGAGCAGCGCCATGATGATTCCGTAGAAATCCTTCAGCTTGCGCTGCGCCTCGACGACCTCGATCTCTCCGACGCCCGCGGTTTGGCCGTAGATCACCATCCCGACACCGATCAGAATGACGAGGTAGACGCCGAATAGGATGACCGACCGGTTGCCGCGAAGCTGTACCCGGTAATCGCGCACCGAGGTGGCGTTATCGAAATAAACCGCCTTGGTTTCCCGAAGCCAGCCGCTCGCGTTGATAGCCATCAGTTCACCGCTCCCGTCGTAAGTTTCAAGAAGACATCTTCCAGGTCGGCTTGGTCTTCGCGGAATCCGACGACTCGGAAGCCGCGGCGGACCAACTCGGCAAGCAGATCGGCTTGCGCCTCGTGGTCGCCGCCGTAGTCGATCCGAACCTCGCCGTCGCCAGTCGCCTCGGCGGAAAGGACGTTTTCCATGTCTCGGATGATCCGCGCGGCCTCGCCCGCGTCTCGCAAGAATCGTGCCTCGAGCGTTCGGTTCGGCTGCATCGCCTGAACGATGCTTTCGACCGGACCGAACGCGAGGAGCTCGCCTCGCTCGATGATGCCGACGGTGTTGCAGAAGTCGGCCAGTTCCGGAAGGATGTGGGAGGAGACGATGACGATCTTGCCCATGCGCCCCAATTCGGCGATCAGCTCTTTCAGCTCGGCGCGGGCGCGCGGGTCGAGTCCGGAGGCCGGCTCGTCCAGCAGAAGCAGCATCGGGTCGTGGACCAGGCACCGCGCCAGACAGAGGCGCTGCTGCATACCGCGGGAGAGCGACTGGACGAACGCGTCCTTCTTGACCGTGAGGTCGGTCAGCTCGAGCACGTTGTCGATGACCTCGCTCCGCTGGCGCGTGGGAACCTGGTAGATTGCCGCGAAGAAGTCGAGATATTCCCAGACTTTGACGTCGTCGTAAAGGCCGAAGAAGTCGGGCATATAGCCGAGCATTCGACGAACCTCCATGGGGTCTTTACGAATGTCGGCCCCGTTCAGGATTGCGGTTCCGGACGTCGGCTCCAGGAGGGTCGAGATCATCCGGATCGTCGTGGTCTTTCCTGCTCCGTTAGAACCGATGAAACCGAAAATGTCTCCCGGTTGAAGGTTGAACGAGACCCCTTTGACGGCGGTAAGGCCCGCGTATTCTTTTCTTAGGTTCTTTACTTCAAGCATCGCGATGGCCCTTAGGGATGAACTTGACTTCGTTTTCGGCGAAGTTCAGCGTGTTGGATGCCCAAGCGATCATCACCGCCGACAAGCCAAGGTAGACGAGAATTTGTGGCCAGCCCCAGAAGACGGGAGAGACCATTCCTCCCGATCGACCGTAGCTGCTCCCCTCGCTGAGAACGGAGATCTGTCCGAGGGCATAGAACGGGTGAAGGAAATACAGGAGGTCGACGTCGCGCATTCCACTGGTGGAGAAAACGACCGCCAGCAGGATGGGAGCCACGACCAGCACGACGCCGAGCGCCCCGAGGCTAGCTCCGAGCGCCATGAACGGACGCTTCACTCGCGCGCTAATTAGCAGGGTCATCGAGCAAACCGCAATGGCGAAGCTGATCGAGAGCAATTCGCAAAGGAGCAAGTCGTGCCAGTTCGTTCTTCGGTACGTGACGGCGGCGATTGCTACGGGGAAGAGAAACATCGCCGTCGCCGCCGCGAGCGCGGCAAGCGCGCCGATGAATTTGCCGACGACGATTTGCGCTTTAGTGATCGGCGCCACTAGGAGCAAGTCCCAACTTCGCCGTTCCCGCTCGCCTGCTATCGCTCCATGAAGCATGCCTGGTGCGAACAGGGTGTAGAGGCCGGTCTGGAGCATGATGATCCACAGCGGCGAGATGTCCCCTTGGCCGTTCATTACCATTAAGACCAACCCCGCGTAGCAAACCAACCCAAGGCCGAGGACGGCACTGTTCAGCGTATTGCTTCCGCCGAACGAGAGATACCGACGGCGAAATCGCTGGATCTCGATCAGCATCGGGTTGTGAACGACTAGCTGTTCCCAAGTGTTGCGATTCATCGAGGTCCCAACGCCTCCTTTGCTATCAAAGCAAGCCGAACAGAAGTGCGGCCGGCGACTTCTTCACCCAATTGTGGTCCGGGGCGGAAGCCGCGGATCGATCCGATGAGGGCGGTGCCGCGGTTTCGAGTGAGGAACTGCGGAAGAGAATAGTTATCCGTCGAGGCGACCGGCGGAACGTCGGCGATTCTCACCTTAATTTCGCGGGTCTGGCCCGGTTCGATCGTGCCGACCTCCGTTTCCTGGTCTGCAACCTGGATCGCAGCGTTCTCCAGACGGTACGTACCGGTGTTTCGAACCACACAAGTCAAGTTCGAGCCGCTTCGCTTCGTCTCGAGAGAGAACCAGCGCCCCACGGGGACTCGCTGCCGGTAGTCGATCTCGCGGAAGGAGAGATTATTCGCCTGCATGCGAGGAACGATAATCTGGCCCACGTCGACGGGGTCGAACTCCGAGTCGTGCTCTTGCCGACCGCCGTATCCGTAATAGGGCTGGTTTGTATTCAGGATTCCGAGGCTGTCGACGCCGTTTAGCTTTAAGTCGTAAGTGCCGCTTCTCGGAACGAACATCTGGCTCGCGCCTACGAACAGGCCCTCTTCCATTCCCTGTTGGGCGATGAGAATCCCCTGAGACGCGCTGGACATGCGGGCGGAATAGAGATCCTGCGCGGAGGCGAAGAACGCTCCGGCGAAGCCGAGAGAGATGAGTGGCGCGGTAAACCAGGCAAGCTCACCTCGCTTTAGCTTCTTTAGGATCAGGAAGTTCAGCGGGACGACGACCACGAAGTAAGCGCCGAGGAGGGTGAAGACCTTTTCCGCCGGGGGAAGCTTGGTGCTGAACGGGTCTTGCGCTGGCATCGTCACGTGGCCGGACGAAGGGAGCATCGTGGCCGAGACATACGCCGTGGACCCGCCGTACACACCGCTCCGATTTCCGTTTTGCCCGCCGTACTGCTGTAGGAAAGCCGAGGCGCGAAGCGAGTCGAGGACGCGGACCGATTTCGTCACCGCGGATCGTCGTCCATCCCATCGGTTGAGGGGCGGTTCGAACGGGTTGAAGGCGAGATAGATGACCTTTCCGATCCCAAGTCCGCGCTCGGCCGTAAGCAGAGTTCCGCCTTCCCACCGAACGATCGCGCCCGGCGTCGGCACTCCGGTCGTGACGCTGACCGGGGGAGCCGCCTCGCCACCCAGGCTGGCCAAAGCGTTGGAATCGTTGAGGGTGACAACCCGGAACTCCCGCGCCGGCAGAATATCGCGCCATCGCGCATCTCCCAAGATCGGGGAAGAAGCGCCCCCTACGAAGACCAGGGTTCCGCCGGCAAGTGCGTAGAGCTTCAGCGCCTGGACCTGTTCGTCGTTCAGCCGTTCCGATCCTGACCCGAGAAAGACGGTGGCGACGTTCGCGTACCCTACCGGCCGGTTAGGAGCCAGCCCAGGAACGGTGTAGGCGTCTTGAATGGAGTTTTGATTGTTTCCCCCGTACGGAGTCACCGGGGCGGGGACGCTGCTCTTGTCCTCACCCTTGATGAACGATAGCTCGCCCGGGGTGTCGGAGATCATCACCGCCGCTCGCCCCCCTTCGTTCCCGTAACCGCCTGGGTTGTATTCCTTTAGCTGTCGTCCCTGGTCCGTATCCAATAAGAATCGGACGCTGCCGTATTCCATAGTCGGATAGGTGATGAGCCGCTTAACGGAACCTCGTGGGAGCTCGATCGGGTAGTCCATTTGGAACCCGGCGCCTCCGGAAACGCGCAGAACGCCCCGGGCGTTCGGCCCGTCGTTCCGCAGATTCACCGCAACAGGGACGGTTCCGGCGGAAGGCGAGAACCCTTCCAGCGCGGGGGTCACGCTGATGCTGAGGGGATCCGCACCAAATGCCGCGGTCGCGGAGAGAGCGAGGGCGGCGAGGACGGTAAGGCGGGACTTTAGACTCATGGCAGGCGACATCCTTTGGACGTAAGCGCTACGCGAATTGGTTTGAAGGCTAACTACAGTTTCATCTGCCCTCGGGTTCCAGAATATCGCGATAATTCGCTTTAAGGGTTGGAGATTCTTCCACCCCGCCGTCTAAGATCGGTCGTGATCTCGTACGAAGACTTCGCCAAAGTCGATCTCCGGATCGGCACGATCGTCGCCGCCGACGCTTTTCCGGAAGCACGGAAGCCGGCGTACAAGCTGACGATCGACTTCGGCGAGCTCGGAATTAAGCGTTCCAGCGTCCAGATTACGAAGGTGTACGCGTTGGAAGAGCTGGTGGGGAAGCAGGTGATCGCGGTGGTGAATTTCCCGCATAAGCAAATCGGGCCGTTTCTTTCCGAATGCCTGGTTTGCGGCTTTGACCGCGCGCCCGGCGAGGTCGTCCTCGCGCAGCCGGGCGAGCCGGTGCCGAACGGGTCGAGGATGTATTAAGCGTGGCACTGGCATCTTGCCAGTGGGTCCCTAGGGCTTCCAGCCCTAGGCCCATTCACATGCCCTGGAAGGGCATGATACACACGGGCCGGAGCCCGTGCCACGTAGGAGCTAGCCGGCGGTGACCTTCGGCGTAAAGCTGGTCCCGCAGCCGCAGCTTCGGGAGACGTTTGGGTTTTCGAACTTGAAGCCGCCGCCGATCAGGTTGCCGGTGTAGTCGAAGGTGCTGCCGTTTAGGTAAACGGCCGATTTTTTATCGCAGGCGATGGTCAGACCATCGATCTCCAAGTAGAGGTCGATCGGGCGACGCACGGTGTCCAGCTTCGTCACGTACTCGAAGCCGCTGCAGCCGCCACCTTTGACTCCCAGCCGCAGGAACACGTCGGGCCGGCCATCTTTGGCGAGCAGCCGGCGGATTTGGGCGAGAGCGGCGGGAGTGAGGGTGACCGGGAAAGTTTCTTCCATAAATCTATCGGGTTGCCCTTTGAGGGACCGCGAAGAGGGTGACGTTGGAGACCGGCTTGGGGGTTTCCGACGCGAGGAGGTCGGCGAGGGTGATCCGGTCCACGACTTGGTCGACCGCGCCTTGGATGACTTGCCAAAGAGACCGGACCGAACAGTCGATCGCGTGCGTGCAAAGGGCGTTCTGACCGGCATGGCGGTTGCAGAAATCGTCGTCGTAAAGCTTTCCACCGAGCGCGGCGAGCACCGCGCCAACGGGGATCTCCTCGGGGGCCCGAGCCAATGTGTACCCCCCAAGCTGGCCTCGGGTAGCGCGGACAAAACCTTCTTTGCGGAGGATCATTAGGAGCTTGGCGACGTGGGTCTGGCTAAGCGCCTCGACCTCGCTGATCTGAGGAATGGTCATGCTGTCGCCCGGCATCAGCCGCGCGATCTGCAGGAGACATCGGAGCCCGTATTCTTCCTGGGCGGAAAACTTCAAGCAGCCCTCATCAATCTAGTCCCAACATCATTCGGATATCTTCCGGCATTCGGTCGATCGTGAACGGCGGGTCCCATGTGAGTTCCACCGATACCTTTCCTACGCCGGGAGTCTGCCTTGCGGCACCCTCTACCTCGCCGGGAAGGGTTCCCGCGACGGGACAGGCAGGCGAGGTAAGGGTCATTACGATATGAACGTTCTTCGCCTCATCGACCTGAATGTCGTAGATCAGACCTAAATCATACACGTTAACTGGGATTTCCGGGTCGTAAACGGTCCGGATCTGCTCCGCGACTTCGTTCGCGAAGAGCGACCGCTGGATCGGATTCAGCGGTTCGGCGGGTGGAGTTTCGATTCGTTCAGGCATGAGGGGTCAGGCGTTCGGCTTTAGGGCGTTGGGCGCTTGGGCGCACTGAAACGAGAAGGCCCTTCTATTACGGCCGGCCCAGACGCTGATGAGGGCTTGAATTGGAATCGTCACTAACGCTGTAGAGGAGGCATTAAGCACAGCGGCGTGCACGGCGCTGGAGGAATCGGCGCCGAAATGCAACGACCAGTAAGCAGCGATCGCGAAAGCCGGCACAAGTTGTCCGCACATTCCGCCTGCGATTAACCGTGTCTGGAGGTTTATATCCCACAGGTATTTGCGCAGTGTCGTCACCCAAAGCGCGGAGGACAAGAACGTGACAAGCATGACGACGAGAAATTCGCGCCCGTTATTGGCCGACTCAAAAAAGCCGTTCCCGTACGTTATGGCGATCGTTGGCACTGCGTGACATAGGATTAGCAAGCCCAGCGGCTCAGGGTCAATCGCAGATGGATCTTGCTCGCGAATGTCACGCACACCTAGGCGTCGACGCAAATAGAGTGAGTCGACAAGATAGGGGGCGATGATGCTTTGAACGATCAGGGCTGGAATGGCGGCAAACATCAGTGCAAGGCCGGCTGGAGCGAGCAGACCGATTGCAGAAGTGTGGATGCCGTTTTGCTCGCACTGCCACAAGAACGCCGCGAAGAAGGGGATCGCCAGGGCGCAAACGGCTCCCGCGCCGTGACAACCTCTCAAAATCCGCGTCGAGAACGTACCCACGAGGGTCCAAGAGACGAACGAGGAAAACAGGTAGAGCAGAAAGATTCCCTTCGGAGTTGGGTACCCGTAGGTCGTCATTCGGTACAAAACGTGCCCCACCAACGCCGTTGGCAAGGTGTGGATCACAACCTGCAAAGCGAACATCTGCCTTCGCGTCACTCTGTGCTCACCTCGCCGCCGCCTTTCATCGCGGCGTGGAGCGTGTGCCAGGGGAGGGTGGCGCACTTGATGCGGACCGGGTACTCGCGGACGCCGGCGAGGACTTCCAGGTCGCCTAAATCGGGGTGGGGGTGGCCTCGCCGGTCTCGGTGACCATCGACTGGAATTCGCGGAAGATGCTCTCGGCCTCGGCCAGAGTCTTGCCTTTTACGGCTTCGGTCATGAGAGAGGCGCTGGCTGTAGAGATGGCGCAACCTTGGCCGTCGAACGAGACACCGGAAACTACGTCACCGTCCATTGTCAAGTACACGGTCACGTTGTCGCCGCAAAGCGGGTTGTGACCTTCGGCCGAGCGGTCGGCATCAAGGAGCGCCCCGCGGTTTCGCGGGTGACGATTGTGGTCGAGGATGACCTCTTGATATAACTCGCGCAGGTCAAAACTCATTCGAACATCGCATGGACCTTTCCAACTGCTTCTACGAGTCGATCGGCCTCTTCGTACGTGTTATAGAACGCAAATGAAGCGCGGGCGGTTGCCGGGACGCCGAGCCGCTTCATCAGCGGCATGCAGCAATGGTGGCCAGCGCGAATCGCGATCCCCTCTTGATCGAGGATGGTGCCGATATCGTGCGGGTGGGCCCGTGCCAAAACGAACGACACGATCCCCGCCTTTTCGGTAGCGGTGCCGGTAATGCGCAATCCAGGAATTTCCAGCAACCGCTCGGTCGCGTATCGAGCGAGCCCGATTTCTTGCTCGTGAATCGCCCCAAATGCCGCCGCTAAATTAGAACGCAGTCCTCCCTCCGCACCTTGCGCCTCGCGCCCTACGCTTGCGATGTAGTCGATCGCCGCGCCCAGGCCGATGACGCCTGCAACGTTCGGTGTCCCCGCCTCGTACTTGGCCGGCAGGTCGGCGTAGGTGGTTCCTTCGAACGCCACCGTGCGGATCATGTCGCCGCCGCCGTGGTAAGGGGGCAAGGCCTCCATCAAATGCTGCTTGCCGTACAGCACGCCTACTCCGGTCGGAGCGTAAATCTTATGGCAGCTCAGGGTGTAGAAGTCCGCGTCGAGATCCAGGACGTCGATCAGGGAATGCGGTCCGGCTTGCGCTCCGTCTACCAGGACAAGGGCGCCGGCCTCGTGGGCCATACGCGCAATCTCCTTTACCGGGTTGATCGTCCCCAGGGAGTTGCTGATATGAACGACTCCAACCACCTTTACTCTCCCGGAAGCCAGCATGTGCGCATAGGCATCCAGGTCGATTTCGCCGGCATCGGTGATTGGGATCGGATTAACTGAAGCGCCCACCCGTTCGGCGGCGAGTTGCCACGGAACGATATTGGAGTGGTGCTCCATCGTCGAGACGAGAATCTCGTCTCCTTCTCTTAGGCGGTACGGACTAGGGCCGGTAAGGCACGTAGCTACCAGGTTGATTCCTTCCGTGCATCCCTTGGTCAGGATCACTTCCTTGGTGGAGGCGGCGTTGAGGAGTACGCGGACCTTTTCGCGCGAATCGTCGAAGTGCCGGGTGGCGCGCTGGCTGAGGTAATGCACGCCGCGGTGGACGTTGGCGTTTTCGCCGGTCCAGTATTTGTCGAGCACGTCAAGCACGTACTGCGGCTTTTGGGAAGTGGCCGCGTTGTCGAGATAGGCGAGGGGATGGCCGTTGGCTTCGGTGGCCAGAATCGGGAAGTCGGCGCGTCGTACCGACAGATCGACCTTTCCCTCGAGCGCCGTCATCCAAGCACTCCCTTACCCATCGCCCGCCGAAGCGGCTGCAGCGCCACATCGATCGGCTGTTTGCCGTCTAAACGGATCGCACAGCAAGGCTTTTCGAAATCGCGAATCAACTTTTCCAAGTCCTCGGTTGGGTACCGGCCGTCGGCCCGCCTCCGGATCTCGTCGATCGGGGTGTCCACCCAAACCCAAACCGGCTCGGCGCCCGCGTCCAAGGCGGCATCAAAGACCGGATCGCGTATCCAGGCAGCGTAATTTGTATCGTCCCACACGACGTTCCGGCCCTGGGCCAAGAACTCGCGCATCCGTTCGTTGGCGATGCGGTGGGTCTCGAGCCACTCTCCGCCGGGGACGGAGTTGCCGTGGAGGCCGAGTCCGCGGGCGCGGTTTATTTCATTAAGTGAAATAATGACGTAGCCTTCAAGAGCGAGGGAGGTGGCGAGGGCGGTTTTGCCCGAATAGGGAAGTCCACAGAGAAGGACGGCGGTCGGTTTCATTCGGCTTGCCTGGCGCAATGCTCGACGAGCATGATCCACTCCCGCCGTTGCGCGTCGACGAGGTGGGGTGGGTTGTCACGAAAGTGACTCGCGACCTCGTCGGTGAGGGCAGTGGGGTCGAGGCCAAGTCGGGTCGGCAATGAGCCCGCTCGGCGAAACCAATATTTTGCGTTGGAGAAGTCCCCTTCCCGGCGGTGCATGATGCCGTGCCAGAAAGCGCCTTCCTCAGATTCTATACCTTGAGAAACATTATGCGACCGATTTAGGTCGTCGACATACAGCCAAATTGCCGCTTGCAAGGGCGGGGGAACGGATTCCGCCATCGCTCCGGCAACCAAAGCCGGCTCGCCTGCCTTCGGCCCGCTCGGCACGAGCTCGGTCATCATCGATTGAAGCGGAAACGCCCCAAGGAGAGACTCAAGCTGACTGGCGACGAGAGCACTCATGCTTATTTCTACTCGGCCGGAAGCTCCTCCGACTCGGATAATTTAGCGTATAGGACCTTCTCCAGCGCCTCTCGGGCATCGGAAATAGTGATTTTTTCCAAGACTTCCGCCGCAAAGGCGTAGACCAGCATCGCCTCCGCCTGCGCCTTCGGAACGCCGCGAGCTCGCAGATAGAAGAGGGCGTCCTCTCGAAGCTGCCCGATCGTCGCGCCGTGCGTACACTTCACGTCGTCGGCAAAGATCTCGAGCTGAGGCTTGGTGTTGAAGGTCGCGGTGGGGGAAAGGAGGATCGCCTTGTTCGTCTGCTTCGCGTCGGTCTTCTGGGCGTCTTCGTAGACGAAGATCTTGCCGTTGAACACGCCCACCGAGCGGTCCCGCAAGATCGCTTTGTACACTTCGAACGAGTTGCAGTTCGGCTTGGCGTGGTCGATGCGAGTGTGGTTGTCGACCACCTGCTCGCCGGTTCCCAGGCTCGCCCCGTTTAACCACGTCTCCGTGTGCTCGCCGTTCAGCCAGACGTTCAGATCGTTGCGGACGATTTTGCCGCCGAAGTTCGCCACGTTCGACGTATAGGTCGAGTTTCCCTCCTGGTGGACCGACAGATTGGAGATGTGGACCGCATCGTCGGTCTCCTGCTGGAATCGGTTGTGCTCCAGGATTGCGTCGTCGCCGAGCCAAACCTCGGTGACCGAGTTCGTGAAATAGACGCCATCCAGGCCAAGGTAGCTCTCGAGGATCTTTGCTTCCGAATTCGCCTCGACGACGATGAGGGTCCGCGGGTGGCTGACCAGTGGGCCGTGGTCGGCTTGGGTCAGATAGAGGACATGGACCGGACGCTCCAGCGTCGTTCCCTTCGGAACGAACACGACGGCGCCCTCCCCGAGGTAGGCAGTATTCAGGTGGACGAACCGCTCGTCGTTCGACGAGCCGAGCCGGCCTTCTAGCGTCGCAATCTTCCCTAGGTGCTTTTCGACTTCCTCGGGATAGATTCCGAACGCATCCTGCAGCGAGCCGACGAAGACACCCTTTGGCAATGCGTGCGCGGTGGAAAGCTCCGGCGCGTATTGGCCATTGATAAACGCGACGGTGAAGGCGTCGATCTTTCCGAGGGAAGTTTGTTCGAGGGTGTGACGGTCGACGGTGGCGCCGTATGCGGGCTGGAAGCCGCCTTCATCTAAGACGCGTAACGAGACGTACTTGAATTCCTCGTCCTTCTGGGTGGGAATCCCCGCCATCTGAAACTCTTCGAAGGCGCGATTGCGCATGACGGACAGGGACTCCGGACCGAAAGTGGCCAAGAGATCCTTGATCAGCGCGTAATTCTCAAACAGTGAAGGACGGGGCATTGCGATGGTGGCTTGCAGCATGGGAGCAGTGAGGGCGAGTCGACTTCAGGTCACGCCCGGGCCGCTACCTCCTCCTCGATAAAGCCGTACCCCTTCTCCTCCAGCTCCAACGCTAGCTCTCGCCCGCCCGATTTGACGATCCGTCCGCCCATCAGAACGTGGACGAAATCCGGAACGATGTAGTTGAGAAGGCGCTGGTAGTGGGTGACCACGACGACGCTTCGCTCTGGACCGCGCAAGGCGTTAACGCCGTTTGCCACGATTTTCAGGGCGTCGATGTCGAGGCCGGAATCGGTCTCGTCGAGCACGCAGAGCTTCGGCTCTAAAACGGCCATTTGAAAGATTTCGTTTCGCTTCTTTTCCCCGCCGGAAAATCCTTCGTTGACCGCGCGAGACAGCATTGTCGAGTCGAGCTCCATCAACTGCGCTTTCGCGCGGATGTGCTTCATGAACTCGCTCATAGAGAGCTCAGGCTGCCCATTGTGCTTCCGGATCGCATTGAGCGCGGCGCGGAGGAAATAGGTATTGGAGACGCCCGGAATCTCGACCGGATACTGGAAGGCGAGGAAAACCCCTTCGGCCGCCCGCTCTTCGGGGTCCATGTCGAGGAGGTCTTTGCCGTCGAGCTCGATCGATCCCTTGGTGACCTCGTATTCTTTTTTGCCTGCGACGATGCTGGCCAAGGTGCTCTTGCCGGACCCGTTCGGGCCCATGATTGCGTGCACTTCGCCCGCATTAACAGTTAAATCGATGCCACGAAGGATCTCTTTATCCTCGATTCGGGCATGCAGGTCTTTAATCTCTAGCATAGTGGGTGGTTAAGGGCCCGGGAGAAGGAGGCAACGGGAAAAGATGAGACGGACGGACCCTTTCTCATTCCTACGACATTGTGGCCGGAAACTTGACCTTTCCGTCAAGTACGCCGCACTTATCGGACCTGGCCGAACAGCGATGACCGGATGCGGCGCTGGGGCCACACGTGCTCGAACGCTTCCGCGAGGATGTCCCGGTCGACTCGGCAGTACTGGCGTTGGCCACGTCGCTCCCGCACCACGAGGCCGGCATCGGCAAGCACTTTCCAGTGGTGGCTGAGCAGAGCCATGCTGATTCCCGCCCGCTGAGCGATGTGGATTCCGCATAGCTCCTCTTCTTGGGCGAGCATCTCGACCAGCTTCAACCTCGTTGGGTCCGCGAGGGCTGCGAAGATCCGGGCTCGATTCTCAACCGTCATCCGTGCCACTGACGAAATGATACTCCAAGAACGATTGTCAAATGGACGCTTGACTATTTGAGGAACCGACGGTATCATTATAGATCGAGGTACAGCGATGAGTTCAGTGATCGAAGTTAAGCAATCGGAGTTCGACCAGAAGGCCCTGCAAGCCGAGGGTTTGGTGCTAGTGGATTTCTCCGCCCCCTGGTGCGGCCCTTGCCGCCGGATGGAGCCGGAACTCGAGGCGGCCGCGCAAGAGTTCGCCGGTAAGGCGACGTTCCTTAAGGTCAACGTCGACGAATCTCCCGACGTTGCCATGCGCTACGGCGTCCAAGGAATTCCCAACCTGACGTTCCTCAAAGACGGCAAAGTCGTAGACACGGTCATCGGCGCCATGCCCAAGGCGGCGATCGTCTCGCGACTCAAAAAGAACCTCTGATTTCGCAAAACGCAGCAACAACGCAGCTGATGCTGCGTTGTTGCTGATCCCTCCCGACGCGCCGTCGGGCAGGGTCCGACCATTGGTCGGGCAATCCCCTACATGCTTCCCGGATGGGAAGCCCCGCTTGCGCGGGACCCTCCCGACGGCGCGTCGGGAGGGATCGGGCTTGCTCATCGGCGGGGAGCGGATGCTACGTTAGATACTTTAGAGGAGGGAGACTCCCGGGTGGGCGGCGGAGGCGAGGTCTAGGCCGACGGCCTGTTTTAGGTCTTGGTAAGCGAATAGGTAATCGCATGCCATGGCAGGGACGCTATATCGCTGCGCTCGCTCCAGCGCTCGACCGGCAAAGTCGAATCGCCGAATGGGGTCTTCCGAGAATTGTTGGATCGCCGCGGCGAAAGCCGCGGAGTCGTCAGCGGGGGCAAAGATGGCAACGCCATTCCACAATTCGCGTAACGAGGGGATGTCGGCGAGTACCAGCGCGCATCCTGCCAGCGCGGCCTCTAAGGCCGACAAGCCGTCCGGGTCGTACTTGGCCGGTAAGGCATAGAGGGACGCCCGCGAAAACCAGGCGCTTAATGCGCCGGGACAGAGCCGACCCAGAAAGTTAACTTCCTGCATTCTCGGCTGTCGATCCTGCGGCAGGTCGCCCGCGACGTAAACCGCCCATTCCACCTGTCGGGCCGCCTGCTGAAGAACGTTCAGATTTTTCGATTCGTCCCAACAGCGAGCGGCGGAGAGAACCAGCGGCCGCTTTCTGGCACCGAGCGGCTCCGAGCGAGATTTGCCGATCGGGATGGCTCGCGAGGGGGGCGCCACCTCATAGTTCCGTTGCAGATCGGCCAATCCGGCGAGGGTGGAAGAAACGACCATACTGGCCGATGACAAGCCGCGCTGAACCTGTTGCTTGTATTCGTGGAGATCGGGCGTGATGGCGAGGCCGGGTCGCACCGCAAGCCGCCTCGAAACGGCGTCTCCGTGCGCCACGACCAAACTTGGTACGTTCCAGGGCAACGAAGTGTGTGCGAAGCCGTTGAGGTGAACGACGTCCGGGCGAACCCGATCGGCAAGGGCTAGCAACCATTGGGCCGCCGCTTCTGTGTCGGGCCTCGACTCGGTATGGTGCAACTCCAGCCCCGGTACGCCCTGGGCTTCCTCGACCTGGCTCGTGGTAGGGGAATGGCCCATCGTCGCCAGAGTGGTGCGGACTCCGTGAACGGCCAATCCGCGAGCCAGATCGAGCGAAAACCCCCAGACACCGCCGACAGGTTCTCCCGTCATCAACACGTGCGCGATCTCATAAGACCGTCTAGCCATCTTCTTATCCCAGACCTGGGAATCCCCCGACGATTGCCCTCGGGGAATCCAGTGCGTCCGTTGACGCGAGGGCAAGCCTTTTTGTTCCGCGAAATACTAGAGATCCGAAACGAACTCTAAAGGCTCGTCGGTGACGTCCTTTGGGTCGGGCGTCCAGCCGGGCGGCTCAATCGCGCCGTACAACGCGAACGGATGGCCGCCGCGGTACGCCCAACCCTGGTCGCCATAACTCCAGTGCCAATACTCGCTGGGGTAATTCGTGAGTCCGGCGCCGGTCATCGCTTCTCTCAGTAGGTCGCGGTTTTTCCGCGCGCGATCGGAGATGCCCTCGGCGTCGAAGGCGAATCCGCGAGGATCCAGCCAATCGAATGGCGAGTGAACGTCGAGAGGACGTCCCTTTAGATCGGTCAGAGTAACGTCCATCGCGCCTCCGGTGGTATGGGGAGGCGGTACGCGTAGATTCATTGGGGCCGAGTACCGGTTGACGATGCGGGTGAGGCTGGCGTCGGTCCGGTCGGGATACAGGTCTTTGAATTGCTTCCAAACGGCGCCATACATACGGCGCTGGATCAACGGCGCCCGCCATCCCTCGATCACCTGGATTCGGAGGCCGTTCCGCATGAGGGCTTCGTTCGCGCGGCAAAGCCGCTCCGCCACTTCTTTTCTCATCACGGTCTCGCGGCGGTAGGTAAAGCGCGGGCGGTCGAGGCGAAGCTCCGGGCAAAGCTCGAGGAAATCGACGAGCGGCTCCCCGTTCTCCCGAATCGGGATCCGTCGCAATTCGGTGACCGGCTCGGCGGGGGAAATCTTGCGTCCGGCCATCTATTCGATTTTACGTGGTCGGGAGGGCGGGGAGGGTCACGCAAAGGCGCGGAGGCGCAAAGGAGGGAAGGCCTGAGAGGCCATGCCGACGGTCGGACCCTGCCAAACGGCGCGTCTGGAGGGATCGCTTTCAGGGTTACGCACCAAGTCGAGCGGCTTCTACGATAGGTTTTGGGGCGAGGTGGGTTAGGAGGATCGCTCCGAAGATTAGTGGTAGTGCCACCATCTCGATGCCGTCGATTGCGATGTCGAAGCCGATCAGTAGCGGCATGATGGCGGTGACGATTGCTTCGAGGGGTACCTCTAGTGCTAAGAGAACGAGAGTTGCGCCGACTCCTAGGGCCAACGCCAGCAGCTTCGTTCCCGCTCCGATCCGGTTGTCGCGAAGCAATCGAATTCCGAGGCGGACATCCAGCCAGCCGCGACGGTGCGCGTGCTTTGCCGCTTTTCTACCTAGCGCCCGAGAAACAAGCTTCGACATTCCACTTCTTCCACGTTCGTCCTAAGTGAAGGGTTCCGTTTTGCCAATGGACCTAGGGCGGCGGCTGGACGCTCATCGCCTTCACGAAGGCTTCGACGCTTTGGCTCCCTTCGTTTACAACGGAAACCGGCGACCAACCGCGTGGTCCGGCCGATTTGGCGACGGACAGCCACTCCTCAGCGACTGCTTTTCTCGAATCGGGCAGTGGCCATGGCTGCCCGGAATTGCTGGCCTCTCGGCGAAGGGCGGCCCAGTTGCGGAGCCAGACGTATCGGATGGAGAGATGCCCAACCTTCACTCGCCGTAGAGTTTCGGCGTCTCCGGCAGCTCTCTCCGCTTGCGTCCACAGCGACTCCGCGTTTTGTAGGATCGGTAAGGCGAGGTAAGGCGCATTAGGGCCGTCGTAGATGTGGGCCGGCCGGGTTGCCGCGGCCGCATCCATCAGGTCGACGTATTTTCCGATTGCGGTCGCCGCTTTACCGTAGTAGCCGCGGAGGAATTCGTCTCGTAGCTTACGAGGGCTCGCCTTGGGACTCCACATGAGCTGGGCCATCATCCACGCCTTCAATTCGGCCATGTCGCCGCCGTTGGAGTTGTAGTCGCCCTCTTCGAACACGCCCTTCACGCCGTTTTCCGAGAAAAACTTGAGGTTCGGACCGAGCACGCCGACATTCGGCAGCGGCTGGATGTAGTGGGCGAAATTAGTGACGTAGTCCCAAACGTAAAGGCGCTGGGTCAGACGGCTCCAGTCGCGCACGTCGTTGGCGAAGTCTTTATTGCGGGCGTGCGTCAGCGGAACTCCGAAGTCGCACTCGATGCTGCATAGCCGCACGATGACGTTAGGTCTCGGCCGAAGGGTCTTGGGCGCGTGCCGGGTGTATTGATAGGCGAGCGTATCGACGGCGACCTTTGGGAATTCGTCTTTGATTCCGTCGGCCACGAAGTTAGCTAGGGCGAGCACCGGGGCGGACTCCGACCCCTCCGCCTTCGCAAGCGCTTGGCAGACGTCGCACTGGCAAGGGTTGAAGCAGTCGTTCTGAGAGACGGACACGATTGCCGCCTTCGGATTCGCCCGTAGGCGACGCTTTACTTCTTCTAACAACACTCGCCGCATTTCGAGGTTCGTGGTGCAAAGCTGCGCGTTATCGGTGGTCCGCTTTCCGTTGATTAGGCTGTACCACTCGGGGTGGGTGGCGAAGTATTTCTCGGGTGGGACGAGCGGGTAGTAGGTGTGGACGAACCCTTCGTAGTAGGTTCCGCCTCCGTGGGCTTCGTCCAGGTTTTCCGTTTGCCCGTTGACGGCGTTGCGCATGGCCCAGTCGGGATCGAATACGTGGAACCAGAACGGCTCCCGATATTCGAAGGCCGGCTTTTCTCGGATGTTTAGCCGGGGGAGCGCTAATCCGCGTCTCTTTGGAACGGACGTCGCCCATGGAGTCCACCACCTTGTTCCGAGCCGGTCGAGAAGCCGGTATACGGCGTACACCGAGCCCCTCGGCCGCCCGCCGCCCACTACTAGATCGTCGCCTACCGTGCGGAGGATGACTTCCTCGTTGCCAAGGCGTTTCCAATCGATATCCGGGCATAGGCGCGCCGCCTGCCGACTCTGCCCGATATAAATCTTGGTCGCGGCCTTTGAAATGGGCACGATGTTGACCCCCATCTCGCCCAAGTACTTGGCCAACTCCCCGGCGGCTCGATTCTCCGCGAGGGTCGCTTCCGGAGACGGAACCACAGCGATCTGAGCCGGGGCAACGGCGATGCCGACGAAGAGTGTGACGAGTGCGACGGTGGACCTCACGAGAAAAGTATGCCGTGGTTTCCCTCTCCGTAGCGTCGGCGGCGTACGAGCGGGTTTATCACCCTGCTTATCGGGGTCATTTTGGGAGACACCTAGTAAAAATGCTGTGGTAATGCGGGTTCTAGCGCAGTATTTGCCAGGTTTTAAAAGTGTTAACGTTCTCTTAACAATGTTAAGAGATAACCAGTGGCAAGCGGTCCACGGAGATGTGGATGCTTATCTAGATGCCGCAGGGGTTCGGCCGTTTTTAAACCTCGCTCCATCCTATGAAGAAAGCATTTACGCTCATTGAGCTGCTCGTCGTCATCGCGATCATCGCGATCCTCGCCGCCATCCTATTCCCAGTTTTTGCCCAAGCCAAGCTCGCCGCGAAGAAGACCCAGGGTCTCTCCCAGGCCAAGCAGATCGGTACCGGTCTCCAGATTTACCTCGGCGACAGCGACGACATGCTTCCCGCCTACCGCTTCGAGGAAGATCTCAACAGCACGATCATCAACCCGACCTACATCAAGCTGAAGGCGGCCAACGACCCGAAGGCGAACCTGATCGAGGCGAACGCTCAGCGATGCGTCTTCATCAACCAGACCCTCGATCCGTACATCAAGAACGATGGAATCTGGAAGGCGCCCACCAACTCCAAGGCATGGGTCAACGTTCAGGAGACCGGAACGGCCGATGCCGGCTTCCGCAGCTTCGGCGGCCAGAACAGCTACGCGGTTAACAACTACGTCTTCCGCTCCACCACGACCAAGTTCCCGGGCGTAATGCTCTCGGCGACTTCGATCGAGCAGACCGCTAACACCCTCGGCCTGGTCGACGCCACCTACTACAATGCGCTCCCGGCCATGCCGAACAACACGTTCTGCACGCTCGGCGGCTACAGCAAGAGCAGCTCGAGCTCGTACATGCACTACTGGAAGCACCTCGGCAACAACGAGCTGAACTTCAGCGCGCTTGGCAGCCCGGATCCGCTCGACCCGAGCAACGCTCAGGTTCTCAAGAATATCGATGCTCGCTACAGCGGCTTCGTGAACATGGTCCGAATGGACTCCAGCGCCAAGGCCGTCCAGGCCAAGTCGGTGGTCATGAACCTTCGCGACAAGGGTCGAGATTCTTACTGGAACCCGACCAAGGGCGACTGCGAGTAAATCCTCCTAGCCACGAAAAAGCCCCGCTCCTCGAAAGAGGAGCGGGGCTTTTTCGTACCCGAGTATATGGCGCGGCTTCTCACTCGGCGAGCCGCCCGTGCCACGGGGGTTACTCTTCGTCGTCTTCGTCGGAGGCAGGGGCGGGGGCCGGCTTCTCGACGGGCGCGGCCGGATCGTAGACTTCGACGGTGATCTTCGCATCCACTTCGCGGTGCAGGTCGATCTCCACTGGGTGGTTGCCGAGTCGCTTGATCGGCTCGATGAGCGCGATCTTCTTCTTCTCGACGTCGACGCCGAGCTGCTTCTTGACCGCATCGGCGACATCCTGCGAGGTGATCGCGCCGAACAGCTTGCCTTGCCCCGCGCCGACTTGGCCCGGAATGCGAACGGTCTGGCCGTTCAGCTTCTCTCGCACCCCTTCTGCGGCGGCCTTTTCGCCCGCCGTCTTGGCGGCGACCCGCTCGTTTCGCTTGCCAAGCGCCTGGATCTGCTTCTTGTCGGCGACGATCGCGAGTCCGCGAGGGAAGAGGTAGTTGCGGGCAAATCCGTCGGCGACGTTCACGACGGTGCCTTCTTTGCCAACTTTGGGCACGGTCTGATTGAGAATAACTTTCATTGATTGCTCCTTGTATCGTCAGGGCACAACCAGGCATGCCTGGCTACGCTTTTCTTTTTGGTTAGCAGTTGGCGGTTAGCAGTTAGCAGTCGGGAAAGAATGCCAACCGCGATTTGCCGGCTGATTACCTTCGAATGCCAATTCCGATGGTCGGCGCGTTTCCTCGGAAGACCCGATCAACGCCGAGCCAGCCGGAAAAGCCGTTGCGGAAGTCGTATCGCAATCGGAGATCGAGGCGGGGAGAGTTAATATCCCACGCGTCGGCCCGAAGCGATACGCTTGGCGACAGGCTGTAATCTACCCCAAACCCGGGCTTGCTCGCGAAGATACCGTACCGATAGCCCAGTGCGGGCGTGATCGGCCGGCCCACCTGGACGATCAATTTGTTTCGCTCGAACGCGTCGTACATCCCCGCGTAGAGGGTTCCGTCGGGGATGGGGAGATTGAAAGTGATGTCGGTGCGCCACCGGCCCGGCTCGCTCTCGCGCATCAGGTCGAGCTGGCTGCCGAGCTTGAATCCACCTCCGGGACTCTTCCGGTTAAAGAATCCCCCGACTTTGTCCAGCACCCCTTTAAGCTGCTGCTCGATGTCGACGGCGTTCGCGGCGATCTCGTTGGCCCGGTCGGTGAGGACGATCGCCTTGTCGGTGATGGTGGCGACGTTCTTGCTGATCTCGATGCCGTTCTTACTGATCTCCACCCCATTCTCGGTGATCGCCTTCGTGTTTTCTGCGATCCCCTTTCCGGTCGCGGTGATATCGGCGACGTTCGCGGCGATTCGGTCCGCCGGCTGGCGAAGCTTCGGATCGTTCACCAGGTTGTTCAGACTCACCACGAGGGCGTCCGCGTGCTTTTCGATCGTTTGAACGCGAGTCATGATCGCATCGGCGTTCTTTTGAAGCTTGCCGCTCTCCATGAGCTCGGCGACCTTGAGCGTTACCCGGCGGACGTCTTGCACCGCGTTGGTGGCGGCGGCGATGGCGCGGGTTACGTTAGCCTGATTCTGAAGGAGCGCCAGATCGACGTCGTGAGCCAGGTTCCCGAAGTGCTCGATGGTTTTATTGGAGGAGACCAATAGGGCTTGGATGTTCCCCTTTAGCTTCTGATCCTCCAGCAGCTTCCGTACCGCCACCATCGTGCGGGTCAGCTCCTTTACGGTGTCCTTGCTGTTCGGCAAGACACTGTCGAGCGGCGATCCTTTGTGCCCGGGTAGCGGGACGTCTTTGCGAGCGAGAGCCCCCGTTAGGTGCTCGGGTGGAACCAGGGTGATGGGGTTCGTGCCGAGTCCGATCAGTGAGGAGGGAATGACGGCCTCCGTGCCCTCCGGTACCTGGGTGCCCGGCTTCAGGTCGAGGCTCAGGCGGGCGAGCTTGGGGTTCAAGAGCCGGATTTTGGCCACGGAGCCTACTTCAACACCGGCCAGCAAGACCGGCGTCCCTTCGGTCACTCCCCCTGCGTCCTCGAAATCGGCCATGTACCGATCCATCTTGGGGGCGAGCAGGCTCTTGCCCAACACCGAGTACCCCCCGATGACCAGCCCCACAAAAACCACGAGGAGCAAACCCACCTTGGCGGCGCTCTGCATGGACGTAGTGTACTGCGAACCCGCTACGACGTAGGGGCGTGTAGGCCGCGGGTCGCCCGCCCCGGTCTAGATGGTCACGGGAATGGCCACATCCTTAAAAGCTCCGATGAGCCTGCTACACGGTCGGTAAAGCAGGCTCATCGAGCGAACGTGTCGACGCTACGATCGACTGCGATCTACGGAGTGATCGTTAAGATCGCGTACATGATGGACTCGCCGAAGTTTTGGGAACATACGGCTTTGATGGTCCAACCCGATTGACCGGAACCGCCGCCAATCGTGATGTCGAACGTCTTCACCGTTTCTCCCGGAGAAACCAAGACCGAGGCCGGGAGCGTAATGCCGACGGGCCCGCCGCCCTGCTTGGAAAGGGTGTAGGTGAGCTGGGTGTTCGGCGCTCGAGCCAATCGGATCCGGCCGGTTACCGTAGCCGTTCCGGAGGGAACCGTCGGCGTGTCGAGCGTCATCTTCGATCCGACGGTTTCAATCGTTAAGGTGGTGGATTTGCCGGCTGCCGTACAGGTGACCGGTACGAACCCTCCATATGCGTCAGGGGCGGCGGTGAACACAAAGGTCGCCGTCATGGCGCCGGCCGGCACCGTTACCGAGGCCGGAAAGGAGCCAAACGTATTGCCCCCCGTGAGGAATACTTTCTCACCACCGGCTTTGGCGGGTTGTCGCAGCGTAACCTGAAGTGTCGCCGAGTCGCCTCCCAAGATGGTCGGTCCATCGGAGGCGTTGACGAAGTCGATAGACACCGGCCGCTGGGCCAAAGCGTCCGTTGTGAATACATCGTCTTTGCCGTTGGTGTCCCCGGGGACCAGATTTCTCGTGAAGTCGGTAAAGACGATTCGGCTGCCATCGGTGTTAAACGAGACGTCCCAAGCGGTCGTCGGGAAGTTGCTCACTTGGTTGCCCAACGTCCGATCAAAGATATAGCCCGTACCCAAGGTTCCGGTGGTGTAGTTATATTGGAGGAAGGAAATGAACCGACCGTTTCCAGAGATCGTGGGCTCAATATAGTCCGACGTCGTCTGGGGAAGCGCAATAACGGTTGTCACGGCGGCTTGACGGTCGCGGACGAGCAATGCACTTCCCGGTCGGTCCGACGATCCTCCCAGACCGAGGTCGGGATTACGTCCGTACGTGGCGAAGGTGACGACGTTTCCGTCGTTGGAGATGGAGGGGCAGAAGCTGAACCCGTCGAGCTCGAGTCCTGACGTCGTCACCGAGACTCGCTCGGTGGTGTTGGCGACCATGTCTCTCACGAAGATATCGTCGGAGCCGTTGAGGTCGTTGGCGACGAGGTTGCTGGCGTTACTCTCGAAGGCGACGTAGCGGCCGTCGCTGCTAATGGAAGGGTACAGCGACTCGCTGTCCGCTTCGCCGAAGTCTCCGGCGGAAGCGCGGGTATTCGTTAATGCGACCCGGTCGTACACGTAGATGTCGCCGACGCCGTTGGTGTCGCCCGGCTTGATATCGGAAGCGTAAGACATGTAGGCGACGTAATGACCGTCGGCGCTGATCGAGGGCTGGTAGCTGGCCTTGTTAGCCTGAGAACCTCCTGGCGCGCAACTGGCGAGCGTTAGCTGCCCGTTGATCCTTCGCCATAGGATGACCTTGGCATAAGTGGTCGTGTTCGCAGCGATCAGGCTGGACGCCTCGGACACGAAGGCGACCCAGTTTCCATCGGCGCTGATGCACGGCTGGTAGCTGTTGCCGTCGCTCTCGGTTCCGTTCGGCCGCTGGGACACTTTAACCGTGGTGCCGTAGAGTCGGTCCCGCAGGAACACGTCCATCTTCTGGTTGCTATCCTTGGCGACCAGGTTGGGAGCGTTGCTCGAAAAGACGACGAAGCGGCCGTCCGCGCTGATTTTGCGCGAGTCGCCGTCGAGAAACTTGGCGGGCTCTCCGCTACTTAAGGTTCCCTGCCCGCCGGAGGAGCTAACGGAGTATCGCTCGAAGTACTGGGTCACGCCGGCGGAGAGGGCCGTGAACAGTATTTTGCGGGTGACGCCGCCGCCAGTCGCGGTGATCGTCGCCGTTCCCGTCGCGGCGGTGGTCGTCGTCATTGGGAACGCCTTGGTGGAAGTGCCGGCGGCGATGGTGACGGAGGCGGGAACGGTGAAGCCGGCCTTGTCGACTGAGAGGGTGACGGTCACTCCCCCGGTGGGGGCGTTCGAGGTCATGTAGATATAGCCGGTGGCGCTTTGTCCCGGCGATACGCTTGGCGGCTCGAAGACGATGTTGCTTAGAGACTGGGCTCGGCTAGCAACGGCGCATAGAACGAGAAATGGAATCGTAAACAGTCTGAATCGGCTCATGAGATATTCCGTCCCCTTCCCCGTGGCTCGTCAACAAAATTTCGATTCACGGGAAAAGGCAAATTCAGACACAGTATAAGTGCCAGGATAGCCGCCGCGGGTTCGAATGCCGGTTAGTGTTCCAGGCTTCGCAACGTTAAGGGTTGTTGAGAGGAGAGGGAACGGCGTTCCGACATTGCGCGACCGCTATCCTCGAATGACGCGGTTGTCCCCGACCCGGATAGTGAATCGCACCGAGTCCATGTACTCCAGCAGAGGAATGATATATTTGCGGCTGGTGCCCAGGGCGTCGCGGGCCTCGGAAGCCGGGAATGGCTTCGTGCCGAGAGCGTCCTTCAAACGGGCCTTCAGCGCTTCGATCTGGTGGACCGTATAGAAGACGCCCTCGAAAACCTGCACGAGCTCGCCAGCCTGGACGCCGAGGCGCAGGACCTCTTCGATCGCCTGAGGAGGGGCGACGATCGTCTTGGCGATATCGTGCGGTCCGGGCACGTTCACCGTCTCTCGTTCCATCGCTTCGATCGCCCGGTCCAAGAATTCCCGCTGGCGTGTGGGGAGCTGAGGTTTGTAGGCGATGTCGCGGACGGCGGTCCCGCTCACGGTGATCTTGCCACGAGCAGCTAATTCAGAGATGATCCGGTCGAGCGGCTTACCGTTCCAGCCAAGCCCGGCTCCTTGGACGGCTCGCTCCCGCGGGATTCCGGCGAGGGTGGGGGTTTTCGAGTGTTGCTGCGTCAGGGCGGCCATGAAGCGGTCGGCGCCTGCTTCGAATCCTTCGGGCGTCATCCAGAGCCCGGCAAAGCCGCGAAGCCGATCCTTTTCGCGCAACTGTTCAAAAACGTCTCCGAGCGCCTGCGGGGTCTTGCCCAACCGACGGCAGATCTCTTCCGTCGAGACTCCGTTCGGATCGTCCCCCACCGTTTCAACCACTGCGGTCCCAAGATCTTGGGCTTCGACTTTCTTGGTCTCCTCTTTTTTCCGTCGAACCTTGGCTTGCGGAACGGTCACCCGACCGCCGCCCATCAGTCGAGGCGGCGAATATCGCCTGAGGATCAGGGGTTGGTCGAGGGCGCAGGCGATCGGGCTCTCTAGCCGAAGCTGCGCCAGCTCGGGATCGGCGTCGTTGAGGAACGCCTTCCCGATCACTTCTTCCGCGCCGATCGAGAGTCGGATCCGCTCACCGTGCTTCGGCGGCTTAATCCATTGCACACGAGCGTCGAGCATCGACGTCTCAAAAACGGCGCCGGGAGCCCCGAGGGTCATGCCTCGGCGGACGTCTTCCAACTTGACGCCGGAGAGATTAAGCCCGGTGCGTTGGCCCCGTTCGCTGGAATCCTCGGCCTCGCCATGGGTTTGGATTCCACGGACGCGAACTTCCCAATGTCCGGGCTCTAGATATGCTCGGTCACCGACGGAGACCCGCCCTTGAGCCAGCGTGCCGGTCACTACTACTCCATGCCCCTTGGCGCTAAAGGCGCGGTCGATGGGGAGGTACCAGGGGGCTGAGGCGTTAGGGCGTTTGGCGCTCGGCGCGTTTAGCGCGCCAACCAACTCCGATTTAAGTTCCTCCAGACCTTCGCCGGTGAAGGCGGAGACGGGGACGATGGGGGCTTTTCCGAAGCGAGATCCGGCGACAAGCTCCTCGATCTCGGCTTGGGCCAGTTCGCGGGTTTCTGGGTCGGCGAGGTCGGCTCGGGTCATCGCGACGACCAAGTGCTCGACCGGCAGAAGCTCCAGGATCTGGAGGTGCTCACGGCTTTGCGGCATCACGGCTTCGTCCGCCGAAACACAGAGGAGGGCCACGTCGATGCCGAGCGCGCCGACCAGCATGTTGGTCAAGAACCGTTCGTGCCCGGGTACGTCCACGATCGAGACTCGCCCGACCTCCGGTAGATCGAGGTAAGCGAAACCGACGTCGATCGTCATTCCGCGCTCCTTTTCCTCGGGAAGGCGGTCGGCGTCGATGCCGGTCAGTGCCTTGATCAGCGTGGTCTTACCGTGGTCGACGTGTCCGGCGGTTCCGATCAGTTTGGCCATAAATTGCTATTGACCCGGGGCGGTTACCTCTCGTACCGAAACTTCCCCGTCCACGCAGTTCCAGAGGTGGAATACGCCTTCGGTGGTGGCGGCGCCGAAGTCACCTTCTTTGCTAATGGCAAGGACGACACATGGAATCTCGAGGCTGGCGGGTTGCCGGCGCATCATTTGCTTAATTGTGTCGTCGCAGGCTTCCTGGGCGGTCAGGCCGCGACGCATCCCTTCGACGGTGCGGAACGACGCGCACGCCTTCCAGAGCTCCTCTCCGAGGCCGGTTGCACCCGCCGCGCCGGCTTCGTCGTCGGCATAGATTCCGGCTCCGATGATGGGAGAGTCACCCACGCGGCCCGGAAGCTTCCATGCGAGGCCGCTCGTGGCACTTGCCGACACCATGTGTCCGTCTTGCCATCCGAGCATCGTTACGGTGTCGCCGTGCTTGTGCTCGTCGGTGGTGTGGATGTACTGAAAACCGATCTTGCCCGCTCGCCATGCATCGTATTGCCGCACCGCTTCCTCGGTCATCAAGTTCTGGGGTTTGAATCCCTTTTCCATCGCGAATCTCTTGGCTTGGTCGCCGGCCAGCATCACGTGCGGGGTGTCTTCGAGCACCTTCCTTGCTACCGAGATCACTGGGCAGATGTTTTGAACTGCGCAGACTGCGCCCGCGGAGAGGTCGGCGCCGTCCATCATCGCGGCGTCCAGTTCCAGCTCGCCATCCGCGTTGGCGAGCGACCCGAGGCCGATGGCAAGGTACTTAGGGTCGAGCTCGCACGCCGCCAGCCCTTCTTCGAGGCACGTTCGCAGGTCGCCCCCCTTTTGGTGGGCTTGCCAAGCGGTTTCCACCGCCGTCTGTCCAGGTTCTCGCCACGTCGCGAGGAAGATCGTCATAAGGAGACAGGTTACTCGGCGGACGTGATCCGTAGCATCGGCTCCCCGCCGGTGAACCCGAACGATCCCTCCCGACGCGCGCTCTGGAGGGTCCCGTTCCTGCGGGGCTTCCCATCCAAGAGCGGCAAGGGGATTGCCCGACCGATGGGCGGACCCTGCCCGACGGCGCGTCGGGAGGGATCGCCAATCCTATCTCGATCAGCCTTCCCTTCCGAACTGCCAACCGCCAACGGCTAACTCCCCCGCTTCAGTGCCGTGACCTCGATTTCGATCCTCATCCTGGAGTCGAGTAGGTTGGCGGAGAACATCGTGGCGGCGGGGCGGACCTCGCCGAAATAACGGTTGAGAACCGGCCAGCAGGCTTCGAACTCGGACGGATCGGGCAGGATGTAGTGCACCCGCACGACGTCCGCTAGCGTGGCCCCGGCCTCGGCTAGAGCGGCTTCGATGTTCTTGAAGCACTGCTCTGTCTGCTCCACGACGCTGGACGCGAGCGTCATCGTGGCGTAGTCGAATCCGGTGGTTCCGGAGACGAAAACCCATCGGCCGTCGACCACCGCGCGGGAGTATCCGATCTCCCTCTCAAACCTCGAGCCGCTGGAGATGAGTTTTCTTTCGCGCATCGTTTAATTTGGCACAGCCTTCGTACAACCCTTCAACTGGGGAATCATCGGCGGGACGCCGACGCTACGGGTAACGTGGGCTGATGGCACGGCTGGCGGCGCAGCTTTATACGGTACGGGACTTTACGGGCACGGAAGAGGGGTTCGCGGACGTCCTGCGGATGTGCCACGGCATCGGCTACGAGGGGGTCCAGCTTTCGGCGATCGGTTGCATGAACGGGGACGCGCCGACGGTGAATGCGGCCCGAGCACGCGAACTATTGGACGAGAACGGCCTCGTCTGCTGCGCCACCCACCGGCCGTGGAATCGTTTGGTGGATAACCTCGACGAGGAGATCGAGTTCCACAAGACGCTGGGCTGCGACTACGTCGCGATCGGAGGCATCTGGGACTACGGCCAAGATGCCGACGCCTATCGCCGGTTTCTCAAAGACGCACAACCGGTGATCGCCGGGCTCAAAGAGGCGGGAATCCGCTTCGGCTATCACAACCACTCGCATGAATTCATCCGCGATCCTGAAACCGGCCGACCCTGTTACGAGATTCTGATCGAGGAGGGAGCGCCCGATTTGATGCTGGAAGTGGACACCTACTGGGTGGCTCATGCGGGGGCCGATCCCGCGGCGCTTTTGCGCCGCCTCGCGGGCCGCGTACCGGTGATTCACGTGAAGGACATGGAAGTGGTTCCGAAGGAGGGAGGCGTCATGGCCCCGGTAGGGGAAGGGAACCTCAATTGGGACGCCATCCTCTCCGCCGCCAACGAGGCCGGCGTGGAGTGGCACGCGGTGGAGCAGGACATCTGCCGCCGCGACCCGTTCGACTGTTTGGATTCGAGCTACCGGTTTTTGTCGGAAAGGTAATACCGTGGCACTGGCATCTTGCCAGTGGGTCCCAAGGGCTTCCAGCCCTTGGCCCTTTCACAGGACTAAGGATGGTTGTGGGGGTTCATCGGCTGAGAGCCGATGCTACGTTCACACGACCAGGATGGTCGTGATACACACGGGCTGGAAGCCCGTGCCACGGAAAACGAAGGGTCTTTTCGCCCATGAGCGTCGTCTCATTTACGTAAACTCCCCAAATCTCCATGGCACGCTCCGAAGAGCCGGAAGAACGTGGGGCCGGCGGGCAGGGACCTAACCCGCTTCGCCGGCTGCTCCCGGAACTGAAACCGTTCCGGCGCTCCATGGCGCTTTGCGTTTTCCTCACCATCGCGCAGAGCGTCTTCGGGTTTCTCCCTCCGTTCGTGCTGGGTGACATCGTCAACCGTTTGCAGCGCGGCGAGCATATCAATACCGTCCTGTATTTGGTGATGATCGTCTCGCTGGCCGGCGCTCAGGCGCTCCTCGCTTATGCGCTTGCGGTATCGATGTCTTCGCTCGGGCAGCGGTTCTTGCTGCACATCCGCGAGCGGATGCTGGCGCACATGCAATCGTTGCCGATCGCGTACTTCGAGAAGAACCAAACCGGCAAGCTGGTCAGCAACGTGATCAACGACGCGACGTCGGTCCAGCAGCTCATCACCGGCAATTTGACCACGATGATGGGCGACTTCGTGCAGCTCGTCCTCGTCATCGTGGTGCTGTTCAGCATCAATCCGGTGATGGCTTTGCTCAGCCTCGGGGTGGCCCCGGTTTACATTCTCAGCTTCCGCCATTTTTATAAGCCGCTAGTTCAAACCAGCGATAAGATCCGAGCCCGCCGCGACTCCATGTACGGCCAGATGCAGGAGAAGCTGGCGGGAATCCAGACGGTAAAAGGGTTCGGTCAAGAGCGATGGGAGGCCCGCAGCTTCATGGTCACCACGCGGGAGCTGATGGGATTAAACGTCCATCAGGGGGCGCTCGGCGGAGCGCTCTGGACGGTGGCGGACGCCCTGTGCGGCGTGGCGACCGGCCTCGTACTTCTCTACGGCGGCCGCCTTTGCCTCGAAGGGAAGATGGAGGCGGGGACCCTTGTGATGTTCTTGCTTTACGCGGTCACCTACGTGTATGGCCCGATCGTTAGGTTCCTCGTGAGCCTCGATCCGATCGCCCGGACCCAGGCCGCGCTGGAGCGAATCTTCCGCACCCTCGATACTAAGAACGAGGTGCTGGACCTGCCGGGCGCGCTGCCGATGCCAAAGATCCGGGGCGAGGTGCGGTTCGAGGATGTATGGTTCGAATACGAACCGGGGCAGCCGGTTTTGAAAGGGATCGACTTCACCGTGAATCCCGGCGAGATGGTCGCCTTGGTCGGCTTCTCGGGGAGCGGGAAGACCACCCTCGCGAGCCTGTTGCTCCGCCATTACGATCCGACTTCGGGGCGGATCATGTTGGACGACATCGACTTGCGAGATACGCAGATCTCCTCGTATCGTTCTCAGGTCGGAGTGGTGGCTCAGGAGAGCATCCTCTTCAACACGACCATTCGGGAGAACATCCGCTACGGCAGGATGGAGGCGACGGACGAGGAGGTTGAGGAAGCGGCCCGGGCGGCGAGTATTCACGATGCGATCGCTGCGCTGCCGGACGGGTACGAAACGCGGATCGGCGAGGAGGGGATCAAGCTCTCGGTCGGCGAGAAGCAGCGGGTCGCCATCGCTCGCGCGTTGCTGGCCGACCCTCGAATCTTGATCTTAGACGAGGCGACGTCGTCGCTCGATTCGCAGACAGAGGCGCTGCTTCAGGCGGCGCTCGACAATCTGATGGCGGGACGGACGAGCTTCGTCATCGCCCACCGGCTCTCGACGATCGTCAAGGCCGAGAAGATCGTCGTCCTGGAGCGCGGCATCGTCACCGAGATCGGCACCCACCGCCAGCTCTTACGGAACGAGGGTTTGTATTCGCGCCTCTACAACGAGCAGTTCCGAGTCGCCCTTCAGGCGGCGAGCTAGCCTAATTCAAAGGTGGTCACGCCGAACACTTTATCGAGATCGATGTCCGGCGCGGGGCCGGTGTAGATTCGGGCGGTTTCGAAAACTTTCTTCAGGCCGTTGCTTTCGGCCAGCTTCACGGCGGCAGCATTCGGTTCCGGGACATCAAGGAAAACGGGGCCTTCGCCGTCTGTTCGATGGCAAAGCGCTCGAAACAACTCATCGGCGACGGCGGCGTCATCGGCGAAGAGCGGGCCGATTTTGAAGCCTTCCCAGCATCGCCGGATAGTTCCGTAACCCTTCAACCGGCCGTCGGAAACGACGGCATAGCTTGGGTTGTTTAGCCAGCAGCGAAGGAACGAGTCGCGAGGCGCCGGAAAGCATCGCCGGTCGTAGGCGGCGACTTCGTCGAACGTGACGTGCAGCCCGTCCGAATTGGGGCCGATCTGAACCACATCCGGCGAGTTGCGCGCGAGGGACGGTGGGGAGCCGCCATAACGGATGTTTCGATAGGCGAGATTGAACCCGGCGGACAGGTACTTCGGGATCATCTCGACGACGCCATCGCCGCCGGCGTTGTACCCCTGCATTCGGTCCATCGCCACTTTCCATAGGTCGAGGCTATAGCCCTTGCCCCGATGCTCGGGCAATACGATGTAGAACCCCATGAACCCGAAACCTTCGGGATACCGGACGGCGGAGATGCACCCCACGGGTTCTCCATCTAGCAGTCCGATAAGGAATCCTTCGGGGTCGGTCCGGTAGAAGCACTCGGCGTCACTGAGTCCCGGGTTCCACCCTTCTTTCGCCGCGAGTTGGACGGCCCAATCCACCTCTTCCCGTTTCATCGCGCGGATATCCACGCGATATCGTGGCATGAGTGGTCCGCCCGTAGCGTCGGCGTCCTCGCCGATGACCCCTTGACATTACGATGTAAACGCGTTAACCTTAGGCATGATCCAGACGTTGGTGGCTTTCGTGGCGCTCGTGTCCTCCTGCTCGGGCGCCGCTCCCCAGCGGCCGCTCATCGGCCCCTTGGGCGTAGAAGTTAGCGACCATCCGAGCGCGTTCGTCGATATCGCCAAGCGGCTTCGGCCTTTCCAGCAGATTGGCGGCGACAAGCCGGTGCCGACCGACGAGAGCGGGTGGCCGAAAGGGGACGGTTTCACTGTCCTCATGGACGACCGCCCGACGATGGCGTGGGCGCCGCCGATGGACGATCCGGACCATTACCAGCCGGACGAAAGCGGAACGTATCACCTGTCGTTTCTAGGCAAGGCGGACGTGGCGCCCACCGGGGGATCGCCCGTCCAGGTTCGGGGCCTGACATACGACCCGAGCCGCAACACCAGTCGGGCCGAAGTCATCCTGCCAAAGGGCGCGCCGAACCTGATCATTCTCGCTTTCACACATACTCAACGCGATAGCTGGTCGCCTCCCTTGAGCGGCATCACGGGTCTTCGCTTGATCCGGCCTGGGTATCCGGCGGATACCCACGAGGTCTTCACCAAAGACTTTCTCAAGGCGCTGCAGCCGTTCTCGTATTTGCGGACGATGGGCTGGTTGGATACCAACTACCAAGCCGGCTACTACGGCGATCGCGGCCACCACCTCATTCGCTGGGAAGACCGCACTTGGCCGACCGATGCGAGCCAAGGGATGGAAGGGCTACGGCCAGGGACCCACGGGGTCGCTTGGGAGTACATCGTCCAGCTCGCCAATTTAACCCACAAAGATCTGTGGATTAACATCCCGGTCTCCGCCACCGGCGCTTCGCCCGACGACAAGTCGAGCTACATTTACCAACTCGCCCAGATGCTGAAGCGGGACCTCGATCCGAAACTGAAGATCTACGTCGAGCACAGCAACGAGGTCTGGAACTTTGGGTTCTCCCAATACATCTGGAACAAGCTGGCGGCGGTGGACGAGGTGGGGCAAGGGAACTCGCCGCTCAACCGCGACGGCTCGACCGACCAGGAGCAATGGTCGCGCCGCCGCCATGCCCAGCGGCTCTACCAGATCGCCAAGATCTTCGAATCGGTTTTTGGAGCGGGGTCGCTGCAGAACCGCATCCGGCCCATCTATGCGGCATGGACAATTCAGCCGGCCTGGTACGACGAGGTATTGGGTTGGATGGAGAAGACGTACGGCGCGCCGAAGAGCTACTTCTATGCGATGGCGGAAACCGCTTATATGAACGACCAGGGCGCCGCCAAAACGGCGACTCCGGAGGAGGTGCTGGAGGCGATGCGGCAGGATAGTCTGGCGGGACGCGCCTACACCAAGCAACTCAAAGCGATCGCGACCAAGTACGGGTTGAAACTCGCGGCGTACGAGGCGGGGCCTGATAACGGAGGGGGCGATCCCACGAACATCGGTAACCGGATCCGGGCGAACCGTTTGCCCCAAATGAAGGAGCTGGTTCTCCACCACTTCCTCGATCATTTCTATGGGCTCGGCGGGGACATCGCGACGTACTTCGCTTTGTCGAGCTCTGCCAGCCGCTTCGGTTGCTGGGGAGCTACCGAGGATCTCGCTCACTTGGATACGCCAAAGTTCAAGGCGATTTACGAGATGACTGGACCTATCAAGGTCGTGAACATCAACAACCCGGGCGACGAGTTATCACATGGGATGCAGATTCTTCCCATCTCCCACCTAAAAGCGAGGCCCGGGCCCGGCGAAGTTACGCTTACTTGGCAAAAGCGTCCCGGTGCGAAGTACACCGTCTGGTACACGACCGGCGGCAACTTCATCGTCGCCGCAAGAAATCTCAAAGAGCCTAAATTCCGCCACCGCCGACTGAAGTCAGGGGTGTCTTACACCTACTACGTGGTAGGCAGCTTTGGGGAAACTCAAACCCCGCCCTCCGCTCAGGTGCAAGTAACTCCCAGATAGCCCTCATTTCTTCCATCCGGACCCGCACGCGAAAACGGGCCGGTCTGACGGTCAATCACAGATTCAAATTACATTTAGCTTGCCCGTAGCCCGGGGACTTATCCCCGGGCTACGGGCGGGTGAAGACAGTCAGCTTATTTCGTCAATGACCATGAGACCGGCGGTCCTACCGAACCCGTAAGTGGACGCGGCCGATAAGACCGGCAGGGGGTGGGGTTTTGACCTGGTTCTTTTCGCCCGGAGCGGGGAAGCGGTTGCCGTATTTGGCCCGGAGTGGCCCTAGGTCTTCATCGGGCAAGCCGAGGAACCGGTTGAGTGGTAGGTTGGCGACCTTGACTTCGATGTCGTTCGAGCCGCGCCTCAGGAACTTGCCGATCTCCGCCTCGTAGGGAGGCGACCACACATACGCCGCGTGATGGCCATTAACCAGGACCTCGGCCGCTTCGCGGACCTCATCGAACGCGAGGGAAACGGTTGAACTGGGGCGGTTCCAGATCAGCTTAGTCTGGTAAGTGGCGACGCCGGAGAAGTGGGGATCCGGCCACGGCTTCAGCTCCCGGCTGGAGAAGCTGGCAGGGGCGTCCGGACCTTGGAAAGAGATCTGCCACTCGGGCTCCCAGGCGATTTCGTCTTGCGGTTCGGCTGGGAGAGGTTCGGAGGCCGTGGCAGCGCCGACCACCAAGAAAGCCGATCCTCGGGCCGACAGCGAGACGCCGAACATGCCGGACGCTCCGGGCAGAAGCCGCCACGACCTGCCCGACTTCGGGTCCCAAAACTCGACTGGCTTTGCGCCTGCGCCGGGGAACCTGACCTTTAGCGAAACGGGTTGGGAGTCGACGTTTGCCAAGAAGTAGATGTCCAGGCCAGGCAGCGATCGCTGGACGAAGCCGACGGTCTCCGGAACCGGCTCCATTACGATCTGGGGTCTCTTCGCTCGGGCCAAGAACGCCCCTACCTCCTCGTCTCGCGGCAGGAGTACGCCGAGCCCCTTGCCACAGGGGTGGCGCTCCCAGGCTACCGGACGCGATCCGAAGACTTCCTCGACCAACCGCTGGAACTCCGCACGCTCCGCCTCCGATGTCGCTCCGGCGGGGGCGATCGGGACTTGAACCACTGCGATCACCAGTCCCCCCGCTTCGGCGAAGCGGTGGACTTTACGCAGCGCGGAAAGCTCCATCGTCTGAAGATTTGGGAGCACCACGGTGTGATACGAAGAGGTTCCGGCGGTAAGGTTGGAGCCCGAAACTCTGGCGATGTCGTTCATCGCGAAGAAGTCGATGCCGTCGTAGTCGAACCCGTGGGAGAAGATGCCTTGGAGTAGCGCCGAGCCATGCTTCAGGGCGTTTTGGAGGCCGAATTCGCTTGTCGCCTTTCCGGTAACGAAGTGATCGCGGACCAGGAAGTCGAGCAGCATCTGGTCCATGCCGCCGTGCGCGAGGACATCCTCGACCGGCAGGTACACGGCGACGCTCACCTTCGGCTTCCCTTGCCGCAGCATCCATTGACATCGGTTGACGTACTCCACCAGCCCGGGAAAGGCAAGCCATTGCGGGTTGTTCCGGTTCATGTAAGGACCGTAGTAGGGAACCCAGCCCGGCTGCCCGGCGGACTTCGGCGAGTAGGCGAAATCGACTCCCGTGAGGTCGTTGCACCCGCCGAGGAGGGTCATGTCGGTGACGACCTTGAGGTCGCTAAGGGTGTCGCCGAGGCGGTTGGGGAGGCCGAGCCAGGTCCAGGCTTCGGAACCGATGACGTTTTTTCGTGCCATGTGGGCGGCGGAGGCGACGTACTTCTGCACGGAGAAGCCGCGCCATTCGTAGTGCTCACCGGTGGGGACGTCGATGGATCGGTAGGCCGACATCGGATTGGGTGGCGTTCCGTACGCCTCCATTTCCAACTTGACGCGGTGCTTTCGGGACCAGTCGCCGAGCGGTTTGGTGAACCGCTCCGCCGTGAGCTCCATCAGCGTTCGCCAATAGTCGAAGCGCACGGCATCCCCCTCGGGGCTCTTGTCGGAGAAGGCCTGGGGCAGCTTCGGGATCAGCTCGTAACCGCGCCGGCGCTTGAACTGCGCGGGCAGATCGCTTGCCCAGTTCGCGCTGTAGACCTCGAGACTGTCGCAACCGAGGGCGTCCACGTTCCCCTTGGATTGATCCAGGATCGGGCGCACGTTCGCCTCCAACCAGCGGGTGAGCGCGCCTTCGTTGAAATGATCCAGAACCAGGCCCTCCGCTCCAAAGGCGGCTCGCTTCACGTTCTGCCCGGTAGGGGTCTCGATATAGAGCCGGTTGCCGGAAGTGGCGATGAGTCGCTCGTTCGGCTTTAGGGTGGGTACAGGCTTGCCGTTCGGAACAACCACTTCGATAAGCTTCTTCGCCGCGTCGGCAGGTGTCACCGAGGGGCCGCCGAATGGCCAGCCCGTGCCGCCGTTCACTCCGAACCGGAGCTGGCGCCTCCGGGCTTCTGCCGCGGCGTAGGCAAAAGTCGACAGGAATTCCGGGCTGCCGAAGCGTTGGTTGACGATGCCGCGCGCCACGTCGTCGATGGCGACCGGGTACATGAAGTACGCCACGAGGCCGCCCAGCCCGGCTTGTTTGGCGTCGTCCAGGTGAGCGTCGATTTCCGGCTTGGTCCAAGCCGGGCCGAAGACCCGGAAGTACATGCGCATTCGCGACTCGGGCGGGACGTCTTTGAATCCGGCGAGGATCGGGTTTTGGGCGGCCAGCATTGCGGTGAGAGCGAGGGCGGCAAGCATGGGATGCTGCCACTATAGTCCACCGTTTTGTACAATGGGAGACATGATCGCCACCGACCGCTTAGCCGCCGAATTCGATGCCGGGAGCCGTGACGGCTACTTCGTCGCCCGCGACCTCTTCACTCCGGAAGAGGTCGCGGAAATTCGCGAGACGTTCATGGAGATGAATGCGAACGGGCCGGTCGAAGGGCTCTCGGAGATCGTCGGCGGGCGCGGCGAGTACACGCCGGACGACCCGCTGCGCTTCTATCCGCGGATGATGCAGCCCCATTTCCATCCGGAGCTGCCGGTTGGCCCAGTGGCGAAGAAGTACATGCTGGACCCCCGGCTGCGGCCGTACCTGCGAGCATTTATGGGGGACGAGCCGGTGGCGGTTCAGAGCATGTTCTACTTCAAGCCGCCGATGGCGCGGGGGCAGGAACTGCACCAGGACAACTACTACCTGCGTGTGAAGCCGGGAACGTGCATGGCGGCGTGGCTCGCGATCGACGATGCCGACTTCGAGAACGGCGGCATGAAGGTCGTGCCCGGCTCGCAGGATCTGGAGATCGCCTGCCCGTCGCAAGCGGATGCCTCGATCTCGTTCACGACCGATTTCGTTGCCCCGCCGGAGGGGATGTCGGCGGTGCACGTGGACTTGAAGGCGGGCGACGTGCTCTTCTTCAACGGCAGCATCATCCACGGCTCATCGCCAAACAGCAGCGCGACCCGGTTCCGGCGGTCGCTGATCTTCCACTACGTGCCGCTATCCAGCGAGGAAGTGGGGAAGTGGTACGGCATCGCGATGGAGACGTTCGACGGCGACAAAGTAGAAATCCAAGGAGCCACCGGCTCCGGCCCCTGCGGTACCGCGCAGCCAATGCGTCCGCACTGAGTTTCGGGAAGCGGGAAAGATGGCAAACGGAAGGCGATCTCGAGGGATATATTCGTAATCTTCGGCTGAGCTTTTGACAGGGGCGGGCGCCCCCGATACACACGGGCTTGCCGCCCGTGCCACGTGGGGCCTCGGGGCTACTTTCCTTTTTTGTCGGCCATGTTTGAGCCGAGCTGAGCCATTCGGGCCTGGGCGGCTTTTGCTTCGGGCGGCATGTTGGGGTTGTTTTTCTGGGTTTGTTCCATCATTGACCGCTGCTGGTCGGCGGTCAGGACTTTGCCATCGTCTTCCGCTCCACAACCGAAGAGGGGTAGGGATAAGAGGGCGGCGGCGAAGAGTTTATATTTGGTCATCCAGGCTCCTTGTAAACTGAATTAATGCCGCGGCAGGCTACCGTCGGCGGAACGGAGTTCCCTCGGGCACAATGCCCGAGGGAAGGTCTCGAAAGATCCTAGTACGGATACCAGGATTGACTGCCGAAGTCGCCCACGCCGGCAACGTAAATGTTCTTGAAGAACTTCAGCGAGCCTTTCGGCATCGCCTTTACGTGTCCGTCCGCAAACGCCATGTTGCCGGTTCGGTTGAACCGGTAGCGCGGATGCATGCCGCATCCGGCCCACACGGCTCCGGCCGTCCCCGCGCCGTCGCAGTCGAAGTTCGAGGCGACCTCGGAACGGTCGTTGGTCGGCTGGCCGTTGTTCATGCCGACGCCGGCGGTCCAGTCCCACTCCCAACTCGTGAAGTAGCACCAGCCCCAGGTCGCTTCGGTCTTGCCCTTCTCGACGAGAATGATCTTGTCGGAAGGAGCGTCGATGACCGAGTTCGAGTAGGTTCGGCGGCCAGGGTTTGTGGAACCCCAGTTATCGGGGAAGAGATCAAGGTGGACGCCGTAGTTGAAGCTCTGGGGGACCGGGAACCCGGGCACCTTCCAGAGTCCGTCCTCGCCCCAGGCCTGGAAGACGCCGGAGTTCTTGTTGACGGCGGACGTACCGTTCTTGATGTAAGGGTAAATCATAGCGGCCCAACTAACTTGGAAGTCGTCGACGCCGTACTGTGATTGAGGGATGGTGTCGTCGTAGTCGTTCTCATACATCTGCAAACCAAGGTTGATCTGCTTTTCGTTTGAGGTCGACTGCGTCTTTTTCGCGGCTAATTTCGCCTGGGCGAAGACCGGGAAAAGGATGGCGGCTAGAATCGCGATAATCGCGATAACAACCAACAGCTCGATGAGAGTGAATGCTCTACGATGAGTCATGATACGTTCTCCTTCGGGGGTGCGGTTGACCCCCGCATAACCAAGCCAGTGGCAAATTGACGGCCGGAAGCGAACTCGCCCCGAGCCTGGGCTACGACGGCGAGGAACGCCGCGAAGCTCATTTCTTCGATCGGCTGACGAACCGATGTCAACTGCGGACGGAGTTGTTCGGCGGTCGCGCTATCGTCGAATCCGATGACGCTAAGGTCTTCTGGGATACGGATTCCCCTTTCGCGACAAACGGCGTATAGGCCTCGCGCGCTTTCGTCGTTGGCGCAAAGGATGGCGGTTGGCCTTAAGGGTGCGTCGAGGATTTTTCGGGCCGCTTCCGCGCCCGGCTCGGCCAGGAAGTCGCCGCATTCCACATGCCGCGGGTCGACGGGGAGTCCATGGGCCGCCATTTCGGCGCGGTAGGCGTCTTCACGCTCATCTCCGTCCGTCGTCCGGTAGCTTCCGCGGATGTGCCCGATGCGGCGGTGGCCGAGTGAAATGAGGTGCCGCACCGCCTCGCGGATGCCTCCGGCGTTGTCGGCGATAAATGCCGGCTCCACGCCACAAGCGGAGGAGCTTACGATCGCGAGCGGCGTTCCCGGCGACGGCATCGACGTCGCGATTCGGGGGACCAAGTAGATCACGCCGTCGACGCGAGAGTCTTTGGCCAGATCGATATATTGGGTCGGGTCCGTCCGATCGTAAGCGGTGAGGAGCGCAACATCGAGGTGGGTTTCCTCGGCGGCGTTGACGATGCCGTTGAGCGCGAGATGGACAAACGGCGCGAGGATCACGTCGCGCACGGTGCAAGGGAGGACTACGCCGATCGTGTTGGTGCGCCGACTGGCGAGCGATTGAGCCAGACGGTTCGTCCGGTACCCCATTTCGCGCGCAGCCTCGAAGACACGAACCCGCACCTCTTCGCTAACGGGCTTGGGCCCGTTATTGAGTGCGTAGCTAATCGTGCTTGTGCTGAGATTCAGCTTCCTCGCCAGATCTTTGATCGTCGCCGCCATTGGTCGAACCGTTTCGACTTATTCGAAACAAATTCAGTGTAAGCGCAATGAAGGAAAAATGCCAAGGCCTGGCCAATAAATCGCGGCCCTCGATTGGAGAATCGTTTCAGCAAATGCAAGAATCAGACTTGCTCTTCGGGACTCTCCACCGGAAGCGCCTCGGCGATCGCCCGCTCGGCGATGGTGTAGGCCTGGCGCAGAAGGCGCAGCTTATCGAGATCCTCGCGTAGCGACTCGAGCGAGGTGTCGGTGGCGAGAAGCGTCGTCGGGCAATAGTTTCGAGCCATTTCGCTTGCCTCGGCCCCGATTTCGGTGAAAAGCTCTCGAGCGCGCTCGATGAGAAATGGAGACGGGCCGAGCGAATGGCCAACGCCGGCTTCGGCGAGCAGGTTCAGCATTGCGTCGTCCGAGCGCTTTCGCAAGCTGGATCGAAGCTCCGCCAAGGGGCCGCGTGCCCAAGTGAGCGTTTCCAAGGTATCGCGAGACTGTCGCCAGTTGGCGGCGGCATCGTCGAGAGCCGTAAGGTCTCGAGGAGTGAGGCCGGGCGTCACCCGACCGGCGACGAGATCAAAGCCGAGTCGTTCCACCGCAAGCCGGCGGGGATCGGATTCCCATTGCCGAATTTGACGCCGTTTCTCATCGTCCTCCCTGGCTCGAAGGATGAGCACCGTCGGGGAGCCAAAGCCCAAGAACGCCATCCAAAGCAGCACGACGCCGATTCCAAGGTAGCGGGGGGCTCCGATCGCGCTGAGGAGGGAGAGGGAAAGGATGACGACGAGCAACGACACGAGGGCAAATGCCACAAACCGCACTAAGCGCCGGTTTCCGGTGAGCACGGGCCGCGCCGGAAGCAGCGCACGAACCGCATGCCGGACGTTACGTGTGGGATCGGCATTTGCCATCTATCCTCTATTATCGGTATCCGGTGAGCCTGAATCTAGGGAAAAGGCCCATTGTCCTTCCAAAGCATTGCCACGGGAACAGGTGACTAGACGGATGTCGTCCCATCCATACACGCCGGCTATTTTCTTCGAAATCAACGGTTTGGCCGGAAAGGAAGTATGAGATGTTAAACGGTTCAGTGACCTTAGATCGGGCGAAAGAGAGCGTTGGACGCTTGGGTATCAGCGCAACCCGGGCGACCCATGCCGTCGAGGACCAGGCGGCGCGTATCCCCTCCGACACCTTTCTCGTCGCGGCGATCGCCAGCATCGGAACGGCGCTCGTTTGCGAGATGACCGGGAAGAAACATGCTGGGATCTTCATTGGTCTACTGGCGCCGACCTTCCTGGCCTTTGGGCTCTACAACAAGATCGCGCGGGCGCAGCGAGAAATGGATTACTGATGGCGGATACCGACGGCAAGGTGCTACGTTCGACGGGTGGGGGCGACGGCCCGTCTGGGGACGATCCCTATATCCCGGGCAACGCTCCCAGCCCGGGCGGCGTCGAGCCGGCTCCGCTCGATGAGCGGGAGCAGGAGGCGGCCGAGATCGCGCATCGGGATCCCAAAGGTCAAAGGGGGCCTTCGTACGAGCGAAACCGCGGGCGAGAGGATGGTGCGGACGGGGGGAGCTCCGATTCGCACAATTCGCTAAGCCACGCCGATAGCGGCGACGAAGGGGTGTCGAGGAAGTAGGACCGCGAGCGGGGCTAACCTGAACGAGTGGGTACTACGCGGCTAGACGGCTTCGGCGTATTGTTGGGCGATTCCTGGGTGGCTGGACACTAAGTCGTTGATCTCGTCGATTGACGCGATGAGGGATGTGGCGCCTAGGGAGCGGACGCTTAGGGAGCCAGAGGCGGCGGCGAAGGCTAGGGAACGGCCGATGGGCCAATCTTGGCTCAGGCCGTAGAGCATGGCGGCGCGGAACATGTCGCCGGCGCCGGTGGTGTCGACGATTGGGGGAGAGGGGAAGGGAGGATAAGCTCGCACCTCTAGCTCGGGCGAGCCGGCGACGAGGCCGTTCGGGCCGTCGCTGAGGATTGCGAAGCAACCGGTACGATCGACGAGGCGTCGCACCCACTCGGTGTTTCTCACGACGTCGCCGCGGAATCCGGCCCAGTCGGTACTGGATTGCCAGATAGATCCTGGCGCCACCGGGTCATCGTCACGGATGAAATCCATGAGATAGACCTTCATCCCGGCCCCCAACGCGGCTCGAGCGGCTTGCCGGGACACGCCGCCCATATTGGGTTCGGCGGTAAACCACTCCCCTCGAATCAGGGGCAACAGCTTGGGATCGAAGACCGGCTCCATTGCCGAGAAACCGAGGCCGAACATCGTTCGATCGCCGTCGGGCGTCACGTAGATATCGCAAACCGGCGTTCGAAATCGCGGAGGCGGCTCTCCGGCGGCTTCGACGACGAGCGAGCGCTGCTCCAGAAGCGCTCGGAGGTAGTCGGCCTCGGGTCCCTCGCCCAACGGATTGCCGCAGAGTCGCACATCTGCCCCCCAGGAGGTGAGCGCGGCGGCGGTATTCGCGGCTTCGCCACCCAGTAAGGTGGTTTCAGATTCGATTTCCACGTACGTGCCGGGGCCGGGTAGGGCGGGAATCCGGCGGATACGATCGAGGCAGACGGTACCGAAAACGAGAATCAAGGCAGGGGAACCTTACCTTTTCGGGGTGGCGGGGCGTTTTCGCTTTGCTCGGGGTCTGGGCGGGAGGCCGGGGCGGCTCGTGTATTCTCGTTACCGGTGATTTGGTTTCAAACCTTTTTGTGTTTCCTGCTGTGGGTTGCCTATGCGGTTTGGCAGACACGGCGGGCGGGCACGATTAGGGTTTGGGCTTACGGCATTCCCCGCTTGAAACGCGGGCTCGTGGCGGCCGCCCTCTTCGCGATACCGGCGGCGGCGCTGCTTGGGCTGCTCCTGGGAATGGCTTCGGCGAAAGCGACCACACCGTCCGGGTTGGTTGCCTGGGCTTGGGCCACGGTAGCCGTGGCGGGGCTTGGATACGTTCATACTCAAACGTTGGCTACCGCCCTCCTGGTGAGCTTGGCGCATGAAGCGGTAACGCGGGATCGTGCCGAACCGTCAGAACCATTGAATCACCTAGGAAATACCTCCGATGAAGCACCTTCTCCTTAGTTTCGGCCTTCTCTTCGCACTCGGCGCCAGCGCAACCGCCCAGATATCGACTCCCCCGCTGACGACTCCGAAGGCCGCGGACAGCGACCGGGCGATCATTCGCATTCGCCAAGTCGACATGCTCATCCAGATCCTCCCGCTAACCCTGAGGAAGGATCAATACGGGCCGATTCTTACCGCGCTGGAGAGGGCGCGCGCCAAGGAGAAGCAGATTCGTTCGCTGGAAGACGACGACCTCGCGAAGATCGCCAAGAAGCTGGAGGACGCGGTCAATAACGGGATCGACAAGGGTGAGTATCCGCCGAAGGAGCTGCAGGTCGAGGCCGCAAAGCTGATGCGCGCCATGGGGATCCGCCGCCAGATCGCGACCGCGGAGATGACCGACGAGTTTGTGGAGGCGACGAAAGGGGTCTTCGACGATGGCCAGAAGAAGGTGATGGCGAACTCGCTCGACCTGGTGCTCGACCAAACCAAGAAAGATTCGATGAAAGAGGAAGACAAGGTCAAGTTCTTCGTCAAGCGGATTTTCTTGGATGAGGTCACCTACGATTTGCTCTTGAAACTTCAGAAGCACGCTTCCTGAGATTTGGGCCGACCGTCGCGGGGCGGGGGCGCGGCACGCGAAGGTGCCGGCTACACGTCCTGCGGAAGTAGGGAGAAGCGGCGGTCCTCAAACATCACCCGCCATCCCCGCGGTCTCGCTTCCTGGCGCGGCATATCTCGAAGTTGTCTCGGACAATTCGAGAGTTCGGGTGGTCCTTGCCTAACGCCGCCTCAAATCCCGACACGGCCCGTTCGTAAAGGATAAGCGCTTCGTCTTGCCGGCCCAACGTATTGTAGGTCATGGCGAGGTTGCTCATGCTCGTGAGGGTTTCCGGGTGCCGATCTCCTAGCGCGACCTTGCGCGCCGCGAGGGTCTCCTCCTGAAGCCGGAGCGCGTCGTCGGGCCTCCCCATCGCCCGGTAGGTCTCGGCGAGGTTGTTCATGCTCGTGAGGGTTTCCGGGTGCCGATCTCCTAGCGCGACCTTTTCAGCCGCGACCGTCTCCTCCTGAAGCCGGAGCGCGTCGTCGTGCCTTCCCATCGCCGAGTAGATAACAGCGAGGTTGCTCATGCTCGTGAGGGTGTCCGGGTGCCGGTCTCCGAGCACGATCTTGCTTGCCGCGAGCGTCTCCTCCTCAAGCTGGAGCGCGTCGTCATGCCTCCCCATCGCCGAGTAGGTCTCGGCGAGGTTGTTCATGCTCGTGAGGGTTTCCGGGTGCCGATCTCCTAGCGCGACCTTGCGCGCCGCGAGGGTCTCCTCCTGAAGCCGGAGCGCGTCGTCGGGCCTCCCCATCGCCCGGTAGGTCTCGGCGAGGTTGTTCATGCTCGTGAGGGTTTCCGGGTGCCGATCTCCTAGCGCGACCTTTTCAGCCGCGACCGTCTCCTCCTGAAGCCGGAGCGCGTCGTCGTGCCTTCCCATCGCCGAGTAGATAACAGCGAGGTTGCTCATGCTCGTGAGGGTGTCCGGGTGGTGTCGCCAAGTAGACGGGTGCGCTCGCTGGAGGCGAACTCTGCATGGGCGATCGCGTCTCGGTACCGGCCGGCTCGGTAAAGGTTGATTACCGCGTTGTTCGTGATCTCGCCGAGTCGCGAAGCGGCGTCAACATGGTCGGAGTCTTGAAGTACCGCCTGAGTTACGCGGTGGATGACGAGGCGGCCATCCGTGGGTACGCGCTCGATGAGCGCGGAAGCTAGGGCGGCGGATCGAATAGCCGCGAATCGGGCGAGATCGCTCGCCAACGGCTCTCGCATCGTTACCATCTTCTTGGTGAACAGGTCCTCCGAGATCGCGTCCGGGGCGAGGAAGGCGCAGCAGAGGACCAGCTCAGCGGCCGCGGGATCGTTTTCTCGGAGCCTCTCGAGGGCGCGAATGACAGTGACTTGGGCGGAGTCCGGGTGAGTGGTGGCGGTCGGCTTGCCCCGGTTGCCGAGGATGCGGACCCGGTTATTTCGATAGTCGGCGAGGAACTCGGCGACGGTCAACCCTTCGCTGCGGATCGCGCTCCCCGCGTGGTGGAGCGCGAGCGGCAAGCCGTCGAGCTCCTCTGCGATGAGGCGGGCGTGCTCTCGGTCCGAGTCCGAAAATTCGTTCCATTCCCAAGGCCCCGCCTTCTCATTTCCGAGGCCGAGGCGAAGGACGTACAGCGCGCCGACGCTCACGTCCATCTTCGTGATTTCGAGCTCGCGGATGTGGTCGCCCATTCCGCGGTGGCGGCAGGTGAGGAGGACATGGGCTTGGGGCAGGGCCGCGAGGACCTGCTGGAACTCGCCGGTTCCGACGATCTCGTCGACGTTGTCGAACACGATCAGGGCTCGCTCGGTGCGGCCAAGCTTGTGAAGCGCTTCGGCCTTGAGCGGCCCGATCTGCTCCTGGGTGGCCTCGTTGGACAACTTGGGATCGGCGATCTTCGCCAGCCCGAAGTCGAGGGCGGAAAGGCTCTCCGCGACGATGAAGTAGCCGATGTCGTACCGGTCGCGGTTGCGCTGGGCATAGGCGAGGGCGAGCTCGGTTTTGCCGATGCCGCCAAAACCGCGAAGGCCGGTCGGCTGGGTGATACCTCCGGTTTCGCCGGCGTCGAGGATCTTCCTGAGGTCTTCCAGGTACCTGTCTTGACCCGTGAAGTAGGCGCTGGGGACGGGGATGCGCCAGTCGGCGGTCGGCGCAGGCTGGAGCTTTCGCAAAATGCGTAGTTGTTCGTCTTGCTTTGCGGCGACTGCCTTTACGTCCTCCCGCAGTCCCGCAATCTCGTCGACGAGCGTGGGCAGTTCGTGCAGGAAGGACGAGAAATCAGCTGGGACTGGCGCTGCTTCTATCGCATTAACCTGCTCTCGGCTTAGCGTGAGAAGGCGGTCGAGCTTTTGCGAGACATCCCAAACGTCCTCTTTCTTAGCGGCGCTTCCGACGAGGTAGCGGATCTGCTCGCGGGCTCGAGCCTCATCCGCCCGAAGCGCTGGATCGGACAGTGCTTGCAAATAACTCACGATCCGCCCGTGCTCGGCCCTTTCCTCTTCCTCAAAGCGCCGCCTCTCTTCCGCTGACGCCGCCTGCTTTCGTTTAGCCTTTCGGTACAGCAGAAAGGCGATAAGAGGGGTGACCACGTGGAGCCCAGGGACGGCGACCGAAAGGGTGCCGATGGTGGGGAGGGCGGCGTTCGACAAGAATTCGTTGACGGCGTCGAGGAGGCCGTCGTGTTCCAGCAGTTCTTTAACTCCCTCGCCGACCAGCGCCACCGATTCGACGCCGTGCGTCGTCTCGATCAGGGTGCGCATCGACCCCTCGGCGTGCTTCTGCTTCTCGGTACTCATTCCTGGTGCCTTAGGTCAGATTATCCTATGGCCTTGTCCCCGTGCGGGCAAGCAGAAAATACGTCACTGAGCTGAGGCGCAGAGTAGACCGTCAAGCACAAGTGCGCGTAACCCGGGGATTGTGGTCGCGGACAAATTAGGCTTCATTCCTCTTGCCTGATTTCACCCGTAGCCCGTGGCTTTAGCCGCGGTTCAAGGTTCTGCCGGGGATAAATCCCCGGGCTACGGGCGAATCTGGATTGTCAATCTATTTGGTTGGTGACCACTATCCCCGGTTGGGCTTTGATCGGCAAACGCCGGCAGCGACCCTCCACACGCCGTCTGGAGGGATCGTCCGACTTTTCCATACTGGGAAACGTACGTTCGGTTCATCGGCGAGGGCGCCGACGCTACGGGTGCTATTTCCCTCGGTTGTTCATCCAGTCGAGGAACTTGGGGTCGTCCATTCGGACGCTTTTTAGGCCGCGCCGCTTTTTGAAGGTTGGGTCGGACGGGTCCATCGTAGCCTCGGGCTTGAAGACCCGTGGGTCGACCGGGACGTGGGTGTAGGGGGTGAAGTCGGGGGTGGTGGTGAACATCTCGTCGAGCGGCGTCGCCATCGCGTCGAAGAGGTTGTTGGGGCCGAGGCCGAAGATCGAGTAGATCGATCGGATGATCGACATGATGCTGGTGTGCTCGTGGGCGACGTAACCTCGCTTCGCGTAGGGGGAGATCGCGAGGACGAAGCTGCGGTGCCGGTCGATATGATCGTTGTCTCCGCCGGAATCGTCTTGGGTGACGAAGATCGCCATCTTTTTCCACTCGGGAGTGTGGGAGAGGTACTCCACGGTCCGGCCCAAGGCTAAGTCGTTGTCGGCCATGTAGCTGCAGACGTACGGGTAGCCGGCGGCCAGTCGGGCGCGGTCGCCGTGGTCGTTGCAGAGGGCAATGTTGATGAACTTGGGAAGCGGTTTCCCTTTGCTGCGGTAGTTCTTCTCGATATCTTCTTTGAACCAGTCGACTCGAGCGATGTCCGGGATGTTGGTGTTGAAGATCGGGAAATCGAAGCAGGTGTTGCTCATGAGCGCCTTCGGCATCGGGTAGTTGACCACCTCGACCGCGCCGGTTCGGCTCTCGGGTTCGTCTTCGCCGACGCCTGGAAACTCGAACCCTTCGCCGTAGTTCCGGAAAGAGATCTTGTTCCGGTCGAGGTGCTCCCAAAGGGAGCCGTTCTCCAAGTAGTCCTCCGGAATCTGCGATCCGTTCGAGCCGTACGGGACGAGGCGTCCCTTGGCATCATTGTTCAAACGGAAATCCCATCCTGCGTAGAACAGCCGCGTGCTCCACAACGACGGATAGACGCCGACGAGCCAGCGGTGGCCGTCGCCGCTCGCCTGAGGCTCCATGTAGAAGTTATCGCTGATGCCGAACTGCTCGGCGAGGCGGATATGGTTCGGCATGATCGGAAGCCGCTCGCTCCTCCCTTTCTCGGCGATCCAGCCGTTCATGCCGAATTGCGCGTATTCCGGCTGACCTTCGACCCCCTTCATCCCACCGAAGATGCCGTCGAAGGTGTGGTTCTCCTTCGTGATGAAGACCACGTATTCGATTTCCTTGGGGAAGTTGGGCAGGGGGCGATGGCTGGGCACCAGGCCGTTGTTGGCCAGCACCTTTTGCGTGAGCTCGGGGAGCTCGGCGTCGGTGGGAACCGGCACGCGATGAATCATGCCGGGCATATCGGGCAGGCCGGTTCGGTCGTCGTTCGCGGGGCGGCCGCTTAGCGGTCCGCGCGGTCCGCGCCCGATCCCCTTCTGGTCGGCGATCAGCAGGAACTGGTCCTCCCAAAGGGTGACCTCCATGGGGAACCAGCCGGTGGGAATTTGTCCGAGGACTTTGCCGCTGCGAGGATCTAGAACCGCGACCGCATTGAGTCCGCTCTCGCAAACGTAAAGCCGCTTACCCGCTTTGTCCATCGCCATTCCGCTCGGGATGACGCCCCTTAACCGGGAGACCAACGGGGTGGGGGTGAGGCGGAATGTGGAAAGGGTCTTGAGGTCGCTTCCGTCGAAGACCTGGACGGTGTCGCTGTTCGCGTTGCTCACATAGAGGCGGCCGCCTCGAACCAGGAGAGCGTTCGGCGCGCTTCCGCCCACGGCTTTGCCGCTATCCGCGGGAGCATGGATGAGGAGGCCGCTCTTGGCGCTCTTGACGAAGCTCGGAATCCCGCCGCTCACCGAGTACATGGAGATCGACTGCGCATCCGGAACCAACGGGCTGCCGAGGCCGGGGATCTTCTTTCCTTCGAACTCGACCCCGTCCTCGCTCTCTTTGCCGGGAAACTCATAAGGGGGGCGGCTGATTCCCTTTGGCTTGCCACCCACGACGCTGCCCACGACCGAGTAGTCGAATAGGCCGATATTGGCCACGTAGATCCGGGTTCCGTCCTCGTTCATCGCGAGGGCGTATGGCTGCCGTCCCGCTTTCTTGCGGTCGCGAACGACTCCGGCTTTGAGGTCGACGGTGACAAGCTGCTGGTTGGCAACGTCAAGCGCGTAAGCGGTCTCCCCGTCTTTCGTGAGAAGCAAGTCGACGATGTAGGTGTCTTTCACCCCGCCGACGTTCAGGTCGATCGTTTTTGCCCTTTCGAAGCTGAACGGGTCGAGGATGCCGATGGCGCCGTCGTCGCCGAGCGACACGACGAGCTTTTGCCCGTCCGGCGTGAACCGCCCCGCAGGAGCCAGTCCCTTGACCGCCACCGCTTTGCGAACGCGGACGCCGCTACGAAACCCGCTGTGCGAGGTCAGCCCACCGTCGTTGAACCCGATGACGCTGTCGCCGGATGGGTTAACCGTGATGTGCCAAAGATCCTCGCCGGTGTAGAGCCGCTCTCCCCCTGGCGTAAGCAGACGGCCGTTCGGGAGAATCGACGTCCCACCCGGCACGACCCGCGCGGGGTCGAGTCCGGCGGGAGCGAATAACGGAAGTTGAGGCGACTGCGCGGCGAGGGCCGCGATCAGGAGAGCGAGCATTCGTCTAGCATAGGCGGTTCGACGTTCTCAGAAGGTTCTCTGGAGGAGAACCTTAAATGCTCCTTATTCCGAAGAGGCTAGTTCGCGGTATGAACTTCGTTTTGTCGCGCGGCCGGGCGTAGAATGACGCTATGGCCAGCTTAATGGGACGGGTGGAGGAAGATGGAAGCCAACGCCTTCGGTGGAATCCCGAAGCTTTACAAGAAGCCATCAATGCTGGGGTCGTCGACAAGTCCTCGCGCTACGAGATTTTGGATGGCGAGTTATACGAAAAGATAGGACAAAATTGGCCGCATGCATTCGCCGTCGACGCGCTGTTGATGGCATTTCGGTCTCTCGACCCAGAACGATTTCACACGTCCATTCAAAATCCATTGATCATTGGGCAGGACTCGCCAGAGCCCGACTTGAAGGTTCTCAAGGGTTCGTTGCGTATGCGGAGGGGTCATCCAACCGCCGATCAAGCCTTGCTGATCGTAGAAGTTTCAGACTCGACCCTGGCGATGGACCGAAAAATTAAGGGTCCAATTTACGCGGCAGCAGCCGTGCCGGTGTATTGGATCGTCGACTTAAGCCGTTCCCGAGTGGAGGTCTTCTCTCGGCCGGAGAGCGGAGCGTACGCGGAAACCCGAATCTTCGAAGCCGGCGAAGAGATTCCTCCCGCGTTCGAAGGAGCTCCTTCGGTTCCCGTTTCCGATCTGTTGGCTCCCGAAAAGTAGCATCGGCTGGGAGCCGATGCTACTTTTCGGACTTACCTTTCTACTTCGCTTTGGAGTCCACGTCGGACGACGAGGAACTTGATGCGCTCGGGTTGGAAGCGCTCGCGGAGCACCTCGACCGCTCGGTGCACTTGCACCGTGCCGCCGCAGTAGAAAAGGTCGACGGCTGCGTAGCCGTGCTCGGGCCAGGTGTGAATCGTGTAGTGCGACTCCTGGATGATGACGGCGCCGCTGACGCCGTACGGCTTGAACTCGTGGAACGATTGCTCCACGACCGTCGCTTTGCTCTCGACCGCGGCCGCGCGCATCGCGTCGCCCACGTGGTCTTCGTACTTCAGCATATCGCCGCGACAGCCGAAGAGCTCGATGAGCAGGTGCGAGCCGAGGGAAGCTTCTTCGCCGGGGCGGAAGGGAAGTCCGGTCTCGTCCTTGCCGAGCCACGCTTCGAACGCCGCTATATCGTCCGCGTGGATGAGCGTCCACCCGGAATCGGTTTCGACTCGCGGAGCCATTGGCTCCGCGACGGCGTTAAACGATTTACGGCCGAAAAGGCGGCGTAACCACGCCATCGGCTGACCGAGGGCTGAGGGGGCGGCGATAGCGCCGAAAACGAGGGAGCAAGCCAGAAGGTTGCTAACTGGGATGAAGGAGTTTGCCAATCACGTAGACCTCACCGATAACCGTTGCGCAGACACAAGATAGCTCTTGCGCGGAAAACCCGACGAACTGTAGCTGAAGCGCGGAGGAAATCTCCCGAGGAGTGCTCTTGCCGCTGGGGGCAAGTCGGGGCTTATTCATTCGTTCCATCCGGCAGTTGCGCATCTAACCGCTTCAACTAAGAGGTTTTCTCCTAAGGTAGAGAATCCCTACCGTAGCCGCCCCACGGTCACCCGTGACGCAGGGGGGATAATACCTAACCCTCCCCCCTGTGTCAATCGAGATCCGTTGCCTGGGGCACGGGTTATACGACTCCACTTTCGCTTGCGGCAGTTCACCGATTGGAGGATTGGAGGAAAAATAGCTTCCTTTTGCTGAGAAATCCGAGCTTGGAGGCTCGATCTACTCATGGCCTCGGTACCGGAAAAGAGCGACCGAACCGGCCCGAGCCTTAAGGCCGCGGGCATAGTAAGCCGTTAGAGTCCCCTCAGTATCGCTCCCCTTTTTCGGAGTTCATGGCTATTGCGGCACAGTTTCTCTATAATGCCCCTCGGTGTATTTTGAATGAGAAGATTGATTGGGTTCTTACTGCCGCTATTGACGCTGCTCTGGATTGCGGGTTGTGCGGGTTCGGGGGCCCACGCTCAACCCGTTGCCCAGAGTTGGACCCTTCCCGTCGCGGGAGGAACGTTCACTACCTCGGACGGGCGGGCAACCCTTATCCTCCCTGCTGGGGCGGTCGCCGGCGATAAGGTCGTGACGGTAGCCCCGATCGGCAACCCCGCCCACCCGCCAACGGGTCAAACCTACGCGGGCGTCGGCTATGCGTTCGCGCATGTCGACTTTGCGTCCGCGGCAACGCTTCGGCTCTCCTACGTGGCTGGATCAGTGCCGGCAGGATCCGTTTCGTCACTGAAGATCTATCGAATGGCGGACGGCGCTTCGACGTGGACGGCTGTCGATACCGCCGTCGATCCCGGCACGCATAGTGCCTCGGCATCCATCAACGGATTCTCCAGTTACGCTCTCTTCTACCCAGCGGGAAGCGGCTGGAATTGGACGAGCGCGGGTGGCGCCTTCAGCTTGGAGAGCCTCTCCGTCGTCCTTCCGGCATCGGCGGTGACCACGCCGGTGGAAGTGCAAGCCCGAGAAACCCCCACTTCCTTCACCCCGCCCAGTGGCTGGGTCGAGGTACCGAGCTCGAGCTTCGACCTGGGGTCAAGCGACGTCGATCTGCACACTGCCTCACCCATCGCGTTGACCATCTCGTACCCCGCTTCGGCAGTGCCCGAGGCGGTGCGTCCGCAAACCAGAATTTTCTACAAGATGAACGCGGACGCCGCGTGGGTTCAACTGACGACCGTGGCGGACGCCGTCCACTTCACGGCGACTGCCCACAGCAACACACTCGGCACCTTCGCGCTTTACTATCCAGCCGACTCGCCCTCCGTCTATTACATCGAGGAAAAGAACCGTGAGGGGACGAACGATAACGACCTCAACGTCTACGTTCCGTCCGGGTCCGGCGAACAACTTCTCTACACGGCGCTGATTACGGGAAACCAACGCCTGTTCGAGGATTCATACCGGATCGACGATCACAGCTTCCTCGGCTTGGAATTCACTACGCCGCATTGGTACGTCACCCGTTTCGATGCGGCCACGCAGACGTCGTCGCATCTGTACGACGTCACTCCCGACGCGGGTTGGAGGTACGACTCGATCATAGCAATGCGGTCGATTCACCCGGGCCATGGAACCGATGTAGTGATCTCCACCCAGGAAGCGGAAACGGGAGCCGGCATCCATGCTCGCGACCGGCTGATTTTGTACCGGACCGGCGTCGCGCCGGTGGTGATCGCGACCAATAACCGGCTTGCGTCGGATGTGCCGACAATCCTCCGAGCCATGGATGTCGGGTCGTCGGGTCAGGTTCTGGCCAATTCGCCGAACGGCCTTGTGGTCTTCGACTCAGGTGGTGAACACATCCTTGCGGGTGTCGATTCGTTCGCTCAGCAGGCGCGCTTCAGCCCATCCGGAACCAAGGTGCTTTACAAGCAGTTGGGCGGCACCGCCGCGGGATGGATGATCTTGCCCATTACCGGAGGCAGCGCAACTGCGGTGCCCGGGATGACCACTCAGAACCTTCTGAGATGGTCAATAGACGACGATCACCTTTTGGCCACGGCGAACTCTCCCAACCAGATCCTCGTGGTTAACCTGCTGACGAGCACCACTTCCGTCGTGGCTACCGCGGCCGATCACCCCCAGGCGTTCTTCGTGGATGTAGGGCCACGATAAGTCGCCGGAACTCCATCGGCGCTTAATTTCGTGAGACACTAAGGGTCCGCTCCATCTACCGAGCGGATCCGGAGGAACTGTGAACCTAACTCGAACGACAACCCTCATCGCCGTGGCCGCCCTCGCAGGAAGCGCCCTTGCCTCCAACGAAGGGACGCGTCCCGAGACGCTCAACGTGACTTACGGCGGCACCCAGGTGGGCGCCGTCACCAACGCCGCGCTGAACTTCATCAAGCCGAAAGTCGGCATCAGAATCGGCGGAGGGCAGTGGAACGAGTTTATGGTGAACGCGGGCGTCGACGTCATGTTCAACGTTCCGCTGCTGCCGTTGCCGGCGATTCGGATCGATGCCGAGGTTTGGGGCAAGCCCAGCGGCTTTGGAAAAGATCGGCGTGGAAACGCTGTTTCGGTGTTGGGAGTTCAAACTCTGGCGCTGGGAGGTTATTTCGGCCTCGGTCCGACCTACTATTTCTCGGACAACAATGGCGATCACAAGAGCGGGTTGGGCGCGAAGCTGCTCGGAGGCTGGAACTTCCCGCTTACGGACTTCTTCGTCGAAGGGGGGCTTCTCATCGGCCCGTCGCCGACGCCGTTGTTTATCACGGTCGGCAAGAGGTTCTAGGTTCCCTGGCGTTAGGGCGTTGGGCGTTGTGGATCTACCTCAACGCCCAACGCCTATCCCCTACGGAGTCCTTGACCAGTCTCCGTATTGCTGCAAGTTGTTGAAGCTACTAAGGAAGATCGGCTCGACGGGCGAGCCGTCGGCGAACTTCGTGTAGTTCAGAAACGAGTCTTTCGTGATCGCGCCGTTGCGCGGATCCTTCATCACCGGGCAGATGGCATAGCGGAGACCGTCGTTCCTTGTCGTTTTGGTAACGAATCCTTTCCTGAAGAGGTTGTCGATCTCGGAGGTTCGCTTAATGATGGGCGTGCCGTCTTTGGCAAGTCCGTTCTTTGCCTTGAGTTCGGCGAGCATCTTCTGGCCGTCCTTCGTCTTGAACGCTTTGTCGGTGTAGCTGACCCAGGTGTGAAGCCAAATCCCGAGCGGGTCGTTGCTGAAGTAGCCATGGCTGGTATCCAGAACGACGGCTTGACGAAGCGCTCCGAGTCCGGCCGGATCGGTTCCTTGGGACGGGAAGAGGTATTCGACGTAGCTGTCGGCAATCTTCCTCGCCCGCTTGCCGGCGGCGTCGGCTGTGAAGACATCGGGACCGGCCCCCGCGAGCACCGCGAAGAAGCTTGGGCTTCCCGAAGCGTTGTAGCCGCCGGACAGCCCGATGATCCGCGACTCGCTCTGCCAAGGGAAAAGCGATTTGTCGACGACCGAGCTGGCCGAGGGCGCTACCTTACGGCCGCCGAGTTTGGCAACATCGATGCCGTTCGCTTTGTAGAACGCATCGTTGAAGTCGTAGATCCGGTCCGAAATTCCGGCATGGGCAGCGGCGGCGATGAGGAGAGTTGAGAGGAGAGCTAATTGTTTTTTCATGTTCCTGCCGATAAATGAGGCGGCAGGCGGAGACCATGATACATGGACATGAAAAAGACGAGGGCCGCTAGATTTCGGCAAACTCGGCTTCTGTTAACCTTAGGTCCGCGCCACCGATGATGCCGGTGACTTGATCTGGATGTCGGATTCCGACGATCGCGGCGGTCACGGCGGGATTGTGCAGGGTCCAGGCGATGGCGGCTTCGCCGGCGGAGAGACCGTGCGTGGCGGCGATAGATCGGAACTTATCCGCCACCGCCAGGTTCTGGGTTAGCAGCGGCTCCTGGAAGGCGGCGCCGCGACTGCGCCAGTCGTCGGCAGGCAGCGACGCGATCCGCTCTCGGGTCATGGAGCCGGTAAGTAACCCGGAACCCATCGGCGAATAGACGATGGCGCCGATTCCATTTTCAAGGCAGAACGGGAGGATCTCCGCTTCCGCGTCGCGCCGGATCGCGGAATAGGGTGGCTGCAGGGAGGTAATCGGTGCGATCGCGAGAGCCCGTTTCATCTGCTCGACGTTGAAGTTCGAAACCCCGATCCAGCGGACTTTGCCCTCTTTTTGGAGCTCGGCCATGGTCGTCCAACCTTCTTCGATATCCTCTTCCGGTTGCGGCCAGTGGATTTGGTACAGATCGATTACGTCGGTCTTGAGCCGGCGAAGGGAGGCTTCGCACTCGTTGCGAATCGACTGCGCCTTTAGGGAAGGGGTGATGGCGCCCGATTCGTCCCAGGCTCGCTCGCATTTGGTGAAGACGTACGGCTTCTGCTCCATGCCTCGGATCGCCTTGGCGACGATCTCCTCGGAATGGCCGAGCCCATAGACCGCGGCGGTATCGATCCAGTTGATCCCGTGGTCGAGAGCTCGCTGGATGGCGAGAATCGACTGATCGTCGTCCTGATCGCCCCAAGCGAACGCGTACCCCGAGCCACCGATAGCCCACGCTCCTATGCCGATTCGGGTGATCTCCAGATCGCTGTTGCCGAGCCGCCTTTTGTCCATTGGATAGAGTCTACGGATCTTTCCACTGATCGTTTTGCATTGCTCGACGTCCCTACCGGCAATGGCGCCTATGGAAGGCCGGGAGGGAAGGGAATAGCCGAAGACGTACTGGAGAGCAGATGAGTCGCAAGCTGTTCGTCTTGCTGTTCGTCACCGTGCCGCTTCTCGTGCTGGTATTGGTGATCGTGGGGCTAATGGTTTGGCCTTTTATCTCCTATCGGGAGCTTGCCGGGCCTCGGCTGGCAACGACGGACCTGCAAAATATCCGCAACGCTTTGGATGCTTATAAGCTCGACTGTGGACACTTCCCGACAACTCAAGAGGGACTTGCCGCGCTTGAGAAGAGCCCACCGCAGGCACGCGGCTGGCACGGCCCGTACTTCCGCGGAGCAATTCCCAAGGATCCGTGGGGGCGTCCGTACCGGTATCAGCTTTCGAGGAACGGTAGGTTTACCGTAAGCACGCTCGGCGCGGACAATAAGCCCGGCGGCGACGGCGGAAACGCCGATTTGTCGGTGACGGAGTAGCCGCGTGGCACTGGCATCTTGCCAGTAGGGCCCAAGGGCATCCTGCCCTTGGCGTTCTTTCACGACCAAGATGGTCGTTAGGGTTCACCGGCTGGGGGCCGATGCTGCGTTTACACGACCAGGATGGTCGTGATACGCATGGGCTGGAAGCCCGTGCCACGTTCAAACTGGCAATTGCGAACCCTGTCAAACTGATGGTCAGATGACACGTAGAACGGATGACCTCCGGGTGTTGGAGGTTCGGCCGCTGCTTCCCGCCGCGATTCTCCATGAAGAGATTCCCCTGACCGATGGGGCATCGGAGGTGGTGGCGGAGAGCCGAGCGGCGATCGAGGCGGCACTGGCGGGAGACGATCCCAGGTTAGTGGTCGTGGTCGGGCCCTGCTCGATCCACGATGTTAAAGGGGCTCGCGAGTATGCGGAGCGGCTAAAGGAAGTCTCGGAAAGGCTCAAAGACGAGCTGATCATCGTCATGCGTTGCTACTTCGAAAAGCCGCGGACGACGGTCGGTTGGAAGGGGCTTATCAACGACCCGCGGATGGACGGCTCCGGACGAGCGAACGAGGGGCTCCGCCTGGCGCGTGGTCTCCTTGCCCATGTGGCCGAGCTTGGCTTGCCCGCCGCCTGCGAATTCCTCGATACGTCGATTCCGCAACATTACGCCGACCTCGTCGCGTGGGGATGCGTTGGCGCCCGAACCACCGAAAGCCAACTCCACCGCGAGATGGCCTCCGGCCTCTCGATGCCGGTCGGATTCAAGAACGCGACCGATGGGAGGGTGAGGCCGGCGCTCGACGCGATCAAGACCGCCGCGAGTCCCCACTGGTTTCCCGGCGCGACGAAAGATGGCGTCTCCGCCTTCGTAAGAACTTCGGGAAACCCAACGTGCCACCTCGTCCTTCGAGGGGGCGCCAAGCCGAACATGGACGAGACGAGCATTCGAGAGTCGTCGGAGAAGCTGGTCAAGGAGGGTTTGCCGGGCCGGGTCATGGTCGACCTAAGCCACGGCAATAGTCAGAAGAATCATCTCAAGCAAGTGGACAACGCCGAGACGGTTGCCGGGTACCTCGAATCGGGAATGAAGGAAGTCTTTGCGGTAATGATCGAGTCGTACCTTCACGAAGGGCGGCACGATCCGCCCGTTTACGGCGTGAGCGTTACCGATGCCTGCCTCTCGTTTGAGCAAACCGTCGGCGCGTTGGAACGGCTGGGTCGGGCGGTAAAGAGCTCATAGTGTTACTTACCTTCATACCGACGGTAGAGAAGGTAGGAGTCGAAGACCGGCCAGAGCATGATGAGCATGAAGAGGGTGAACGTGATTCCGAATGGGATCCCGATCAAGGCGAGGGCGGCGACTACGAGCCCTCCGAAGAACCAGAGGGAGGCGGCGTGCCGGTGGGTGAGGTCCCAAACTCGCTCGCTTGCCAGGGTCCAAGGCGTCCGAACACCCATGTAGAAGTTTCGCCGAACACGACCCATTTGGTTACCGAAGAAGGTGCAGAAGAGACCCAATACGACCATCATCGCTCGGTCCATCGGGAATTTTGCTCCGGCCGTCGCCTTGAGAATCACCACGTGGAGAACCGCCATCAACAGTGCGATCATGAACATGAGCATCCCGTAGGTCTTTTCGGACCGGTCGACTTCAAATTGCTTGGGGGACAGTCGCGGAAGAGCCCAGGTCAGAACCATCATAAACGCAACCGCGATCGGGCCGAACCAGAGGGCGAACGCCGGACTGCCGTAGGCATCCGGCTTGCCATCGATGCCCCAGTGCGTCGGTACCACACTGGCTAGCGTGCCGGCGAGGGATCGACTGTACAACCCAGTCGCAACGAGCAAAAATGCCTGGGCGAGCAGGCTCTGACGCGTATTCATTCTTCTTCTCCGCTTGGCTCATTTGGTCCGAATAAATCGATGAACATCGCCATCAGGTCCTGAACCACGGTCGTGTTCAGCGTGTAGACGATCTGTTGTCCCTCGCGACGGCCAACGATCAGGTCGGCCGCCTTGAGAACGTTGAAGTGATGCGACATGGACGGAGCGGAGATCTCGAACCGCGAAGCGATTTCGCCTGCCGCCATCTCCCGCTCGCCCAGCATTCGGAGAATCTTTCTCCGAGTCGGGTCCGCCATCGCCTTAAACGCTTCATCCATCATGAGTTGATTCGAATATTAGCCAAGTGTCTAATTATACGGAGCGATTGTTGCGAGGTTGCATTGGGGTGATCAGAAATCCGGCGGACCGCTGCTCTCCAGAGCGGCCGCCGGGGAATTTTCGGAAGGCCGCTCTGGAGAGCAGCGGTCCGGCCACGGCTACAGATTGTCGCCAGGGTCTTCGGGGATGGCTCGGAGTTCGGAGGGGACGAGGCCGAGGTATTCCTTGACGGATTCCCGCAGCCCTTGGGTGGTGCCGAAACCGCAAGTCGAGGCGACTAGGTCCACCGCGTGATCGGTCGTGACCAGCATTTCCACCGAGCACTCGGTTCGGCAGCGATCCACGTACTCGTGGAAGCCGTAGCCGACCAAGTTCTTAAAGACCCGCGAGAAGTGGAACGGCGAGTAGCCCGCCTTGCTAGCGGCTTCCTTCAGTGGCCAGCCGGCGGCCGGATTGCCTCGGACCTCGACGACCAGCTCTTTGATTGTCTCTGGCAAATCGGTCGGAACGGCAGCGAGCTGCACCTGATCCATTCCGATCATCAGCCGCGACACGATTTCGTAGATCACGGAGACCACCATCGGCTCCAGGATCTCGGATGGATTTGCAACCGCGCGTTCGAAGCGCTCGATCGCACCCTTGAAATGTGGATCGATCGGCTTGCACGCGACGGTCCGTTGCGGCCCGACCGCGTTCCTCACGTGCCGGCTCTGAATCCACGCATCGAGCAGCGACGTGACGTTGCTCTGCCACGAAAGAAGGACCGAATGGTGCTCGCCACGGGCCGCCTGCACGATGAGGCGCGTGCCACGGATATAGGTGAGGCTGCGCGGCGGACACAGAACGAGGCGCCCCTGCACTCCGGCTCGTGCGATCAAGGTGCCTTTGAGATTGATGCAGAGCGCATTCATCCCTTGCGGCACATTGATGTAGCCGGTGGCAGTACGCAAAACGTTCGCCGTGAGAACCTCGTGGCGAACGTAGGTCATGCCGCCCACGTCCGTGCGCTTAAGCGCACCGGAGGCGCCACAGTCGAAATTTAACTCAATGATCGGTTCGTTCCCGTCGGCGCGCACGCAATCTCTCCCAATGCAAACCCGAATGAGTGTACATCAACGTGCCGCGAGGTATTGCGACCGGTTGCGCAATACCACGCTCCTAATTTCATATTTCCGGGTACTACCTTAGGAAGTGAAGACTGGATACTCCGTCGCGGTGGTTGGCGCCACCGGGGCCGTCGGGCAAGAGTTTCTCCGCCTATTCGTCGAACGCGACTTCCCCGTCGCCTCCCTCAAGCTCCTCGCAAGTGAAAGGTCGGTGGGTAAAACCTATCTTTTCAAGGGCGAGGACATAGCCGTTGAAGAGGCGACGCCGGAGGCGTTCGAAGGCGTCGACGTCGCCTTTTTTAGCGCCGGAGCAAGCAGGTCGCGCGCTCTCGCCCCAGCGGCGGTGGCGGCCGGGGCTCTGGTCGTCGATAATTCGAGCGCTTTTCGCATGGATCCGGCGGTTCCGCTGGTGGTGCCGGAAGTAAACGGATGCGCGATGACGCCCGAGTCGAGGATCGTCGCGGTTCCGAATTGTACGGCGATCATTCTGCTCGTCGCCGTAAATCCGCTTCAGAAGCTCGGAAAGCTCGACCGTCTGATCGTGAGCACCTACCAGAGCGCAAGCGGCGGCGGCGCGGCGATGATGCGACTGCTGGAAGAGGAGACCCGAAAAGTCATTTGTGGGGAAGAACCGGATCCGAGCCACCTTGGGACGCGATACGCCTTCAACCTTTTCAGCCACAACACCCCGATCAACGAGGACGGTTACAACGAAGAGGAGGTGAAGGTGATCGCCGAGAGCCGGAAAATTCTTGGTTTACCGAACCTCAAGCTAAACGTGACTTGCGTTCGAGTTCCAATCCTGCGGGCTCATTCCGAGTCGGTGACCGTCGAATTCGAGGGTCCTGCGCCGAGTGTGGAGGCTGTCCGCGAGGCTCTCTCCGTCGCCCCGGGCGTTCGTGTGATCGACGACCGAGCCGGCAACCGCTTCCCAACCCCGCTCGACGCCAGCGGCCAGGGGGACGTTCTCGTCGGCCGAATCCGACAAGACCTCAGCAATCCCCATGCGATCAGCATGTTTATCACCGGCGACCAACTCTTGAAAGGTGCCGCGCTGAACGCAGTGCAGATAGCCGAGTTGGCGTTGGGCGTTAGGCGTTGAGGCGTTGGGCATTAACCTTGGCGTAACCGTGTTCTGCTAATCCAAGACTTCCAACGCCCAACCCGGTACCCTATTGCTCATGCGCTTTCAAGCTCCCCGTGGCACTGAAGATGTGCTTCCGAGCGACGCGCCGAGGTGGCAGCGTCTGGAGTCGATATTCCGCGATTTGACGCGGAGATACGGCTACCATGAGCTGCGAACGCCTACCTTCGAAGATACGGAGCTCTTCACTCGCACGGCGGGTGAGACGAGCGACATCGTTACGAAGGAGATGTACAACTTCGAAGACAAGGGGGGGCGCAACATCACCCTCAAACCCGAAGGTACCGCGCCTGCGATGCGGGCGGTGATCGAGCACTCGCTTTGCCCGCCGGGCACCGTGACGCGCCTGATGTACGTGACGCCTTGCTTCCGGTATAGCCGTCCCCAGAAAGGGCGTCTGCGCGAGCTCCACCAGTTCGGCCTGGAATTGATCGGTTCCTCCTCCCCCGCGGCCGACGCCGAGATCATCGAGGTGACCTACCGTTTCTTCGAGGCTTGCGGGCTGGCGGGTTTGACGGTGATGGTCAACTCCATCGGTCGCGACGGCTGCCGAGAGCGATACCGGGATGCGATCCTGGAGCATATGGCGAGTTACCTCGCCGCCCAAGATGAGACCACGGTCGCCATCGCCCGCAAAAACCCGCTTCGTTTGCTGGACAGCAAGTCTGCCGAGGTTCAGGCGGCTCTGCTCGGCCTACCGCCAATTACCGACTACCTAGAAGAGGAATGCAGTAGCAATTTCGATCGGCTCCAGCAACTTCTCACCGATGCCGGGGTTCGGTTCCAGGTGCGTCCAGACATCGTTCGCGGTCTCGACTACTACACCGAAACGGTTTTCGAAATCCAGCACGAAGGGCTAGGGTCTCAGAGCTCCATCTGCGGAGGCGGACGGTACGACAACCTGGTGAAGGAGCTTGGCGGCGCGCCCACTCCCAGTGTCGGCGTCGGCATCGGGGTTGAGCGAACCTTGCTGGCGGTCGAGGCCGACGGCGTGGTTTTCGAACCGGATCGCTTGGACGCGTTTATCGTTCAGGCAACCAAGGAAGCGTACGAGCCGGCCCTCGGGCTCGCCCGCGAGCTTCGCGCGGCCGGTCTCTCGGTGCTGACGGATATCGACGGTAAGTCGCTAAAGTCGCAGTTTAGGCAAGCCGACAAAACCGGCGCGCGCCTCGCCCTTATCCTTGGTGACGAAGAATTGTCGAAAGGGACCGTACAGGTGAAGGTGCTTGAAACCGGCGAACAAACCGAAGTCTCCCGACCCGACATCGCCCTCCACCTCAAGGGGCTACCGGGGTGATCAAGCAAGCAATCCGGAGCCCCCTCTCCCTCCTCGGGATGCATGTGCCCGACGAGGGAGAGGGGGTTGGGGGTGAGGGAGTCCGGATCATCGGCGAGGGCGCCGACGCTACGTGGACACCGGACAGGGGCGGGCCGCCCGTGCCACGAGCTGGCCGCGGATTATTCACTGCCCTGGCCGCCTTAGCTCTACTGGCCAGCGCCACCGCGCAGGTACCCGACGTTAGGATTCGGCTCGATGTACTGGGGAGCTACCGAGTGACCCAGGCGGGTCCTACCGCATTTCGCTATTATTCGCTTTTCGGACGGCACAGTACGGCTTCGCTTCGGTTCTCGCTAGAACCCGGCTTCACCGGATTCATTTCCCAGAAGATCCAGCGGATTCCCCACGACGGAGACCCCGACCAGCTCGACGAGGCGTACGTTCAGGATGAGGGGATTTGGCGGATCGGTAAGCAGTACATGCCGTTCGGTACCGGCGAGATCCTTCGGGATAGCGTGATCGGGGCGCGAGCCGACACGACTCAGATTTTGGAAGGGATTCCAATGACCTTCATGGTTTGCGATTCAGGGAGCGAACGCCAGCGAGGGGTTATGGCTCACGTAGGGAGCCGGGCACTCGGCGGAAGTTTTGCCATCGGACGGCACTGGGGGATTAACGGGACGTCGCTTACCCAAATCCGGCGGCCGGAGGATACCGGCGGGCTGGGGCATGGCTGGGAGCAGGTTTACGGAATCGACGCATCCCGGCTGCTCGGGCGCTTTTTCCTCCAGGCGGAAGCGGTTCACTTCCGTCAGGGCGCTACCAAGTCGGATGGCGACCACACGATTTTTGACTTTAACGTGACGGTAAGTCAAAGGCCGCTCGACTGGCTCACTTTTGGCTACACGAAAGACGCAAGCTCTCAGCTCACCTTCTTTCGGGTTAGGGGATCGGTAGAGCTGACGGAGAATGTAATCCTGCAGCCGTTCATTCGATTCCGAGACGCCCGGCTTTGGGATCTGGGCGCCGAGGTTCGGTTCAAGATCTGAGGAAGCATGAAGGAATTCGTTAAGCCGGTCCCCCTCGCCGCGCTTCTGGCCGGAATCGTGCTTTTTGTTCTTGGCCAGGTTCCACTGGGAATCATCGCGCTGATCGCTTGGGTCGCGACTCTCGCCCTTGGCGCGATGCGCCAAACCGCCGTGCTGCGCGCCCAAGACCCGACGGATACCCTGGACCCGGAATCGCGGACGATGTTCGGTCCCATTCGACGGCTTACGAACGAGATCGAAGAGCTCGTCGACCGAAACAAGGAGTCGGCGGTGATCCGAACGGTCGGTCGGGAGGCGATCACCGAGGCTCGACGGATTCGAGACCAAATTGCGCGAGCGCTCGCCGCCCGAGGGGAGCTCAAGCGGACGTTGCGCGGACGATCGAGCGCCGAGCGGGAGGTGGCTTCGTTGGACGAACGGATGTCGGCAGCCACGAGCGAGGAAGAGAAGAGCTCTCTCGCCGGCGCGGCCGAAGCACGAAAACTCGAAGTCTCGCATTACTCGACGGTAGAGGAAGCGCTTACTCGAATCGACGCCGGGGTTCGCCAAGCGGAGGCCGCTCTTTCGGAGATGAAAGCGCGGCTCACCGTCGGCGCTTCCGGGGAGCGTGCGGCCGCCGCGGGCCAGGACGACGAGCTTCGGGCCACGATCGGGCGCTTGAAGGCGCTAAGCGTCACGTATGACGAGGCGGAGCAAGTGCTCGGGCCATAGAGCCGGTACACTCATCGGTCTATGAGCACCGGCAAGCGGGCTTACGACGTCCTTCGTGGCTACGTAAATCGAGAATGGGAGCGGATCCATGGAGTCGAGCTCTCGGACGCCGAGCGCGAGCTCTCCGACGCGTTAGACGCTCCCGCCCCTCGCCCCGCCGCTAATGCCGCCAGCCCCGCCTCGGGAAGTACCTTCCCGCCGGCGACGGTCTCCGATACCGACTGGGCGTGCCAGGTGATGGGGGTCGGCACCGAAGCGACTTTTGCGGACATTCGGAAGTCGTTCGACCGGATCATCAAGCGAACGGATCCGGCAAATTTTCCGGAGGGTTCCGCGGAAGCGAAGCAAGCGGAGGAAATCCACCGTCGCGTCCACCGCGCCTACGCGATTCTGACGGAAGGAATGGACGCTACGGAGAAGCGATTCCGATCGCTCGAGATCGACTAGCCGTTCCGCATCGTGCGGTTCATCGACAGCCAGTAAAGGCCAAGCTGCTTCACGGCGTCGATGAACTCGTCGAAGTCGACCGGCTTTCGGATATAGCTGTTCGCTCCCAGGCTGTAGCTTTCGACGATGTCGCGCTCTTCGTCGGAGGACGTGAGAACCACGATCGGCAAAGTCTTTGTCGTGGGTTCGGAACGAATCCGCTGCAGCACTTCCAACCCGGAGATCTTCGGGAGCTTTAGGTCGAGCAGCACCAAATCGGGCAAACGCTTGCCGGCGCCTGCGCCGAAGAGGTGGTCAATCGCCTCCGCGCCGTCTCGGGCGACCCGGATAATGTTCGGGACTTCGCTCTGGCGCATAGCCCGCAGCGTTAGCTGCTCATCGTCTGCGTTGTCCTCGACAAGGAGTATCGTTTTCGGTTCGGTCGCCATCTGCTCTCTATCCGCCGCCGTGATTAGATGCGGGTCGGCCTTCGAATGTTTCCCGCCCGCCGAATTCGGTAACCAGGTCTGCATTATTGCGCAGAGTTAACAGGATCGTCTAGCAATAGGCCGTATGGTGACGAGGTAGTGCGAGGAACCGAACAACGAATCACCCTGTTCACTCGTACCAGACAGTAGGGGCAACATGGATTCCGCATTTCAGCACCTCTCCCAAATCGTCCAGCCGTCGGACCTTCACCGCTTCAGCGATAAAGAGCTTCGGGATCTCGCCAACGAGGTTCGCCAGGCGATCCTGCAAAACGTGAGCCGAACCGGGGGGCACCTTAGCTCGAACCTTGGCACGGTGGAGCTCACGGTGGCGATGTACGCGTCGTACAACATCCCGCCGGATAAGGTGGTGTGGGATACGGGCCACCAAGCGTATCCGCATAAATTGCTCACGGGACGCCTGCCCCGGTTCGACACCTTGCGCAAGCACAAGGGCTTGAGCGGCTTTCTTAGGCGCGAAGAGCACGAGCTGGACGTCTTCGGCGCGGGCCATGCCGGGACCGCGATCTCCGCTGCCATGGGTTTTGCCGCCGCGCGTGACCGGCAAGGGACGACCGAGAAGGTCATCGCGGTGGCCGGAGACGCCGCCATTGCCAGCGGCATGAGCTGGGAAGCGCTCAACCATGCCGGGGAGTTGGGAACCGACCTTTGCGTGGTGCTGAACGACAATCGCATGTCGATCGCCCCGAACGTCGGCGCGCTGACGAATTATCTAGCCAAGCTTCGTTCCCGCCCCCTCGTCCAAAATCTCGCGAGAAAAGCCAAGGTTGCTATCGAACGCCTAGGTGAGCCCGCGGTTCGCGCCGCGGACGGACTTCGCCACGGCATTACCCACTACCTAGCCCCCCTGGAAACGGGCACGATCTTCGAGGAGATCGGTTTCGAATATATAGGTCCGGTGGACGGGCATGACCTTCCCACTTTGCTGGAAGTCTTCCGCAATGTGCGCGATATGAACTACCCGGTCTTCGTTCACGCCATCACGGTGAAAGGAAAGGGGTACGAGGTGGCCGAGGAAGATGCCCGCAAGTGGCACGGGGTGGTGCCGTTCGACCTCGCGGCGTGCGAGATGGTCAAGGCGGCGGGGCCGGTGACCTTCACCCAGGCATTCGGCGACGCCACCATCGAATGCGCGGAAGAGGACCCTAAGGTGGTCGCCATCACGGCGGCAATGCCCGATGGAACCGGCCTCGCCGGCTACGCCAAGAAATTCCCGGACCGCTACTATGACGTGGGTATCGCCGAACAGCACGCGGTGACGTTCGCCGCGGGTCTCGCCGCCGGCGGCATGCGGCCGTTCTGCGCGATCTACTCGACGTTCCTCCAGCGGGCCTATGACCAGGTCCTGCACGACGTCTGCCTGCAAAAGCTCCCGGTGCGGTTCTTCCTCGATCGAGCGGGGCTTGTGGGGGACGACGGCCCGACCCACCACGGAGTCTTCGACTTATCGTACTTGTCGCCGTTGCCCAATATGACGATCCTGGCGCCCCGCGACACGACCGAGCTTCGCGAGATGACCCATTGGATGGCCAAGTACGACGCCGGTCCTACCGCCGTTCGCTACCCGCGAGGTTCCAGCGACGAACGGCTGCCGGAGTCGCGCACCTCGATCGCTCTCGGCAAGTCGGAAGTCATTCGGGAGGGAAAGGACCTCACGATCTCGGCGGTAGGGTCCATGGTAAGCGTCGCCTACGAGGCGGCGGCGGGCTTGGCCGCGCAGGGGATCGAGGCGACCGTCATCAACGCTCGTTTCCTTCGTCCGCTGGACTCGGAGACACTTATCGGCTCCGTCTCCAAGACGAAGCGGCTCATTACGATCGAAGAGAACATGCGATCGGGTGGCTTCGGAGAAGCATGCCGGAATGCGCTCCACGACGCCGGCATGGGGGGAATTCCGCACCGGTTGATCGCTTTGCCCGACTCGTTCGTCGAGCACGGGACTCAGCCGATCTTACGGGAAGAGTGCGGACTCTGCGCCGCGGCGGTGATCGCCGAGGCTGTTCGGTTAGTAAAGGCTCCAAGCCGGTAAAATTAGCTTATGTCGAAATGGAAAGAGGGCGACCGTGTGCGCGTGGTGTCGCGTCCCGTCACCGATGAAGACCGAAAGAAGAATCGGTACTACGACCACATGGTGGGGCTCGTAGGGACGATTCAGAACGTCTATGAGCACAACGAGGTAGCGGTGCGCGTCGACCCCGACAGCATGACCCCGGTAACCAAGCAGGTACACGAGCAGGCGAACCAGCGCATGCGCGACCGCTTCCAACGCGATACCTCCGAAGAGCAGAAAAAGCAGCTCACCAAAGAGGAGATGGAGTTCACCGCGAACTACGTCGTTCTCGTGCAAGGCACGGACTTGGAGAAAGCTTAATGGCGGTCACCGAGTTTAGCTTCGACATCGTTTCGCGCGCTGACAAGATGGAGGTCAAGAACGCGATCGGCCAGGCCGAGAAAGAACTGGCCAATCGATACGATCTCAAGGGGACCAAATGTGAGATCGTCCACGACAAGGACGATGTTTCGTTGATCGCCGACGACGAGTTCCGGATGCAGCAGCTTCAGGACATCGTCTTCAGCAAGCTCATCAAGCGCGGGATCGATGCTCGCAGCATCGAGTGGGGCAAGATCGAGCCAGGGGCCGGCATCAGCGTCAAGTGCAAGCTCAACCTCAAGCAGGGGATCGAGCAGGACAAGGCGAAGGCCTTGACCAAGCAGATCCGCGATAACAAAGCGCTGAAGGTTCAGTCGCAGATTCAAGGCGAGGAAGTTCGCGTCAGCAGCAAATCGAAGGACGACCTTCAAAAGGCGATGGCGTTCGTAAAGGGGCTCGACCTGGACTTCCCGGTCGACTTCGTCAACTTCCGCTAAGCAAAAAAAAACCCCGCGCGGCCAAGGGCCGCGCGGGGTTTTTCTTTTTGCTACCTTCCGAGTACGTAGACGCGGGCGTTGTTGATGGCGAAGCTTTCGCCGTGTCGCGACACGATGGTGGGGGTGTAGGCCTCACCGACGCCGCTCGTGAGCCGCATCGTCTCCGACAACGTGTTCGTGTCGAAGTTCCAGCGGTAACACTTGCCGTCCTCGTTGTTGACGATCGCCGCTCGCCCTTTCACGTCGATCGCGGCGGTATTGATGCACCACTCGCGAACTGCGTTCGGACTGTTCGGGAACTCGCTGTCTTTGGTGGCGCCCAGGACCGAAATCACTTCCTTCATGGTCGTCACCCCGGAGATCGACTCGACGGCCGACGCATTCGGGTCGAGGATCGCAACTCGGTTCGCTCCGTCGCCGCCAGCGCCGGCATAGTTGTTGTACTTGGCCAAGATGAGGTACTTGGACGTGCCGTGGTAAGCCTTCACGGCGGAACTCGGCACCACGGAGGGAGTGTCGTCCCAGCCGAATGCGCCCGGTGTCTTCGTAACGTTCAGGGTCTTGTCGAAGTGCTGGAGGAAGCCGCGGAAGTGGTTCTCACCGAACGGATTCTCAAGGACGCCGTAGTAAACGTCGCCGTCCGGGCCGACCATCGGGGTCGCAGTGCCGTCGTCGGGAACGATCGAAGGATTACCGCTCTTCGGGTCGACCAGTCTCACCCGGTTCTTCATCTTCATCGTCGCGGTGTCGACCGACACGAGATAGCCTCCGCTGAAGCCGCCATTGTTTACCGCGACGTACATGATTTTGCCGTCGTTGCTGATGGCGGGCGCGCAGTTCATCGCCGCTTGGGGCGCGTTCTCGTCGCCGGAAAGGGTCTGGGCGCTCACCCAGGAGCCTTTGCCCGCGCTGTTGATCTTCGCGTATCCGCTGGTGAGATTGGCCGCATTCGGTCCGTACACCTTGAAGCCGAAGTAGATGCTTCCCGCCTCGTCCACCGTGATCGGGGTGCAGATGCGGACGTTCTGGTCGAACTCGTCCTTGTGCGCCTCGTATAGCGATGTACCGTAGAACGACATTCGACTCACCATCGACTGCTTCTCGTCCACCGAAGCGCGATACATGAGGGTGCCGCCTCCCGCCGGGGTGACCAAGCCCATGATGCCCACGATCGCCGATCCGACCGGCGGAGTCCAGTTATGGTTCGGCAGGATGTAGTCCGTGTCTTCGGTCCATTTCACCTTTCCGGTCTTCAACTCCCGCCCTTCTACGCGGAAGCCGCCGGCGGCGCCGGTCTTGACGGTTAGGACGACCGTGTCGAGCGCGCTGATCAGCGGGCAGCCGTAGTGGATCAGCAGCGACGAGCCGGAATACTGCGGATTGAGGTCGATCGGCGCCGACCAGAGAACCCGCTTCAGCGGCTGAGTCCCATCGTGAGACATCGCGGTGTGCTGAGGATTGCCGCCGTACGATTTCCATCCGGCGGAGAGGTAGTTGATCCCGCCGCCATTTCCGCAACCGGTAGCGACGACGCATGCCGCTAGAGCGGCCGACGAAAGGGCAAAGATAGAGACAAAACGCACAGCCCGTTATAACCCGCCGGAGACTTCCCGTCAAGTAATCGTTTCTCTTAAACGGCAGCCATCGGAAGAGCGGTCAAACTTCGAGGCGCACGAACGGTGCTTTCGAGCTGGTCGCTGGTGATTTCGTGATACAGGGAGTCGCGTTCTACCGGAATTCGACCGGCTTCCTGAATCATGCGGATCATGTTTTCGGCAGTCAAGTATTGCCGCTTGTTGCCGAACTCGCCCGCCTTGTAGGTGATCTCGTATTCCTGCACCAACCCGTCGGCGTCGTCCGCGCCGTACCACAGCGCCATCTGCGTGATCGGCACCGTGTTCATGATCCAGAAACTCTTGATGTGATCGAAATTATCGAGCATCAACCGGCTAACCGCGATGTTTCGCAGGTCATCGTCGCCGGTCGGCCCGGCGATATGCTCGAGCTCGGTCGCCTCCGGATGGAAGCTGAGGGGAGTCATGGTGAGGAAGTGGCCCGTCTCGTCTTGCAACTCCCGGATCTGGATAAGGTGGTCGACGCGCTCCTCATCGGTCTCGATGTGGCCGTAGAGCATCGTGGCGTACTGCTTCAGGCCGAGTTTCGCGGCGGCGCGGGCGACGTCCTTCCACTCTTCGCCGTTCAGCTTCTTGCCGAAGAGCTCGCTATGCACGCGGTCGCTCAGTATTTCGATGCCGCCGCCGGGCAGTGAGTCGAGGCCGGCTTCGATAAGGTCGGCGAGCGCTTGGTCCACGGTCACCTTCCCCTGCCGGGCGATTTCCACGATCTCCACGGCGGTGAACGCTTTGACGTGAACACCGGGGCGGACCTCCTTTACGGTTCGGACGAGGTCGAGATAGTACGAATACGGTAGGCGCGGGTTGATGCCGCCGACCATGTGGATCTCGGTGAGCGGAACGTCGCGGTGGCGCTCGAGCCGCTCGCGCACTTCCGCCAAGCTCATCTGGTAGGGGGCGGGGCCCCCCTTCTTGGCATAGAACGAGCAGAACTTACAGAACTTGTTGCAGATGTTCGTGTAGTTGACGTGCTGGTTGCGCACGTAATACGTCTTCGCTCCGTGCTTGCGCTCTCGTACGATGTTCGCGAGGTAGCCGACCCCGGTGAGGTTCGGCGTCGTGCAAAGCAGCAGCCCATCCTCGCGGCTTAGCCGCTCTTGGTTTTGTACTTTTTCGTACAGAGGAAGCAGTTCTGCGCCAAGAACCCGATCGGGCGTAAGAGCCATGACGCGTTCATTGTACCCGCTTCTTTCACTGATTGTTGAAAGTTACAGCGAGGACGTGGCACTGGCTTCTAGCCAGTGGGTCCCAAGAGCATCCTGCCCTTGGCGGATGCTCATGACCCGAAGGGTCGCAGGTTCATCGGCTGGGAGCCGATGCTACGTTTACACGATCAGGATGGTCGTGAGACACACGGGCTGGAAGCCCGTGCCACGGTTAGCTGCCCAACAACTTGAAGCTCGAGGCGACTACGGCGAGGTTGTGTACTACGTCGTCCTCGAATCCGAGGGGGGCTCGATTGGCGCGGATGCGCTGGATCTCGGCCATCACCGCGCTTTCTAGGCCTCGTTCGCTCCGTAGACTGCGCTCCAGAAATACCGACGCTTCGATGGCGCCGTAGTGGGCAAGCATCAGCTCCAAAGCGGTGTCGGTACGGACCAAGGGAACGCAGCCGTCGGCGAGGCGTCCGTGCAGTTCGATCGCGTGGTGGAAGCCTCCGAACCAGGGGATCGCTAGCCGTTCCGTCCAGTCGACGAGGCCGCGAAGGATCTGAGTGTCCGTGCCGAGATGCCAGATCACCCAGCACGGCGGTAATTCGAGCTGCCCCAGGTTTCCCGTTGCCACCACGTGCGGAGCCAGCCCTCCCCGCCGCCAATATTGCCGTCGAACCGTGGCAAGACGGGTGTGGCTTAGGTGAAGCTGAACGGTGATCGGGAGGTACGGCAGCCCGTCGTAATGTGGCGCGGGGCGAAGGATGATCTCCTCCACGAGATCGCCAGTCCGCCTCTCCAGCAGAGGCACCCCTCCGTTGTGGAATAGGTGGAAATCTTCCCGCACCAAAGCGCCGGCAAGGAAATGGGCGGCCTCCGTCAGCGCTTCCGGACGTGGATGGACGCGACCAAACCAGCGCCGCCGAGGTCCCGGATCGGACCAGGCGCGTTGGAAGGCCTCTTCCTGGAAAAACACGCGTCGTTGCGAGGTTTCCATGTAAACCTTCGGACGCGCCTAAGCCTGGTTAGGTAACGGCGGGGCGTTAAGCGATGCGGCAGTTAAGGAGGTGCGAGGAGACCACACCACGCCACGCGTGTCGTGCGCCTCCACCCGAGTCGTTCCCACCGAGTCGGGGCCACCGGGCAGGTGATGCGCGGTCATATCGCTCACCGCGATTCCTCCGGGAGGGGCCACTTTCTGGAGATGGGAGGCGATGTCGATCACATCGGCGAAGTTCAGGCTCGTCACGTCCCCCGCTTCAGGGGTAACCACGGTGCCAGTGTGCATTCCGCATCGCAGAACGATGGGCGAACCGATCTTATTTCGGAAGGTGTTGAGCTCCAAGATCTCGGTCTGGATATTTTTGGCGGCCAAGAAAGCCTGACTTGGGCTATCGAACGCACTGATCACGCCGTCGCCGGCCGTGGAATGGACTCGGCCTCCGTACCGGGTGGTGACCCGCTCGACGAAGTGCAGATACTCGTTGAAGGTGTACTCGACGGCCAGCGGATCCGCCTGCTGCTTGAGCCGTGTCGAACCGACGATGTCGACGCTTACAAACGTGAGGCTCTGCTCGCCGGTGTGGAGCTTTTCGCGCAAGTGGTGGAGCTGGCGGAGGAGCTCTTGTCGTTCTTGGACCGGGTCCTTTAGGCCAAGCTTTTCTCGATTACGCTCGACGATCTTCTGGATCGCCGCGCCCATTACGGCTCCGGCGATGGCCATCACCACCATCAGCTCCGGCGGACTGTACATACGCAATCCAAGGAGCAAACCAAACACTGACTGCATTAGGCAGTAACCGGCGCCGAAGATGGCGCCGGAGATTGCCGCCTGCCGAGTGTCCCGGGAGATGCCGATGTTATAAAGACCGACGCCGGCAAGGCAGAGCGCCAGCATGGAGAAAACTCGATTGAAAGGCTGACCGGTGCTCAGCGCAATCCGTTTTTCGATGTCGATTAGCAGCGCGCACCCGGAGGCGGTCAAACCGGCTATCACGAAGCGGCGGGTTTGCGGCTCGAGGGTGAAAAACTGAGAGCGGACGGTCGCTAGAAATCCGTGCTTTTCTTTCTCGGTTCGAAGCTTGACCGCGAGGCGGACATATTCGAGCGGAGCCCCGGTCGCCTCGGCCACGGCCTGAATCGCGGACTCGTCAATTTCGCCGCCACTCGCTTCGCGCAGTCGCTCGGCAAGGACGATCATCTGGTCGACGCTATCTTCGCCCAGCTTGCTTTCGTCCAGTTTCGTGTGCCGTTGCCGCAAGGTTCCTTCCAAAAAATCGATTGTACTTCCCGAGGCCCCACCGCGTCTCTTGTAGACTGATGCGAAGATCCATGGAGGGTACGACGGCTCGAACCGATCGGTTGCTTTGGAGTTCGGGGGCCGGACTGGCTCTCCACCTCGTTTTACAGCTCTTTGCGGGGCTGGTTCTCTCGTTTGCCTATCATGGTCAGCCCGCGCTGGCCCATTCGGATGTGGCGGCGATGCACTCCGGAGGGGGGCTCCGTTTTCTCCAGGGATTCCATTACTGGGGAAGCGCGCTGCTGATCCTACAGGCCGCACTTCATGTGGCGGCGTCAACCTGGCTCGGGGACTTCCGGCCACCTAACGGGCGAAGGTACATCGGCTCGCTCCTCATTTTGTTGGCGGCGCTCGGCTTCCAATTAACCGGCAATCTTCTCCCTTACGATCGCCACGGCGTTCAGACGGCCGCGATCGAGGCCGGCATCGCGGCTCGTGCGCCAGTCGTGGGTCCTTCGATGGCGAAAGCGATGCTCGGCGGCAACGGTTTCAACGAGGGAACGCTCGGGATCTGGTATTCGCTTCACCACTTGGCTGTACCGGTCCTGGCACTCATAGCACCTGCAATTTGGTTTGCCGGGCGGCCGCGGGAGAGTTCGCCCGCCCGCATCCTCTTGATTCTTCCCGCCGCCCTCGCGGCGTCGTTGGCTTTCGCGGTTCCCTCGCCCTTTGGATCGATCGCTACTCCAGCCGATTTCGATGCGTTTGCCGACAAGGTGAGCTGGTATGTGTGGCCGCTGCATGGCGCGATGCGGCTGTTTGAGCGTGCGTCGAGTAGCGCCGGGTGGATCGGGGCGATCTTGCTTCCCGGCCTTTTAGTCGGATTCCTTTTCCTGCTCCCGTTCATCGGGAAACGGATCTCGCTCGCCTGGGTGCGCGGGATTCTGGCGGGTGCCGGGCTCCTATTGATCGTGGGGGCGCTTGGGTTCGCCGGTTCGTTCGCCCCTCTCACAGGCACTCGCGATCCGGTGGCGAACGCGTCCGGCAGTGGGCAACCGGCGACGAATATCGACAAGGCGATGGCCGAGCGCGGCCGGGCGGCATTCAACAAAGTGGGTTGCGCGGATTGCCACGGCAAAGACGGCGCCTCGGGAAGCGGCGGACCGACGCTGACGAAATCCTGGCAACGCCACAACGACTCCGACTACTACGTCCGCTATATCCACAACCCGCAGTCCGTGAAGCCCGACTCCACCATGCCGGCATTTCCCAAGCTAACGGACGTCGAGCTTCACGAATTAGCCGAATATCTTCGCTCTCCAAAGCCATAGGATTGGGACTGCGGGTATCCGGTCGTCGGCTGGGTGCAGTCGCAAACCTCCAGGGGCCGTCTGAACGAAGTCTGGTTGCTATTGATCCCTCCCGACGCGCCGTCGGGCAGGGTCCGGCCACCGGCCGGGCATCCCCTACACGTTTCTCGGAACGGGAAGCCCCGCTGACGCGGGACCCTGCCCGACGGCGGGTGGGGAGGGATCTGAGGGCGGTCGGCGAGGGTTCATCGGCTGGGAGCCGATGCAACGTCGCGCATTTAGCCCGGTACGGGCGACCATCTAAAGCGAAGGGCGCAGCCCTGGAATGAGACGAGGGGCACCCGAGCCCTGACAGAGGGTGGGCCATTGTGACGTTCAGTTCTGGACCCGCAAAAGAATCGAAGCCCCGACCGACTCAAACGCCACAACGTCCTATCCCTCTCCGCTCGCGAGAGGGGTCGGTGAACCTGAGGAACGAAGGTGAACCGGGGGAGAGGGACTCCGGTCCGAAACGCCAAAAGTCCACTCCTCACATCCTTAGGCGCTCAAGAAAACTCCGAACACAATGGCCCACCCTCTGTAAGGGCGATCTTCCCAGGCGCACGTAGGTGCGCCATAGCCTCATCCAAACCGCAATGGGGTGAAGGCCAGATTGTACGTCGCCTCGTTCAAATACACTGAGTTGATCGGGGATGGGGCCAACTCAGCGAACCGCGACTTCAGCCCGCGGCCATTCGAGCCATAGCAAAAACCCGAAAACCCTCCGAACGAAGGGACGATGGCTTGGTAGGAGCCGACATGAGGGAAGACCTTTCCGAACATCGCCGCGATGTGCTCAAGGGAGTAGGGACAGAAGACGAGGTTGTCGGCCTGCGTCACCACAATCCCGTCGGCAGCCAGGGCGTTCCGACAATCTTTGTAGAACGTGTCGGTGAAGAGCTGCTCACTGAGCGCCCCTTCTTCGTCCTCGTAGACGTCGGTGCTGTCGACCACGATCAGGTCGTACTTTCGCGAAGAGCGCTTCACGAAATCGAAAGCGTCCGTGATGTGAAGGTGAACGCGGGGGTCGTCGAACGCACCTGCGCTGAGTTCGGGCATGAACGTCCGGCAAGCCTCGACGACACCCGCGTCGATCTCCGCGATGTCGATGTGCTCCAGGCTGACATGGCGGCAAAGCTCGCGAATGACGCCGCCATCCCCTCCGCCCACGACCAGCGCGTTCTTCGGATTGGAAAGGTTTAGAAGCGGAATCTGAACGAGCGACTCGTGATACGCGCGCTCGTCCATGGATGAAAGCTGAACATGCCCGTCGAGCAAGAGCACACGGCCGAACACATCGGTATCGACGATATCGACCCGCTGAAATTCCGTCTCGACGCTCGCCACCAGCGCCCGAACCTCCACATCCAAACCTAGCTTGTCGCTACGAATCGGGATGCGGAGGTGAGTTGACTCTGTCATTCCTTGAAGGTACCCATCTGTCGGAGCTTTAGGGTCGGGCTCGAACGCTGGGCCCCCGTGCTACGAAGTCCGGTCGCTACTTACCCATTCGGCGCAGGCTGGCGAGGCAGAGCTCGACGGACTGCATGGCGTTGCCAGTGGGGGCTTCGTGCTCGACGACGTACCACTCGACGCCGCCAACTCCTTCGGAGGCTTTGAAGACGCCATCCCAAGGGATCGGGCCTTCGCCGATGATCAGGTCGTTCGCTTCCTTTAGGTGAACCGAAGCGCTTCGGCCGGGCAGATCGAGAATAGGTTGGACCGGATCGGCGCCGCCGGCCATGCCGTTCGAGGTGTCGTACTGCATGATGAAGTCGGCCGGGGTCGCGTCGGCCAACAGATACCAGGCGCTTTTCCCCCCGTCGATCGGGTGCATATCCCCCTCGTGGGCATGGAAACCGGCTCGCAGGCCGGCCCCGCGGAGCTTCTCGGAGATCGCCGTAAGCTTGTCGCCCGTGGCCTTGCAAGCGTCAACCGAGTTCCGAGCGTCTTCGGGCAGCCAGGGCACGATCACGAAGTTCGCCCCCAAGGCGTGGTGCACGTCGATCGTTGCCCCGATTCGGTCGTCCGAAAGCTCATGGATGCCGGTATGCGTCCCCTCCGCCTTCAGCCCGAGGTCGTCCAGCACCTTCCGGATCTCGGCGGCGTCGTGGCCGTAGTAGCCGGCGAACTCGACGCCGGCGTAGCCCATCCGAGCCACCTCTTTCAGCACACCGAAAAGGTCCTTTTCGGCGTCTTGACGGACGGAATAGATCTGAAGCGCAATCGGGATCGACATGAGGGTTTCAGATTATCCAATCCCTCTCCCGGACCGCTGGTCTCCAGACCGGCCTCCCGTTTTTCGAGTGGCACTGGCGGCTCGCCCGTGGGTCTCAGGGGCGGCCCGCCCCTGAATTCAAACCTGGTGAAAGCGCCTACCCGAGCCCTCAATCCGAGCCAGTAAGACACAATCAACACGATGCCGATCGCCACGCTGACTCTGAGCCCGCTCGACATCGTCGTGGTCGTACTCTTCGTCGGGGCGATCCTTGCGCTCGGCTTCAGCGCGCGAGTGCGGGAAAGCTCGGTACTTCAATTCCTCGCCGCCGGACGAACGCTTACGTTGCCGGTATTCGTCGCCACCCTCGTCAGCACCTGGTACGGCGGCATCCTGGGTGTCGGCGAGTCGGTGAGCTACTACGGCTTCGGAACATGGCTTCTCATCGGCATCCCGTACTACGTTTTCGCCCTTATCTACGCTTTTTGGCTGGCGCCAAAGGTTCGGGGGGCGGAGCAGATCTCGCTGCCCGAGCGGATCGCTTCCCGGTGGGGAAAGAATGCAGGCCTTACCGCCGCCATTCTCGTTTTTCTCCTCGCCGTACCGGCCGCCCATGTTCTGATGCTGGGCGTACTCGTTCAACAGTTCACCGGATGGGGCAAAGAGCTTTCAATCGTCGTCGCCACGATCGCCGGAACTCTGTTCCTGTACAAGGGCGGGTTGCTTGCCGACGTCCGCGCGGGCATCCTGGCGTTTCTGATGATGTACGTGGGATTCGGCGTCATCGTTGGTTGGTGTCTCATTCACCACCCGCCCGCAGCCACATTTGCCACCATCGAAGATAAGAAGCTCTTGACCTTTACCGGCGGTCAGGCTTGGCCCGCAATCGTCTCGTTCTTCATTCTCGGAGCCTGGACCTTGGTCGACCCTGGCTTTCACCAAAGGGTTGCGAGCGCCGCGAGTCCCGACACCGGCCGCAAAGGGGTTCTTGTCTCCGTAGGTTTCTGGTTCCTATTCGACGTTCTGTCGATCACAACCGGCATGTACGCCCTGGCGCTGCTGAAGCCGCTCCCCACCGACACCCTCGCCATCTTCCCCGAACTCGGACAACTCGTTCTGCCACCTGGGCTCAAGGCCGTTTTCCTGTGCGGAATGCTGGGCACGATCACCTCGGCGATGGTTGGCTACACGCTCGTAGGTGGCGCAAGCTTCGGACGGGAGATCGTCGGCCGCATTTCAAGTCTCACGGACAAAGAGATTAAGAATTGGACGCGAGCCGGATTCGTAATTGTTTGTCTCGCCGCGATCGCGCTCGCATGGCAGATCCAGAGCGTCGTCGCGCTCTGGTACGCATGGAGCGGGTGCGTGATTGGGGCGATGCTCATCCCGGTCGCCGCCGCCTATGGAAAACGGGAGCGATTTAGCCCAAGCTCGGTCGTCACCTCCATGATTATTGCTTTTGGGGTGTCTTTCGGCTGGCTCTTTTACACTCAGCGAACGAAAAACCTCTTTCAAGAGGTCGCATGGATACGGATTGGCGACGGGTGGAAATTTGCACTGCCGCCGATCCCGGAGTCGCAGCAAGCGAATGCTTTTACATTTAGCGTTGGCACGCTGCTTCCGGGGTTGGTAATCTCGGCGCTAGTTCTCGGCCTCGGTGAGGCCATAGGCAGGAGGAAAGGTAAAGCATGACGGACGATGTTCAGAACAATGGGACGGCGATGGCCACTGACGATCACGCCGCGATCGCGGATCAACCGCAGACCGATGCCGCCAGCGATGGCTCAACTTCCCACTACGCGGACCTTCCAACTCCGCAGGGGGGCTTCGCGAAGCTCGTCCTTAAACGGAGTGGCGCGGAGACCGACATCGAGTTCCCGCTGAACCCGCCGTCGATTGCGGGCCGCTTCGATCCGGCAGTAGGCCCGATCGACGTCGACCTTGGCTCGCTGCCGGAAGGGTCCTATGTTTCGCGCAAACACGCGAAGTTCACGTACGAGGATGGCGTGTGGCGCGTTACCGACCTCGGCTCGAGCAACGGAACATTCGTGTTGAACGACGACTTCGAGCGGGTTGAGACGGCCGATCTGCGCGACGGCCAGGAAGTCGCGCTTGGTAATGCCCGGTTCGTGTTTCATCTAACTCCGGCGAGTGCGGCGGGAACGGCCGACTAGTTTCAGCGATGGATCCCTCCAGAAAGTTTCTGGAGGGATGTCGTTTGGGGCGAAGAGCTTCGCGCACTCCTAAAGATGCTAGATGCGTCCGGTGGAGTCGGTAACGGCCCGGGCGACGTTGGCGATGATCCTCTCACGGGTTGTCTTCGTCCCCGAGGTACCCGAGAGGAAGACGGCGATGGCGAGCTTTCGCCCTCCGGGTAGCGTCGCGATTCCGACATCGTTAATCGCCCCGCAGATGCCGAGGATCTCGCGCCCGGTTCCGGTTTTGTGAGCGAGCGTCGAACCTTTCGGTAAGCCTGCCTTCAGCCGGTTAGGGCCGGTCGTCGAGGCGGTCATGATCCTCAACAGCCGCTCTCGGGATGCGGGCGACAAAAACCGGCCGCGTTGCAATCCGGCCAGCAGATCCACCATCCCGTTCGGGGTCGCGGTGTCTCGAGGGTCGGCCAAGTATTTCTTCATCGCCGCCTCGGCCCGATCACCCGGCACCCGACTTAGCGCCTTTAGAAAACCGCCCTCGGAAGTCAACTCTGGGTTGAAGCCGGGGAGGCCGACGTTCTCAACTTGAAGTTGACGCTCGAATCGGTCGACGCGGATGCCATTGATTCCCATTCTCTTCAGCCTCGCCGTCACCTTTTGCGGACCGCCCATCATACTAAGAAGGAGGTCGGCAGCGGTATTGTCGCTAACCCCCACGGCAAGCTCTAGCAGTTCCGCCACCGAATAAGGCCGAGCGTGGCCGCTAAAGCGATCGTTGATAACGCTCATCGGCACACTGAGATGCTGCCAGCCCACCATGATACGTGTATCTAGCGAATGCTCACGGCGATCCACCGCATCCAAGACCGCAATTCCGAGGGGGAGCTTAAATACCGATTGCATCGGAAACCGCGAGTCACCGTGATACGCCCACGACTCTCCCGTCCGCAAGTCGGTTACCGCAACGCCGATGCTGCCGTGTCGTAAACCGGCTTCGAGGGCTTGGACGCGCCCGCGAATCAACTGAACGTCGAGCGCTTGGCTCTTCAGGAGCAAGCCGAAAAAGAGGGGAACGATAGACATAGGAAAGTTTGCCGTTCAGGATACGCCGAAGGAGCACATTCTCACGAACGCGCGATTTGGGCGCACGAGGGTTGCAGCTAGGCGGCGCGGCGGGGGGCCGTCGCCTCGGCCATTTCGAGCACCATCCGCTCCAGGGTTTCGATGCCACTGAACCCATCCAAAGCCCCTTTGAGGCGGGCATCGGTGTCGGCGAGGATGGCGAAGCATCTTTCCAGGCGGGCCAATGTGATTCGTCGGGCGGTGGTCATTACGAGCCCCTGCCGATAAGGCTGTTCGGCACTTAGATTTGGGCGGTCGGGGAACATCGCTCGGACGGTTTCGGGGGCATTGCTTGGTGAACAGCCGGCGTCGATGCAGAGCCGTCCCTGCCAAAGCAGCCGAAGCGAGCGGTTGACGGTCGGCAAAATCCTGGAGAAAGCGGCGTCCTCCGCCTTCGTCGCCGATCCGACCAGAGTTCGGAGCTGCCGGAGCGCCTCCGCCACATCTCCGGCAAGGATCGCATCGACCATCTTAAAAACGTTCCAGTCGCGGGACGGAACGACGACGCTCCTAACGTCCGACTCCCGGATCTGCTCCTGCCCCGTGGTGAAGAGGACGATCTTCTCCATTTCGTCCAGCGCCCGGCTGAGGCTGCCGCCGGTCATTTCGACGAGCGTGTCGATCGCCTTGTCGCTCATCAATTTGCCTAAAGATGTGGCCCGCTTCTTGACGTTATCTCGAACGGTTTTGGGGTTTGCGTCACAAGCGACGATCGAACCTCCCGCGGCATTGACGACTTTCTCCCATGCTTTGCGTTGGGTTTTGGCTTTTTGAATGCGGTCGTCCGAGCCACCTTCGTCGTCTGCAACAAGAATGAGTAGGCTTGATGGGGGAAGCTTAGATAAATCGGTACCCTTGAGCCGGTCCACGTCGCAACGGAGGAGGTGTCGAACCACGACGGTCCGGCGATCGGCGAGAAATGGGGAGGTGCCGGCCGAAGCGGCCCAGTCACCCGGATTCGAGGCGTCCCCGGCGAACGTTTCCAGATCGAAATCGTCTGGCAGGACTGCGGCTTCGCCCAGCAGGCCGGTGAGCGCCTCCCGGCGCAACACATCCTCATCTCCGGCAACGAGGATCACACGGGAGCGGAGCGCTTTTTCATAGGTGCTCATGGACGACGGGTGCGCTCCTTCGGGGGAGGGGGAACGTTACGAAGCATCTGTCCTAAGTTTCGCAGATCTGCTCGCATCCGCACGACGTCTTCCTCGGTCGCGCCCACGGGCGAAAACATCAACCGTACGAACCGCCGATTGATTTCCGCCGCGGCATCGGCCGCCGTACCGAGGCGCGGGCGAACGAGCGCCAAGAACTCGTCCGGCGTCCGGCTCATCTCCCTTCGCGTCCTTCCGGTCCGCTCCAATAAACGGGTGAAGTGGACGTACTCCCGTTCCAGATCCTTTCGAGGAGTTCGGGATCGTTGCCGCATCCCCATGGAACGTAGAATCAGGGCTAAGCCCCCCAGCGCAAGCACCGCCATCGTGATATCGAGCGCCGCCCGGACCCAAGCCCTTTCTAGTAACGGAGGAGCCTTGTTTGCCTTTCCTCTCTCATGTCCGGGAACGGCCCGGGCTCCGTCGGTCGCATCGAAAATGACCCAGCCATAGTCCTTGAAGAACAACTCCGACCAGGCGTGGAGGTCGGAATCGAGCACGACATAGTTGCCGGCCGCGTCCACGTTGGCGGCTTCCGGAAGGTAGCCGATCACGTATCGAGCAGGGATCCCGGCGGCTCGCGCCAGCATCGTCATGCAGGTCGCGTATACGTCGCAGTACCCTTCGTTCTTTTCGAAGAGAACGTAGTCCACCGGGTCTTTATCGCTCGGCACCGCATCGGCGTCGATGTTGTAAACGATCCGGTCCGCGACGGCTCTTCGGATCGCCTCGGCCCGTTCGTAGTCGTTCTTGGCGCCCGCCGTAACCTGGCGGACAAGCTCCTTGGTTCGCTCGCTGAGTCCCTCGGAGCCCGCAATGGTTTGTTGGAAAACGTGGGGAAGGTCGTGCACCGCTTCCGTCGGAGGCCTGGCGGAATCGTCGATAACCTGCGACCGACCCTTAAACGTTTGGTTTTCCGGCATTCCGGTGATGACCGATCTTCCATCCGGACCATCCATGACGGGGGGCGCCCCTTTCCATCCCATGACAAATCCCGGCACCGGAACCGACTTTAGGACGGGCCGTCGCAGGCGAATCTCGAAATCGATCGGCTTTACGTTGACCCTCATTTGCCCCAGCGATTCCGCGTTGACGTCGTCGGTCTTCTCGAACTGGGTGGCGTGGAAGTTATTGTCCCATCGATGCAATAGATAGAGGTCGTACGTCGCCATCCGTAGGTAGCGATTCGTGTCCATCTTGGCTTCGAAAATCGGATCGCTGGTCAGGTTGTTTTGCCCCTGAGCGATGCTCACGCTGCCGCCAGGGTTCTCGGTCATCGCGCTGGCGGCGGCAGGGGGAATCGCCTTCTGCTGAAGACTTCGGGGCACTTGCACCTTCACGAAGCCGGAAAGTCCCGACGCCTTCATCGACTCCTTGATGACGGGAGCGCCCAGGAGACTGATCAAGACCACCGCAAACGCACTCGCCAGCGCCCAGCCCGGTCCGGCGATCCAGCGCCAAGGGCCTTGTTCCATTTTTAACGCCAGGCCGGGTGTGGTTTCCACCGACGGGGTGGGGGTGCCGGGGGCCAAACCGCGCGTAAAGTAACCCGAGTCGGCGGCCTGACGAAGCATCGAGCGCCGGTGGGCGCGGGCGAAGAGAGTCGCGAGGCAGAGAAGAAATCCGAAGAAGGCGAACGTGACGCCGCGGAACGTGTCGTAAACGCCGGCAAGCCCGAACATCGCGATCGACGGAATCGCCTGGAACAGGAGCGTCGTGTCTTGCCAGGTGAAGAAAGAGCCGAGGATCAGCATCCAGGAGAGCCAGCCCGCCGCGGCGACGTCGATCGGAAAGCCCCCTTCCGGCATAAGCCCCTGGAGCCGATTCCCGAAGGCGAAGGCGCTGAGGACGCAGCAGGTGTAGAGCCAGCCGTCAAGCTTGATGACCGGGCTGCGGATGAGTGAAACGCGAACGGCGTAGCTCACGACCGCGCCGATGATGATTCCCACCGCGACAAAAATGCCGACGGTCGGAAGGCCGGCCGACATGCCGCCGGAGTAGCCGGCGAGGCAACTGCCCAGCGTCATTAAAATGTAATCGATAGCGCCGATCCGGCTTAGGTCTCTTTCACCGGTCCGCGTCATTCGGGGCCTCCGTTGGCATAAGAATCGGGTGGGTGCCGGCGGATCGGAGCGCTTGCACATACTCCGGCATCGCCGCGGACTCGAATCGTCCGGCGGCCACCAGGCGTCGAGGATCGTAGAGAAGCGGAACTACCGCGAGTCCGCGGCCTGCCACATGCGTGATCATGGCCGGAAGCCGCGGGTCCCTTACCGATAAGAGCACGAACAGAATGCTTCCGGGAGGCAAGTCCGCCGCGGCGGCAGCGACGCCGTCGGATACGGCGGTCGTCTGGTCGGCCTCCAAGCCGGCAAGGAGCTCGTAGATCTCGTTCGAGCGCTCTCCGTGCGAGGCAAAAGATCGTCCGGTCTCCAAGAGGGGAAATTCAACGTGAGCACCTTGCCGGAGGAACATCTCGGCGAGGAACACGACGTGCCCGCACATCGCCTCCAGGGTGCTGTGCACCGGGCCTCCGATATCGGAGCCTTTCGTGAGCTGGAAGAGAAACGCGGCCGAAGCATGGGTGCCGGCCTCGAACTCCTTCACCAGGAGTTGGCCGGTCTTCGCCGTCGAGCGCCAATGGACGTGCCGTAGCGAGTCGCCGCTCGCATACTCACGAACGCCGCGCGGCTCCAAACCGGCGCCCCGGGTTTGCCCGCTCTCGGCTTCGCTGATCCCCCAACCCGCGGCGGTAGGAATGTCGATGGAGACCGGGAACGGGCGGGGGAGCACCGTCATCTCCGCCGGCGTCGTTCCGTATTCCTTGATTCGGGTAGCGAGGCCAAGGGCGTCGGTCCCTTCCACCAATAGGCCGGTCCAACGGTAGCGCCCTCGTTTCAAAGGGCGGAACTGGTACTGCGTCTCGATCGGGAGATCGAAGGCGGGAGCGATCGGCAGCGAGATGGTGCGGTCGGCGACCGGCATGTTGTTGGGAAGGTTGTCGACGACCGTTACCAACGGCCGGCGAATCCGACGGTCGCTCCACACCGTGATGTCGACAGTGACGAGATCGCCGACCCGAACGCTCTCCGGCGCGCCGCGCTCGAATCGCAGCCCTTTCACGGCGAGCCACGCCTGAAGCCGACAGGCGAGGATGGTAGCGATCAGCGCCGTGCTCATATAAAAGAGCGCGGGCGAATCGAGCATGATCGCCACCAGGGCCATGAACCCCGCCGAAATCGTGAGCGCGTAGCCGGCTACGTTTCTCATGAAGGCTACGCCACGGGAACCGGAGCGGAGACGCGGTCGAGGAGCTGCTGGATGACTTCCTCGGTGGTGAGTCCTTTTGCCCGCAACTCGGATCGGGGAAGCACGCGGTGTCCGAGAACCGCGCTCGCCATCTCCTTCACGTCGTCCGGCCGCACGAAATCGTGTCCGGAAAGCGCGGCATTTGCCTGGGCCGCCCGCATCAAGTGAAGCGAGCCGCGCGGTGACGCGCCCATCAAAAATTGGTTGCTTTCGCGAGTGGCGCGGACTACGTCCACGATGTAGTGTCGAATCGTGTCATGCACGAAGACGTCTCGAACTGCGGTCTGGATCTCCTGAAGCGTCGCCATCGAAACGACCTCCGTCACTAGCTCCAGCGGATGGGCGACCTGCTGTTGGCCGAGGATCGCGGCCTCCTCATCTCGCTCCGGATAGCCGAGGGAAAGGCGAGAAAAGAATCGATCGAGCTGGGCTTCCGGCAGCGGATAGGTACCGGTCATCTCGATGGCGTTCTGCGTGGCGATGACGAAAAACGGACGGGGAAGCGGGCGGGTTTCGCCATCGGTGGTGACCTGCTTCTCTTCCATCGCTTCGAGAAGCGCGGACTGAGTCTTGGGAGTGGCACGGTTGATTTCGTCCACGAGCACCACGTTGCCGAAGACCGGACCCGGGCGAAATTCGAACTCGCTCTCTCGTTGGTTGAAAATCGAGCTGCCGGTAACGTCCGAGGGAAGGAGGTCCGGAGTGAACTGGATTCGTCGGAAGTCTCCGCCGATGCTCTTGGCGAGCGCCTTGGCCAAGGTTGTCTTACCTACGCCGGGAATGTCCTCTAGCAGGACGTGGCCGTCGCACATCAGGGTCAGAACCGCTTTTCGGACGGTCCCCCTCTTTCCGACAATGACTCTCTCGACTTCATCGATGATGGCCTGGGCGTGCGACGCGATCTCCGTTATGGTCAATCCTTCCTCCGTGGCAGTAGGGGCGAAGATGCGTTCCCCCCGTATTTCACTCTACGCAAAACCCGCATGATCAGGTCCTGATACAATCCCTGCCTGTGAGCAGTTGTGTAATCGGCGTGGACCTTGGCGGCACTAACGTGCGCGCGGGCGCATTCTATGAAGACGGTTCGGAGGCGGGTCCAAGTTACAGCAATCCGTCGAAGGCGCAAGAGGGAACCCCGGCAATTTTAGCGAGCATCGCGGCCACGATCCAGCAGGCGGTCGCAACCGCGGCGGTGAAACCGACCGAAGTGGGGCTCGCGATTCCCGGCCATGTCGACGACGAGCGGGGAATGATCGTGTGGGCGCCGAATTTTGGCGAGAACGTCAACGGGGTGTTCAAGTACTGGGAGAACGTCGAAGTTCGCGACCCGCTGGCGAAGATGACGGGACTCAACATCCGAATGGGGAACGACGCCAACCTCGCCGCCCTAGGGGAGTACAAGTTTGGCACGGGACGCAATTCGGCCAAATGCCTGGTCATGCTCACGATCGGAACCGGCATCGGCGGCGGCGTCGTGATGGCTCCGATTTCCGTTCAAGGCGACGCCCGGGGGCCGTTGGTGCTGCTTGGCGGGAACAAAGGGGGCGCCGAGCTCGGGCACACCGTGGTGAATTATCAGGGGCCTGAGTGTAATTCAGGCGAATTCGGTTCGCTGGAGAGCTACTGCCAGCGCGACGCGATCGTCCGCCGAGCCCAGCACCGAATTCGGCGGGGAAGGAAAACGATCCTGAACGACATGGTCGGTGAGGATCTCTCGAAGCTAACGCCCAAACATATCTCGCAGGCGGCGGAGCAGGGCGACGAGGTTTCGCTTGAAGTTTGGGAGGAGGTAGGCACAATGCTTGGGGTTGGCATCGGCAACTTCATCGCGATCTTCGCGCCCGACATCGTAGCAATCGGCGGTCAAATCGCCAAGGCGGGCGATCTTCTTCTGAAGCCGGCGATCCGGACGGCGAGGAATGTCGCGGTTCCCTCGCTCTTCAGCGACGCCAAAATCGTCGTCGCCGAACAGATCGAAGACGCGGGCATGCTGGGCGGGGCCGCTCTCGCTCTCGAGCCGCGGACCTAAAGCGCGCTTAAACGAGAAAACCGCAAGGTTCGACCCTAGTTCGGCCACCTCTGGGCGTCATCATAATGGTCAAACTCGATGGTGGAGGCAGTGAAGCATGGAAGCGATAACCCGCCGTCGGTGACCGAGCGGGATGCCTTATCGCCGTTTCTCCCCCGGTCGGCGCCGTCCGCGAACGAATCGCCAGATCGGATCATCGAGCGGACCCGGGAAGCGATCGAGGCGGCGAGAGCGGGCGGAAATCCGATCGCGGAGGCGGCAGCGAGCAGTGACCTTTGCGTTATGCTCCGCGAGGCGGGAAGGCTCAACGAAGCGATCGAAGCCGGCTACTTGGCTCTCGAACTCAGTAATCGGGAGAATGCGTTCTCCGAGAAGACCCAGGCGCTCTTGGCCCTCTCCGGCTGCTATCTGCATATTGGGAATCCGCGGACGGCGTTTTCCTATTTGGCCGAGGCGGAAAGCACCGCCCGCCGTTACGGATCCCGAGACGAGATCGCGGAGGTCCTTCTAAGCCAGAGCGCTTCGTTCGGTCGGGTGCGGAACCCGGAAAAAGCGCTGGAGTATGCGCTGCTTGTCAAGGGAGAGTTTGGAAACGACCTCTCAGACATCCGACGATCTTCGATGTGTAACAACATCGCGGCGAGCCTGAACGACCTCGGCCGCTATGCCGAATCGCTTCCTTATGTCGACGAAGGGTTGGCATCGCTTACCGATCCTGGCCAGGAACTATCGCGGGCGTTCCTCCTCGGCAATAAGGCGGTGGCGCTTAGTCACGCGGGCGAGATCGACAGCGTCCTGGCGATCGTGCGGCAGGTGGAAGAGCTAGCCGAGCGGCATGGCCGGCAGATCCTCGTCGCCGGACTGATGGAGGAGCTGGGCGTCTCGTATTTCAAGCTCGGCCATTCGGAGCAGGCGCGAGTGTGCCTCGAACGGGCAAAAGCCGTTGCCGAATCGCTTTCGCTTAAGAACATCGTCCGAACCGTTTGCAAACATCTCGCTCAGGTTTACGAAGAGTTGGGATTACCGGAAGAAGCGGGCCGCGATGCTCAGGATTGCCTTGACTATCGTCGAGGAGTCGTTAAATGAGGAGATCGATGCCGGAATCAGGACGGCGCTCCTGAGGCAGGAAGTCGACTTCGCAAAGCGCGAATCGGAGCTGCTTCGAGAGGCAAAAGAGCAGGCGGAGAGCGCGAACCAGGCAAAGACCGAATTCCTCGCGAACATCAGTCATGAGATTCGCACTCCCCTAAACGGGGTGCTCGGCATCGCCTCGCTCCTTCTCGAAACCGACCTCAGTCTGGAGCAGCGCGAATACGCCAACCTGATCCGGGTTTCGGGCGACGCGCTGCTCGGCGTTATCGGCAACGTGCTCGACATCTCGAGGATCGAGGCCGGGAAGCTAACGCTCGAGGCGGCCGAATTCGACTTCGTGCAAATGTGCGACGAGGTGGCGGCGGCCCTTGCCTTGCGCGCGCACGACAATGGGGTCGAGGTGAACGTGTCGGCTCCGTTCGCGTTTCCGCCGCGGCTTGTCGGCGATCAAACCCGGCTCCGGCAACTCCTCGTCAACCTGGTGGGGAACGCTATCAAGTTCACGGAGCAAGGCGAGGTCCTCATTAAAGTCTCCATGGTCTCCGAATCGGAGGAGGTGGTCAAGATCCGGGTCGAAGTTTCGGATACGGGCATCGGAATCCCGCTCGACCGACAAGTCGCCGTTTTTGAGAGCTTCACTCAGGCGGACGGCTCGACAAGTCGGCGATTCGGCGGAACGGGCTTGGGACTCGCCATCAGTAAGAGGTTGATCGAGATGATGGGAGGCGTCATCGGGTTGACGAGCATGCTCGGGAAGGGATCCACGTTCTGGTTTGAGGTCGATCTCGCAAGGGGGGCTCCGGCGCTCGACGAAACACCGTTCATCAAGAACATCGAGCGTCACGTCGTCCTCGCAGTCACAAATCCGCGGGATCTTTCGATGCTGGAGGAAAACCTGCGCGGTTTTGGCTTCGACGTCCAAGTGGTCTCGCGTCTCGACGAGATCGAGCGGATTCCCAGCCTTATCGTCGTTGAGGCGGCTTGCCCGAAGAAGGATGTGGAGCAGGTTCGCGCGCCTAGCGGTTCCACAACTCCCGGTCTTGGTGATCACCCCGTTGGGGGATGCGGTGAGCGACGCGGAGCACGCGGTTCGTGTGCTTCTGAAGCCGATTCAGCGGAAGAAGCTGCATTCGGTATTGGTGGAAATACTCGGAGTCGGGTTCGCCCCGAAGAGCCGTGAGGTGCGGCGCGATCTCCTGGCGCACCGGAACCTGAAGGTTCTCGTCGCCGAGGATAACGAGGTGAACCAGATCGTGGCCCACCGCCTAATCTCTGGCCTTGGGATGGAAGTGCGGATCGCCGGCGATGGAAAAGAAGCGGTGGAGATGTCCAGTGAAGATCGGTACGACCTTATTTTCATGGACTGCCAGATGCCGGTCGTAGACGGTTTCGAGGCGACGGGTTTGATTCGAGCGGGCGAGTCCGAAGGGGTTCGTATCCCAATTATCGCCATGACCGCCAATGCGTCTCAAAGCGATCGAGAAGCGTGTCTTGCCGCCGGCATGGACGACTTCCTGACCAAGCCAGTCACAGAATCAGAGATCGTAGCAACGATCGGTCGGGTACTGAAGCTGGATCGAGCTTAGGAGATTCCCTCTAGCTCGCGGATGTATCGGTAGCAGATGTAAGGGGGCACGATCCCAACGTCGTCGAAGGAGCAGTCGATCAGTCACCACTCCATCCGACCGACTAAACTTGGGGAATGCCCAAGCCGACAAAAACCATTACCCCTGACAACCGTGTCGATCGTTGGAAAAAGCTTTGGGCCACGCCGCGCAAGATGGATGCGGCCGAGACCGACGCGGCGTTCGAGGAGTTCCAAGAGGCGTTTGTCCCCAGCCACATGCACAAGCTGTTCCTGAAGTCGTTCGGAGTCCCGCGCGCGCAGTTCGGAAACCGGTTCTTCAAAGAAGACGCAACGTTCCAGAACTGGGATACGCGGCTCTCGAACCTTGTCGGAGCGGTTGGCGACCACCTGGAGGTGAACGTCATCTACGGCTCTCCGGACGCCCTCGAGTCGTATTGGTTGCGCGGAGAGCGTCGCCGGTCGCTTCGCGACATCGTGATCGACGATTGGCAGGCCGCGTGCGCTATCGTTCGCGCCGGCCGGACGACCGTTTATCTGTTCATAGAACCGAAGATGCGAGGCTGTATCGTTCGGGTGGTGCAGAGCGGGGATCCGACACCCGAGGAGGAGGAACCGACGATGATCGAGGCCGACGAAGAGCCGTGACGAATGAGTCCCTTTCCCTATCGACGGGAGCAAAATCTTGGCTGTATTGTCCTAAGAACGAACGACCGCTCAACGACTAATTAGGGGATAAACTGCCGAATTGGTCTAAGTGGCTTGGGAGAGCATGGACACAGGAATACGGACTGAAACCGCGTCGACTGGCGTCGACGGACTCGATGATGTTCTGGGTGGCGGGCTGCCCCGGAACCGGCTGTACCTCGTGCAGGGAGACCCCGGCGTGGGCAAGACCACGCTGGCGCTGCAGTTCTTGATGGAAGGGGTGCGCCTAGGGGAAAGGGTGCTTTACATCACCCTCTCGGAAACTCGAGAAGAATTGGCCATGGTCGCCGAGTCTCATGGCTGGACGCTCGACGGAATCGATTTGTACGAGCTTTCCGCGATGGAAGACCTCCTCGACGGCGAGTCGGAGAATACGGTTTTTCATCCGTCCGAGGTGGAGCTCACCGAAACGACCAAGGCTTTGATTGGAATCGTCGAACAGGTTCAGCCGAGCCGTGCCGTATTTGATTCCCTTTCCGAAATGCGACTTCTTGCCCGGGACGCGTTACGGTATCGACGGCAAATCCTGGCATTAAAGCAGTACTTCACCGGCAAGCGGTGCACTGTTCTTCTCCTAGACGACCAGACGTCGGAACCGGGGGATTTGCAACTGCAGAGCATCGCTCACGGCGTACTCCTCTTGGAGCAGCTTCCGACGTCGTTCGGTGTCGACCGTCGTCGGTTTCGCGTTCAAAAGCTGCGTGGCGTGTCTTTTAGAAGCGGATACCACGATCTCGGAATGCTCACCGGTGGAATGCGGATTTACCCTCGCCTGATCGCCGCGGAGCACCGCCAGTCGGTAGGAAACCACTCGGTTAGCAGCGGCGTAGCGGCATTGGACGAACTGCTCGGAGGCGGGTTGGACGAGGGAGTGAGCACCTTACTACTCGGTCCGGCGGGAGCAGGAAAGTCAACGATTGCCATTCGGTACGCAGTTGCGGCGGCGGAACGGGGGGACCGGGCGGCGTTATATTCGTTTGAAGAGACGCCGCGCACCTTGTACAAACGGTGTCGAGGTCTCGGCATAGACCTCGAGAAATACGTTCGATCAGGACATGTAATCGTCCAGCACATCGATCCGGCCGAGTTAACTCCCGGAGAATTTATCCATCAAGTGCGAGAAGACGTTCGGTCCGGCGAGGTGAAAATCGTCGCAATCGACAGTCTGAATGGCTACCTCAATGCCATGCCCGAAGAGCGGTTTTTAATACTGCAGCTTCACGAGCTTTTGTCGTTCTTAGGGCAGCAGGGAATCTCCACGATTCTGGTTGTCGCTCAGCATGGAATGTTGGGGGCGAACATGGCGTCTCCCGTAGACGTCAGCTACTTGGCCGATACCGTCATCCTCTTCCGGCTTTATGAGTTCGAAGGCCACCTAAAGCAGGCTATCTCGGTAGTCAAACGGCGGGGTGGACAACATGATCGATCCATCCGAGAATTACGGTTGGGAGAGAATGGCGGAATCGGAATTGGACCTCCTCTCGAGTCGCTGCACGGCGTATTTACCGGCGTTCCAAGAGAAAGCACGATTGATGTTTCCCGAACTTCGCCATGATCGACACCACCGCACGCATTGAAGAACGCGTGCTAATCCTCGCTCCGACCGGCCGAGATGGTCATCTAATCGCCACGATCCTCTGTCAGCGCGACATCGAGGCGGAGGCGGTTGGCTCAATAGCGGAATTCTGCGCCAAGATCGCCGAAGGTGGTGGAGCGGCGATTGTCACGGAAGAGGGTCTTTCTGGCACCGCCTTAGAGGCGTTGCGCACCACCCTGGCTAGGCAACCCGCCTGGTCCGACATCCCGATCGTCATCCTCACGACGGGAGGCGAAACTGCCGCCGCGAAAACTTGGAATCTGGTTCAACGTTTGGAACCGAGTGGGAACGTGAGCTTGCTGGAGCGCCCCTTGCGTTCCATTACCTTGGTCAACGCCGTTCAGGTCGCGCTTCGATCGAGAAGGCGTCAATACGAGGTGCGGGATCTGTACGAGACCCTGGAAGGTAGGGTTGCCGAGCGGACCGCGGAGCTCGAAAGGCTGAACCGCGAGGCGGAGGGATTCAACTACTCGATCTCCCACGATTTGAGGGCACCCCTGCGGGCCATCATCGCGACGAGCCAGATGCTGGTGCAGGATTACTCGGCGGGCCTTCCCGAGCAGGCTCAGTACTACCTTCAGCGTCAAAGCGATGCGGCCAGCCGGTTGGCCGCCCTCATTGACGACCTACTGAAGCTGTCCCGGCTTTCTCACACGGAAATGCGTCCGGTCTCGTTCAACCTGTCGGACCTCGCACAAGAAGTGATCGATGAGATGGCGCTAAACGGGCCGGTCAAATGTACATTTCAGGTCCAGCCGGATCTAAACGCATTCGGCGATCCATTCTTAGTCCGGTTTGTGTTGTGGAACCTCCTGAACAACGCCTGCAAGTTCTCGCCCGAAGGGGGTCTCGTATCGGTGAGCCAGGAGCAAGGCGGGGCGTTTTGCGTCCGCGACCAGGGTATCGGCTTCGACATGCGTTACGTCGAAAAGTTGTTCCAGCCCTTTGAGAGGCTGGTCACCGAATCGCAGTTTCCAGGAACCGGGATCGGCCTGGCCAACGTGAAGCGGATCGTGGAGCGGCACGGCGGGCGGGTCTGGGCCGAGTCGGAGCCAGGATGCGGTTCCCGCTTCTTGTTTACGTTAGAGGCTTCTTCCAAGAAACCGGCGAGCGTTACAGGGGGGCGGATGGGGGAGCCAAATGCAACGGTTCTATCGCCAGTCGAGTAAAATAAGATGTTACGCTTTCAAAGTCTGGTCTTCGTTTTTGGAATGCAGCCTCCGGCCGGTTCTTATCGCGATTTCTCTGTCTGACGGAACCGGAACTACTACATCAAGGAGGCCATTCAAATGGCAAACAAAACACTCTACGTCGGCAACCTGCCGTACTCCGCGACCGAAGATCAGCTCACGGCGCATTTCAGCGCTTACGGAGCGACCAACGCTCGTATCGTCGAGGGTCGTGGTTTCGGCTTCGTCGACGTCGATCCGAACCAGCTCGAGGCGGCGATTGCCGACAAGCACAACTCCCCGCTTGACGGGCGAACTCTCACCGTCAACGAGGCCCGTCCTCGCGAGCCCCGATCCGGTGGTGGCGGCGGCGGTGGCGGCGGCTACGGCGGTGGTGGCGGCGGTGGCCGAAGTGGCGGCGGTGGCGGCTACGGCGGTGGCAGCGGCGGCGGCGGTGGCGGCGGAAAATCTCGCGGCAACCGCTGGTAATGTAGCCCGAGTGAACTGCGGTGCCTTCGGTTCTCGAAGGCACCGTAGTCTATGTAGAACAGGGTCAGGGATCGTTGTTCGAGCCGGCATCGACTCGGTATAACTCCAGGACCGCCGTGAGAGAACCTCACTCCGCACCATCAGGAGGTGCAAATTGAATATGGAACAGAATGCTGCCACTCCGAGCCCGGCCCACGTGCCCTTTGGCCGCTTTTTTCTTCTTACGGGCTTGCAGCTTGTAGCTGCTCTCCTTCTGTTCCGATGGATTTCGCCAAGCACCTTTAATTCGGAGCTCGGCCACCCATGGCTTATCCTGCTGTGGACGTTTCTATTCGGGATTCCCCTTAGCCTTTTCGAGTATTTCTACCACCGCTATCTGCTGCATTCCGCAGTGCTGCCGTTCTTGAAATCGATGCATCGGGCTCACACCCACCACCACGGCCTGACCTCCGTGAAGGCCCCGGTCTCTCCGAACGAGCCGGAGCGGCTCGTCGCGGTTGCAAATGAGTATCCGGTGGAACTGGAGCATCAAGAGGAGTCGATGATGTTCCCCGCGTACTCGATCGCGATCTTCCTCGGCATGTTCTTCGTTCTCCTCGGCGTCCCGGCCAAATTAATGTTCCCGAGCCAACCGGCGCTGATCTCACTGATTTTCTCGGTGACGATCTACTACAGCGCTTACGAGCTTTGGCACCAGGTGATGCACCTGCCGTACGACAAGTTCTGGAAGCCGATGATGGAGCACCGACGCGTCGGGCGCGTCGTTCGGCACGTCTACGGTTTTCACCTCATGCACCACTGGCGTCCCACGGCGAACGTCGCGGTGGTCGGCCTCTGGGGCTTTGCCGTCTGGGATCACATCTTCCGAACTCACCACCGTCCGAAGCGGGTTCCGCTCCTGGGGGCGGAGGTGACTTACGAAGACGCCAAGCTGCCGAAGCCGCTGTGGCCGGTGGCGACCTTAGACCGCTGGCAAGCGGGCGCCTACAAGTGGTCGCGTAGCGTCGAGAGCTTCTTCTCGAGAATCTTCCTTCGACGAGCGTAGCTCTCCGTGAGCCGACACCTCGCGGGCGCAGACCGTCTACAAGATAGTCTGCGCCCGCGTTGCGTTACGAAGGAAGCTAGAGCGGTGACGTCATCCGACTGCCCTACGGACTGAATCCTACGAGGCCTGGCTTGGCGATCCCTCCCGACGCGCCGTCGGGCAGGGTCCGACCATCGGTCGGGAAACCCCCGATGCCTTTCCCGGATGTGAGAAGCCCCGCAGGTGCGGGACCCTGCCCGACGGGGGCGTCGGGAGGGATCGGAGGGCGGTCAGCGATGGTTCATCGCCTGGGAGGCGATGCTACCGCCGCCCATCCCTTAGGCCCGCGACAGGCCTTAGACTTCGTGGCGTGGAATGATCGCCCGCTCCAAGCTCCCCAAATGGCCGTAGTCTGTCCAATCGAGCGAGACCGGGGTGACGCTGACGAACCCTTCCGTAATCGCCTGGACGTCGGTTCCCGGCTGATCGGCGGTCATGACGGTTACTCCGCCTTGCCAGAAGTACGGCCGGCCCCAGGGGTCGTCTCGCCGTTCGATTCGGTTCACGTAGACCCTCTGCCCCATCGGGGTCGCGCGGATGCCGCGAATTTCGATCGGGTCCGAGACGTTCGGGATGTTCACGTTGAGGAAGGTCAGAGGCTTGGTTGGGGCTTGGATCAGGCGCTCCAGGTTTTCTTCCAGCCAAGCGAGACCCGTGTCGTAGTGGATCGGAGCGCCAGTCACGAGGGAGGCCATGCTGACGGCGATGCTCGGCACCCCCAAGATGGTCCCTTCCATTGCCGCTGCAACCGTACCGCTATACGTGACGTCGAATCCGAGGTTTGGGCCATTATTGACGCCGCTGAGGATGAGATCGCAGCCGTCCGGCCAGCCAAAGGAGAGACCGACATTGACGCAGTCCGTCGGCACTCCCGACACCTCGAACGCTTCGCAGCCGTCCCATTCGAACTCGGTTACGCGCAACGGGTCGCGCATCGTCATCGAGTGTCCGCATGCCGATCGTTCGCGATCCGGCGCCACCACCTTTACCAGTCCGAACCGCTTGGCGACATCGGTCAGAATTCGGATTCCGGGAGCCCTGATCCCGTCGTCGTTGGTCACCAAGATGCGCACGGTTAGAGGGTACCGTCCGCTTCGAGGTAGTCGCCCACCATCGCCAGCACCTTTCCGCGGTGGCTGATGCGATGCTTTTCATCGGCGGTTAGATCGGCCATTGTTCGTCCGTCGGCGTCGTCGGGCAGAAAGATCGGGTCGTAACCGAATCCGCCGCCTCCGCTTGGAGCTTGGGCAATCGCTCCTTCACAGGTCGCTTCGAAAATCTTCGTTTCGCCAGTTGGCGACGTCAGGGCGACGCAGCATCGAAACCGAGCCCGGCGGCTCCCCTCGCCGGCCAAAAGGGACAAGATCTTGGCCATCTTTTCGGGAAACGGCAGATCCTCGCCGCCGAAGCGCTTGCTGTATAGCCCGGGCGCGCCATCGAGGCGGTCGATCTCCAGCCCAGCGTCGTCGGCCAACGACCACTCGCCCGTAAACGCCGCCGCACTCTCGGATTTGATTGCGGCGTTCTCCGGGTAAGTGGAGCCGGTTTCTTCCGGCTCGGGAGCGCCTTCAAAATCGGCAAGGGTTAGTAATTCAAGCTGCGGGAACCGGCGGGAGAGGATGGTCACCATCTCACCGGCCTTTTTCCGGTTGTGGGTGGCGATCACCAGCGTTTTCGTTGGACCAGGCATGTGCGCCAGCGAGGCTACCCGGTCGCTGTTAGCGGCGGTACGCTTGGAGAATGTCGGACTCGCCAGTCCCGGAGTGGGCATCCTTCTTTTCGCCCGAGCGTTTCGCCATTTTCGTCGAGCGGTTGGAGCGAGCCCTGAAAAACGCATCCGTTCGCTACGAACTTGACCTCGAAACCGGGTCTTGGAAGGAACTTGGAGACACCTCCGGAAAGGTTTATGGGATCGTCAATCTGGCCCAGATCTGTAATCAGATGCCGATGGACGACTGGGACTCGGAAATCGAGCCGTTTCTGGACCGAATCCGCGGCGCGCACAGCGAGGCCGAGGTGCCGGCAAGCTTCGAGGAGGTGCGCCCGATTCTGCGGGTTCGCCTCTTCGCGGCGGAGAGCGTCGATCCGTCGATGCTCGTCACCAAGCAAGTCGCGCCCGGGTTTATCACGTGTTTGGCGGTGGATCTTCCCGACAAGATCTTGACGGTGAGCCCGGAGCGCGCGGCCGGCTATGGCGTGCCGCTCGAAGAGCTATTCGATATCGGCTTTACGAACGTGATGCTTACGTCGGGCGTAGAGCGAAGAGAATTCCAGGTGTCGGACGAGGCCGAAATAGTTTCTCTCAGCAGCGACGACTACTTTGTTGCCAGCATCGCCTTGGTATTAACGAAGTTTCTCGGGATCGAGCCGCCGTATGGACGCCTTGTCGCGGTACCGGCGAGGCACCAGAGTCTCTCGGTTTCGCTTACCAAGGCGTCTGCCCTCGGAGCCCTAGGCCCGCTCATTCACGCGACTCGCGGCATGTTCAGGGATGGACCGGGTTCGATTTCCCCTTATGTCTACTGGGTGCTCGGCGACCGTTGGGAACGGCTGGAGGTCGAGATCGGCGAGGAAGGAGTGGGGGTCGAGGGGCCGAACGTTTTTATTGAAGAGGTACTACGTCCCCTGTTGGAGTAGCACGAGTTTCTCGCCGTATTGATAGGGTGAGTAACTCTATCAATACGGGTTCCCCTCTGAGGGGCTCTGGCGTTCAAGCGCCAGCCGGCTCGTTTCGTTGCACGGTTAGATTTCGCGACAATCGGAGGCTGGGCAACTTCGGGGATTCGGACTCTTGATAGAGCAACTTGGCTCCGATCGACGAGATCTTGATCGGACCGTAAGAGCGGGAGTCTATCGATTTTTCAATGCTGTCGCCGACGACATACACGGACCCTTCGGGAACGATCGTCGTTCTCTTTGGGTAGCCATTTTTCGCCGCGAAGCGGTTCCAAACTGGGTAATCGGGAACCATCCAGTCTCCTGCGATCAGGTATTGATCGACTCGGTCGCCAGGCAGTCCCGCGACTCGTTTTACCATCGTTTCTCCCTCGTGATCGAAAACCACGAGGTCGCCGCGCTCCAGCTTCTTGAAGTCGCGCGTCGACCAAACGACCTGGTAAGGCTGCAGAGTGGGCTGCATGGAGCGGCCCATCACCACGACTGGCTGGATGGGTTGACACTTTAAAAGGGCGAGAGCCCCGAGCCCGCAGAGGGCGAGAATACTTCTTTTGCGCATGACGCTTGCTTCTTCCTTTCGACCTGCCAAAACAGGTCAGCGTTATTACCACGTACCCTATCTATCTAGAAGTTTCCAGTGGGCGGAAAAGTTCGTAAATCGTTGGCGGCGGCATGAAGCGTCCCCATCGGATACGCTTCGCGACCGGGGGTACGTTCCGATCTCCCCTCCGCACTTGCTACGAGCCCCCGATCGATGCCCGGCTGGCCGATCTCCTTCGTGGCCCCCTCGACTTTTCCGCGGATGGATGCGATCGGCACCGGTCCGAAAACGCGCGAATCGACCGAGACAGTCCGGTTATCTCCCAGTACGAACACCGTTCCGTGCGGAATGGTCGTGGTTCGGTGCGGGATTCCGGCGCGCCGGAAAAAGCTCTCCGCCTCGGGCACGCTCGGCAAGATCCATTCGCCTTGCTCCCAATACCGGGTGACTCGATCTCCTTCCAGAGCGGCGACTCGCTTGACGATCTCCTCACCGTTTTGGTTGATCACGACCACGTCACCCCGCTCCACCGGTCCAAACCGGGTGTTCACCCACAAGAGCTGGAACGGGCTGAGCGCCGGTCTCATCGAATCGCCGACGACTATCGCCGGCCGAAACGGTTGGTACGAGGCAGTGGCCGCTGCCACGGCCCCGACAAAGAGAGAACTCCACTTCCGCATATGGTCCAGTGGCGTCCGCCGGTCGAGCCGGTAGGAGCGCCGCTAGTTACACGGGGCTAGGGATAGCCGGGGATGCGCGAAGTGGCGCGGAATGCGCCAAAGGTCCGGGTGCTAGCTGCGGATGGATCCCGGATGGATCCGTTCGTACATCTCAACCGCGTCTTTTGCGTCTTTGAGGGTCGAGCCGGTTTCTTCGCGGAGGCGCTTAATCGCCTCGATCTTAGTAAGGTTGTCGCGAAGGAGGATGTTTTCGAGTGGTTGTTCCAAGGCTTGGTGGGCGGGAGTGACGCTTCCCGTCGTGCGTGATAGTCCTCGCTTGGTTCTCCACTTTTGAAACTCTTCCTCGTAGTCTTCGCTGCCCTTGGCAAAGGTTTCGTGGATATGGAACGCGATACCGATCCCCCACCCGATGATGGGCCAAATCGCCCAGGTGATGTGATGGTCGGTGACGAGGTTGAAGAGAACCATGCCCCCGCACGAGACCAGATAGCTGGTGAGGTGGCTGAAGAACGCCTTGCGATGCTGAACGTCGAATTCCGTCCGTTCCGCAATGGCGGTTCGCTCGGCAATTACTTGCTGTTCGGCAAGTTGGACCGCCTCGTGGGACAGGCCGAGCTCGTCTGCCATTTGCAGTAGGCGCGACTTGTCGATGGCCCCCGTCGAATGGTTCGCCGCTAGCCGGAGGATCTGCTCGGCTTCGGAGTCGGTGTAGCTACCCTCGCCCCTCACATTCTTATTGTACGTGAGCGAGAAATCCTCGTTGCCCATTTACCCGCGGAGCATTTTTCCGAGCGCGGTCACCGCTTCGTCTACCTTGCTCGACCACTGGCTGGCGGTGAGGCGCACACATGAGCCATACCCGTCTTGGGCGCTAAAGAGCCGGCCCGGGGCGAGGAGGATTCCCCTCGAGAGCGCTTCCCCATACAGACGAGTGGCATCCGCACCCGACGGAAGCTCGACCCACAGCACGAAACTCCCCTGCGGCTGAGTCATTCGGGTGCCGGCGGGGAAGACGCGGGCGATCGCATCGCCCATGCGGTGTACGCTTGCCGCGTACGCCTTTCGGGCTCTTCGCAGGTACTGGTCATACCCTCCGTTCGATAAGAATTCCGCGATCACGAGTTGGGGCAAGGAAGGAGCGCTCACGTTTAACCCGTACTTCAGCCGCCGCAGGTCGGCGTGCCTTCTTCCGGCGATGCACCATCCGATCCGGTATCCGGGCGCCAATGTCTTCGAAAATGAAGAGCAGAGGAGCACGTCCTCACCCCCCTCGAACGATCGAAGGACGCGGGGACGCTCGACCTCGTATCCCAGGTCCCCGTAGATGTCGTCCTCGATGAGGGTCATGCCGTATCGGCGGGAGAGGTCGACCAGGCGCTGCTTATCTGCGTCCGACATTAGAAACCCAAGGGGGTTCTGGAAGTTTGGGCTGACGACACAGCCGAGAATGGGATCGCCCGCGGCGATCCCGTTTAATGCCGCTTCTTCCAATGCTTCGATGCAGATGCCATCCCGAGTGCTGGTCGCGATTTCGAGGCTGCGCAGGCCCGACTGATAAATCGCCTGCAGAATCCCCGCGTGGCAAGGTGACTCCACGGCCACCACGCCGCCTCGAGGGACCGCGCTCTGAAGCGCAAGCGAAAGCGCTTCTTGGCAACCGCTGGTAATTACCATTTCGTCCGGAGACACCGCCGCTCCTGCGACGAACGTTCGCTGTGCGATCTGCTCGCGTAAGGCTCGGTGTCCGGAGACCGGGCCGTAACCGTAGCTCGCCTCCGGGTGCTCCCGAGCGACCCGAGACGTTAGCCGGGCCAGCCGTTCGTGCGGCAGAAGGTCTGGGTCGGGCAGCGCGAACCCGAGCTGGACGACGTCCTCGCGCCCCATTGCGCGCAGCATTGCTTCTTGCAGCTCGCTTCGGTCGAAATCGACCGTCATGGCCAGTGGCGCCGAGCGGGAGGGCTCCGCGGCTCGGGGGGAGAAGGTAGCCCGCACGTAGTAGCCCGACTGCGGCCGAGGGCGAATCAGGCCCTGGTCTTCCAGAAGGCGATAGGCGTCCAGCACGGTGCTGACACTGACCCCGCTGGAGCGGCTGAGCTCACGCACACTCGGCAGCCGATCGCCGGGGCGGAAGGTGCGTGTTTCGATCTGGCCGCGAACCGTCGCCGCCAACCGCTCGTAAAGCCGTAGAGAGTCCACCACCATCGCCATGGCCGCATTGTACGACTGGTTGGAGGTCAGAAACCAGTACAGTCCGAGGCTTTACAAGACTGTACAGGCCGTAGCATCGGCTCCCAACCGATAAGCCTCCCGGTTTCGTAACCCGGCTGAAAGCCGATGCTGCGTCGCTACGACATCAAGCGGGTCGGGTTCTGGAGGTAATCCTTCATCAGGTTGATGAACTTCGCTCCAACCGCGCCGTCCACCACGCGGTGGTCGAACGAACCGGTGATGTTCATTCGGCTTCGGATCTCGATCTCGTCGTTTTCACCCACGACCACCTTCTTTCGAACCGAGGCGATCGCGACGATAGCGGCGTTCGGCTGGTTGATGATGGCGATGAAGTTATCGACGTCGAGCATTCCCATGTTGGAGATCGCGAAGGTCGAGCCTTGCAATTCGTCCATGCCCAGCTTGTTGTCGCGAGCCTTCTTGGCAAGCTCCTTGGCGCGAGCACTGATCTGACGAAGCGAGAGCGCGTCCACATTCTTGATGACCGGGACGGTAAGCCCGTCCTCTAGGGCCACGGCGATTCCGACGTGGACGCCGCCCTTTTGAAGCAGCTTATCGCCCTGAAAGACGGAGTTCACGATCGGCATGTCGCGCAAGGCAAGGGCCGAAGCTTTTACCACGAAGTCGTTGATCGAGATCTTGCCGCTGCCGTCTCGCTCGAACATTTCGCGCAGCTCCATGATTCGCTCCACATCCACCTCGACGGTGACGTAAAAGTGAGGAACCTGGGTCTTGCTTTCCAAGGTGCGCTTCGCAGTGATCTGTCGAAGCCGGGGCAACGGTACGACGACGTCCTCCTCGCTCGCGGCCACCGGCTGAGGGGCGGCAGCGGCAGCAGGGGCCGCGGGCGTTGCTCCCCGCACGTCTTTCTCAACGATTCGTCCGCCGGGTCCCGAGCCCTGAATCTGGCCAAGATCGAGCCCCTTCTCCTGGGCGATCTTGCGGGCCAACGGCGAAGCTTTCACTCGGCCCGCATCGGCGGCCGGCGCCGGAGCGGGGGCGGCCTGGTTGACCGCTGGCGCGGCTTCGGCAGCGGGCACGGCGCCGTTAGGGACCGGAACTTCGGCGGCTGCGGACGCGGCGGGCATCGCATCTTTTCCACCCCAACCAGCGGGTAGCGATTCGCCTTCCTTGAGAATGGCCGCGATCGGCACACCGACGGGAACCGTCTCGCCACCTTTCAGCAGGAATCCGGCGAGGCTTCCGGTGCCTGGCGCCTCAAGTTCGAGAGTCGCCTTATCCGTTTGGATCGTCCCGATGACCTCTCCGGTCTTGACCTTGTCGCCCTCCTTCTTGAGCCACTCGAGGAGGGTTCCCTCCTCCATCCCGTCTCCCATTTTGGGCATGATCACTTCGGTCATTCGATCGGTCCTTCCTTATCTGCCGCGAGCCGATTGTGGTTCGTCGGAAGCGCCAAGAGCTTACCCGTGAGGCGGAACAGCGCAGGCATGGTAGCCCGCCTTCTTGGCTTGGTCCAGGCTAGCGAACTCGTCCCAGTGGCTCTGCGGGCCTTCCTCGTCATTTGCCGGCAGATCGCTCAGCTTCTTCGTCTCCGCGGGATAGAAGCATCCGGTTCGCGGATCGCCGACGTACTGGTGGAATTCCGGAACAACCGGCCTAGGACGGCATCCGAAGTAGACCAAGAAAATAACGCCCGCAAAGAGGGCGAGCCGCCAAAAGATGACAAACCCTAATTTGAACGGCGAAAGTTTGGCCATGCGCAACTCATGATCGCGCGACGAGGTCCGAGAAAGCAACGGATAGGGGGTCCGATCCGGCACGAACTTTCGCGATTAAACGGGAAGCCGTCCAATATGAACTCCTTGGTCGGTCGCATCCAGTATCCAGTATCGGGATTGGAGCCCCGCCTCGCGAAAAGCGGTATTCATCGCGCGGCCGATCCGGTCGTAGCCTTGGCGGGCAAATGCGATGAGGCCAGGACCGGCCCCGCTGAGCGGGACGGAGATAGCCCCGGCCTCGATGGCGCGCTCGCGAGCAGTGCTCGCTCCCGGGATCGCCGGTAGGCGGTACGGCTCGTGAATCCGGTCATTCATGGCGCGGGCGAGCATCTCGTCGTCGCCGGTGCGGAGCGCCTCTGCCACCAGCAACGCCCGACCGATGTTGAAAATCGCATCCGCTTTCTGATAGGAGCCCGGTAGTGCCGCGCGTGCCTCCGAGGTGAGGTAGGCGAACTCCGGCACGCAAACCACCGCCTTGATCGGCACGTGCGGGATCCTCTGCGTGAGGACGCCGGAGGAATCGGGCATAACGATGACGAAGCCTCCGAGCAACGCGGGGGCTACGTTGTCTCCGTGCCCCTCCACCTCGACCGCGCGCTCGAGGATCGCCGCCCGGTCGATTTCCGCCGGGTCGGTACCCGCCAAGTGCCGCGCCCATGCGCTGGCAAAAAGCAGTCCCGCGAGGGTCGCCGTCGAACTGGAACCGAGGCCGCTAGCGGCGGGAATGGTGTTATGGCAAACGATGCGGGCGCCGGCCGGGCGCTCCGCTCCAAGGAGATCGATCTCCTGCAGCATCGTGGTGACGATCAGATTGGTCGCGTCGGACGGAAGCTGGCCTTCTCCCTCTCCGTGCGATTCGACCACAAAGCCGGATGCTCGGGGATAGAACTCGAACGAATTCCAGAGGTCGAGGGCAAGCCCCATGCAGTCGAAGCCAGGACCAAGATTGGCCGTCGTTGCCGGAACCCGGATACGTATCATTTCCGCTCCAGCCGCTGACGAAGCGCGTCGGTGGTGGACGCGATCGGAGGCTCTGATCGATGCCACCTGATCGTCGTGTCCGGATCTTTCATTCCGTGTCCGGTAAGCACGGCGGCGATCTGAAGCCCGTTGGGATCGAGCGTTCCTTCCCGAACGGCTCTCCGCAGTCCCGCGAGCCCGGCCGCCGACGAGGGTTCGCAATAGACCCCCTCCAAGGTAGCCACCAGGCGTTGCGCCTCCAAGATCTCCTCGTCGCTCACGGCGAGGATCATGCCGTGAGAGGCCCGGAGAACCTCTTCCGCCTGCTTCCACCTGGCTGGGTTGCCGATCCGGATCGCGGTCGCGATCGTGTCGGGATTCTCAATTGGATGGCCCATGACGATCGGAGCCGAGCCGGCCGCCTGCGCTCCCAAGACGCGCGGCATCTTAGGGCCGCCGTTCTGGCAAAAACCGATCCAATAGGCGGTGATGTTGCCGGCGTTGCCGACCGGCAGGCATAGCCAGTCGGGGACGCCGCCAAGATGGTCGGTAATCTCCCAGGCGGCGGTTTTCTGTCCCTCCAAACGAGCCGGATTTACGGAGTTGACCAGGGCGATCGGCATTGTTTCCGCGATCTCCCGTACCATCCGCAACGCGTCGTCGAACGATCCTTCGATCGCGATCACATCCGCGCCGTAGGCGATCGCGCCCGCGAGCTTGCCCAAAGCTACCTTTCCTTCCGGGATCAGAACGGCGCACTTGAGGCCCGCCCTTGCCGCGTAGGCGGCGGCGCTGGCGGCGGTATTTCCGGTGGATGCGCAGATAACCGCGCGGGCTCCCTCGGAGACGGCCTGGGTGATCGCCGTCGTCATCCCCCGGTCTTTAAACGACCCGCTCGGATTGAGCCCTTCGTACTTCAGGTGCAACTCGGCCCCGGGTGCGATTTCAGCGGCAAGCCTTGGGGCGGGAATCAAGGGGGTATTCCCCTCGTAAAGCGTCACCGGCGGCACGGCGTGGGAGATATCGAGTCGGTCGCCGTAACGTTCGATCAAGCCGCGCCATGCCATCCGCGAATTATGTCGCCCAAGATTTCGGGCCTTACGCTTCTCTTGCCGGTCTTGTTGAGCTAGCTATGTAAAGTCGAATAGGTTGAGGAATAGATTCGTTCTGCCCGAACATCTTCAAGCACGGCAGACCGATTGGCATTCGATTCGGGCGTCCCCTTAACGCATCCGAAGCCTCAACTCTCAGCTTCATCGCCGACACTCGTAAGGGCTTCCAAAAATCCGGCCGCTTCGCGCCGTCGTTATCAGGTTTTTGGAGCCGTCCCGAGAGCCCGCGCCACCGGCTGCTGGGAATAGTAAGCGAGACCTCCCAGAGATCTTTTCCTGCATTAATTACCTGGAATGTAAAAGCGGCTTGGCTTGCCCTAAACCACTGGTATACACTTATGACCAATGGCGCGTACCAGTGGTCAGGGTAAGGTTGGTTGGAGAGATATTTTTGACCGACTTGAGGAGGGAATCAATTCCGGCGCATATGCTCCCGGAAGCAAATTGCCCACCGAAGCACAACTGATCGCCGAATTTGGCGCTTCCAAAATGACCGTTCACCGAGCTCTCCAAGAGCTCTCGTCGTCCGGCCTGATTACCCGGGTCGAGAGGGTCGGAACGTTTGTCGCTAAGCTCGAGGCACCTACGCCCGAGCGGGGCAAGATCGGCTTGTTTTTGCCTACGAACGAAGGATTCCTCGAAATCAAGTTGCTCGCGGGGATTCGTGAGGCGGCAGGCGACGATCGGCAGCTCGTTCTTTATGCCACCGACAACGATCCGGTGCTGGAAGCGGAAATGCTGACGAAAGCGGTGGGAGAGGTGGACGGAATTCTGATCCTTCCAACGGGCCATCCGCGAGTTTCGCGACGGTTGGAGGAGATCAACGAATCCGTGTGCCCGGTGGTGTGTCTCGACCGCGAGCCCACGAGCGCGAAGCTTCCTTCCGTCGCCACCGGCAACTACGAAGCCGCAAAAGCAGGCATGGAGTATCTGACGGGAGCGGGCCATCGGCGCATCGCTTACTTCGGCCTTTTTGCCATGGAGATGTCGTCGCTTAGCGACCGTTACCGGGCCTACCACGACGTGATGACCGGAATCGGGGTTGAAGACCCAACTAGCCTCTCCCGCTTTATCGAGGCGAGGGACAGCGCCGACTTCTTCGTTGAGCTTCGGCTATTCGAGGATGCGCTATTCCGCCTAACATCGGGGCCTGAGCCGATCACGGCGGCGTTTTGCGTCAACGAGCATTACCTCGGGGTTCTTCTCGAGGTTTGCCATCTTCTTCCTCCCGACGTTCGAGAGCGATTCGAAATCGTATCTTTTTGCGATTGGCCGAGTCTTTCCTTTCCCAGCGTTCGGACCCACCTCATTCGGCAAGACGCCAGGGCGGTCGGCCGGCTCGCGGCGGCCAAGCTGTGTCGCGCGATGGCCGGAGAGAAGCTTCCGCTCACCCGAGACGAAATTCCTGCCAGCTTTGAGCCGGTTCCGTTCGATCCAAACCCTTTCGAGCCGAGCCGGCGCGCGTTCCTCTTTGATCCTGGCGCCGGAGGCGTTGAACTCTAATGTCGACGCCAAGGCTTCCCGTTCACCGTCCGATGCGATCGAAGCCGCTCGCATCTCATCGAACCGCAGGACTCGGCATCGCCGAGTAGTTTTATTTGCAAAAAGACCAACGGAGGTTCTTTATATGTCCCTTTCCAAGCATTCCCGAGCATTTACACTGATCGAACTCCTCGTAGTGATCGCCATCATTGCGATCCTCGCCGCCATCCTTTTCCCCGTCTTCGCCCAGGCGAAGGTCGCGGCGAAGAAGACGGCCGACCTCTCCAATACCAAGCAGATCGCCACCGCTACGATGATCTACGGGACCGACAACGATGACCTCTTCCCGCTACAGGCGGGCCGCGATTGCGGAGGTCTGTGGAACTTCAACTCCCGAGTGTACGTTCCTGCCGACTGGAATAAGTCTGCGGTAGCGACCGACAACGGTGGCTGTCAGAAGCGGGTCCACTCCGGCTATCAAACGCCTCCCACCGAGGTGCTGGCTTACGTCAAGAGCGACCAGATGTGGCAGATGCCCGGTACATCGGTCGCCTCGCCTCCCACCGGTGGCGATTGGGACTATAGCGCGGGGAACCAGCTCAAGGCGCCGATTAAGATCACCTACAGCATGAACGGTCTCATGACCGGCTACAGCACGACCGCCGTCGTCTCCCCGGCGACCACCCCGGCATGGTGGCCCGGCTTCGGCAAGACCGCCTACAACGGCTACACCTACACCAACCCGTTCCTCATCTGTCCGGATCCGAACGCGGCCTGCACCTTCAGCGGTAGCGGACCCAACTTCGGCGGAGGGGAAAGCTGTAACAACATGGACAACCACAACTCCCCCGGTTTCGCCAACGGGACCCAGTCTGGCTTTGGAAACATCGACTACGGCACGGTGTGGGCGTTTGGCAAGACCGAAAACTGGGTGTACACCGACGGCCACGCAAAATCGCGGCCCACGGGAACCGGCGGCGCCAAGGACGATCCGTTCGTCACATCTCCGACCTATCGGGCAACCGGCGTTCCGGCTCAGAACCTCGTTTACATTGACTCTCAGTGTCATGTACCGCTGTTCCGCCCGGATTATCAGCCCTGATCCTCAGTTGGCAGTTGGCGGTCGACCGCGGGGTTTCCCTGCGGTCAACCGCTGGCTGGCACCCCTGCACCGCCAACACCCATGAAACTCAAATTAGTTCTCGCCCTCGTATGTTTAAGCGTTGTGCTTGTCGCCTGCGGCAAGGAAAAGCAGGTTAATGATAGCGGAAATGCGCCGGCGCCGCAGTATGTGATGGTTCCTGCCAAGGGATCTGGGAAGTAAGCTGCGTCTCAGGTCACACCATGAAGCGCGCGTTTGTCTACGGTCTACTTTTGACGGGTGGAGTCCTCGCGGTTGCCGCTCCTCTTCGCCTCGTTAGGAATTTCGCCCCGCCTATCCATCCGGGATGGGATTCCAAGCACGCGCGCTACACCCTGTTTAACGGCTGGCGATTAACTCCCGCCGGTCGAACCGTCAACTTGCCCGGCGATATGCCGGCAAACATCCTTTTTGTCGATGGAGGGAGGAAGGCGCTCGTTAATACGTGCGGCTTCCACGACCACTCGTTGAATCTGGTCGATATCGAGCGAGGGGTCGTTACTCAGACCCAAGATTTCGATCGAAGCTGGATGGGTTTAACCAAGGTAGGCGACTCGATCCTCGTTTCGGGTGGCAGCGTGGAAAATGCTTCGAAGCGCGAAGCGATCCACCAAGTTCGACTCGCCGGGTGGCGGTTAGAGCGGATGGACGGCATTTCTCTGCCGAGCCGCATTGCCGGAAAGGACCAATTTGTTTCGGCTCTCCTCGCCGGACCTCACGGTATCTACACCATTAACATCCAAACGGACGAGGTCATGTTGATGACGCCCGCCGGTGTCGCCGGACCGTCGGTCACCGTCGGTTACCGCCCCTACGCGGCCGTGCTTTCGCCCGATGGAAACGATTTGGCGGTGAGCAACTGGGGCGACCGAAGTGTTTGGATCCTGGATGCCCAATCGCTGGCGGTAAAGCAGAAGATCGCCGTACAGTCTCACCCCACTGGCCTTGCCTACGCCGCAGACGGTCGCCTCTTCGTGACGAACGCGGGCTCGAACACCGTCTCCGTGGTCGAAAGCGGCCGGGTCAAGGAGACGGTGCGAACCGGGGTCGATCCGACCAATAAGCTGGGCGCTACTCCCGTTGCGATCGCTCTCGCACCGGACGGCAAGCGCGCTTACGTGGCGAACGCGGGCGACAATTGCGTAGCGGTTCTCGACATCTCCCGCCGAGGCGCCACCCGGCTGACCGGATTCATTCCCACCGAGAGGTATCCCACCGCGGTCGCTGTCACCCCAAATGGAAAGAGGCTCCTGGTGGCAACGGCGAAGGGATTTTACGGTCCCAATGCCGGCCCCGGAGTCGACCTCGAGGGACCTGGTGTCCGAGGCCAGGATTACAAGGATCTTTTTCGTTATATCGGCAACCAGATGGCGGGCCGGCTGGCCATCGTCGATGTTCCGGGCGACAAGAAGTTGGCTGAGTATTCGCGCCAGGTCTTCGAGAATTCCCCCGCCGGAGCCGCCGCGGCCGCCACCGCTCGTGAACGAAAAAAGATTGAACAGGGTGCTTTCTCCAAGATCAAGCACGTCATCTACGTCATCCGCGAGAACCGGACCTACGACCAGGTCTTAGGCGACCTAGCCAAGGGGAATGGCGATCCGCATCTGACGATCTTCGGCGAAAACGTAACTCCGAACGGCCACAAGATCGCCAATACGTTCACTCTCTTCGACAATCTTTACACCAACGGAGACGTGTCGCAGACCGGCCACCAATGGACCGATGCCGCGTACGCCAACGACTACGCGGAGAAGCAGTGGATGCTCAACTACTCCCGGAAGGGAGAGGTTCGAAGCGACACCCGCCTCACCTCATCCCCGGGGGAGTACCTCTGGACCCTCGCTCGAAAGAAGGGGTTGTTTGCGCGAGTGTATGGGGAGTACGTCTCGATGCAGGAGGATCACGGCTCGGCCGAGGATCCGGAGCTGAAGCGAGATCCGGAGAAGTTCGGCTTTAGCGCCACCTTCGAAAAGATCTTCGCCCGCGATGGCCGGGATACCGAAAAGGTCGCAGATTTTCTGAATGAGATGCACGTGGCGGAGAGGACAGGGAAGTGGCCCGCGCTGATGGTGATGGCCCTCCCGGAGGATCACACCCACGGGTTTTCGGCCGGCCAATACAGTCCGTACGCGATGATCGCCAACAACGATTGGGCGATCGGGCAACTGATCGACGCGGTCAGCCATTCGCCGTTCTGGAAAAACACCGCGATCTTCATCATTCAAGACGACGCGCAGGACGGCCCCGATCACGTCGACTCCCACCGAACGGTCGGCTATGTGGTCTCCCCCTATGTTCGCCGTGGCGCGGTCGACCACACGATGTACAGCACCGCGTCCATGCTGCGCACGATGGAGCTGATGTTGGGCCTGCCGCCGATGACGGAGTACGACGCAAAAGCGACGCCGATGCACGCCGCCTTTACTGTGTCCCCGAACTTCTCACCCTTCACCGTCGAGCCGCCGCGTGTGTCGGTCGATGAGCGCAACCCCTCGCGGACCGCTTTGGCAAGGCGATCGAGCAAGCTCGACTTTTCCGACATCGACCGTGCCGACTTCGACCAGCTCAACCGCCTGCTTTGGGACGGGTACCGCCCGGGGCAACCTTATCCTGGGACTCATCACGCCAGGTGAGGCGCGCTTACTGAGCGGCCTTGAATTGGGCGATGTGAGAGGATTTGTCGTCGCCGTAGACGACCCAGACGTCGTGGGTGCCGGTGTCGACGGCGAGGCTTCGGACCCCGTGAGGCATCGGGACGTCGCCGATGACCTTGGGCTCGGCGCCGGTCGTGTCGATGATCGTCATCTTATCCGTGCCCGGTGAATAGACCCGGCCGAAGCGTGCGTCGATGGCGATCTGGTCGGTTCCTGGAGCGATGTCGAGGGTGGCAACGATCTTGCCCGATGCGATCTCGAACACGACCATCTTGCCGTTTTTCCCGGCGGAGTAGGCGCGTCCGGCACGCCGGTCCAGAACCAGGCCGTGCGGGGATTTCATCGGCGCGGTCGGCCAGGTGGCGACGACTTTCTTGGCTTCCGGATCGATGACTTGGACGTGGTCGGTCGATTTGATGTTCTGGTAGATCTTATCGGTCGCGGTGTCGTATTCCAGGAATTCGGGAGCCTCTTCGATCGTCACCGTTCCGAGCGGCTTCAGCGTTTCCGCGTCAAAGACCCAATCCTCGGTACCGTCATCGTGAGAGACGTAGACCTGGCCGCGCTTGGAGTCGACGGCGATCACGTCGGCCGGACCGCCGAGGTCGATCGTCGAGAGCACTTTCAGCGTCTCCCGATCGAGGACGACCAGTTTGTTATTTCCGCCGCCCACGAAGATCTTGTTCGCCTTATTCGAAACCGCGACGCCGTTGATCGGTCCGGTCTCGATCTCGTCGACCTTGCCGGACTGGGTGTCGAGTACGGCGAGCGTGCCGGCGGCGGAGTGGGCGGCGAGGACCCGGTGGAATTTACGATCGTAGGTCACCACGTCGAAGCGGCCCGGCTTTGGCATGTCGTAGGTCTTGCCTGGAGTGAGCGAAGGCGCCGTCTGTGATCCGACGAGGGACAGGGAAAAGAGAAGAGTTGCCAGCATGTTGATTGGTTCCGTGCGCCGCGGACCGAGCCCGGCCAAGTCAAGTTTCGAGCCTGGGTATTGCCTTTCCGTTAAGCTATCGGGAAAGGCGTTCACGAACGGCCATCCTTTGAGGATTTTAAGTCGTCACCAACTGGGGGATGGCCCGCAGTACTGACGCCAGAGATCTCCTTCTTCTGGAGGCGGAACCTTGGAAGGCGGGACGGTCGCTCGGAGGTATTGAATCTGCCCGGCGTGGTAGGCGTCGTGGTGGATCACCGTCCAGATCGCCTGCCAGCTTGGCATCTGCCTCCCCTGGTGGATCGGCACCATTCGCTCGAGGTCCGTTTCCGCCCCCCAGGATTGAAGCCAGTAGGCTTGGCCCTCGTTGAGATACTCCTTGGCCGCTTTCCAGTCGGGCCAGAAGCTTTCGAAGCGCGCCACGCAGTCGCGCCAGCGCACTTCCATGTTCCGATACCCCACGCTTCCGTAGATGAATTTCCCCGCCGCGATGTGGAGCACGACGCTGTAGATCGAGCCTTCGGAGTGCATGTATTCGTCCGGCAGCAGCTTGGCCTGCCCCCAAGCTTGTTCCTCGGAGATCCCTTCGAGGCTGGCTAGCAAATCGACGAAAGCTGCATCGGCTTCGAGACGAAGCAAATCGATATCACGCATTTCCACATTGTGCCCTTTGCTCCATGATCGCGTGCCTTCCGGGAAGGAGCCCTGCCGTTGCGAAGCAACAGAAAAATGGCCAGTTTGATAGTGTGTGTGGAACTAAGTAATCCTACTGTGATGTACAGGTAGTTGAGGATCGTCTACGCCCGTGCGGTAGACGTTCCCAGTAGTCACGATCGTTCAGGGCGCCGCGTCTGCGGAGGCCATTTTTCGGAGGAATTCTTTATGCCAAACCGACGCGGTTTTACGCTCATCGAGCTTCTTGTCGTCATCGCCATCATTGCGATCCTCGCCGCTATTCTCTTCCCGGTTTTTGCCCAGGCCAAAGCCGCCGCGAAGAAAACGACCTCGCTTTCGAACCTAAAGCAGCAGAGTCTTGCCGTCATCATGTACGCGGGGGATGTCGACGACATGGCCCCTCCGGCGACCGCATGGAACCCGGCCGACTCTCCCGGCGACTTCCCGCTGAACTTCGGCAATGGATACGCCGCGCCGTGGAACTGGTTGGTCCTGCCGTATATCAAAGCGGGCGCGATTTTCGTCGATCCCCAGGGACCGTCGACGCCTAATTTTGCGAACAATGTGACGCTAACTCAGATCCTCTATCCATCGTACGGATACAACTATGTTTGGCTCTCTCCTTGGGACGGCGTCAGGCAGACTCCGATCAGCATGACCTCGCTCGATCGCCCGGCGGAGACGGTTATGATTTCCGGAAAATGGACGAACCCCGAGACCGACTTGGGGGACCAGTTCCTCGGATTCCAGTTCGACTACAAGAGCGATGGTCCCCTCCTGAACTTCACTGTCGAAGCGCCCAACTGCTACGACATTCCGCAAGCGTGTGTGAACAACTGGGGGGTGGATAGCTTCCAGTCGATCAAGACGAATATCGCCGGTCGCGACACCGGCGCGAACTCGCTTCGCACCGCTAACCAGGCGGTCGTGGCATGGATCGACGGGCATGTGAAAGCGATGTCGCCCGGCGCGCTTGCAGCGGGAACCACATGGACGCCGACCTCCAAGCCGGAAGACCTGAAGTACACCGCCGACTACCAGCAGAAGTATCTGTGGGGAGCCCATTGATCGGGCGGCTTGTACTTGCCGCAATCGCGGCGGCGGCGCTCGCAGGCTGTTCTGGCGGTAATTCGGCCGATATGCCAAGCAGCGATGTCACCAAGGCTCCCGATGCGGCGCCCGGAGGCAAGAAGGGAGCCGGGATGGCCAACGCGTCCATCAACCCGGCCGCCAACCCCAACGCGATCATCGGTTCGAAGGCAAAGTAGCACGGGCGGCCCGCCCGTGGGTATCAGGGGCAGCCTGCCCCTGATCCTGAGCCAGCGCTGAAGGCGCGAAATCCTCCAGCCCAGGGTGCAGCGAAGCGGAACCCTGGGCTGGAGGCCGACAACGCTCCGAGCCCTGAAAGTGGCGACATCAGCCTGACAATATCTCGAGCCCTCGAACCCGTAGAATGCGGGGGCGAACCGGGAAACTGACTGAACCCCCTCCCGCTAATCTGGCCGGTACTGGGCGCGATGAAGCCGGCTGTATGGCCCGTTTGCGGAAACCAGGTCTTGGTGCCGCCCCTGCTCGGCGATCCCGGTTTCGTCCACCACGATGATCCGATCCGCGTTTTGGATCGTCGCGAGGCGGTGGGCGATGACCAGCGTGGTGCGACCGACCGCCAGTTCCGCGAGCGACGCTTGGATCGCTTGTTCGGTCTCCGTGTCGAGCGCCGAGGTCGCCTCGTCGAGGATCAAGATGGGCGGATTCTTGAGGAACATGCGGGCGATGGCAAGCCGCTGCTTCTGGCCCCCCGAAAGCTTCACTCCCCGCTCGCCGACGACGGTGTCCAACCCGTTGGGAAGGCGCGAGATCATCTCTTCGAGTCGCGCGAGCCGAGCCGATTCCCAAATTTCGTCCTCGGTCGCCTCGAGGCGACCGTAGGCGATGTTGTCGCGGATGGTGCCGCCGAATAGGAAGACGTCTTGCTGGACAATGCCGATATTTCTTCTCAACGATGCCAGCGTCATCGCGCGAATGTCGATTCCGTCGATCGTGATCCGTCCTTCCTGCATCTCATAGAAGCGGGGAAGCAGAGAACAGATCGTCGTCTTTCCCGCGCCGCTGGGGCCGACGAACGCCACGGTTTCGCCGGGTTTGATGGAGAGATCGATCCCGTCCAAGACCCGCTTGTGCGACTCGTAGCCGAACCCGACCCGCTCGTACTGGATCAGGCCCCGTAAGTGGCCGGCATCGATCGCGTTGGGTGCGTCCGCGATGTCCGGAACCGTATCGAGCAACTCGGTATAGCGCTTAAAGCCCGCGATCCCTTTTGGATAAGTTTCGAGGACGGCATTGATCTTTTCGACGGGCCGGAAGAACACGGACACGAGCATGAGGAAGCCGACGAAGCCACCCTGGGACAATTCGCCGTGCAGGACGAAATAAGAGCCCGCGACCATGACGAAGAGCTGCACGACCCGCATCGTCATGTAACTGAGCGTAAAGCTCTTCGACATCAGCCGGTAAGCGTCGAGCTTGGTGCCTCGATACAAGTGGTTGTCACGCGCGAAGAGCGCCTTCTCGTGCTCTTCGTTGGCGAACGACTGCACGACGCGGATTCCTCCGACGTTCTCCTCGATGCGAGCGTTGAACTCTCCGACCCGCCCGAAAAGCTCCCGCATATTTCGTGTCATCGCGCTGCCGTACCGGGCCGAGATCCAGGTCATCGGCGGGACGACGAGACCGGTGATGAGCGCAAGCTTCCAGTTCAGCGAAACCATAAGGCCGAACGCGCCCAAGAACGTCATGACGGCGATGAGCAGATCCTCGGGCCCGTGGTGGGCAACCTCGCCGACCTCTTCCAGGTCCTTGGTAACCCGGGCGACTAGGTGGCCGGTCTTGGTGTTGTCGTAGAACCGGAACGAGAGCTTTTGCAGATGGTCGAAGATCTTCCTTCGCATCTCGGTCTCGATCCCGATTCCGAGGACGTGACCCCAATAGTTCACCACGTACTGGAGCCCGGTGTTCAGGAGGTAGATCCCGAGGAGGCCCAGGGTAGCGGCCAGGATCAGCCCCCAGTCCCGGCTCGGTAGAAGGTGGTCTACGAACGATTTGGTCGCAAGCGGGAAGGCAAGCTCGAGCAGCCCCGACACCACCGCGCAGGAGAAATCGAGCACGAACAAGCGCCGATGTGGGGCGTAGTAAGCGAAGAACCGCTTAAGCAGGCTGACGGGTGAATTCATGTGGGGGCTTTGTATTTTGGTTCATTTAGGGCCGGACCTGGATGCCGTATAGTTAAAGTTCAGACTTCTCGCGGGCCGGATGCCCGTGCCACTCCGTTCGATGAAACCCTCCCTGCCATTCTTGGTTCTGTCTTTGGCCGCCTTGGGTTACGCCTCGGTCGGGGGCCAGTCACCCAAGGCGGCGGGGGACAAGGTCAACTTCGGGCGGGATGTCAAGCCGATCCTGAGCGAGCATTGCTTTAAGTGCCACGGGCCGGATGTAGCGACGGCGGCGGCGGGGCTGCGCTTCGACTCGTTCGAGGGAGCCACCAAGGTTCTGCGCCAAGGCGCGGCGATCGTGCCCGGCGACCCGGGGCGGTCGCGGATGATCAAGCGGGTTTCGAACCCCGACCCGGAAATGCGGATGCCGCCCTCCGATTCGGGCATGAAGCCGCTGACGCCTCAACAGATCGAGATCCTTCGCACCTGGATTTCCCAGGGAGCCCGATACGAAAAGCATTGGTCGTTCGTGCCCCCCAAGATGCCGGCGATCCCGGCGGTGAGCAATCCGAAGTGGTGCCGGAACTTGGTCGACCAATTTGTATTGGCAAAGCTCGACCAAGCGGGGATGAAGCCGGAGCCGGAAGCTGATAAGGATACGCTGGCGATGCGGGCGGCGCAGACGCTGACCGGCTTGCCGCCAACTCCAAGGGAAATGGAGGCGTTTCGCCGGGATACAAAGCCGGGGGCGTATGAGCGGCTGGTCGACCGGTTGCTCGCTAAGCCGGAATATGGCGAGCATCAGGCGCGCTACTGGCTGGACGCCGTCCGGTACGGCGACACGCACGGACTCCAGCTCGATAACGAGCGGTCGGTTTTCCCGTACCGCGACTGGGTGGTTCGGGCCTTCAACCGCGACCTTCCGTTCGACAAGTTCACCGAGTGGCAGTTGGCCGGCGACCTGCTGCCCAAGCCGACGACGGAGCAGCTCGTTGCCACCGGTTACGTGCGGATGAACCTAACCTCGAACGAAGGGGGCGCGATCGCGGAAGAGTTTCTCGCTCGAAACACGTTCGATCGGGTCGACACGACCTCGACCGTATTCCTCGGCATGACCATCGGCTGCGCCAAGTGCCACGACCACAAGTACGACCCGATCCGCCAGGCGGATTATTACGGGCTGTACGCCTTTTTCAACAGCACCCAAGACGATCCGCTGGATGGCAATATCTCCTTGCCGCCGCCGGTAACTCGCGCATCGACACCGGTTCAGGAAGCCGAGCTCGATTCGATGTCGACCAAGCTCCGGCAGCTCGAGCGCGACGTGGACCTATCGAGCGCCGCGAGCTGGATCGAGGGGCATCGCCAACCGATTCCGGCGACGCGCGACTGGCAAATCAGTCCGGTTTACGCCTCGGCGAATTTCGACGAAGCGTTCGACAAGGCGAATCCAGGCGAACCCGGCCAGCCCATGCCGGTTTGGAAGCCACTCAACTTCGTTCCGGGAAAGGACTCGCCGAACCTGATTGGGAAGGATAATGCGTCCGTCTACGTCCGAGGGATCGTCGTCCTGCCCCAGTCGCGAAAGGTGACGCTGAGGGTGTCCAGCGACGATGGCATTCGAATGTGGCTTAACGGAAAACTGATCCATTCGCACAAGATCGGGCGGGGACTCGATGCGGCCGCCGATGTGGTCACCGCGGATTTCCGAGCCGGGGATAACGAGTTGATCGCCAAGGTGGTCAACGGCATCTCGGTCGACGGTTTGAACATCCGCCTTGCCGACGCCGCTCAAGAGCGGTTGGAAGCCGCCTTGCTGGCCTGGCGAAAGGGACCTGGCGTCAAAACCGAGTCGGAGCTCCGCGCCGCCTTCCTCGAGGCCGGGCCGGATTCGCCGTCCGCGATCGCCTACCGAAAGCTTCGTAAACAGAGGTCAGACCTCGAGGCGTCCATTCCGATGACGTTGATCGCCCGCGAGATGCCGAAGCCGCGGCCCACATTTATTCTCAAGCGCGGTCAATACGACCAGAAGGGAGATCCCGTCGAGCGACACCTTCCTCCCGCGCTTGGGCAATTGCCGAAAGGGGGACGAAACGACCGGCTCGGCCTGGCTCGCTGGTTGACCTCCCCATCCAACCCGCTCGTCGCACGCGTTTTCGTAAACCGGGTTTGGCAGCAGCATTTTGGAACCGCCATCGTGAAGACGGTCGAGGATTTCGGGAGCCAGGGTGAGTGGCCGCTGAACCAGCCGCTGCTCGACGCCTTGGCGGTCAAGTTTGTGAAGGAAGGCTGGAGCGTCAAGAAGCTGAACCGCTTGATCGTGACTTCGGCGGCGTTCCGCCAAAGCTCAAAGATCACAGCGGCGAAGCTTGGCAAGGATCCCGAGAACCGACTGATCTCGCGAGGACCTCGATTTAGGCTCGACGCGGAAGTCATCCGAGACAAGGCCCTGGTCGCGGGCGGACTGCTTCAAGAGCCCGCCGGCGGACGCGGATTTAAGCCGTATCAGCCGGACGGCCTGTGGGAAGCTGCATCCGACCCGGCCAGCGAAACCCACGTCTACGTACGCGACAAGGGAAGTTCGATCTACCGGCGCAGCATGTACCTGTACTGGAAGCGTACGAGTCCGCCGCCGGTCATGGTGACGCTGGACGCGCCGCTCCGCGATTCGTGCACCGTGCGCCGGAGTACCACGAACACGCCGCTGCAAGCGCTTGCTACGTTGAACGAAACGGCTTTCTTGGAGGCGAGCCGCACGATGGCGGCTCGCGTCCTTCGAATGGCTGGGAACGATCGGCGGCGGCTCAAAGCCGCATTCGATCTGACGTTGGGTCGGAGTCCAGACAAATTGGAGGAAGGTCTATTGGAGCGAGCCCTGAACCGTTATCGGCGTCTGTATAGTCGGGACGCCGCCGCGGCGAAGAAGCTCTTAACGGTTGGCGACGCGCCAAACCCCGCCTTGCCGCCCGCCGAACAGGCGGCCTGGATGCTTGTGTGTTCGAGCTTGATGAATACGAATGAGTTCTTGACGCTACATTGAGGATGAGAAATAACCGCTCAGACTGAGGCAACGTCAACGATTGTCAACGTATGTCCAAACGCCTAACGACTAACGCCTAACGCCCCAATACCTTCCCCCATGGACCCCCTCCGCGAAGCCGAATTGATGATGACCCGCCGACAGTTGTTTGGCCGGGCGACGCTTGGGGTCGGTACGGCCGCGCTTAGCCGGTTGCTGACGGTTGGAGGTTTGGGCAGCCTCGCCAGCCTTGCCATGGGCGAGCAGGGGCATCACGGCCTCCCGGGAATGCCGAGCTTCGCCCCCAAGGCGAAGCGGGTGATCTACCTGTTCATGAGCGGGGGACCCAGCCAGCTCGACTTATGGGATTACAAGCCTAAGCTGAACGACTTATACAATACCGATCTCCCTGACCACATCCGTCGTGGCCAGAGGATCACCACGATGACGAGTGGGCAGACGCGGTTTCCGATTGCTCCATCCGCTTACAAGTTCAAGAAGTACGACAACCAAGCCGACGGCGTGTGGGTAAGCGAGCTCCTGCCGCACACCGCGAGTGTGGTGAACGAGCTTTGCGTCGTTCGGTCGATGTGGACCGAGGCGATCAACCATGATCCGGCGACGACGTTCCTTCAAACCGGCAGTCCCCTTCCCGGTAGACCCAGCATGGGTTCGTGGGTGAGTTACGGCCTCGGAAGCATGAACGAGAACCTCCCGACCTACGTGGTGCTCCACAGCAAGGTCTCAAGCAACAAGCCGAACCAGGCGGTTTATCCGCGCCTGTGGGGAAGCGGGTTCTTGCCCGGCGAGTACCAGGGGGTCAGCCTTCGCTCGTCCGGGGATCCGGTCTTGTATCTGAAAGACCCGGACGGCATGGACCGCTCAACCCGTCGAGCGATGCTCGACGATGTGGCGGCGCTGAACCACCACGAGCTCGGGGCGTTCGGCGACCCCGAAATCGCCGCCCGCATTTCCCAGTACGAGCTGGCTTACCGGCTCCAAGCAAGTGTTCCGGACCTCATGGATCTGAGTAAGGAAACCGCGGAAACCTTTGACCTTTATGGCAAAGAAGCCCACGAGCCCGGGACGTTCGCCGCGAACTGCCTGCTGGCGCGTCGAATGGTGCAAAGAGGCGTACGCTTCATCCAGGTCTTCCACCGGGGCTGGGATCTGCACAGCAACCTCACCGGCGATTTGCCGTCCCAGACTAAGGACGTCGATCAGGCTTGCGCGGCGCTGATTAAAGATCTCAAGCGCACCGGATTGCTAGACGAGACCCTGGTTGTTTGGGGCGGAGAGTTCGGTCGAACCGTCTACTCCCAAGGCCCGCTTTCGCACGAGAATTACGGCCGCGACCACCATCCGCGAGCCTTTACGGTTTGGATGGCCGGTGGCGGTGTAAAGCCGGGAATGGTATACGGCCAGACCGATGATTTCGGATACAACATCGTGGATAAAGACGGAGCCATCCTCGATCCCTCCGTCGACCAGTTCACCCCGGGCGCCGTCCACGTCCACGATCTGCAAGCCACGATCCTAAACCAGCTAGGTATCGACCACACCAAGCTGACCTACCGCTACCAAGGCCGCGACTTCCGCCTAACCGACGTCCACGGAAACGTGGTTCACGACCTCATAAAGTAGCATCGGCTCCAAGCCGATGATCAGGCTTCCCCGCGAAATCCTTGCGGGAGTTAATCCTGGATCACGTTCCTGACCTTATCCCCCAAGGCGGAATCGAGCGCAAACCGATGTTCCTTTGCCGACTTCGCTCGAAATTTGGAGGCCGCCGCCATGCGATTCGGTCAGGCTTTTCACGATCGCGAGTCCTAATCCGACGCCGCCGTGCAACCGCGAGCGGGACTCGTCGGGTCGGAAAAACCGCTCTGCTAGCCGGTCGATATGTTCCGGGGCGATCCCTTCACCGTCGTCGTCGACCTTGACGATAAGGTAGCCCGCGGACGCTTCCGCGGCGATCGTCACCCCCGTCCGCGCGTACGCGGCCGCGTTCGAAGTTAAGTTCACGAGAACGCGCTCGACAGCGTCCAGATCGGCACAGACGGTCAGATTCGAAGGGACTAAGATCTGGAAGCCAATCTCCTCCGATGTGGCCAAATTCTCCACGACGGAGCGGACGAGGTGATCTACATTCACCTCAGTCGGCTTGAGTACCGCCTTTGCCCCGTCCTGTCGGGCGAGCAATAGCAAGTCGCTGATGAGCTTCGACATCCGATCCGCCGAGAGATCGATCATTCGTACCGGGGGAAGATTCTCCTGAGGCAGGTCCGCCATGTGCAAGAGGTAGGAGGCGTTGGTTTTGATCGACGCAAGCGGGGTCCTCAGCTCGTGACCGGCATCGCCGGTGAACCTCTCCAGCTGGGCCAACGCTCTGGATTGGCTGGCAAAGGCCGCCGAGGTCCGGTCGAATGCAAGGTTGATCGTCGAGGCAAGTTCGGCGAACTCATCTGCCCCTTCCACTGGCAACCGAGAGCTCGAAAGATCTTCTTCCAGCCGCTTTGCGGATTCGGTCATCCTTCGAAGCGGCCTCATGGCGCTTCCCACGAGTAAGGCGCCCCCGATGGCAGCCAAGAGGATGGCAACGGGAATCGAGGTTGCCAGTGCCCGGTCCAAGTCAGCGAGTTGGTGGCGGACCGGCGTTAACGGCCGAACCGCCTGAACGTAAGCGACGACCTCCGATCCTTGGCGTACCGGAGCGGTCAACGACCGCATCGGCGCGCCTGCTTTTTGATACTCGTTGAAGACCACGCTTCCGGCCTTGGCACGCTGGTAACCGATCGGGTCCTCGATCGGGTGGATTTGCTCTGCCTCCCCGCGATCGAAAACAGGAATCAATCTAGGCGGAGACCAATTGGCTTCTAGGCGAACCTCGCTCTTGTTGGAGCGGAGGACCTCCATCACCGTCTGACCGAACGGGACATCGTGGTGCGCCGAGAAGGCTCCGGCGGCTTGTGGTATCCCAAATCCTCTTGGTCCCTCATCGAGGAACGGGATACCCGGCGCCGGAATACCGGCTTTGCCTTGCACTTGGGTCTCGGGGGGAGGCGGCAAGTCGAACTTGCCATCCGTGGGGGTGGTTCTGACGGCGCCCGCATCCGAGCGGAGCTGCCGGTCGATCTCACCGATTAGGTTTCGTTCGACCCGAAAGCGTACGAAAGCGCCCATGAGGACGAGGATGCCGGCGACCACCAGGATCGTAAATCCGGTGAGACGGGCGCGGACGGTTTTCATTTCGCGTTCCCTTCCTGGTCATCGGTGATCATGTAGCCGGAGCCGTAAATGGTTTGGATGAGCCCGTTGCAGCCAGCCGAATCGAGCTTGCGCCGCAACGATCGGACGGCGACGTCCAATTTATTCGAGCCCGGTTCCCGGTCTTGCCAAACCAGGTCGAGCAGCGTCTCCCGAAACACAACCCGGCCAACTTGGCTGGCAAGAGTCTCGAGGATGCCGTATTCCACCCGCGTGAGCAGGATTGGCGTATCGCTTACGGTGGCGGTTCGTTGGCGAGTGTCGATCTTGAGGTCTCCGACTTGGAGCCGCCGTGTCTTGAGCACGCGGTCTCTGCGGATTAACGCGCGAACCCGCGCCAAGAATTCCCGGACGTCGAACGGTTTCGGAAGGTAGTCGTCGGCGCCGATCTCCAACCCCCGGATGCGATCGTCAACCGAATCGCGCGCGGTGATCATGAGAATCGGCGTGGTGCCGCGGCTCTGACGAAACGCCGAGCAGACCTTGAGGCCGTTAAGGTTTGGCAGCATTAGGTCGAGGATGATCAAGCTGTACTCGTTCGCCAACGCCTCTTCGAGCCCGGTCTGCCCGTCGCGGGCGATATCGACCGCGACTCCGGACGACTTCAACACCTGCTTAAGTGTCGCCGCCAACTCAAGATCGTCTTCAACGAGAAGGATGCGCATGGGCGTTTGGCGTTGGGCGTTGGGCGTTGCGGTGTTGCGATGTTGCGGTGTTGCGGTGTTGCGGTGTTGCGGTGTTGCGGTGTTGCGGTGTTGCGGTGTTGCGGTGTTGCGGTGTTGCGGTGTTGCGGTGTTGCGGTGTTTTTAGTGTGAGGCTTTACCTTGTTTGATGGGGCGAATGGGACTTCTGGGACTCATGAGTCTCGTTTGTCCCATTCGACTCATCCGTCCCATCAGTCCACAAGCCACACGAAACAGTCCACACAAATCCGGCCCTAACACCTCAACACCGTAATACCGCAACACCGTCGGCCCTCCCCCGATCATGAGGAAAAAATGAGGTGCGGAACAGCGGCTCTCGATATTGCCGTTTGCGCTGCTTATGAAGCGTAAGAAGGCTTTCACTCTCATCGAATTGTTGGTCGTCATCGCGATCATTGCCACTCTCGCCGCGATTCTATTTCCGGTATTCGCCGCGGCCAAAGGGGCGTCCAAGCGCACTTCCGCCCTGGAAAACGTCAGCCAGATCGGCAAGGCGAGCGCCCTCTATCTTGCCGATCACGACGACCATCTCCCCTTCCGGTTTCCGATCGAACCGGCTTGGCCGGGGTACGGGATGATCGTTTTCATGGTCGGCGGCGGGCACGGCTTCGGCGAGCTGTATGGTCCTTACATAAAAGACACCCACGTCTGGTACAGCCCGGAAGACCGGCTCGCCGATAAGGGTTACACCAGCTTCGCATTCAACGAGCAGTTGGCCTACGACTGGTCGATGTCCTCGATTCCACGTCCGTCCGAGGCGATCTATCTCACTGATCGCACGGACATCAAGGATCCCGACCGCCCCCCGGTGGACACCTATGTTTGGTGGCAGTTCATCGAGCATCCCTTCGAGGAGTCTAGGCTGCCCGGCAAGATCGACCCCGTGTCGGTCGCCACTCAAATCGATCCGATCCGCTACACCGGCAACCTCGGTGTGTACCTTTTCCTCGACAGCCACGCCGCGGCGATGCCGTTCGGCAAGACCTGGGGCGACGCTACCCACAACCTTCACCTCGCGACAAAACCATGAAGTACCTTCTCCTCGCCGTTCTCACCATCGTCGCCGCCGGATGCCGTCCGAAGAGCGAATTCGACATCTCCCCCGATCAAATTCAAAAGCATGTGATGAAGGGCCCAATTGGCGACCTCGATCATCTCCCACCCGGCGCGGTCAAGCACACCAAGGTCTTTCACAAGGGGGACAAACTACCCGACGGCTCGATCTCGCCCGGCGAGCGTAAGATGGTCACCGTAGAGATGGGCGCCGGCCCCAAGGGCGCCGGTAACCGAGCCATGCTCCAAACCGACGACATGGAAATCGGCGGCAAGAAGTAGCGTCTGCGCATCGCCGATGCCTCCGGATTTCTCCACCCCCAACCCCCTCCTCATCGCACGATGCATCGACGAGGAGGGGGCTCCGGAAGGCACTAGCCTAAGACTTCGATCGTAAATCCGCCGGGCGCTTTGAAGTAGAACGTCCAAGCTCCGTGGATTCGATCGGGCGACGGAACGTCGAAGCCGTCGTCCTTCAAACGCTGGTTAATCTCGTTGACCCGTTCCTCGCTCTCTTGGATGAAACCGATGTGGAAGCTCGACGGGTACTTCACTTCCCCCGGCTCATAATCCTTGATCAGGGTCAGGACGATCCCGTTATCGTCGTGCAAGATCGCAAACCGGCTCGACATCCTGATTCCCTCCCTGGGTTTCAGGTCGAAGTACTTCTCCAAGAACTGCGCCGTCTCAAGCGCGTCGTCGACCGTGAGGTTGAGGTGGTTTAGGTTCATGCGGACATTCTGACCTGATTGACCCGGGGCCGTAGGGAACATTAGGGCGGTTCCGGGACTCCTACAGTTCCTACCTTCTCTAGCAAGTTTCTGCACATGCATAACATTGCAATTGAGAGAACCGCTTCAGCAAAGCTGAGGTGTCGAAGGGAAGAACCAGGGCCCTTGCGGGTCTGGGAGCACAAATGAATATTCGAACAATAAGTGGCGGTATTGCCACTCTCCTAGCGGCCGCACTTCTAGTGGGCGCTTGTGGCGGCGGCGGAGGCCACGGCGGTACGGCCGGCAGCGGCATAACGACGGGCAGCCCAACGGGAGGGAGCACCGGCGAAAACCTTGGCGCGCCCACGATTTCCTCCACTTCTCCCTCCAACGGAGATCCCTCGGCGCCGACCTCACGGCGAGTCACGGCGACATTTAGCGAGCCGATGACGCCTTCCTCGATCAACGAAACGACGTTCAAAGTTTCATCGCCCGCAGGCCCCCTTGCGGCAACGGTTTCGTACGTTGACAACACGGCGACGCTACAACTCCTGAGCTCGATGCCCGCGAATACCCATATCACGGCGACCGTGACCACGGGAGCGAAGGATAAGAGCGGCGTTCCCCTTGCCTCCAACTACACTTGGAGCTTCACAACCGGTAGCGTGGGCGATACCACCCCGCCGACGGTCAGCTCGACCGACCCTGCGGATGCCGCCACCGGCGTCGCGGTCAACAAGCAAATCTCAGTGGTCTTCAGCGAGACGATGGCCGCCAGTTCCATCACGACCTCCACCTTCAAGCTTCAGTCGCCAGCCGGCCCGGTAGCCGGAACGGTCTCCTTATTAAACAACGTCGCGTTGTTTAAGCCGACGACCACCCTCGCCCCGTCCACGGTTTTCACTGCTACCGTGACGACAGGAGTGAGCGACCTCTCGGATAACCACTTAGTCGTCCAAAAGGTTTGGACGTTTACGACCGGAACGAACCCGGACACCACGGCGCCGCGGTTGATCTCGACGGACCCAGTTGCTTCCGCAACCGGAGTTTCCATCAATAAAAAGGTCTCGGCGACGTTTAGCGAGAATATGGATCCCTCGTCGGTCAGTCCGCAAACGTTCTTCCTCAAGAGGCCGAACGGAACATTCGTGCCTGCGACCCTCGCCTATGCGAACAAAGTTGCCGTCCTAGATCCGACCAGTTCGCTTCTCTCCAATACCGTGTACACCGCGACCGTGACCGGGGGAGTTAAAGACTCCGCGGGTAACGCGATGGTTGCCGGTGTGTCTTGGTCGTTTAAGACCGCCGCAACGGGCGATACGACCCCGCCGACGGTTGTTTCGACCAAGCCGGCGAATCTCGCCACCAACGTCTTCCTGAACCAGACCATCAATGCGACGTTCAGTGAAGCGATGCAGGCGACAACCCTGAACACTGCCACCTTCAAAGTGGATGGCGTCCTTGGATCGGTAACCTACGACACGGCGAATCACATCGCCTCGTTCAATCCGACGGGCGACCTCGCTCCGAACACCACCTACACTGCCCGTATCGAAACGGGAGCCAAGGATTCGGCCGGCAACGGACTCGCTCTTGAGAAGACGTGGACGTTCACGACCGGTATTCAACGCTCCCAAACCCAAATTAACCTGGGTGCGGCCACAACCTATGCGGTTCTCGCCGGCTCGACGGTGACGAACGCCGGTCCGACGATCATCAACGGAGACCTCGGCGTAAGCCCGGGAACCGCGGTCACCGGATTCCCGCCTGGAAAGGTTAACGGTGCGATGCACAAGGGCGACGCCGCCGCGGCGCAAGCCAAGACGGACCTCTTGGTCGGACAACTCGACGCTGCCGGCCGACTCGGCGGCGCGGCACTCCCCGGAGATCTTTCCGGACTGACCTTCACCCCGGGGCTCTATAAGAACGCCACCTCGACGATGCTCTCGGCCGGTGCGGTCACCCTGGACGCCCAGGGCGATCCGAACGCGGTCTTCATCTTCCAGATGGGTTCGACCCTCACGACCTCGCCCGGCACCCAGGTCGTCCTGGCCGGCGGAGCCAAGGCGTCGAACATCTACTGGTCGGTTGGCACATCCGCCACCCTCGGCGTGAACTCGATCTTCAAAGGGATCATCCTCGCCGAAGCCTCGATCACCGTGAACACCGGCGCCGTCCTCGACGGCACCCTGCTCACCAAGATCGGCGCCGTCACCCTCGCCGCCAACACGGTAACCCGTGGTATCCACAAGGGCTAGCGACCCAAAGTAGCATCGGCTCCCAGCCGATGAACGGACCACTCCGTTCATCGCTGGGAGCCGATGCTACATGGCTTCGAACGACGATCGCAAAGCGGCCATTCGGTCGCCTTTGGCGAACAGTTCGTGCCCCACGTAGCCATCGTAACCGAGCCGGTCGAGCTCTCGGCCGATGGCTCGGTAGTTGATCTCCTGATCGTCGTCCATCTCGTGCCGGCCGGGGTTGCCGGCGGTGTGGACGTGGCCGAGGTACGGCGCTGCGCGGCGCAAGGCGCGGATCAGGTCACCCTCCATGATTTGAACGTGGTAGACGTCGAACAGCAGTCGCATCCGGGGTGAAGCCACCGCCTCGCAGGCCGCGATCGCCCAATCCACCGTGTCCGCCATGTAGTGCGGATGGTCGACACGCGAATTCAAGACCTCGAGGTTGAGGTTCACACCTCGCTCCTCGGCGTGGCGAACGACGCGGCGGGCCCCTTTGATGAAGAGCGCGAGCCCATAGGCATCCGAGAGACCGGGACGGCGCGTGCCGGAAAAGCAGATGATCCCCGGAATCTTGAGCGCGGCCGCCCGGTCGATCGAACGCACCAGTTCGTCCTCGATCCTCTCCCAATGCTCCGGATCGTTGAGGCCGTGGTCGATGGAATCGTGTCCCGTGAAGGACGCGACCGCCAGACCCGCCGACCTGGCGGTGTCGACGAACTCCTCCAGCCCCTCGTCTGGACTCCAAAGCTCCGTCGCCGCGTAGCCAATCGAGGCGGCTTCACGGAAGAGCTCGGCCAGCGACTGGTCGGGTTGGCGGAAGCAGGGATAGCAGAACGATTGTTTCATCGGGGGTATTCCACGGAAAGTTTGAGGTGGGCTTCGGGACGGGCGGCAATCTCAGGATAGATTCGGGGCAAGTCGGCGAAGGGTACCGGTTCGTCGACGATTCCGTCGCCTCGAAGGAGGCCGCGCTGAATCAACGCCCAAACTTCCTCGCGGATCCGAGCTTCGCTCCACCGAGGATGGTCCGGGTTCGGATCCGAGCAGGCTCGGGAGAAAACGATCTTCGGCCGGTTCATATGGGCTTCTCCGCCAAGATCGAGTCCCGCGGGAAACGGGGCCGGGAAAGCGCCGTAAGCGATGATGCCGCCGTACCCAACACCCCGAAATCCGGCTTGCAGCGCGCGCCACGCGCCCGAGAAGTCGATGACGACGTCGACGCCGTCCATATCGGTCATCTCTCGCAACGCCATCCCGGCGTCTCCGCTTGCCGGATCGATCGTAACCGCCCCGTAACGTTTGGCCACTTCGCGGCGGCTGGGTATCGGGTCGAGTGCGAAGATCTTGGATGCGCCGGCCGCCTGAGCAAGTTGGACGGCTGCCAAGCCGATTGCTCCGAGCCCGAAGACGGCTACGGAGTCTCCGATCCGCAGATGCCCGTCCCGTAGCGCTCCCAAGGCAAATTCGCCCGGATCTTGCATCGCAGCGTTCCGCCAGGCGACGTTGCCTAACGGGCGCAAAGAAGATTCGCCGATAACCGCGATGTCCTGGAACGGCCCCCACCAGGCGACCGCCTCTCCCACTTCGGTGTGACCGAACTGCATGTTGCCCAGCGGCACCGGATAGTTCCACAACACCCCATCCGCTCGGTGCACCCGCGCCTCGCTGTCCCATCGCCCACGATCGTTGGCGTATCCTTTGACGAAGGCCGCCATCGTGCCGTGTTTCTCCACGCCGTAACTTGGCCGCACCCGCACCTCGCCAGCTTGCGGGTCGCGGTCGGCAACCTCGGCCCACCCGATCTCGCCCGGGGAGTGACACACAAGCCTCTTCGCCATAGGCGAGACGTTACCCGCTGAGTTAATGCGTTAACTTCTATTGACGGTAGATCCGCCAGAGGAACCAGCCGAAGGTCGCCGCCGCGAAGGTGATCGAGAGCAACTTGGCAAGCCACGAACGTGAACGGGCGTCGAAGAACTTCTTTACTCCCACCAGCAAGATCAATCCGGCGATCGAATAGGAAGTAAGAGCCAAGAAAGTGGTGGACAACGAATCCCATTCCTGGCCCTTTCCCATCCACAAGACAGGGGGAATCGCGGCGGCAGCGCCAACGAACACGATCGCGGTGTCTCGCGGAGCCATCCGGTACCCCATCGCCACGCCTCCCACGAGCCCCACCGGGAACCCCAGAAACATGCCGATTCCGTAGCAGTAAAAGGTCGCGACGGCCATAGTGAAGCCGCCGACGACGGCTCCAAAGATGCCCATGAGAAACATGGCCAGCACGCGCTTGATGCCGATCCATAGAGCTCGTAAACCCTCCCACGACTCGGCACTTGCTACCACACTGCGATTCTATACGGGGGCCGGCGACGGTCGTCGGCGAAGGTCCCGCATGGCCCTGGAGTTCGACTCCGGGGGGCAATTCTGAGCCCATGACATCGCCTCTTCCTCGGTCGTTGCGCCTAAAGCAAGATCGATCAGTAGGAGCCGACTCTCCACGGACAAGCCAAACGTGAACAGTACTTATTTGTCAGCTTATAAAGAGTACTTAAGAGACTTAACCGATGAAATCGCCGACACTAACAGTCTTAGGCCTAGGCCGTGATTAAATTCATGCTCATATTGACGCAAGTCATAATGTCCGCAAAAGGCGATGTTGGGCACCTGCGCTTATCTGCGAAGTCCGATAATTGCGATGCTATCCCGCTCGCACAGTCATGGAACTTGGCCATCTATTTGAAACGGAGCCCTCCGACGCGGGAAGCCGCCCAGGGAACATCGATGCCGAGAAAAAGTTCCGGGGTCTGCTCGAGTCGGCGCCCGACGCGATCGTGATCGTCAACGCGGACGGCGTTATCGTCCTTGTGAATTCGCAGACCGAGCGGATGTTCGGCTACCCCCGCGACCAGATCTTGGGCCAGCCGATCGAGTCACTAGTACCGGAGAGGTTCCGGACTCGCCACCCGCATCATCGGCGGAGCTATTTCGGGGTGCCGCGCGTTCGACCGATGGGGGCCGGCTTGGATCTGTGGGGCCTTCGCGCCGACGGGATTGAATTCCCGGTGGAAATCAGCCTCAGCCCGCTCGAAACGGACGAAGGGGTGCTCGTCACCGCGGCCATCCGCGACGTGACCGATCGAAAGCGGGTTGAGGTCGCGCTTCAAGAGAAGAATGAGCAGCTGGAACGGGCGATCCAGGCAAAGGACCGGTTCCTCGCAAGTATGTCGCACGAGCTCCGTACTCCGCTAAACGCGATCATCGGCTTTTCAGGCACGCTTCTGATGAAACTGCCGGGCGACCTGACCGAAGACCAGGAAACTCAGCTAAAGATCGTCCAGCGGAGCGCCAATCACCTTCTTTCGTTGATTAACGATCTACTCGATTTAGCCAAGATCGAGTCTGGAACGGTGGAAGTCAACGCCGAGCCGGTCGACATCAAAGCGGTCGTTGATGAGGTTGTCACGACCCTGCGCCCGATGGCTGACGCAAAACACCTCGAGTTTTTCCACTCCGTCGGCGACGTCCCGGATCAAATCGTGACCGACCGTCGAATGTTGCAGCAGATCCTCATCAACCTCACCAACAACGCGATCAAATTTACCGATTCCGGCTCGGTAAGGCTGACCGTTGGAAGCGACGCCGGCCAGATATGGTTTCGGATTTCCGATACTGGAATTGGCATTAGTGAGGCCAATCAGCTTCGTCTTTTCGAACCGTTTTCGCAAGTAAGGGGGAGGGGAGTCCGGGAAAGGGAAGGCTCTGGTCTAGGATTGCATTTGAGTCGAAAGCTCGCCTCCCTCGCCGGTGGAAACATCACCGTTGAGAGCGAATTGGAGCAAGGGAGCATCTTTACCGTTTGGTTGCCCACAGAATGCTAAGAGCGCACATATTAGTTATCGAAGACAACCCGGAGAACTTGGCGCTTATGACCTACCTCTTGCGCTCCGCGGGTTATCGATATCGCGTGGCCGTCGACGGGCAGGAAGGTATCGATTTAGCTCGCGAGGAGCTTCCGGATCTGGTGCTGTGCGACATCCACATGCCGGTATTAAGCGGATATGAGGTGGCCAAGCAGTTCAAACAAGACGCACGCCTAAGGGATGTTCCGATCGTCGCGGTCACGGCTTACGCAATGGTGGGCGATCGGGAGCAGATCCTATCTTCGGGCTTCGATATGTACATCGCCAAACCGATCAAACCGGAAACTTTCATCCAAGACATCGAGACAATGTTGTCTCCAGAGCGAGTGGCTCAGCAGCTTTAGATGCAACGATCGTGCAAGGTCCTCATTATCGACGATAGGGAGATTAATCGCCTCTATCTAAGAACGCTGTTGAAGACTCGCTCGCACACGGTTATCGAAGCTTGCGACGGGGAGGAAGGGTTGGAGCTGGCAATCGCTCGGCGACCCGACCTCATCATTACCGACATCCTTATGCCGAAGGTGGACGGCTACGAGTTCCTAAGGCAACTCAGAAGCATCTCAGATGTAGCCCAAATTCCAGTCATCGTTTACACGTCAACTTACGTAGAAGAGGTCGCCCATCTATTTGCGATGGCGTGCGGCGCATTCCGAGTCATTACCAGACCCGCAAAGCCGGAAGAATTGCTACGCCTCATCGATGAGGCCCTAACCGCTACGCCGCCGAGTTCTCCGGTTCAACTCCCAGACGATAAATTCGTCTTGGAGCATCGGCGGCTACTTACCGACAAGCTGGCTCAAAAGGTGCGCGACCTTGAAACCGAAATCGTGTACCGGAAAGCCATTGATTCCAAGCTCGCGACGGCACTGAAAGCGTCCGGCCAAAAGATATTTGATCTGGATCTTCTTAGCGGCCGCTTGACAATGACCGAACCGGACGAGGTAGGGGAGCGGACGGTTTCGACTTCCGCGAACCGGGCTTGGCTGCGCTCGTCGGTTTTGGCCGAAGATTTGGTCCTCCTCGACGACGCGTGCGAACGCGCGAAAGCGGATCGTTCCGCAATCCGCATCCAGTATCGGCACCGGCAAGTAATCGGCGAGGAGCGGATTTCCGAACTCAGAGGTAGCTATCGTTACGACGAAAGCGGCACACCGACCTCGCTTTCCGGCACGGTGTTAGACGTAACGGGGCACGTGACCACCGAGAACGACCGCCGTCGTCTAGCCGCCATCGTGGAGCACAGCCATGATCTCATTGGTTCCGCTCGTCCGGATGGAACCGTTACCTACTTGAACACCGCCGGCAAAAGACTTATCGAGATCGACGAAACGGCGTCGGTGTTTGGATCCGACATGTTCGAGGATCTCTATCCGGAGGACGTCTCTCGAGTTCAGCAAGAAGTTCTGCCGGCGATCTATGAGAGCGGTGAATGGAAAGGGGAACTCCGGTTTGTGGGCAGGCTCAGCGGCCAGGCGATTCCATGCGAGTGCTCGTGCTTTTCTATGCTGAATCGCGAAGGGGTCGTCACGAACATCGCAATCATCGCCAGAGATATTCGGTCCCGAAAGGAGATGGAGAGGCAGTTGAACTTGCGTTTGGTTCAACTAACCGCCTTGCGACGAATCGACGTGGCCATATCGGGTGCCGTTGACCTCAATTTGACCCTCCAGGTTGTCGTTAATGAAGTCAGGGCGGTGGAGTGGGTCCATGCGGCTTGCATCTTCCTATACGACTCGCATCTACGGGAATTGAGATTTGCGTGCGGCGATTGGTCCCAGGTAGATGGGCAAATATTGGCCATCTCCGAAAGAGCGGTGTCCGCTCGCGGTCCCATACAGCAAGTCGACGGGAGCGGTTTCGATGGAATAACGATTCAGGCCCAGCCCCTACTTTCGAAGGGAGTCGTCAAGGGGGTTCTGACTCTCGCCCATCGAGCTCCCGAGGGTAGGGACCAGGTTCTCACCAGTTTCATCGACGCGGTGGCGGCTCAAACCGCCATCGCCATCGACAATGCGATGCTTTTCGAAGATCTTCAGCGGTCGAGAAACGACCTTGCCACCGCCTATGACGAAACGTTGGAAGGATGGTCGCGCGCTTTAGACTTGAGGGATAAGGAAACGGAAGGACATAGTCGCCGGGTGACCGACCTAACGATGCGAGTTGCCCGCGAGCTCAGGCTCCCCTCCGAAGACTTGCAGCATATCCGCCGAGGAGCGTTGCTTCACGACATCGGAAAGGTGGGAGTGCCTGACAAGATCCTCCTCAAGCCCGGACCTCTGGACGAGGAGGAAGGCCGATTGATGCGAATGCACGCGGACTACGCCCTAGAGCTACTGGCGCCGATCTCCTATTTGAAAGCGGCTCTGGACATTCCGTATTGCCATCACGAACGGTGGGATGGAACCGGCTACCCTCGCCGCCTCAAGGGTCTTCAGATTCCCTTGGCGGCTCGAATCTTCGCGGTTGCCGACGTCTGGGATGCTCTCTCCTCCGATCGGCCCTATCGAAAGGCATGGCCAAGAGACCAAGTGGTCGAGCACATCCGCCAGAACTCCGGCACCCACTTCGATCCCGAGGTAGTGGAGGCGTTTCTTCGGGTTGTTACTTCCACCTGATCGCCTCGGAGTTCGTCGAGGGTCAATTCCGTTCTTTGAGAGTAGACGCGATAACTGGAGTAACCGCCTTCGTCCAAATGGCATAACCATCGGGATTCATATGCAGTCGATCCTCAACAAAGAGTTCGGGTCGAGGCTGGCCTTGGCTGTCCAGCATGAGAGGAAAAATGTCGATGAAGATCAGATGTCGCTTTTTCGTCGAAAATTCTTGAATCAGCCGGTTCGTCTTCTTCACATTCTCGACATTTCCCCACCTGGATGGGGCGGGCGAGATGGAGATGTACGCGATCGGCGTACGCGGTAGCTTCGTGCGGATGGTGGCAACGAACGCTTTGTAGTCGGCGAAGACCGTCTCGGGAGATTTGCCCGACGCGAGGTCGTTGGTGCCGGCAAAGAACACGATCATACGAGGTTCGTAAGGCGTGACGATCCGATGGGCATACCGAACCGAATCGCTGATCGCGGAGCCGCCGAAGCCTCGGTTGATCACGTTCCAATCCGGAAAGTCCTTCTGCAAGGAGGTCCACTTACGAATACTCGAGCTCCCGACGAAGACGATCCCGCCTTTCATCGGCGGGTTCTTCAGATCGTCGACCTCAAACTTCGCGATCTCGTTTTCGAAAGGAGCCGGCTTTTCACTCTGAGGAGCCTGCCCAGCCGCGACCGCCGCCAACCCCGCAACCAGAAACAGAAACGCGCGAGTATTGCTCACTCCCAAGGAATACCCTTTCCAGGGCGGAACGCGATCGTAGCGTCGGCGCCCTCGCCGATGCCTGCGGCCTTCCACCTACAGGACGGGATGGATGGAACGTCCCAGAGCTCAAGTTCGTTATAAGCAATACTGATCGTGGTGCGAGGGAAGACGGCTCTGATAGTCAGGTTTATCTGCTCGCTCGCCTTAGTGTTGGCCGCTTTGCCGATACGAGCGAGCGGGACGATGGCTTGTGCCATGCCGGCACCGGTTGCAAAGCCGAAGGCAAGTTGCAAAATGGCCTGCTGCGAGCCGCAAGCGAAGGCCAAAGGCGCTTGCTGCAAGTCGACCAAACCCGCGGCGCATCACAATGCGATGTCGAGCCGGGTCGACTCCTGCCAGTGTGAGCTGACTTCCACGCCCAGCGCCCGAGCTTCCGTTGAGGCCGTCGCCCTTGAGCACTTGCCTGTCGCAACGCCGGCCAGATCGCGATTTATTCTCGCGGTGAAGGAAAGCTTCGCCGAACCCGGCATCTTTGGGATCGACTCCGGTCCGCCCGTTTCGTCCGAGTTCTCGTTGGATCTCGGCCGCGCACCTCCCGTTGCCCGTGTGTAACCCCGCGGAGCTCATCGCTCCGCCTTCGTCTACGCACGACTTACCGCAACCGGAGTATTTAATTGTTCAAACCGTTTTTATCGAGCTTCGCGCTCGTACTCGCCGTAGCCGGCGCTCGCGCCCAAACGTCGTCGTTTCTTTGCGTTCACTGCGATCGTAAGATCGTCGTGAAGTCCAAATCGGACTTGGCCAAGAAATGCGCCGTGTGCAAGTGTGGGGTCGCCGCCTCTGCTTGCCGCCCGGCCAAGCCGGCGAAGCCGGCCACCAAGGCGCAAGTCGGAAAGTATCTCGTCGAGCTTCGCGTGCCGGAAGAGGGGCTCTTCGCCGGCGAGCAGGTCGACGTTGAGTTTCGGCTTTCCGACACGACCCACAGCGATCCAATCGAAGGAAAGCGGGGAGTTCCGAACGCTCAACCGAGAGCGACGGTGACGATGCCAAGCATGCCCGGGATGCCGGTGGTTCGGCCAAAAATCCACAGCGAGGGCGTTCCCGGAGACTACGGCGTAGAGCTCTTCTTCCCCCACGGGGGAACTTTCCAGGTCGGTCTCTTGCTCACCCCGCCCGGTGAGAAGCCGCTTCGGACCTCCTTCAGCGTTAATGTGAACGACGCGGAAGCTCGACGAAGCATCGCCAAGCCGAAGCCGTATTCGGTCGAGATGCTTGACTTTCCGAAGGACGCGCGCGCCGGTCAGCCGATCGACCTCCATCTAGAAATCAAAGACACGAAGACGGACCAAATCGTCCGCGATTTCGACGTGGCGCATACGAAGCTGATCCACCTGATCGTAGTCAGCAAAGACCTGGGTTGGTTCGCCCACGAGCATCCGGAGCAGCAGGCCGACGGCTCATTCCGGTTGCCCCAGACTTTTCCTGCGGGAGGCGATTACCTGGTCTTTGCCGACGTCGCCCCCAAAGATAAGGGGTCGCAGGTGATCTCTACCTCCGTCCACGTCGCCGGGCCGGGCGGGAACTGGAGCAAGAAATTGGCCCCCACGACAGGAAAGGTCGCCGTCGACGGGATCGTCGCCGAGTTCCAGCCGACCGAGACGCCGATCCCGATCGGCAAGACCACAGTCGTCAGCTTCCATCTCCGCGATGAGGCGACCGGACAGCCGGTGAACGATCTGGAACCGTACCTCGGCGCCCACGGCCACCTCATGATCATCCATCAAGACGGACAAGCGTTCGTCCACAGTCACCCGGCCGAGGACGCGGCGGCCGCTAAGCTCATTCGCCAAGGCGAAGTCCGGTTCACCGCCCGATTTCCGAAGCCGGGAATCTACAAAGCCTGGGCCCAGTTCCAGCGCCACGGCAAGGTCGTCACCCTACCGTTCGTGTTCGAGGTCAAGTGATGGAAATCGTCATCGTCGGTACGGTCCTGGCGCTCTGCATCTTCTTCATCGGAAGACACATGTTGCGCAGCCTGGGGCTGGGAATCGGCGGTGGCAAGCCTGACTGCGGCTGTGGAAGCTGCGCGGCAAAGAAGAAGCGGGGAACCCGGTGAGGATCCCCAGCAAACTTGGAGTTACAAAATGAATAAAACAATTAGGATTCTCGCCATTGGACTCTTCGTCATGACCGGAGCCGCCATCGTGCCGGCGAATATGGTTCGTGTACACGAGGTCCCATGCCCGCTTTGCGGGATGAAGGTGGTGCAAGGGACGAAGACCCAGGACAACGAGGTCGTTCTACGATTCGGAAGAAAGAAGATCGAGTACCGCTGCGTCTATTGCGCCATCGCCGACTCCAAGAAATACGACGGCGACCTCGTCGTCTACGCCCCATCGGAGACTAAGGGGAAGCCGGTGCTGCTAACGCGGACGGCGGGCAAGTGGGCCGCGGTCAAGGAGAGCGAAGGGAAGCTGGTCCCTGAGAGCGGAGTAGTGTTCCTGAACGACTTCGACAGCCACGATAAGTGCGCAAAGCTCTCCCGCGCCTTCCACGCCAAAGAAGGATTCGATAAGTACGTGAAGGGGAACGGAGCGGAGAAATCGAAGTCTATGTCCCTGACCGAAATGGTAGCGGCGGCGCTGAAAAACTAATGAGAACAATCAAGGGGATAGGAGTGGCCGCGGCTTTGCTCGCCGCGGCCGTTGCGTCGGCTCAGAAGATGCCGAACTGCGCGCACTGCGGCATTCCGATACCGGTCGAGGCGACCGGCTCTCGGCTTGTCACGGTGAAAATCGGCGCTAAGACGTACCCCGTGAGGTGCATGCTGTGCGCCCGCGACTTATCGGCGCAGTACCCGGGTAAAGCCGAGGTTCGCGCGCCGACGGATGATCCAAAACAGTCTTTAGTGCTCACGTCCGACGACAAAGGGAATTGGACAAGCAACCTGCCCGGCCTCGTCTTTCTCGAGGTCGAGGGCGACCACGCGTTTTGCAGCCGGTGGTCACGCGCCTTCGTCTCGGAAGAAGGGTTCCGACGCTACGTCGCGGAGAATCCGCAGTACAAAGAGGCCAAACCGCTTACCCTTGCCGAATGGTCGCAGCGCGAAGGCAAGGAGATGGACCACCAGCACATGGCGGGGATGGAGCACGGCGACGAAATGGGCGGCATGATGGGCAAGCTCGGCCCGTGGTCGATGTCTCGCGAGGGTTCCGGAACGAGCTGGCTTCCCGAGAGCTCGCCGATGTTCATGAAGCCGCTCAACAAGCAGGGGCGATACGACCTCTCGCTAATGGGACTGGCCACCCTGAACTACACCGACGCGGGAGGAAAGCGGGGCGACAGTCAATTCTTCTCGAATTCGATGCCGATGCTCATGGCGCGTCGGGAGACCGGCGGCGGGACGCTCGGCTTGAACCTCATGGTCTCCGCCGACCCGATTATTAATGGTCAACGGGGATATCCGAACCTCTTCCAGACCGGCGAGACCGCCCACGGCCAGCCCTTGGTCGACCGGCAACATCCGCATGACCTGATTTCCGAGCTCACCGTCTCCTACAGTCATCCGGTTAAGAGCGGCATGCGGTGGTTTGTGTACGGTGGGCCGGTGGGCGAACCGGCCTTCGGCGGACCGATGTATCTTCACCGCCCGAGCGGGATGGAGAATCCGGAAGCCCCGATTACGCACCACTGGTTCGACGCCACCCATATCTCTTGGGGTGTCGTGACGGCGGGCGTTAATACGGACAAATGGCAACTCGAAGCGAGCGCCTTCAATGGCCACGAGCCGGACGAGAACCGATACTCGCCCGACCCGATCAGCCTGAATTCCGCCTCCGCGCGGATCACCTATAATCCGAGCCGGGATCTGTCGTTCAACGCGGCGTACGGATATCTCAACTCGCCGGAGAGCAAGGAGCCGGGTGTCGATCAACACCGCATCACCTTTGCGGGAATATACAGCCGCCCCCTGGCCAACGGCGACAACCTGTCCGTCACGGGAGCGTTCGGACGAAATATCAAGGCAGGACAGGACTCGAACGCCTACTTGCTCGAGGCAACCCTTTTCCACGGTCCCACGTCGATCTTCGCCCGTTACGAGAACGTCGACAAAGACGAGCTGGTCGGTGTGCCACCCGGCAGCTACAACATCAATAAGCTCATCTTCGGCGGAGTGCACAACGTGGCGTCGCGGAACGGGTTCGACATCGGCATCGGCGCGTATGCGGGCCTCTACTCGTTCCCGTCTAGCCTGGAGCCCTTCTACGGCAAGAACCCGGTGACGCTGGGCGTCTTCCTTCGCGTCCGTCCGAGCCGCATGAAGCACGAAATGTCCGGCGAGCACTCCATGCCGGGGATGGGAGGCATGTAAGCCGACCCCGTTCAGAGGATAAGACCGATGGCCTTCGGAAACGTAGATCTCGCGGTTACGGTGGCGTACATCGCCTGGGGTACCGGAGGTCCACACTGGCAAAGTAGTGGCGTTACTTGCTAATAGAAGGCCGGGGCCTCGGGCGCCTCGGCCTTCTTGATCGTGGACTACTTAGGGGGCTCTGCCTCATTCTTGCAGCGCATCACCGTAGTTTCTGTTCGGATAACGGTGTACTGCTTTGGATCCTTCGGATACGCCGGTTTCGGGTGTCGGTACGTGACGATCTTTTCCTGTGTGCAACATGAGGTCGACGTCATCTCAGGGCAGCAGGTCCGAGACTCACGAGCACGTGGGGATGGTGCACGCACACGGGCATCACCACGGGGCCGTTTCGGATACCGCCGCCGCGAAGATGATGGAAGTCGATATGCGCCGCCGGTTCTTGGTGGCGCTCGTTCTTTCCATTCCGCTTCTGATCATCTCGGGCCACGTGCCGGGTCTACCGATGTGGCTGCCCATGGAAGGGCACTTACGACACATCGTGATGCTGGTCCTCGCCACGCCGGTAGTGTTTTACTCGGGCTGGATCTTCATCGCGGGAGCTTATGAAGCCATTCGAGAGCGAAAGCTCGACATGTCGGTGTTGATCGCCACCGGAGTTCTCGCATCCTATCTCGCGAGTTTATATCTCGTCCTCATCCCAGGCTCTGAGGTGTACTTTGAAGCGGCGGCGATGCTGGTCACTTTCGTGCTCTTCGGGCACTGGATGGAGATGAAGTCTCGCCGGGGAACGTCCGACGCCCTTCGCGCCCTCTTCGACCTAGTCCCACCGATGGCGCTGGTGGTGCGCGGTGACACTGAGCATGAGGTCCCGACCAGTTCGGTCCAGGTCGGCGATGTGCTGCGAGTGAAGCCAGGGCAAAAGGTGCCGGTCGACGGCGAAGTCGTCAGCGGGAAGTCTTCCGTGGACGAGTCGCTCGTGACAGGGGAGAGCATCCCCGTCGAGAAGTCCATTGGAGACTTGCTCGTGGGAGGCTCGGTGAATACCTCTGGAAGCTTGACCTACCGCGCCACTAAAGTCGGTGGCGATACGGTTCTGGCTCAGATCACGAAGCTCGTTCAAGCGGCTCAAGAATCGAAGGCGCCGGGGCAGCGACTTGCCGACCGGGCCGCAGGGTATTTGGTCGTCCTCGCCGTGGGCTCTGGGGTGATCACGTTTCTCGCTTGGCGCTACGGATCAGGCGCCGGTTTCATCACCGCTCTTACGTTTGCCATCTCTGCAGTCGTCATCGCATGCCCGGATGCGCTGGGCCTCGCAACTCCAACCGCTGTTTCGGTTGGTATCGGCCTGGGGGCGAAGCACAACGTTCTGATCAAAGATGCGGTGCCCTTGGAGCAGACTGCGCAGGTCGACGTAGTGGCCGTCGATAAGACGGGGACGCTCACCGAGGGCAAGCCAAGGGTTACCGAGATCTTGCCGCTGGCCGGCGTGGATGCGAATGAGTTGGTCTTGGTGGCCGCCGCCCTCGAGCGGGCATCGAGCCACCCGCTCGCGATCGCCATCCTGGAGGAGGCGAAAACTCGTGGGACGATTCCAGAGGCAGTGTCATTCGAAAACGTCGCGGGAGCGGGGCTTCGTGGGCAGGTCAACGGCGAGACGGCGCTGGTGGGTAAGAAGGCTCTTCTAGCCGAAGCCGGCCTGGACATTTCGGCCCTTGAGCCACTCGAAGCGCAGCTTGCGGGCAAGGCACGTACGACAATCTTCGTCGCGGTCGGTAACCGGGTTCTTGGGGTCGTCGCCGCGGCCGATCCCGTGAAAGCCACCTCGAAGCGGTTCGTGGAAGAAATGCGGTCGCGCGGCGTCGAGGTAGTGCTGATGACCGGTGACAACGAGTCGACGGCCAAGGCGGTCTCCGAGCAGGTCGGCATAACACGTTACTTCGCCGCTGTGCGACCCGAAGAGAAAGCCGCCAAGGTGAAGGAGCTTCAAGGTGAAGGACGGTTCGTGGCCATGGTAGGCGACGGCATCAACGACGCGCCGGCTCTTGCTCAGGCCAACATCGGCGTCGCGATCGGAGCTGGAACGGACGTGGCAATCCAGGCCGCCGACATCGTCCTCATGAAATCGGACCCGTTAGATGCCGTCAACGCCATCATCCTCAGCAAGGCGACGGTGCGAAAAATGAAGCAGAACCTGGCCTGGGCCAGCGTCTACAACCTCGCCGCCATCCCCATCGCGGCGGGAGTCTTCTACTCGAACCTAGGCTGGTCGCTTCGGCCGGAGGTATCCGCGCTCTTGATGTCACTTTCCTCGATCTTTGTCGCCGTCAATGCCGTTATGCTTCGGACATCCGAGCGGCGGTTCATCCACGCCTAGCCGCTCATGGAAATTTACAAACAAGCGATGTACTGGCTTTGTTGGATTGTGCTCGGCGGCCTCCTCGTCATTGCGCTCCTTCGACTGATTCAATAAACGAAATGGCGAAGCTAACGACGGCAAGCACATTGGAATACCAGGCAGCCGTTTTCGGCGCTGGGTTCATCGGTTTCGGCTTGGGATTCTTACTTAAAGATTCGATAGGCGTGTATTCCATCGTCGTTATGGTCATCGGGATTCTTCTTCACGGATGGGGCATGTACCGGATCCACCGGCGGGACAGCGATGCAAGACCTTGACCGAACTCGGCCCACAAGCTGGTTTTGTAAAGGGGCCCGCCCGTGCATGCGGCCCAGCTACCTTCACGAATCCCGCGCCGCCGGAACACCGAGCCTTTTCTCGACGTTTCCTGAGATACTAACGGTGGTGCGCAACTACAACGCATTGGCGCTCAGGCTCCTCAGCTTGTTGATTCTGATTTTGGCTTCAATGCCGGTCGGAGCCAAGCAGGCGGTGTGCGTCATGCCGAATCGCGCGCCGGTGCCGATCGCCACTTGCGGGATGCCTTGCTGCGCGCATGGCGCGATGGGCGCGCGACTTCCGGTTGCCAAACCTTCCTGCTGTCGCAAGGCCGCAAGTCGACCAACGGTCTCCCTTGTTCCGTCGGGGTGCAGATGCGAGACGCGGGTGAGCGCCACCTTTGCGCCAACCGCCGCCACCTCACATCCGATTCCCCTGGTCGCTTGCGTCCTCGTGCTCGCGCTGGCCCCCCATCCGGCACTTGAAGAAGTTCCGGCGACCGCCTACGAGCCCGGCATCGTCGGTACCGATTCGGGTCCTCCGTCTCGGATCGCTCAGGCGGATCATTCCGGGCGGGCGCCCCCCACTCGCTGAGTCTCCTCGGAGGCTCCGGCCGCGTTGCGGCGGAGCCCACGTTCCGATGACTCGCGAGGTCCGCTATTTCCACCACAACCGTACATTCGAGATGGGCAACGCCGCTGGCTTGGGCCCTTTTCGGCACTCTCATTTCCTTTGCTCAAGCCCAGACCCGTTCGGAATCTGGCCATCCCTTGTCTATGGCGCAGGCCGTAGAAGCGGCGGCGAAGAATAACCCGGCCGTTGTGGGCGCTCAGGCGGATCTGGAGGCGGCACGGGAGGCGATTCGTTCGGCAAAATCCCGACTTCGGCCAAGCGCGTCCCTAAACGGCTTCGCCACGGCGGGAAGTTACGGGGCCATCTATCCCTCAGCGCCGCGAGTCGACCCGGCCTATGCTTTGCTGGCGCCCTCGGGAGGGTTATTGGACGCCAACGTCATGCTGATGATCCCGTTACTCACGGGTGGATTGCTCAACGCCCAGGTCGGATCGGTTCAAGAAATCGCCGCCGCGGCCCAATACGACCTGCGGGAGACTCAGGCCGAAGCATCTCTGAAAGCGGTAGATGCCTACTTGAGAGCGCTTTTGGCTGCGGAAACGGCTTCCGCCGCCCAGGCTCGCGTCGAAGCGGGTTCCGAGCTGGTCCGCACCACCCGCGCTCAGTTCGAAGCAGGCAAAGGTATCGAGGCTTCGGTGCAGAGATCGGAATCGGAGCTCGCGCAAAGTCAACGTGCGCTTACCGCCGCCCTTGGCGAGCGGAAGAAGTCGCTGCTCATGCTGAAAGAGGCGATGGGGATTGATCTGGATACCGCCGTCGCTCTTACGGATCCGCTTGACCGGGAGATAAGTCGTGGAGAACTCGCCGGCTACCTAACCAAAGCGCTCTCTGGGCGCGGGTCGATCTTGGCCGCAAGAGCCAGGCTGCGCGCATCCGAGGCGGACGTAAGGGCGTTGGAGGGGTCTCAAAAACCGCAGGTGTACGGAATCGCAATGGCCGACGCGGCCAATCAGGCGGGGAGCCGGGGCGCCAGCATTGGTCTGACCATCAGCATCCCGCTGTTCGACGGCGGCCAGCGCCGGGCCGATGTCTCCCGGGCTCGGTCGATAAGGGAGCGCGAGAGAGCTAATGTTCGCCAGATCGAGCTCACGGTGCAACGCGAGGTACGGGAGTCGTACATCGATTTCGACACTGCGAACGCTAACGTCGCTTCGGCAAAGTCATCGGTGGTAGCGGCCACCTCTGCTTACGAGGTGGCGGCTCTTCGCTACGCGAACGGAAAAGCGATTCTCGTCGAGCCTTTGGACGCGATGCAGGCACTGACGCAGGCCCGGCGAGACCTTGCCCAGGCGCTCTACGAACGTCAAATCGCTTACGTCCGCCTGCTTCGCGCGGCTGGCCTGCCACTCGTGGAGGAAGTCAAGTGACGACCGTGCGGTGGGTGTTCTTGGTATTCGTATTTCTCCTGCCGGCGATGGCTCTTTCGCTGACCGGGCGGGCGGGGCCCTACACGGTGGAGATCACGACGGATCCGAATGTTTTGCCGGTCGGCAAGGCGACCTTGGACATGTTCGTCACGGATGCCTCCGGCAAGCCGGTCGAGGGAGCCCAAATTCGGGCCATTGCGCAAATGCCGAACATGGCGATGGGAGAACGAGAGCAAGTCGCCGCTCCTTCCGGTACACCGGGGCACTACCGCATAACCCAGTCGTTCTCAATGGCAGGCGGGTATGAAGCCCGAATCGCCGTAACGGGACCCCTCGGCAGCGGCACCGCCGTCATTCCGATGGAAACAGGGAAGTCGACCGCGACTGCCGCCGATGGGGGCCGTTCCGTTTTCACTCTTTGGCCATGGGCCGTCGGACTCGCGCTCGTATTGTTCGTCGTCCTTCGTATGCGGCAGACGGGACAACGGGTTGAGCTCAAAGGCTTGGCCACCCGACAGGTTGTCGCGGCCCTGGTAGTGCTTGGGCTCGTGCTTTACGGAGCCTTGTACGCCGTGAACCACCTCCGACGGAGCGGATCGATGACCCCGATCGAGGCGCAAACCATGAGCATGGACATGCCCCCTCCGGAAGGGGTAACGCCGGTTACGCTCGCCACCGCGGAGCTTCGGCCGTTTTCGGCTACCGTGAAATACTCGGGACAAGCCGTCGGAATGGAGGAACAGGATGTAAATGCCCGAACCAGCGGGGTCATCGTCTGGATGCCCGCCTACGCCGGAACGGCCGTGCACAGGGGCGAAGTCATCGCTCGCCTCGACACGTCGCAGCTTGCGCCGCAGGTCGCCCAGCAAAGCGCGATGGTCGAGAGCGCCCGCGAGGGGGTCGGCGTCGCGGAGGCGGACTACCGGCAGGCGCAGGCGATGATCCACCAGGCCGAGTCGGAGCTCGGGCAATTCCAAGGCGCGGTCGAGGAGACGCGGGCGAACTTGGCGGCCACCCGGCAGGAAAGGGATGCCGCTGCCGCGAACTTGACGGCGGCGCGCGCCGATGTGGCGGATGCGCAGGCGCGCCAATCTTCGGCCCAAGCGGATCGACGTTACTGGTCCCAGGAGCTCGATCGAGAGTCGAAGCTCTTCGCGGCAGGCGCCGTTTCGCGCGACGAGTACGACAAGGAGCGGGCCGAAGCCTCAAAGAGCGACGCGGCTTTGCGCCAAGCTACCGAGGGAGTTCGTAGCGCCGAAGCCAAAGTCCGTGCGGCGGAGGCGGAACTTAGGAAGTCGGAGGCCGGCATCGAAGCGGCGAGTCGAAAGGTCGACCAGGCGAAATCCGCGCTCATGGCGCACCACGCGCACGTGCAGACGGCGAAGGCCGAAGCGGCGTCCGCGCACAAGAAGATCGGTCAGGCCGCGGCGGGAGTCCGCCAAGCCCGGGCCGGGCTTCAGGGGGTTACGGCGCAAGCGGGTTATGCGGAGATTCGGGCGGCGATCGACGGAGTCGTAACTCAGCGCTTGATCAGTCCGGGCACGCTGGTGACGCCCGGACAGGCGATTCTACGCGTCGCCCAGATCAGCCCGGTCCGTGTCCAAGCGAACGTTCCCGAGGCGGACCTGACGAGAGTGAGGATCGGGAGCCTCGTGGCAATTCGGCATCGCGGTGGGAGCGAACGTCCACTTGCCACGCGTGTGACATCGATTTCGCCTGCGGTCGATCCGGTATCCCGTACCGGAATCGTGGAGGCGCTATTGCCCAATCGCGATCGCTCGTTCCTTCCGGGACAGTTCGTGAATATGGAGATCCCGGTGGGTCTCCCGGGGTCACAGATCACCGTTCCAACAGCGGCGATCCAAGCGGGCCCGTCCCCGGGCGGGGCCATTCAGGCATCTCGAACGGATACCTATGTGTGGCTCGCCCGCCCGGTAGCTGGTCAAGCGGGAACCTACACGGTCGAACGAAGGAGCGTCGTCGTCGGCGAAGAGCAAGCGGGTCAGACGGCGATCCGGTCGGGCCTCGCGGTCGCGGACAAGGTGGTCGTGGAGGGAGCCGCCGGGTTGTCGAGTGGCCAGACGGTTACCGCATCCGGCATGGGTGGCCCGGACGTTGCCACGAAGACTCTCGAAATTTCGATCACGGAGAGCGGCTTCGATCCGGCCAGTCTGACCCTCACCGGCCCCACGCCTCACCGGGTCACGTTCGTGCGAAAGACGGACAACACGTGCGCGAAGCAAGTGGTGTTTCCCTCGCTCGGAATTACTCGAGATCTGCCTCTAAACGTGCCGGTTACTATCGATCTTCCGGCCACGGCAAAAGGGGAATTGAACTACGCCTGTGGGATGAACATGCTCAAGGGGAAGGTGATCGTTCAGTGAGCGGCCCCTCCGCTCCCCGCGAAAATCCACTGCACCTTATTCACCGGTGGTCCATCGAGCATCCGTACGCGGTGATCGCATTCTTTGTGGCGGTGGTTCTCGCCGCCTGGCTGGCGGTGACGAGCATGATTCCGCGCCGGTTTGCTCCGTATGTCGAGAGTCCCATGATCGGCGTCGTTACGATGATGCCTGGGCTCTCTTCGCAGGAGATGGAGCTCCAGATCTCGAAGCCGATCGAGGAAGGGCTGGTAAACGTCAAGGGGCTGCGCTACATCCGTTCAAACTCACAGGACGGTTTCTCCATCGTTACCTTGGAGTTCCCATACGGGACGAACATGCAACGGGCTCTGACGGACGTCCAGGCCCTGATGAACGTGGTTCAGGCGCAGCTTCCGTCGACGGGCGCGAACCTCAAACCGTCGTTCGTAATCCCCATCGACCCCCTTAATCTGCCCATTCTTTCCCTTTCCCTTCGGGGCGATGCAGCCAAAGGGTGGGACCCAGCGCGGGTGCGGGAATTCGCGGATAACGAGGTCGTGAGGCGGCTGAAAGGAGTGCGCGACGTCTATTCGGTCGTGCCGTTCGGCGGTTTCCGTCGCCAGCTCCAGGTGCTCGTCGACCGTGCCAAGCTGTCCGGATACGGCATCTCCGTCCTCGACGTGCGAAACGCCATCGACCGAGCCAACCAGAGCGCCTCCGCGGGAACGCTAACGAACGGATCGGGAGAAGGAATTGTCCGCGTCGATACCCGCGCGCGATCCGCTCGCGATGTTCTCGAGTATCCGGTCGCCACTAAGGGCGGAGCCTCGTTGCCAAATCCTGCAGGAAGTTCTCCGGCCGGTATGGGCGGCATGGGAGGAGCCTCTCCACCCCCGGCCGTAGCGCCGCCGACCCCCGCGGCGGTCCCGCAGAAGGTCGTTTACGTCCGAGACGTCGCCCGCGTCGTCGACGGGTATTGGGAGCGGCGGAGCGGCTACGACTACCTCAGTCACGAGCCGGGAAAGTCGGGCTTGGTGTCGCCCTCGGTCGAGGTGTCGGTCGTCCAGAATCCGGGAGCAAGCTCGGCGCAAGTCGTGCCGGAGGTGATGGCGGTCGTGCGGCGCCTGGAGCAGGAGAATCCCGGACTCCACTTCGAGGTCGCGTACGACAACGCCCACTTCGTCGGCATCCTCTTCGACAATGTTTGGCACGAGCTGGCCATCGCGATCGGCCTAACCGCCCTCGCGCTTCTCCTCTTTCTTGGGGAGTGGCGGGGGACCGTTATCGCCCTCGTGACGCTCCCGACGTCGCTCGCCCTGGCGATCCTGATGATGATGCCGTTTGGGATGACGTTCAACAGCGGCACCCTTATTGGCCTGCTGCTCTCGATCGGACGTTTGGTCGATGACAGCATCATCGACATCCACGCCGTCGAGCGTCACCTGCGTCTGGGCAAAACCCCTAAGCAAGCGACCATTGACGGCATCGCCGAGGTCCGGTTGGCGGTGATCGCCTCGACGGTGATGATCGTCCTCGCCCTCGTACCGCTCCTCTTCTCGGGCGGGCTCGTGGGGCTCATGTTCGTCGAGCTTGTGTGGCCCCTCATCTTCGGTCTCATCGCCTCCATGCTCGTGTCGTTCACGCTGACGGCCTTGCTTTGCGCGAACCTCTTGCGACCGGAGTCGGCGAGGGACTCTGACCGCCGGCGCCCCGGTTTAGCGCTCCTCTACCTCCTCCTCGACCCGGTCCAGCGCGGCTTGGATCGCTTGGAGAAAGGGTATGCCCGCGCGATCAAATGGTCGCTGAAGCATCGGTTTGCCAACCTCACCAGGGTGCTCGCGACCCTCGCGATTGGCTTCACCTTCTATTACTTCATCGGCAGCGAGATGATGCCGCTGGCGGACACCGGTCAGGCGAACGGATTTTTGGAGATGCAACCCGGGACTTCCTTCGAGGGAACCCAAGCGGCGGTGAAGCGGCTGGAGGCGATCATGCTGAAGCACCCGGAACTTCAAAAGGCTAGCATCGAACTCGGCGCCGAATCCATGTTCGAGAGTTGGAATCCTTCGTTCACCGGCTACCAGATGCCGCAGGTGAACGGAGCGTCGATGATGCTCACCTTTGGCGACAAGGATGAACGTGGACGCACGATCTGGCAAGTGATGGATGCAATTCATCGCGAGGCGATGGCGACTATTCCCGGCATTCGCCGGTTGCAGATCAAGGAGATGGGCTCCGACGTCATGGCGGCGGCGCAAGCCCCGATCCAAATTAACATCCACGGCCCCGAGCTTTCGGTACTCGACCGTCTCGGCCACGAGGTTCTCCACGTGGCGGATCGAATGAAGGGCGAGATGTACCAACCGGCCCAGACTTGGACGATCGGCCAACCCGAGTACCGAGTCCAGGTTGACCTTCAGCGGGCGGCTGAGGTCGGCCTTTCCCCGGCGAGCATCGCCGAGCAAGCTTATTACGCCTTGCACGGAGGCTTAACCAACGAGTTTTACCGTCTGCCTAACCAGCGCCAGAACACGATTCTCGTGCGGTACGACGAAGCCGACCGGAAGACTGCAGCCGACTTGGCGGGTCTCTATCTCTCGACTCCCGATGGACGCCAAATACCACTTCATTCGGTGGCGTCGATCGTTCGCACGGCGGCGCCGACCGCTATCGAGCACGACGGTCTGCGGCGAGTGGTGGGAGTCAACGGCTATTACCGAATCGGGCACCCGCCATCCATGGATACGGTCATGGACCTCGTGAGCAACGCCTACGGCGGGAATCCGAAGCTTGGCGTAGATGCGGTCAATTTTCCACCCGGCTACGGGGTGGAGGTACGGGGCGATATGACCCAAATGATGGACAGCATGCGCCGATTGGTTCAGAGCCTCGGCCTTTCGCTGGCCCTCATGTATCTCGTCCTCGTAGTGCAGTTCCGGGGATTCCTACAGCCTCTGCAGATGATCGCCTCGCTTCCTCTCGAGCTTGCCGGCGTCTTCACCGCGCTGTGGCTCGCTCACGCCGCCTTCTCGACCGTTTCCGTACTCGGAATCATCGTGCTCACCGGAATGGACATCACGACCGCGGTCCTCATGGTCGACCTGATCATGAAGTACCGCGAGCAAGGCGTCCCCCGCGACGAGGCGATTTTGCGGGCGTGCCCGGATAGGCTGCGTCCGATCCTGATGACCTCCGGCATCACGATGATCGTTATGCTGCCCGTAGCCATCGCGCCTAAGACCGGTCTCGACGCCTATCAGCCGCTGGCGGTCGCCGTCGTGGGCGGGCTGCTCGTGGGCACGATACTCAGCCTCTTCGACATTCCGATCATGCACACCTACGTGGACGACTTCGTCCGCTGGCTCGACAAGACTTTTCGCGGACGCGAAAGCAGTCGAACTGAGTCCGATCCGGGAGAAGAGAGGCCTTAAGGGCGTGCTTGCGCTTTTGAATCGATCGGAGCAAGATGGTGATAAGGCCATGAAAACGTTTCGCCACTTTTTCTTTCTGATGTGCTGCCTGGTATTCGCCTTCGGGTGTGGAGGAAGCTCTTCTTCCAGCGGCGGGCCAGTGGGAACCGACAACGTTCCGGTCTACATCACCGATGCCCCCGGCGACTATTCGCATGCTTGGATTACAGTCAAACAGGTTGATTTGATCGGTAAGAACGGCCCTGTAACCGTCTACCAAGACGCGACCGGGCAGACCATCGATCTGGTCACCCTCGCCGGCACGATCAAGCAGCAGTTCGCTCTGCTGGGGATTGCCAATGTGCCGGCCGAACGTGATCGCGCCATTCGAATCACCCTCGATCAGAACGTAACTCTCGTGCCGACCGGTTCGTCGACGGGTACGAGTTACGTTTTTGCCGGCAGTTCCGGAGGCGTCAAAGTCTTCACGGTTTCGACCCGAGGCGAAGGCCGAAAGGGAGTCATCGCCGATTTCGACCTCTCGAACTGGAGAATCGTCGGTGGCCAGGTTGTTGCTTCCGCTAAAGGGGGCGATGAGTCGAAGCTAGGCGAAGGCACCCATGTCCGCCAGCATTTCCGCGGTTCGGTGGCAAGCCTTGCCGGTACGGCTCCAACCCTCACTTTCGACCTCGTTCATGGGCACGACAAGCTGCACGTCTCCACGACCGCGGATACGGTCTTCTCCAATGAGGACGGTTCTCCCAACCCGACGCTGCAGAACGGCGCCGAGGTGATGGTCGAAGGTACGTTCGCCGAGGGAACGTTCAGCGTCACCGCGACGGCGATCGTGATCGCCTCGAGTGAGCATCATGAGCCGGTATTCGCGCGCGGTCTCGTGCTGTCCGTCGGCGGCGATTCGTTTACCCTTTCGCCCCAAAACGTGGAAGGATTCCATCCCGCTTCGACGGAGATTCACGTCTTCACTCCGGCCGGTACGATGTTCCTTCAAGACGGAGTCTCCATGTCGTCAACCGACTTTTATGCCGCGCTCGCCGCGGGCTCGGACGTGATGGTTCACGGCACTTACAATGCGGCAAACAATACGTTGACCGCCTCGCACGTGAATCTCGTTTCACACCACGAAGGAGATCATCGCCATCATCTTGGCGTCGCCGGGCCTATCTCCGTTCTGGACTCGCACGCCGGTACGTTCGACCTGACCATTCAGCGATGGGAAGGGATGGAGATGCACGCGGGCGACGTCGTCCATGTGGTGACGAACGAGCACACCCGTTTCGATGGAGTCAACCTGGCCAACCTTGAAAATGGGGCGGTGCTGCAAGTAGCCGGCGACCTTGACGGAACAAACCTGACCGCCACGTTAGTGAAGAACGGACACCACGAGTAAACAAATCGGTCGCCCTTTAAGAACCGTGGTGGCTGGAGCAGAAGTTTCCGATCCACTACGGTTCTGCCCCGTCGGACACGCGCGCGGGCCGGCCGAATTTCGCTAAATTTGTTCGTTGCGACAACAGTTGCGCCTGGGAGCAAGTATAGTCGCGGGGTGAGCGACGTTCTTCGAATGCTTCAAGCTCTGGCGGATCCCACTCGGTTTGCCGTCTTCGAATGTGTGCGAGGCTGCGGAGGCGCAAGTCTCTACGATGCATTGACTGGCGAGTGCGATGCTGGCGCTCCCAACAGCATTGCGGCATGTACCGTACGTTGCCGCGTTCCTTGTTCCCCGAGCAGTCTCTCAAGGCATTTGGCCGTCTTGCGAGAAGCCGGTCTCGTTGTTACGGAGCGCCGTGGACGAGAGCAGTACGTGCAAGTGGTTTCTTCGGCAATCAATACCCTCGAACAGCATTTTGGAGCGGGCCGCGGGTGTTGTTCGGCCGTGCCGTCACCCTCTCGGGAGACAGTAAGCGCGTGATCTGGAATCATTTCCGGTTGATTGCCATGGCTGCGATTGCGTCGCTATCGATGACCGCGCTCGCCCAAGAGCGACCGCCTGGCCTCAAGGATCCGGGTCAGCTTCCGCCGAATCGCCCCCTCGCCGTCCCCACGTGAACTGGGTGACCCGGTGAGGGAAAGTTCCTCGGTTCGGGGGACATTGCAAGCAAATGGAACTTAACGCTTCGCTACGTAGACACGAATGCAGATCGGCCGCGGTACCGCGCCAATCTTTTTTACCGAGTAACACCGAGGTTCCAAGCGGGCGTCGAGTGGAATCCTGGCGTCCACGAGTTCAACCCCGTAGCGAACTGGATCGTCACGCCCGAGACCGAGAGGACACCGTTGGTGTCGCTAGGCACCTCGAGCGACCGGATTTTCTCGCCGCCGCACAAGCAGGCTTACTTCGTCACGTTTGCCAAGGGACTACCACGCTACAAACTAGGCCCTTATGTTGGGGTCAGTTATTCCGAATGGGAGCGAAGACTCCTTTTCCCATTTGGTGTCAACGTGCAGCTCGCTTCCCAGTGGGATCTGCTGGGAATGAACGACGGCCGAAATTCGCACCTTTTGCTCACCTACAAGCTACCAAGCACAAACGTGAGCATCATGCTGATCAAAATGCGGCGCGTTGGCATTAGTATCGGCTTTTCTTTCTAGCACTAATCCCATGTTACTAACCAGCCTCACTCTTGCCGCTTTGTTCGTCGGTCATCAAGATTCGCCGGTCGCCATCCCTAAGGCCGATTTGCCAAAGAAGGCGACTTGTGCGGTATGCGAAGCGAACGGCGCCGGTCATGAGGAGGAAAAGCCGGCGGCCGGCGCAAGATACAAGGGCCTCAACTACTACTTCTGCAGCGCTAAGGAGATCGATGAGTTCAAGAAGGATCCCGAGGCATTCGTGCCTCCGGTTTTGCCGAGACCCGCATCTGCGCTAAAAGCAGTGGATATGACCGGACGGGCCGTGAGCCTTGAAGCAAACAAGGGAAAAGTGATGCTCGTAGACTTCTGGGCGACATGGTGCAAACCGTGCGTGAAGAGCATGCCGGCGCTCGATGAATTGTATAAAAAGAACTCGGATCGCGGACTCGTGGTTCTCGGAATAAGCATCGATGAGGACGCCAAGAAAGTGCCGGCTTTTCTTAGGAAGAAGCCGGTGAGCTATTCGATCGCGGTCGACGACCTGAAGGAGCCAACTTGGGCCGCTTATAAGGTCAGAACGGTGCCCGCGTTATTCCTTATCGACCGGAACGGTCAGATCGTCGCCCAATGGCGCGGTGAGCCAAAAATGAAGGAAGTGGCAGAAGCAGTAGAGAAGGCTCTCACCGCAAAGTGAGTTCGAACTCTAGTAGGCGAGTCGCTCCACCCAAGCCGGAACCCGCACCTCACCCTTCGGTTCGTCGTACGGAGGGGTGAACGGCTTGATATCGATCACCGGCGAGCCATCGATCGCGTCGAGTCCTCGAACGCGGATTTTCGTGCCCTGAACCGAAAGAATTTCGACCGTTGCCAACCCGACCGGGTTGGGGCGTTGCGGTCACCGGCAGGCGAACATGCCTATCATCGGTACGTTCGGGTTCCCCTGAGGACGAGTCTGGGAAAAAGCTTTCGTTTGCTCGCTCAACCAGTACACGACGATCAAATGCGAATAGTCGACGAGACCTTCCAGCCAGGACTCGAAGCCGGCACGCAATTCGATAACCGACTCCACAAGCTCAAAGCCCCCGGTCTGCTGATCTGAGACCCGTGAACGTACCGTTCCAATCGGCTCGATACGAATCTGCCCTTCCGCGGTGACGGGTTCGATGGGAAGCTCTTCCATTTGATCTCATTGGTCAGTTTACGCTCAGTCGAGCCAGTAGCGAGAAAATCGATATACCCATAGGGGTATAGTGGGACATGGACGCGGAATCACGCAAAGCGATCGACCGTCGGCTAGCTCGGGTGGAAGGGCAGGTGAGAGGGCTGAGGAAGATGATCGAGCAGGGAGAATACTGCTGCGATATCCTCACTCAGCTCAATGCCGCCCGATCCGCCCTGGACCATGTCGGAGCCGAAATTGCGACCAGCCACGTCCGATCCTGCATCGTCGGTCACGGGTGTGAGACCGAGCACGACAAGGCTAAGTCGATGAGCCAAGAAGAGCTTTTCGACGAGCTGAAAGTCACCCTCTCACGCTTAGTCCGCTGACGTATACCCTACCCCGTATTTGACGGAAGGTACGACGATGAAAACAACCGAGCTAAAGATTGAAGGAATGACCTGCGCCTCGTGCGTGAGGCGAGTCGAGAATGCGCTGAGCCAGGTTCGCGGCGTGTCGGAGGCGAACGTCAACTTTGCCACCGAACGCGCGTCGGTAACCCACGGCGTCGATATCGACGCCGACTCGCTCTCGAAGGCGGTAAGCGCGGCCGGGTACTCGGCTAAGCCCCTCCACGCCAACGATTCGGAACACCACCACCATGGCGGCGGCGAGGATCACTCGGCTCACCTCGCCATGGAGTCCGAGGAGCAGCAGCGATCTCAGCGGCTAAACCTGATCGTGGCCGTGATCCTCACCGTTCCGGCCGTGGCGCTGTCCATGGCGTGGCCCATGAGGCCGGAGTGGGCGAACTGGCTTCTCTTTGCCCTCGCGACCCCGGTCGTTTTTTGGAATGGCCGTCAATTCTTCCAGATCACCTGGAAGGCGGCGAAGCATGGGGCGGCGACGATGGATACCCTCATCGCCATGGGTGCCGGGGCGGCCTGGGCGTACAGCACATACGCGCTCCTCACCTACCGGGGAATGAGCCAGAGCGAGCACGTCTACTTTGAGACCGGCGCCGTCATCAGCACGCTCATCCTCTTGGGGCGGTACCTAGAGTCGCGATCGAAGAAGCGAATGTCCGGCGCCATCCAAAAGCTCATGGGCCTCGCCCCCAAGACGGCGACCGTGATCCACGAGGGTGGTCACGAGATGGAGATGCCGATCGAAACGCTGAAGGTGGGCGACCGTCTTCGCGCCCGCCCGGGAGAGAAGATCGCCGTCGACGGCGTGGTCGTTGAAGGCGAGTCGTACGTCGATGAATCGATGCTGACCGGAGAGCCGGTCCCAGTTAAGAAAAGTGTCGGCGATACCGTAACCGGGGCGACCGTCAACACGAATGGGGCACTCATTTACGAAGCACGGCGGGTCGGCAACGACACTGCGCTAGCCCAGATCGTGCGAATGGTGGAGCGAGCCCAAGGATCGAAAGCGCCGGTGCAAAAACTGGCCGACCGCGTCTCCGCGATCTTCGTACCGATCGTGATCCTGATCGCATTTGGCACATTCGTTTACTACCGAATGGCGCTCGGCGCAAGTTGGGACGCATCGTTGCTCCCGGCCGTTGCGGTGCTCGTCATCGCCTGTCCATGCGCGCTTGGCCTCGCGACGCCCACCGCGATCATGGTCGGTACGGGCCGCGGCGCCGAGCTCGGGGTGCTCATCAAGGACGGAACCGCGTTGGAGCACGCCGGCGCCATCAAAACGGTCCTCCTGGATAAGACCGGGACCATCACGAAGGGACGTCCGAGCCTTACCGATTTTGTCGTTCTCGATGGAAGCGAGGAAGGGAAGTTCGCCTCATGGGTCGCCGGAGCCGAGGTCCCATCGGAGCACCCCGTAGCCAAGGCGATCGTGGACGGCATCCGAGCCAAAGGGTTCGAGCCGGGGAAAGTCGAGCGTTTCAAAGCGAACGGAGGCAGCGGCGTCGAGGCGATCGTCGGTGGTAACGCGGTGCTCGTGGGCACGCGCCGGCTCATGACCGACTGGGCGCTGGAGATCAAGCCGGAGGTCGAGCAGCATATGCAAAAGCTCGAAAGAGAAGGGAAGACCGCCATGCTCTTCGCGGTCGACGGGGTCGTTTCCGGCATCGTGGCGGTTGCGGATGAGGTAGGCGAGCACAGCGCCAAGGCAATACGAGAGCTTCGAAAACTCGGCTTGCTTCCCGTTATGGTCACCGGGGACAATCGGGCAACTGCCGAGGCGGTGGCGAAGCAGGTTGGCATCGACACCGCGGAGGCCCAGGTTCTCCCCTCCGAAAAGGCGGCGATCGTGGTAAAGCACCAGGCCTCCGGCCCGGTCGCAATGGTTGGCGACGGGGTGAACGACGCTCCCGCGCTAGCTCAAGCCGATCTCGGCATCGCTATCGGAGGCGGAACCGACGTCGCGATGGAAACCGCCGGGGTCACATTGCTCGGCAACGACCTTCGGGGTGTCGCCACCGCAATTCGACTAGCCCGCGCGACGCTGAGCACCATCCGCTGGAATCTCGTGTGGGCGTTTGGTTACAACGTCGTGATGATTCCGCTTGCGATGACGGGAAAGCTCAATCCGATGTGGGCCGCCGGAGCCATGGCCCTGAGCAGCATCTCGGTGATCCTGAACTCGCTACGGCTAAGGCGATTTCGCTAACCACTGGAAGGCAACTGCTTCCAACGATCCGGCTTTTGCGAGAAAGCCCAGTATAGATAGTCGGTGTCGACCGCCTCACCGCCGAGTTGGTCGACGAGCTGCGCGATCTGCCCGCGATGATAGAATGCGTGTCCGACGAGCTGGACGATCTGCCCTTCGATATTCCAGCGGTAGCCGCCGCCTGAGGAAACCGGGAAGTCAAAGTCCACGTCCAGCTCCGGTTCGCTTAGGTTGGCGAGGTAGTCCGTCCACCGTGATTCGATGGCATCGAAGCGGGGGCGGAGGTCGGCGAGTTCGGCCTTCTCCGGCCACCAGTCGGTCTGATTCACGCCTCCGTCGATCATACGGTCCAGCCAGTTCTCCCGGCAGGCCGCAAGATGGGCCGCGAGTACCACCGCCCGCTGGAATCGTTCGTCCTCCCGGACGCCCTCGGGTACGGAACCGAGCATCTCCAGCATCTTCTCGTTGCACCACTTCTCGTGCTCGTACCACTGCCGATAGTTCTCGATGCTGGACATACAACGATTATATTGACCTCATGCGATGCGGCGAATTCCTCGCGGACCCTAGGCGAGGACCGGCCGCTCGTCTTTCTTCGGGCCGAAGGCAAGGAGCAAGCCGGCCGACAGAGCGGCGGTAAACGCGCCCATGAAGAAGGGGGCCGAAGGGCTCACGCGACTGAAAAGCGCCCCCGCGATGAGGCTTGCCGGCAAGGCCCCTAGTCCCAGCAGCATATGAAATGCGCCGAGCTCCGCGCCGCGGCGATCAGCGTGGGCAAGGTCGGCGGCAAAAGCTTTTTGAGTTCCTTGCGTGAACGTGTAGTACAGGCCGTAGGCGACGAAGAGAGCCCAGGCAATACCGGGACTTGAAGCCAGCGCGAAGCCGAGATATACCAGGGCGAATATGGTCCACCCAGCCACGATCAGCGGTTTGCGGCCTACTTTATCGGAAAGGCCGCCCGCTGCGTAGCCGAGCGTTGCTTCCACCACGTTGAAGAGGGCATACAAGAGGAGCATCTGATCGGCTCTGACACCCATCGTCTGTGCCCGAAGCAAGATGAAGGCGTCGGACGAGTTTCCTAGGGCGAAGAGGCCGATGATGAGGAGGTAGCGGCGATAGCTAGGGCTCAACCCCGAGATGGAAAAGGCGGCCGATCCCTTAATCGCCTCGCCTGTCTTGGCTCGCTCGCGGACGACGGTTACGAGCACGACCACGCCAAGAACGGCGGGTAGAAAGGCCAAGAGGTACAGGCTGCGGAACTGTCCGGGAAAGCGTTGGAGGAAGACGTAGCCCATGAGCGGCCCGAGCACCGCGCCCGTGGTGTCCATCGAGCGGTGTAATCCGAAAGCCCGCCCGCGGTTGAGCGGCGAGGTCGTGTCTGCGATGAGGGCGTCGCGCGGGGCGGAACGGATGCCTTTACCGGCCCGATCGAGGAGTCGAGCCGCCAGCATCACTCCCCATGGACCGGCGAGGCCGATCATCGGCTTAGCGACCGCGGCCATGCTGTAGCCCGCAACCGTAAGAGGCTTGCGCTTACCCACCCGGTCGGACAGCCGGCCTGAGTAGAGCTTCAGTATGCTGGCCGTGCTCTCGGCAGCTCCTTCGACCAGGCCCACCGCCCAGGCCGGCGCTCCCAGCACTTTAGTGAGAAACACCGGGTTAAGGGGGTAGACCATCTCACTGGAGAAGTCCGTAAGGAGACTTACCAGACCCAGCGCCTTCACCGTCGGGCTCAGGCCTTCGGTGGTTGCTTCGCCGCTGGCTGGCTGGATTTCTGGGCTGGACATCGGTGCAGCCCGATTATAGGTGGTTACCCGCCCGTCCCTTTTACATAAGGAAGGGATGGCCAACATTCGTAGGGTATGCAGCCCCGTCAGGCCCGACGATGGACGAGGGGGTTGGAATACTTCAAAACCCCTTTAGGAGGTCGGTCAGCGTCTTGAGTTCGGCAAGGTTGGCCGACGACAGGCGTTGCAGAACGTCTTTCCCTTGGTCGGTCAGCGAAACGCGAACCGTGCGTCGGTCCGTAGGATCGTGCTCCCTCATGACCACCCCGGCTTGCTGGCATCGATCGATGAGACCCACTGCGGCATGGTGGCGGATCTGGAGCGCCTCGGCGATCTCGCCGACGGAAGCCCAATCCCGGCCCGGTTGCCCCATAACCGCCAGCAAGACCTGGTGCTGCTGGGGTGTGAGACCGACGGCGCGCGCTCCTTGCTCGGTGAAATGGAGAAAGCGCCGGAGTGCCGTCCGGAAGGCGAGCAGCGATTCGTAGTCGGATTTTGAAATCTGGGTCACGACTTAATATATCGCATTAGGATATAATTTGGAGGCGAAAGATGAAAAACAAGCCGATCGAATCGAAGCATGCCGTGGTGGAAGAGGAGCTGGGCGATTTCACGACCGACCGCAGCGTTATCAAGATCTCGCTGATTGCGCTCGGTATCGGGTGTATGAGCGCGCTGATCGCCTTCGTGCTGCTCCGCCTGATCGCCTTCTTTACGAATCTCTGCTTCTTCGGCCGGCTTTCCATAGCTGAGGCGACCCCTCAGCAGAGCCATCTCGGCCCTTGGATCATCGTCATTCCCGCCATTGGAGGATTGGTGATCGGTTTCATGGCGCGGTACGGATCGGAGAAGATCCGCGGCCACGGAATTCCGGAAGCCTTGGAGGCGATCCTGATCGGACGAAGCAAGATCGAGCCGAAGGTTGCGGTGCTGAAGCCGCTCTCCTCCGCGATTTCGATTGGGACGGGCGGCCCATTCGGCGCGGAAGGGCCGATCATCATGACCGGCGGGGCGTGCGGCTCGCTCTGCGCCCAGTTCTTTCATCTCTCTTCCGCGGAGCGGAAAACGCTCCTCGTCGCCGGAGCGGCGGGCGGAATGTCCGCGGTGTTCGGCACCCCCGTGGCGGCCGTGCTCTTGGCGGTCGAGCTCCTGTTATTCGAGTGGAAGCCCCGCAGCCTGGTACCGGTCGCGTTTGCCAGCATCGCTGCCTCGGCGCTCCGAGTTCCGCTGCTCGGCCAAGGGCCGATCTTTCCGGTCACGCCACATGCCGCGCTGGGCGCGGTTGGACTCGGCCTCGCTTGCGTGCTGGGGCTTCTTGCCGGATTCGGTTCGGGACTGTTGACGAACATGGTCTACGGGTTTGAAGATCTCTTCCCGAAGATCAAGCTCCACTGGATGTGGTGGCCAACGATCGGCGGCTTATTCGTCGGCCTTGGCGGCTATATCGATCCGCGTGTACTCGGCGTTGGGTACGGAACCATCCACGCCTTATTGAACGGTCAGATCCTCGGAGTCGCGGCGCTAACGCTTCTCGTAGGCAAAGCCGTCGTGTGGAGCGCGTCGCTCGGATCCGGAACCTCGGGCGGCGTCTTGGCTCCACTGCTTATGATGGGTGGAACGATGGGAGCCCTAGTCGGGCAATGGCTCCCGGTGGGTACCCCCGGGTTGTGGGCTGCGGTTGGAATGGCGGCGATGATGGGAGGAACGATGCGCTCGCCGTTTACGGCGGTAGTCTTCACGCTCGAGCTCACGAACGACATCCGAATCACGCCGGCTCTGCTCATCGCGACGATTGCGTCGGAAGTGGTGACCGTTCTCCTTCTGAAGCGCTCGATCCTTACGGAGAAGGTCGCGCGTCGGGGACACCACCTCACTCGCGAGTACGTGGTCGACCCGTTTGAGATCCACCGGGTTGGGGAGATCATGGTCAGGGAGTTCGCCACCATCGACTGCGACGTTTTGTTGAAGGACTTGCGGCGACCGGACTTTGCCGATGCGGCTTGGTTTGCCGAGCGACGGGCATTGCCGATCGTGGACGCTTCGAACCGCCTCGTGGGGATCATCACTCAAGGCGACATGCTCAACGCCACGGAAGGGACCCAGGAGGAACCGGTTACCGTGCTGGAGGCCGGATCGACCGACCTCGTCGCGGTGACGGAAGACGACGTTCTTCAGGAAGCTGTGTTTAAGATGCTCCGGAAAGGGGTCGGCCAGCTCCCGGTCGTCAGCTCCAGCGACCACGAACGAATGATCGGGTACATCGACCGGGCCAGCGTCATGAGTGCCCGGATGAAGTGGTACGAGGAGGAGCACTTGCGCGAGCGGCACCTCGGATTCGGATTCGCGAACGGAAAGGGGTAGCTGTTAAAGCCGCCGCGACCAGATCCGCCCGTTCTCGTCCGCCCAGGCGGCAATGCTGCCCGCCTCCGAGGAGGCGATCACCGGATCGCCTCCGCTTCCGAGCGAAGTAACGGAATTCCCCTGAAGCGTTCGGACTTCACCTTGGTGAAGCCACACGGCGCTGGTTCCGCTCTTGGTCGTCGCGACCCACGGCTGAGTGCCCTCCCCGAGGTCGATTTCGGGCTGACCGGGGACACAGGTAAATACATGGCCATCCCGCCGCCAAGCGGTCGTAACGCGCCCGTCGGCCTCCACGGCAAGGGCGCCTCCGTCCATCGGGCATGCGTTCAGCGGCCATGTACCCGCCCCTAGCTTTTGAGCGGCGTCGAAGGTTCGCCCGCCGTCGACAGAGGTGGAAAGGTACATATCGCGCGAACCGCCGAGCCAGTTGCGGAACATTACATAGAGCTCACCCTTCGGACCGAACGCCAACGAGGGATGGCAGCATTCGCAGACATGCCCGTCAGGCGACCGGTAGACCCGAAGGTTTTTCGACCAGGTCGCTCCGGCATCGTTCGAGGTCGAAGCCCAAATCTGGGTTCCCCCTTCTCGAAGATCGAGCCAAGCGGCAGCCAGCTTGCCATCGCCGGAGGCCGCCATGGCATGCAGCCCCTCGCGAGCGGCGCCGGGGACGTCGCTAATCGGTGCGGGCCCGCTCCAGGTCCGGCCGGAGTCGGTAGAGCGCCAGGAAAGCAGCTCGCCGTCGCGGCCGCCTCCAGTCTTTCCATAAACGGCCGAGACGACGACCACTCCATTCGCAACTGCAATCCTAGGCCCCCGACGCATTCCTAGCGAGAGACTTCCAGGGGTATTCAAGGCTACGGGTGGCGAGTAACTTTGCCCGCCGTTCTCGGAGGCAACGACGAACAGCCGGTCTTTGTTGCCGCAAGCGACAAAGACTTTACGCCCGGAGACCGCCACCTGAGGCTCGCGCGCCAAAAACCCGGCGGGAGTCACGAGCACCGGCTCCGACGGGGAGGAAAGGAAAAGGGAGAGGAGAAGCAGGGAAGGCATGAAAGTCAAAAACCGTGCGTCGATCGCGGAACGTTTCCAAGTAAATCGAGGACGCCCCGGAATATTTCGGCGAGTTCCTTGGCTTTACCGCGGCCCAGATAGTGAAGGAACAAAATCCTGGGCTGCTCCGCGAGCATGTGGCTGTGCACCGCGCAGACTTCCACCCCGGAAGATCGCAGGTGGCGGATGACCGGATTCACCTCGTGTCCCAGCATCGCCACGTCGCCGGCGACCATGGCCTTGTCGGGCGTTCCAACAAAGGTGGCCCAAGTGTTCAAGCCGATTGCGGCAGTCATTTCGGCCCCCATTTCCGTGATATGGAGATCGCTGCGCCCAACCGTGTACTTATATGCGGGGCCATTGACGACGCCGGTTTTACCGACGATCGCGTCGAGGCCCGGGAGATCGAAAATCTCTTTCGCCGTCTTGGACGGTGGATTTGGTTTGGGCTGATTGGCGGGGGAAATTTTCGTCGTCGAGATCGCCTTTGCGTATCGTTGCGCGAGATCCTCGGGCGATCCGGTCCCATGAACGTGCATGAAGAAAATTCTCGGCTGCTCGTAGATGAAATGGTTATGGATGGCTCCTACCTCCAACCCGTTGGCCTCTACGGAGTCGATAAGGGGATTGATCTCCTCTTCCGTGAGCACGTTGTCGCTCATAAAGACGGCCTTTCCCCCTTCCTGCATGTTCTTGAATGCGGCCCAACCGCCGAACCCGAGGGGAATCGGAACGGCTTCACCTCGAACGACCACCTGGAGATCGTTGCGAGGAAGAGCGACCACGTGGGTTGCCTGAGCTTCGTTGTAGGCCCCTTTTTTCCCGAGCGCGGCATCGATCGCGGCAATCTCCGTTGCCGTTAACGGCGGGGTCGCTTTCTTTACGGGCTCTTGAAGCCTCGCTTCGGCTATCCCGAGCCCGAAGGCGGAGGCCGCTCCGAGCGCGGTACCGGCCCGGATTAAGTGTCTTCGGCTAATCGAATATTTGTCCATCAATACACCTAGATCGAACTGTAGCAGGTGGGACGTCGCCCGGACCTTACGAAAGCTTCTTCCGCGGACGGACGTTTTCTCCGCCGTTTGACTCTTTCCGGAGGACGCTGATCTGCCCGTCTCCTTCCATATAGGCGGCTCGGACGCTGTTGACATCGTCTACCCCCTCCTCACGAAGATGAGCCATGAGCTCGTCGACGGTAATCAGCTCCTGTCGCATATTGCGCCGAAGCATCTGACCATTCTTTATGAGGAGGAGGGGCGGAGGCTCGAGCAGGCGGTCGATCGCCTTGAAGTGATATCCCAGCCAATCCATGGCGTAGTTCCAGAACGTAAGCGTGAGGACCAGCAGCAATCCATCGGTGATCGAGTGGTAATCCGCCGACACCCGTTTTGCGACGCATCGGCGATCAGCACGATGAGCAGGAGATCCGCGGTGGCGAACGTGCCCGATTGCCGCTTGAGAATCAAGCGGAGGATCACGAAGAGCGAAAGGTACATGACCGTTCCGCGCAAGATGATCTCAAGCGGCGAGACGCTGGGGACGAAGGCGGTATGCCAATCGATATTCCACTTCACTCAGGCAAGATACACCTGCCTGAACGAGGCCGGGGCTGCGACTCCTTCCCTTAGTGGAACTTGGCCAGCTTCACGTTTTTCTTGCCAAGGGCGTGGGCGAGGTCGACCATGGCTTGGTTGGTGATGCGATGGTAGTCGGCGTCGATCGGCTCGCTGAACTTGGCGTCAATGTCGTCCATCACCTGCATGTGAATCTGGTGGCTGAGCGCCTTATCGAGCATGAACTCGGTGTAAAACGTACCGTCCTTATCCAGTCCGGCGCCGACCAGCGCGGCCCCTAGAGCCGCGCCCTTGAGGGGACCGGCGGGCAGCTTGACCTTAGCCTTAGTGGCGATCTTCAGGGCGTCGTCGACGGCGAAGTCGAAAACCTTCACCCAGGGGACGCTGCAGCCGGTTGGCGATTCTGTAAAGCGGGAGGGAGACGGACGCCGTTTCATCCACCTGGCGTGGTGGGGAACTCAGGATGGCCACCGTCAGATGTTCCGCCGGATCAAGCTGTTTTTCGACCAGGTGCAGGCCCTGGATACAACGACCGCCGTCAATGAGGTCGCGATACGCGGTCGAGATAGCAAGGGCTTACCTGCCTGCGCCCGGGCGGGCGTCCTGCCCAACTTGCCCGAATAGGTCCAAGATAGTTTTAACTACTCGTATTTGCAAAGTTGGCATATCCTAAGTTAATGGCACGACGCGCCTTCACGCTGATCGAACTTCTCGTTGTGATCGCGATTATCGCGATCCTCGCGGCAATCCTTTTCCCGGTGTTCGCTCAGGCAAAAGCCGCGGCGAAGAAGACTGCCTGCCTCAGCAACACCAAGCAGATCGGTTTGGCCGCTTACATGTATGTCACCGATCACGACGGGATGTACCCGCAGGTGAAGCAGACCGACGCCCAGCCGGACGTTGACGATGCCGACGGTTCGATCGAAGACCCGGATTACGGTTCCGTCTTCGCGATCATCTACCCCTACACGGGTGGCGGAACGATTACCGGAGAAGACGTTAGCAAGCAGAAGATCTTCTCTTGCCCGGCCGACTCGAACCCCTGGGGGAAAGGTTGCGACGTGATCAATCCCGCCGCCCCGCCCCTCGCCAGCTACCTCATCAACGGGTACTACGTTTGGGGTCTTAACGAGTCGTCGATCGACAAGCCCGCATCATCCATCTACTTTGCCGAGCGGCGCAGCGAAGCGGAAAATGGGGCCGACCAGTTCTGCGACGACATCTACCATCCCTGGTTTAACCCGAGCAACCCGGCAGCGCCCGAAAACGAGATGGACCCGTTCACTGGCGCCATCGCCACCCACCGGCACCTGGGCCAATCGAATTACGTCTTTGCCGAAGGGCACGTCAAGAGCCTTCCGTGGAGCCAAACCTACTCGGCCACGGTCAATCTGCACAGTCCCAAGCAGCCGTAACGGGTATCACCCGTTCAATGCGAATCCTATTGACGGGTGCGGGTGGAAATATCGGACGGGGCCTTGTGCCGTTGCTTACGGCGCAAGGCCACGATTTGGTGCTGTCGGATCTAAATCCGCTCCCCGACGAACCGCCGTTCGCTGGCTTGCCCTTTCACCAACTCGATATCCAAAACGGTTTCGGCCTGGAGAAGGCGGCGGAGGGCGCGGACTCGATCGTCCACACTCCGGCCTGGCACGGAATCCACTGGCGCGCAAAGACGGAGGCCGACTTCTGGCGGCTCAATGTGGACGGGACATTTTGGGCCTTTCAGGCCGCCCGCTCCGCCGGGATCTCGCGTTTCGTCTTCTTGAGCTCTCAGGCTTGGCACGGGCATTACGATAAGTACGGATTCACGAAACGGATCGGAGAAGAGCTATGCGAATACCACCGGCGTGTGAACGGAGTCCGCTACGTGGCCGTTCGCCCCGCCGACCTGACCCCGTGGGGAGACAATTGGGTGAACCGGTACGGCGCCCGGCTGCTGTACGGCGGCGTCGATCGAGAAGATGTATTGCATGCGATCGAGCGGTCGGTCGCTTTTCTTGCCGGTGATTTGGCGGGCGAGCCCGAAGGGCTCATTCTTGACGCGGTTCGGCCGAACGCCTTCGATGAGACGCAACTGGAAGGCTGGGAGGCGGATCCGTACGGCGCCTGCGAACGGATATTCCCTGGTTCGTCAGATCTTGTCAGGCAGTACGAGATCCGCATCGGCCACAAGCCATCCGTTCTCAACTCCTTCCTGGGTTGGACCGAAACCGGGTACCAGCCGAAGCACCATTTCGGCACTTTCCTAGCGGAGCTTCGCGGTCTGGACGAAGCCGTGGTCCATGCCAAGCGGTGCCCTTATTAGCGGTAGCGCCATCCTCATTCGAGGCCGCTTCCGCGGATATCGCCCTAAGATGTAAAGTTAAATAATGGCGAAAGATGGCTACCGCATCCCTTTGCAGGTGTACGTGCTTTGGTGCCCAAAGCTCAATGCCGACGGGCTGGATGTCGCAAAGGGAGCCGCAATTTCCACCGAGCTTTACGCCCTTCTCTGTCGCGACATCGACGAGCCGCTGACGCGAGGGATCGGTATCCCTACCTATTTCAGAAGCGTGCCCGGCCCGGGGCTCGATATGCCCCTTGGCATCGATTTCGATGGGGCGGAATCGATTTGCGTCATTGCCCTCATCGACTCCGAAATGGTGATCGACTCAAAATGGTCCGCCTACCTCACCGAGATCCAACGCCGGATCGCTGCCTCGGGAGGGCGTCACGGGTTCGTGCCCGTCGCTCTCGACGCTTCGGCGATCGGTTACCTGCCGATAAAAAATCTGAATAGCGTCCGATACGATCTGCAGAAGGAGAACGCGTCGGCTTTCCTCAGGATCTCGGTAACCCACGAGCTTTGCCGGATGCTCGATGCCAACAGTGAACCAGGCAAGCCGGGATCGGCGATCCGTATCTTCATCAGCCACGCTAAAAAGGATGGAAACGAAGAAGCGAAACTGCTTAAGGAGCGGATCGAAGAAACCCACGCGGACCGGTTTTTCGACGCGGTCAGCATAGCGCCCGGCTATGAGTTTGCCAAAGAGATCGAGGACGGTATCCGCGGTTCGACCGTGATTGCGCTCGTCACCGACCGCTATTCCTCGCGACCTTGGTGTCGCAAGGAGATACTGCTTGCCAAGGCGTATCGACGTCCTATCGTTGTCGTCGACGCACTCGAAAAAGAGGAGCTCCGCAGCTTCCCGTATCTAGGCAATTGCCGGGTTCTGCGGTGGACCGAAGACGCTTATTCCATCGTCCTCGCCGCGCTCTCGGAGACGTTGCGATTTGAGTATCAGCTTCGCCGGTTAGGCGAGCTCACCCGCATTGGCCGCTTTCCAAAGAACGCCCGGCAACTGTTGCGAGCTCCTGAGCTGCTGGATTTCAAGGGTCTCGGCTCGGGTAACTCCAAGGGAGCCAAGAAGCCGGTGGTCTATCCGGACCCCCCGCTGGGAGTGGAGGAGACCGACGCCATCCGCGAGTTTTGTCCGACGGCGGAGTTTCTCACCGCGACCGCGCCTTGGCCCGAGCCCAAGCTGGAGGGCAAGCGGGTCGGAATCTCCATCTCGGACTCTCCGGATTTGGCCGCGCGGGGGCTGAGCCCGAATCACCTGACCGATGCGACCTACGAAATTGCGAGGAATCTGCTTGCCTTTGGAGCGAAGCTAGGCTATGGAGGAGACCTCCGCAAAGCCGGATTCACGGAGCGGATGGTCGAGTTCGTCTACTCCTTCGAAGGCGAAGTCGATCCGTCGTCGTTAACGAATTACGAGGCTTGGCCGGTGCATACGTTCGGCAATCGGCAGCGTCTGGCGGAAGTGACCAATTTGATTACCGTCGAGATGCTGCCCTTGCCGGACGACGTTCAGGGATCGCCGGCGACTCCGTTGGATCCGCTAAAGCCGGAAGAGAGATACGTCCTCGCCCGCTGCTTTACCGAGATGCGACAGCGGATGCACCGAGAAATTCACGCCCGGGTCGTGCTTGCCGGCGCGTCGACCAAGTACACGGGGAAGATGCCGGGGATCTTGGAGGAGATTCTCATCGCAATCGAAGGAGGCGCGCCCGTGTATCTCATGGGCGGTTTCGGCGGCTGCGCCGGGGTGGTCGCTGACGGGGTAAGGGGAAGGGCTCCCGTGGAGTTGACGATGGATTACCAGCTAGAACATAACCCCGGCTATCGAGCCTTCGTGCCTTTCTACGAATCGAAAGGGAATGCTCCTATCGACTACCCGGCATTTACGACGAGGCTTCAGACCGCCGGCCCGGGAGGGTTGAACAACGGGCTGAGCGAGTCGGAAAACTTGCGGTTGATGGAGTCGAGCGATCTCGACGAGATCAATCACTTGATCCTGCGGGGGCTTTCCACGAGATTTCCGTCTTGATGCGTTAGATACAGCGTGGTGTGCTCAAACCCGCAATTCCGGTACGTTTGCCGTTCACAAGTTCGCCAAGGTCTGTAGAATAACAACCTCAAACTCGGACCGATCGATGGAGCTACCTCTCTTCTTCCTCTCCCACAGCGGCGCCGACGCCGACGCGGATCTCTTGGAGTTCCGGTCCGAACTTTGCAAAAAAGTTTATAGCAACCTGTCGATGGATCGAGTTCCGAGTGCCGACTCGCTGGCCTACTTCGACCGAGACCGGGGAAGCGACAATTGGAAGCGTGAGATTGGACTTGCGTTGCAGCGGACTCGCTGCTTCGTCTGCGTCCTTTCTGGGGCCTACTTCGCTCATGAACGGGATTGCCGAAAAGAGTTCTTGACCTTCAAAGCGCGCCTCGAATTCGCAAAGAGGGCGGACGGATCGCCCCCAGTGATCATCCCGGTGCTCTGGGCGGATCCGGAGTTCTATCGAGAGGAACTAGGTGCGGGCGGACTGCTTGAATCGGTTAGGGGTTGGGACGGCGGCTTCGATTCTCAGTACACCAAGTCCGGATTGCTCTTCCTTAAGGGTGAGGCTGATAAGACATCTTATCGGCGAGTCGCTACTGCGATCGCGAGTGCTGTAACCCGCGCGGTGAAGTCGAATCCGGTCTTACCGGCCCATCCGGCGGCATCTCATTGGTACGACGCTTTCATCGATCCGGCCGACGCTGCCGTGATTGCCTGCACCGAGAAACTAGATGGTGATCCGGAAGCCGTCGTGGACCGGGATCTGACTTCCAGCATCGCCGACCGAGAGTCCCGCGAGCGGTCAATCGCCGAGAAGATTGACCGATATGTCCGTGACCTCCATCTTGCGGACTTTCAGAACCTGAATGAGGTTGTTGTTCGAGTCATCGGCGAACCCGGGCGGAAAGTTCGAGCCGCCCTGCTGATGGCCGAAAGGAGCGTAGGCAGGCGAGCGGATATCTGTTTTCAACGTCTTGAGGTTGAGGCCCGGGGGGTCTTTAAGCGGCCCGACGTAGTACCTGAACCCCAAATAAGCTTGGTCGGTGCGCCGATTAGTCGCATGACCGTCCTAACAAAGCTCGCGGAACGGTACGACGTGCCGAATCCTGGAAACGATGCCGCTGCTCTTCAATCGCAGGTAATCAAGGCGATCGCTACGGATGTTGGCGAGGGAATTTTCCACGTGGTCCATATTCGTTGGTGGACGATCGCCAGTAGTGGCGAAGTCCTTCACTGGTTTGTCGAAACGTTCTGGAAGGACCTTCTGACGTCTCTCGGTAATCAGCCGTCGAGTGCGATGAGATTGGTGTTTCTCCTGACGTCGGTCGATTCGTTTGCCGAGCCACACCGAACATCTCTCACTTGTTCAATCGAACAATCCAACTGCTCCAGGGTGGCGACTTTCGCCATCAAACCGTTTTCGGAAAAGGACCTCGTTGATTGGCTAACCGAGACATGCAACTTTCCCAGTGGGGATGCGGAGCGGCTCGGTAAGAGCCTGCACGAAGCCAGCGATGACGGGCGTCTCGACTCGCTTCCCGAAGCCTGCAGAGTGGTCTTTAGCGCACACTTTTCTCCAATGGTTGCCGTATGAGTACTTCCAAACTTCCTCCCTACACCGGTGTCGGTAAACAACGGCCGGATGCGCATGCCGAGGCTCCCCCGGCCGGCAAGCCGGAGCCGTATGTTCCGGATGCGGAGCTCGTCCGCGCGGTTCGGCTGGCGATGTTCCTCAAGCGGCCCCTTCTATTGGAAGGGGAGCCGGGTTGTGGCAAGACTCGCCTGGCGTACGCGGTAGCGTACGAACTGGGGATTCCGATCGAGCGGTGGAACATCACCTCGGGCAGCCGGGCGAAGGATGGGCTATACGAGTACGACGCCGTTCTTCGGCTGCACGACGTCCAGTTGGAGAAGAAGGGGTTGGCGAATGACCGAGACCCCGCCCGATCGAGCGACTACGTTCGTTACGGCGCCATCGGAAAGGCGTTCCGCCGTACCGATACCCGGACGGTTGTGCTCATCGACGAGATCGACAAAGCCGACGTCGATTTTGCCAACGACCTGCTGAACGTAATCGACCGCGAAAGCGCGATCCCGATTCCTGAGCTTGGCGAGCATTTGGGACCGGCCGAGGGATGCGAGCCGATCTACATCATCACCAGCAACCGCGAAAAGGGAAACCTACCGGACCCTTTCTTGCGCCGGTGTCTGTACCGATTCGTAAGCTTTCCGGAGAAGGAGCAGCTTAGCCAGATCGTAAAGATTCATTGGAAGAATAAATTCGATAAGGACGCGCCGGCGGCGGCCGAGGAGGCGGCAACGCGTTTTGATAAGGTTCGTGGATTGCCGAACCTCCAAAAGAAGCCCGGTACCAGCGAGTTTCTCGATTGGCTACACGCCATCGACGGGTTCGACGACGGTTTGGTCAAATGGGAAGCCCAGCTTCGCGAAGGTGAGCTTCCCTATCCGGAAGTGCTGATCAAAGTAGCATCCGACCTTCGGCCCGCCCTTGCTCCGCCAACGCCATGAGCACCCCCCGGCCCGCGGATACGAGCACGATCTCCGACTTAGAGGCCCTAACGCTGGCCTTTAACTCGTTCCGCAGCCGGGTCAATCGCTCGCTGGGGACCCGGGATCTGCTCGACGCGATCGCCGCTGCCCAAGGTGACCCAGCCACCGGCGAGAGGTTCGAGCTCGCCTGGCTGACCGAACAGCTCTGGTGCAAGTCGACGGACGACGTCGAAGAGTTACAGCAGACCTGGGTCGAAATCCGGCCCCGGGTCGAGGCGCAAACAAACGCCGATTCCTCGCGAGGCAAGGAGGCGGATCCCTCCAGCCCCACGACAACCGCGGATTCGCCACTGGCGCAAACGCCGACTAGCGAGGAAACGAATAAATCCCTCGACGAACCCCAAAAGCCTCAAGAGGAAGAGAGCCGCGAGGCGCGTTCCGAACCCAAGAAGGAGAGCCAAGGGGGCGAATCGCGGGTCGACCCGGTAACCGCCGCCGTGCCCGACCACCGGGACCGGGCGATGGAGGCGGCATCCGCGGGTCCGGTCCCCCGCGCCGGCATGATCCACGCATGGCGTCGGTTTCGTCGCCCCGGTCACTACGGGGCCCCTTCCGTCATCGACATTCCCGAAACCGTCCGGCGCACCGCCGACCGGGGCTTCTTCCTCGAGCCGGTCCTTCGGCGGCGGGAGAGAAACGATGCCGAGCTCTTGATGCTGGTGGATCAAGAAGGGTCGATGGCCCCGTTCCACTGGCTGACGAGAGACCTCGTCGCGGCGGCGGTTGAGGAGAGCGGAATCGCCAACGTTCGGGTCTTCTACTTCCACGATGTTTTTCAGGATCAGGTCTTCCAGCAGGCGACCTTGCGCGAGCCGGTGTCGTTCGACCGGGTTCTCGCCAGTTGTCGGCCGAATTGCGGTGTGTTGATCGTCAGCGACGCGGGAGCGGCGCGTGGGAGTTTGGATACCGATGGCCGGATCGTGCCAACCTTGCGGCTCCTCGCGCGGGTCCGCCGGAAGACTCGATACGTGGCGTGGCTGAATCCGATGCCCGCCCACCGGTGGGAAGGCTCGTCGGCCCGCTATGTGGCGGTCGGGGTGCCGATGCTCCCTATGACGAAGGACGGCTTGAATCAGGCGATCGCGTACCTGCGCGGCTCGGTCGCCAAAGGGGGTAGGGGCGGTTGAGAACGTTGGCAGACAAGGACGAGGCGCTTGCCGCGGTCGAATCGTTTCAAGAGCGGGTCGCCCGGCGAAGCCCGGCGCCCGACGTGGAACTCGCAGCGAGAGAGTTGGCTCAGCTTTGCTCCTTTCCCTTTCTGTTAACCCCGGAGCTGGTTCACTTTCTGCGCGAACGGTTCATGACCCGTGCCCTGGCCTGGGAGATCGGCGTCGATCTGCTCCTCGATCCGTCCATCTGCCGTCCGACCGGTCGCGAGCAGTACGCGATGCACGAATCGGTGCAACGGCTCCTGCGCCAAGAAGCCGAAACGCTCATCAAAGAGCAAGGCCAGCGACTCCAGAATTTTCTCCTCGACTACGTGGCCGACTACACCCGCCGCCACCTCTATTTTTCCCCAGAGGAAGAAGAGCTTCAGCGCTGGTTCGCACTCACGGTGACGCCAAACGGGCGAGTCCAAGCGACGAAGGAAATCAGCGAGCTCCTATCCCGCTTGCCGGAAGGAACGGGCGTCGCCTCCGGCGCCTACTACGTTCAAGCGGCCCGTCATCTCTCGGGAACGGTTCCGCAGATGGACGCCTTGGCAAGAGTGGTGGACGATCGGGAGGAGATTCAGCCGAGCGAGGTCCCGGTCGAGGTAACGATGCCTGGCCTAGCCATTAGGTGCGGCCTCTGGTCGCCGGACGGCACCAGTTTCGTGGCCGGAGGAGAGGGGGGGATCTTCAGAATCGACGAAGCCGGCCGCTCTCCCCAGCGAGCCGAAGGTGAGCCGTCCGTAGCGTCAATGATCTTCGACGGCGAACAACGGTTATGCTGGACCTCTCCGGCGGGTCAGGTCTCCCGCTACTTGTCTGGATTTAGACGTCCGGACTCGGTGCGGACGGTTTCCGAGTCGACCGCCATGGTCCTGCATCGAGGGGAGATTATTTTCGGTGATTCGATCGTTGAATACCTAGCCGAAAGAGGCACCCGGTTCGGTGAGCCGGGCGCAAGATTGGGAGTCACCTGTTTTGCTTCACGCGGCAACACTCTCGCATTCGGAAATGTCAGTGGCAACGTGCACGCAATCGTGGATCTGCCCTCGGGGAGCCACGGAGGCAGTTGGGTCAGCGGACGCTCTGTTGGTTCTACTTCCAATTCGATCACCGATCTCGCGTGGAATCCGGACGGGACCCGCTTGGCCGCGGCTTCCGCCAGCGGCGAGATTCGCATCTACGCCCGCGACTCCACGAACGTAATAAACCTGCGCCCGAACGAACAATCGACGGGAAGCATGCCTCTCGACGATTTCCGATTCTGGGGCTCCACAGCAACTCCCCTCAACCCGGTCGTAAGCGTCTCCTTCAGCCCCGATAACCGAATCCTCGCCTCGCTGGACCAAGCCGGAGTCGTGTGCCTTTGGCGGACCGACCTGTGGGAAGAAGTCGGGCGATGGACGATCGAAGCCGGCGATGAAACCGGTGGTGTCCGTTTCCATCCCACCGAGTCTCGGCTTGCCGCTTGGACGGGTGGCGGTGATACGGTTCGCTACTACGACATCGACGTCGATCGCCTATGTCCTTCCTTTGAGGGGGCGGCATTCCTTTCCTCGGCAGGTGGCTCCCTCGTCGAAGAGATCGCGCCCATTTTGCGACGACTCGGATGGAGGGTAACGATTGACTCCGAGGAAAGGGCTAAGGCCCTCGCGATCCGGGCGCAAGATGCAACTCGACGGGGCGCGAGTATCTACTTCGCTCAAGCAGTACACGAGGCGAGCTTTAGTTTGGATGAGCTGCGCAGAGGCGCGCCGGACGCAGGATCCCTACTCGTTCTCATAGAGCCAGCGCAAAGCTTAATATCGCGAGACGACGTCAGCGATCTCGGTTTAGCCGCTTTCGTCCGCCGTTTACGAGGACAGGATCTTCCGGCGGGCCGAACTGCGCTGCGGCAATCTCTTAATACGTGGATCGATTGGGTCGAGCACCAGGAGGGAAGAATCAATCTAGTAGGGGATGGCGTTATCCATTTTGACTTTGCGATTCCCTTCAGAGCCGAACCGGCCCTGGTCGGTGCGCGAGTTCGACTAGAAGCGGTAAACGACGACTCGATCCGAATTTTGCTCGGCGGCGCAGGCATTGAAGTGGTAGGCACCGAGGGGGCTGACTCCGTGGCGACCCTTCGTGTCGATCGGATCGGGTTGCGATCTAAACCACTCAGTCTTCCTGCTCCTCTCGGAGAGCGAACGGTTCTATTTGACCCTTTCCTAGACGCCGAAGATCTGGTGCAACTGCGAGCCACTGGGCACGAGCATGTTACCAACGACCTCACGCTCGTCCCTAGCTTACTTGCCTTGGCCGTCGGGGCTGCAAGTCAGGTTCCGATGGCCTTAGCAGCTTGGTCGCGGGATGGAACTCAACTTGCGGTTGCCGCCGGAAGAGAGGTGCGTATTCTGCGGTTTCACGACGGAATCCTTCACCCAGAACTCACGCGAAGGGCAGAGCACCTGGTACACGCGCTTAGCTGGCCCCCGAACGCCCCAATGTTCTGGATTTCGGGCGACCTCATGGAAAACATCGGGAACAGTGAGACAAGACGGTCTGCTTTGTTCGCAACTTTGAAATCCATCGAAGGGCCCGAGCCGATGGGTGATCCGAGACTTAGTGGTCCAGAATTTGCGGTCTTTGGAGATCGACCCTCCTCCACCCTGATTAGGGCTCAGTTCACCGTCATTGGGACAATGTTGGGTGAGGTCCGTGCCTACCATCATTTGGGCGAGCAAACACTGGACGCCTTGCTCCGTCCGGTTCGACCAATCCGATTAAAGGATCAGCGCGGCGACCAAATTCTTTCCGACCTCGGCGGCCCTGTCGTCGCGATCTTGCCGACCCGTAATCAGTCGTGGTTCCTCGCTGTAACTGAAATCGGCCGGGTTGTGGCCTTTGACTTGAACGGATCGGTTGCCGAAGCGTTTGAAGAAACTCGCCCGAAGTTTGTCCGCCGTGCTACGATTGCGCCCGATCGGGCGACGCTGCTCCTAGAAGACGACGACCGCTCCCGCCTGATCGACATCGCCACCGGAAACCGAGTCCCGTTCGAACCGGAAGGGTTCGATCCGAAAACCGATCGAATTCTTGCCTTTCACCCGAAAGAGCCGATCGTCGCGGTCGCCGTTGCCGGCAACCCGGAGCCGAAGCTCTTCCCGCTCCCAAGAGCCTACGGCGACCACTCTCCCCTCAAAGGAGACGACTGGAGAGGATCGCCTGTCATCGAAGGGATCGCTACCACGGCGCTACTCTGGTCGGCGGAGCGGGACGACGCGGAGATCGAGACCCTGGAGGGACAGCTTCGAGCCACGGGGTTGGTGGTCCAGCGGTTCGGCGGCGAGGGCTATTCGCCCGGGGCCATGCGTCAACTGTTCTCCGGTGCTGCGGAAGCATTAGCGAATGGTCCGGTGCTAGTCCATCTTCGAGGCCCAGTGCGACTCGACACCGCGGGTGGACTTGGCTTTTCGGACGGAAAAGTTTGGTCGCGGCTAGAGGATTTCATCCGCGGCATGGGACTTGATGTCTCTCACTCGCTGTTAGTAACCGTCGATTCGACCGAGCCGGTTGCGATGCAGCCCAAATCTCTGCCAAGAGCCTCGACCGTCTTTATGGGTCCTCCGGTTGACGGCGCTCCCTCCCTAACTGAGTGGCTAAGGCGAGCCTTCGCCGGGGAGGCTTACACCTGGCCGCTCGACACGTTGACCATTTTCGGGCTGCTGAATAACGTCGGCATGTGGCTTCGCTCCGGTGGCACGGGACTGATTCATCACGAACCGGGAAGAAACGCCGATCTCGTTCGGTGGAATCCTCCCGCCGAGGCGGCGGCTTTGTCGGGCTTAGTCGTGATTGGCCTCGGGGAAGAGTTGGCGACGGATCACGGGCTATGGGAGTTTTTGCGGTACTGCGGGGTTGACCTTCGGTTGCCGGACGTCCTCGATTTTGAGGCTCAAGTCGAAGCCGCCTCTGAGCTTCGACCGGTTCTCATCGTTGACTTGGACAAGAATCACGACGTGGAGCGCGGCTACGAGGACCTGGTTGCCAAGTTTCCCCAACATCCGGCGATCCTCTACGAGGGTCCGTTCGGCACAACGACCTCCTCGTACCCCTGGGACGCCCGGGTCAACGAGCCGACTGCCCTGGTTCGCGCGCTCGCCCGCGACCTGCGAACTCCGTTTGCCAACGCCGCCACGCTGGAAGGTTGTCAAATCTCCGGCGGAGCGTGGGCGCCAGATGGCTCCGATTTTGTCGTCGCCGGAGGCGAACGAATTGCTCAAATTATGGCGAGCGGCGAGATCCGGTTCCACGTGCCGCCGGGATCACGAGCGGTCGCCATAGGGAGAGGAATGCGCCGACTGGTGGTCGGTTTGGAGACCGAAGGGCCGGTTTTCTTCGAGCCGGAATCCGGCAAGTGGACCATTCACGAGAGGTCGCTTATCGGGCCAATCGAGGATATCGGCATCGCCGACAACCTCACGGTAGCGTGCAGTCGAAAGGACGGAGCCGTTGCCTATCACCGCGAAGGGACCGAATACAAGGTCATGTACACGGCTCCCAATAGCGGAGCTATCTGCGTAGCCGCGCATCCCAAGCTTGCCCGGTGTGCCGTAGGCTATGAGAACGGCGCCATACGATTTTCTCACCAGATGGCCCCTTCCGTCGTCCATCGTGGGGCCGTCAATGCCATTACATGGAACCGGTCTGGATCGATCTTTGCCTCGGCCAGTTCGGACCATTCGGTCAATATCCTGAACATCGATCGGCAGTCGAACACCACCCTAGACCACACAGATGTCGTCGTCGGCGTCACCTTCAGCTCTGACGACCGGCGGCTGGCGAGTCTAGAATTGAGCGGCACCGTTCGCATTTGGAATTGCGAGTCGTGGCAGGAGATCGCCTCCTTCCAAATCGGCACCGCCGGCTTATACGGCGGCGTTCTTTTCCACCCAAACCTGCCGATCCTCGCGACATATGCGGAAAGTAGTTCGCGGGTGGACTTCCGCCGGATCGAAACGGATGTTCCGCCTCCGGCGCCTATCATCGACCGCCCGGTGAAGCAATGGCGGGCCTTGGTAGTGAGCGGGGACATTGGCTACCAGTACCAGCGACGCGATAACGAAATCGTGGCGGCGGCGCTTCGATCTCGTGGATTTACCGTCAGCACTTTGGACGATCCCTCCGAAAACGTCCTGGTTTCGGAGATCGACTCAATTCTTTCCCAATGTGGCCCGGACGACTTCTTTTTGGTTCACGTCAACGGCTTCGGCAAGGAAGACGGCGACCAGATTTGGATCGACGTCAACCGAGACAAATATGACCTTCGCAAGCTAAACGATGCGTTGGAACGCCTTCCGTCGTTACGGGCGCTGGTGGTTCTGGACGCGGGGAGGACCCCCTTTATCGAGGCGGTGGCGGAGAAACTGACGCGTTGCGCCGTGCTGGGGATAGACCTCGAGGAAAGCCATGTCCTTGGATACGGCTACCTCTCATACGCCTTCGCACAAGCCCTCTCGTCTACGCGAGGCGGAACGATCCCGACGGTGGAGGGAGTGGTTCAAACGGTCCGATCGATCCTCGACGAGTACGCGCCCCCGAAGCGGCCTCAATTGGTTTGGAAATCGGCCTTATTAGAAGCGCTTCAACTTGCGGAAGCGCCGCCTACTGAAAGACGGCCGTGGCTGGGCAAGCGAATTCTCTGGGTCGACGACCGTCCAGGGAACAACCGCTACCTAGTGGATCGATGCACTGACAGTGGGGCAATAACGACTCTAGCGTTAGATACCGACCAGGCCTTGCGGCTGTACGACAGCTACTCGTTCGACGCGATCGTTACGGACATGTCACGCCCCCCCGACCGGCTTGCCGGCTACAAACTGCTGGCGGGGCTTTCCGAACGTAGCCGTCCAATACCGCCGTGCATCATTTTCGCCGGCTCGAGCCGTCGCGAACATCACAACATGGCGGTAGTCCACGGAGCGGTCGGTTCCACCGATGACGGCGCCCAGGTGTTGCGTTGGTTGGAACGAGCTTTCGAAGGCGAAAAGCGCCGAGACGAGATCGCAAAAGAACAAGCACAGGCTTGGACCGAGTTTCTCGAACGGGGCATGCGAGAAGGACGCACCGGCCTCAGCGAGGAACGGCTCGCCTCATTCCTGGCCTGGCTGGACCAGTACGGCGCGTATTTAGAGGCGGGCAAGGTCCTTGCGGCGTGGCTGCTTGCTACGTACATAAGGGAACCCGTTCGGTCCCATGTTCTCAGTTGGTTGGAGCAGTTTTCAAGGCATCGCGAAGCTGAGAGTGTTTTGATCGCCTGGCTTACCGTGAGCCCGGATAGTTCAGACGTTCAGTCTTATTGCGAAGCTTGGTTTCACCGATACCGGACCACGAAAAACACTACTGAACTGCTCCTGGTTTGGCAAGGTAAGGAAAAGGACGCCACTTATTCAAGAAATCTGCTGACTTGGCTGCAAGACGAGACACCGGCCGAAATGCTTTTGGCGGCCATGGCCATCTGGAAGAAGCTTCCCACGCGCAACATTAAGGTGGGCAACTTGGCTCGCCAAGTCAAGTCTGACGATCCTCGAGGCCGTTTTCGCTGGCGTCTCTTTCTAGATGAGTCGCCTGAGTTCGTGCAAAGCGTTCGGTCCGTGCGCTACATCCTCCACGATTCGTTTGCGCTGTCGGTAAGGATGACTACGGATGCCTCAACGGATTTTTCTTTGCGATCCGAAGGTTGGGGAACGTTCGAGGTCAGGATGATTATCACGTTCCGCGATGGAACCCAAGTGGCCGCGTCTCATCATCTCAGCTTCGACGCCCCGAGCAAGGCGGGGCGGCACGAGGTTTAGGCTAAGGAGATCGTAATTTGAATCTGTTCACGCTGGTCAACGAAGGAAAGGAGATGAAGGTCGAAGCGGGGCCGCTTCTTTGGATTCTCATCTTCGCCTGGATCGTCGTAATGGCCTTGCGATTCCATCAGGCGAGCAGCCGGATGCGGGTGTCGAAGGTCAAGGTGAAGTTCCCGTTCGATATCGGGGAGGTCGAGTTGGAGGTCGACGAGCGGGAGCGTCAAGCGGCTTGGAGCCTCTATATCGAGTTGATGACCCGCATTTCGACCCAGCCACTGGAACCCGGCTCGGGAAGCGACAAGGTCGCCCTCAATTCCCTCTACGCGCTGTACGGAACATCGCGAGAACTGCTGAAGTCGGCTCCGCCGGCCACCCAGGGAGAAAACCTCTCGTTCGGCGAGGTAGCCATCAAAATGCTAAACGGAAGCCTGCGAGCATTTCTTGCCAAGTGGCATATCCAGCTCGAAGGCGATCAGCTGCCCAGTGCGCAACACGAGGTGTTCCGCACCGAGTTGGCCGCGCTCCAGCGCGACCTTAGGCTGACCGCCGACAACTTGGCTATCCTCGCCAAAAGGAGCTAGCCGAGCCTCCCCGCAAAACGGTAATCGTGAGCGCCTTCGGCATCGTCGAATTTTACGTGGACGATCAAGAAGGTCTGAGGGAAATGCCCTTCGCTGCCGGTGGTGGCGGCCACTCGGGGGTTGTCTTTGTCGTTACCGTCGACGGTCACGGTCAGCGCGTGCGGATTCGCGCCGGAGGCGCGTAAGGTGCGAGGAGCGGCGGCTTGGGTCCAGGTCCATTGCACCCAGCCCCCCTCTTGGGCGTCCAGTCCCAGGGAGTGGGCGGTGACCACGTGGCCGAGTTTGTCGGCGTCGACCTGTACGGTCCAGCGCCCGGGGGGCAGCGCGTGGAAGGCATGGTCGTGCAGCGCTTTGATGAGGTCGTAAAAGCTGTGGCCGTGAAGGCTCGAAATTAAGGCGACGATTGCTTCGATATCCATGGAATCTCCTTACAGGTGAGGGTTATTTCATTACTCGGTTCAACTCTTCGCGAACCACGTGACGGCCCAGAGCGAGGAGAGGCCGTTCCAAAAGGCCGAGCAGGCCACCGGCTTTGAGCGCGTGCTCTACCAGCGACTCCACCCGGTCGGCCACCTTGTCCTTCGTATGCCCGAGCGCCTTGTCATCGATGCCGCCGAAGCCGCCCGGATCGACGGTGGCCGGCGAAACCCCTTCGGCCAGCTTGCTCTCCAGCACCGGCTTGAGCCCGTCCGCGCCGGGGTACCAGCGCTTGAACCAGTTTCTGGCTTCCAAGCAGCCGACGGCGAAGTCGTGGACGCGGTACCGCCGATCGAAGAAACCGCCAAAGTGGCCCGCAAACGATCCAGCCAGCGGGTGGAGCCGGGCGACGCCGGGAATCCGGTCGATCTCGATCACCTTCTTGTAGTCCATGCCGACCGCCTTACGAATCGCATCTGCTTCTTCGTCGGGCAGGGCGAGCGCCTGAAGAGTGTCGTTGAGGGCTTGGAGGCGCTGGTTCGTCTTTGTCGCCGTGGCGAGGTCCCGGTACATCGCCTCATTGAAATAAGCGTTGATTAGGGAGGCGCCAAGTTGTAGCGGCGGCATTCCATTCGGATCGAGCGTGTTTTTCACCTTGGCCAGGTTGGCCTGTGCCTGCTGGGCGGTGGAAGGGTCCGGCTCGATGATGAGGAACGTTCGCGGACCTCGATGGCCGCTCAACTTCTCCTGGAACGAAGCGGCGTCGATCGCCCTGCCGAGAGGGTTGTTATTCATTACGCCTCCGTCGGTGTAGTTGAATTTGACCTTCGCCGAGCCGTCGGCCGGACGTACGGCATCCGGGTAGTTGTCGAGGTCCCTCTCTAAGATGCGGTTCTTGAAAGCGAACGGGAACGCGCCGGAAGTGATGACGGCCAGTTCCACTTCTTTCCAACTTAGCGGCATGCCGGTGTCCGGGGCATCCGACTTCAGCGACTCGATGGGCGGAGCCCGATGAGGAATCCCTTTCTCGATGAGGAACGGCTCGTAGTCGGCGTAAAGGCTGGCGATGACCTCGCCGTTGGAGACCGGGATCGTGTAGGGGATGCCGCCGACGTTGGTCAATGCGATCCAAAGGGCGACCGTCGGGACCTCGCGTCCCGCGCAGGCGCTCCGGACCTCGTCGTCCGACATGAGCACCTCGGGTGCGATGACGTCGAACGCGGTTGGATCGAAAAGGGAGTGGGAGGCGTTGTCGGTTTTTCCGAGCAGCGTATCCGCGTTGAGGTCTTCGACCCAGGCCTTAAGGAGTCGGCCGGTCAGCCAGTCTGAACTGGCGGAGGTGGCGATGGCCTGGGCCAGGAGGGCTCCGGTGACGGCTCCCGCCGACGCACCCGCGATCGCGTCGATGCCGACGACTTGCTCACCCGAGTGCTGATTTAGGGCGGCGACATCCGCATAGATTTGAGCAAGTACCCCGGCCTCGTAAGACCCCAGCGCCACCGCTCCGTTTGAAGACACCGCTAACCATTTTGTTTCAGACACGATACAACGAGTATAGAGCGTAATTGGTTGTTTTGTGGGACTTTAATATTGGAAAGTCTTGGGGTTGGTCTTGAGCAGGGTCTTCGGCCCTGAAACCCGCTCCCTGGGTTCGTTTTGGTTGCTGCCAGGTTCAAATCTGGGTTCGTTCCGTGGTTTTTCTTTTTTTGCCTTTGACGCGCTTGGAGTTGGGTGCGTCGTTTCTATTGTAGTCGATGTTAGTAGATTATTGTCTACTAATACGGTTTTGGCAACGCCGGGATAGGGGAATAGATAGCGCGAAGCGTTGTAGCCGCAGGTTGGTTCGTACCTGCGCGGGAGCGTTTCGCCCTTTGACCAAACTTGTGGATCGTTGGGGGGCTCAACGCAGGTACGAGCCAACCTGCGGCTACACGTCCTTCGGACGTAGGGGGCGCACTGGAGAGCAGCTGCCCGGGGTGGCGGAGAACTCCGCATTATCACCAGTCATTCGGAAGTTTTTTCGACAATCGAAATGCCCTGTGTTATGATGAGACCAATCGCTTGGTCTAGCCTCACTAAAGGTTTGGTCAAAGCGCTGGGAATTCGATGATCGCGAGGAATGGGACAACAAAGAGCGTCACGCTGAAGGACGTGGCGGAGAGGGTGAACGTCAGTCCGTTCACCGTGTCCGTCGTTCTGAACGGCTCGAAATCCAACACCCGCGTCTCGCCGGCGACCCGAGAGAGGATCTTGGAAGCCGCCCGAGAGATGGGCTATACGCCCAATGTTCTGGCCAGAGCTTTGAGAAAGAGCTCGACGAATATCCTCGGGCTTTACTTCGGCTACGGACACCTCGAGCCGCACGATCCGTTCCACGCCGAGGTGCTTACCGGACTCCAGCGGGGATGCGAAGCTTGCAACAAGGATCTGATGATCCACTACTCCTTCCATCGGTACAGCGTGGACGAGGTGTTCGGTGAGCTTACGGGCGGCAAGATCGACGGGGTCGTCCTGATCGCGGCTCCGGGCGATCCGTTGGTCTCGCGGGTCAGGGGGTCCAATCTCCCGGTGATCGCGATGACCGACGCGATCCAAGGGATTCCCTCGATCGTCGCCGACGACGCGGCGGGTTCGACGGCGATCGCCAATCATCTTCACGAGAAAGGGCATCGCACGGTGCTTTACCGGGCGTGTCCGGGGGAATCGGACTCCGCCTCACGTCGCCAGCGGGCGTTCGAAGCTCGTGCCTCCGAACTCGGCATGACCACGTTCGTGGGCCGAACTTCGGATTGGCGCGGCCGGGTGGAGGAAGCGGAAGCGGACCTCATCGCCCGGCGGCGGGAGCTCGGCATTACGGCCGCCGTCTGCTGGGGCGATCCGAGCGCCCACGCCCTCCTTGCCTACTGCAAGGGGAATCGCATCGCCGTTCCGGATGAGCTCGCCATCGTCGGGTTCAACGGCATCGAGTCGCCGGTCGAGCCGGCAAAAGTTCTTACTACCGTCCGCGCCTACTGGTCGAACGTTGCCCAGGGCGCGGTTCATCTCCTCGTCAATCGTCTCGAAGGCCGAGAGGTCCCGAGTCTTACCGTTCTCCCCGTGGAGTTTTCGCTCGGCGAGACCTCCTAATTCTTATTCGCAACGAAGCGCCATGAAGCACTCCTCTCGCAATTCAGCCTTTACGCTCATAGAGCTCCTCGTCGTCATCGCGATCATCGCGATCCTCGCCGCCATCCTCTTCCCGGTTTTCGCCCAAGCCAAGGCAGCCGCCAAGACCACCGCGACCCTGTCCAATCTCAAGCAGATCGGAACCGCGGCAATGATCTATTCGGGAGATTACGACGACGTCGTGCACCCGCATGAGTTCAATGTGCCGAAGACCGATCCGGGCGCGGGCGGCATCTGGAGCCCGAGCGGCAAAGCGGGTTGGTACGAGATCGTGAAGCCTTACATCAAGAGCAACGCGCTCGTTTTCGACGCCGCCCGCGGGACTACGGTCAAGACGGACACCGGCACCGACGTCTCCTGGCAGTCTCTCGTAACCCTCACCCTCAATCGGAACGGCTGGTCGAGCTTCGAGGACCCGATCACGTTTAACCGCACCTATCGCGTTATGTCGGCTCAGGAGGATATCGCCAAGCGACAGGCCTATGCGATCACCGCGGATGAAACGAACCCGTCGCTCGGCTGGCGGTTCAATACCGACGAGGCGGCGTGCCCGATCACGTCCACCCAGACCGACCCGAATCGGAACCGGTTCAACCGCGTATATGCCGCCGCCAAGGGGTTTCACCGGGAGCAGATCGTCGTCTCCTACGGCGACGGCCATGCCGGAAAGGTCCCGATGAAGAAGGTCATGATCCTCAACGCGACTGCCGGAGCGGCGAACACCTGCGCCTACGGTCCGGGAACCGAGGTCGGGAACATGCCGTTCGATACGACGTTCTGGGGAACTTGGTGTAAGGCTTCTCAATGAAGAACGCCGAGGTACCGAAGGGAGCCATCGTAGGCATCGCCGTCGCCCTCGCCTTGGTCATTGGATACTTTGCTTTTGCTACGTTCGCGAAGGCTCCGCCTCAGGTGGATCCGGCTAAGGTCTCGGCCGAGCGGCTGCTAGACCCGGACCATCGCGCGCCGCATCAGCCTTGACCGGCCCATCGCCTCTCCGCCCGAGTTCCTTCGGGCGGAGTCCGTTTCCGCCGCAATGAGTTCCCGCCAAGCTGCCGACCCGAGAGAGCTAACGAGCGACGCCGCATCCGAGCCGTCGTTTTCTCTTCGCGAGACGTGGGAACTCATTGGGCGGTTCTGGAGATTCGTTCGGCCCTACCGCAGCAAGTTCATCCTGGGGATCGCGCTGCTGCTTTTCGCGGTGCCGCTGGGACAGTTCGCGCTCTTCCTAACTCGCGACGTTACGAACCGGGCTTTGCTCGCCACCAACCTGACCGCCGACGAGCGTTGGGGAACGGTGCTCCGCATCGTCGCGCTTCAGACCGCGTTTTGGCTCGCGAGCGCCATCCTCTCGACCTGGCGGGAGGTGCTCGAGTGGTACTGCTCTATGCGGTCTACTTTCGATCTCCGGCTCGCGTTTTATCGCCATCTCCACCGGTTGCCGCTCAGCTTTTTGAGCCGCCGATCTCCCGGCGAACACCTTTTTCGGGCGACTGGCGACATGGTTTCGATGTTCCGGGTCGCTGGGCGGGCCCCGGTGCCGACGGCTTCGGGCCAAGCGCCTCAGGACAGCAAAGAGGTGGCGATCGCTACCTACTCCAACGACGTCGATCCGTACGACCCGGGGATGATGGGGCTCATCACCCGCACGACGCCGATGATCGTAGAGACGATCTACGCATTGGCGTGGGGCGTCGCGTTGCTGTTCCTGATCGACCCGGTCCTCAGCGCGCTGCTGGTCGCCTACATCGTTCCGTTCACCCTATTTTCGCGCCGGGCTTTCGACCGGATCCGCCTGACCGCCTTCTCGGTGAAGGCGCGAACGGAGTATGAGAGCGGCGTCCTCCGAGACAGCATCGCCGGCCTTCGGACTCTGAAAGCGTTTGGGCGGCTCGGCTACCAACGCTCGAAATACCAGAGCGCCGCCACCGCCACCCGCCGCCGGGGAATCCAGCAGGCGTTCCAGATGGTCTTCGCCCAGAACGTACTGCAGATGGGGATGAAGTGGGCCTTCTCGGCCTTAATCTATACATATCTAGCGTGGCGGGTGATGACCGGACGGGCCACGATCGGGGACTGGGTGGCCACCTTCCTTCTGGTGGAGTCGGCGCAGGCGCCGCTCGAAAACCTGGTCCAGCTCCTCCAACTCGTAAAGATGCAGCTCGTACCGGGCAAGCGCATTCTAGAAACGCTGGACGAAAAGGCGACCCTCGAAGACCGCCCAGGCGCGCCGAAGATGGGCGTGATGCGGGGAGAGATCCGCTTCCAGAACGTTCATTTCTCCTATGAAGAGGGAAGACCGGCTCTGCGTGGCGTCGATCTCGTCGTCCATCCCGGCGAGTTCGTCGGCATCGTAGGTCCAAGCGGAGCGGGGAAGAGCTCGCTCGTCTCGCTCTTGCTCCGCCTTCATGCCGCCGACTCCGGGTACGTCCGGGTGGACGGGCACGACGTTCGGGAGGTCCAGCTCCAAGGGTTGCTCGATCAGGTGGGAACGGTTCCGCAACTCACCTACCTCTATTCAGGCACGATCGCCGACAACGTCCTCTTTGGTAATCCGTGGGCGACGGACGATGATGTGGCCCTGGCGTTGGAGCTCTCCGGCGTGATGGAATTCGCGGCGAAGTTCCCGGACAGCGTGGATACCGAAATTGGAGAAGGGGGCTCGCTTTCCGGGGGCGAGCGCCAACGGATCGGCATCGCCAGGGCGCTCGTGCGCCGCCCCAAGATCTTGATCTTGGACGAGGCCACCGCCAGCCTCGACCCGCGCACCGAAGATGCGGTCCTGCGCTCGATCGACGGCCTTCGGGAGAAGATGACGATTCTCTCGATCGCCCATCGGCTAAAGGCGGTGGTCGGTTGCGACCGGATCGTGGTGATGCACGAGGGCCGGATCGTACAAGTGGGAACCCATCGAGAGCTGGTCGAAGCGGACGGACTTTATCGGAATCTCTGGATCGAGCAGTCGCGCGAGGCCGCGGTCGGAGGAAGGGCTTGACCGAAAGAGAAGCGCTGAACCAGGGGTTCGGGTACCGGAAGAACGCTTGGAAGGCGTTCTTGTTCGTGCTTCCGTTCCTGAGGCCGCACCTGCGGCGGATGCTCCTCGTGTGTCTGATCGACATCTCGGTCGTGCTGATCAACCTCGCGACCCCGTGGTTCGGCAAAACCGTTATCGATCAGGCGTTTCCGCAACGGAACTGGGGCCAGGTGGCGACGATCGCGGCTAGCGTTGCCGGGCTAGCGTTGCTCGCCTACCTGCTCGTCGGGCTCCGGAACTTCCTCTACAACGTGACCGAGCTCAGGTTGGGACTCGACCTCCGTCGCCGGATGTACGGGCATTTGCAGCGCCTTTCGCTCGACACCGTCGAGTCGATTCCGGTCGGGCAGCAACAGTTCCGCGTCACCACGGACGCCGATCGGGTGGCCCACATGCTGGTCAGGATTCTGCCGACCCTGACGATGCTGGTCGAGTTCGCGCTGATCCTTACCGCCGCGATCTATGTCGACCCGTTCCTTACCGCGCTCGTGTTGGCGTTCCTAATTCCCTGGACGATATTGTTCGTTTGGGTCACCCACTATGGGCGGGTTTTGGACCGCAAGCGTTTGCGTTTCTGCGAGCTTCGCGACGCGGGGATTTTGCAGGCGGCTTCTTCTTTTAGCGTGATCAAGAGTTTGGGGCGGGTTCGGCGCGAGATTCGCCGCAATGGAAAGACCAGCGTCGCCCTCCAGCGGATCTCGGCCCAGGGGTACTTGATTCTCGTCGGGTTCGAGTTCGTGACGCAGAAGCTCTTGCCGTACGTCAAGACCACGACGATCTACCTGTACCTCGCCCGCAAAGTGATCCTCGGGCAGATGACGCTGGGAATGACGGTGCCGATGATCGCCTATCTGGGCCGCCTTTCCTACCCGCTGGAACGGATCGTCAACTTCGCCTGCTGGATTTGGCAGACGATGGTCTCCGCCGAGCGGATGATGCAAATTCTGCAAGCCGAGCCCGCGGTTCAAGACAAGCCGGGCGCCACCAAGATGGACGGCTTCTCCGGCCGGATCGTGTTCGACTCGGTCGGCTTCGAGAGAGAAGGGCTGGGAGCGGTTCTCAGTGGCGTTTCGATTACCGTCGAACCGGGCCGGCGGGTTGCGGTGGTGGGTCCCAGTGGAGCGGGGAAGAGCACGCTTCTCGGCCTAGCGCTTCGATACCACGACCCATCGGAAGGGCGGGTGCTCGTGGATGGCCAAGACCTGCGGGACGTGGACCGGACGACCTATCTCCACCGATGCGCCACCGTCATGCAGGAGACTTTCATCTTTGGCGGTTCTCTTGCGGACAACCTCCGGGTGGTGAAACCGACGGCTACCGAGGAGGAGATGCAGACCGTCTTGGAGTCGGTTGAGCTGGGTCCTTGGCTCGAAACGCTGCCCGACCGGCTCGAGCAAGATCTCGACAGCGGCCAGGCTCTATCGGTTGGCCAGCGTCAACGGATCGGCATCGCCCGGGCGCTGCTCGTGGACGCGCCCTTGCTCTTGCTGGATGAACCGACGGCGGCCCTGGACGCGGAAACGGAACGACAGATTATGGAGACGCTCCGCCGCGTTTCCGCCAACCGGGGGACTCTGATGGTCACCCACCGACTCGGCACGGTAACGGACGCCGACGAGATCATCGTCCTCGACGCGGGCAGGGTCGTCGAGCGGGGAACCCACGCCGAGCTCATCGTTCGCGGCGGGCTGTATCAGGAGATGCAGCGCCTCTACCGTGCCATGCCTTCCGAACCTTCGCTACAAGGAGCCCATTCGTGAAACAGGTCTTCCCGCCGGATTGGCGGACTCAAAACCGCCTCAAGCGCCGCTTCTACGCAAAGTACATGCGCGGGTTGGAGCTTGCCGGTTATTTGCTGGTCTTCGGCGTCTTCGCTGCCTTTATCTACGCTTTTAACTATCAGGTAGACGACCTCGTGACGGCCGATAAGGTGGCGATCCAGCCGTTCGCGCAACCGCTCTCGGTCTCCGATTCGTCGAGGATCGTTCGCGCCCTCGTCGAGGACTTTGACGAGGTGAAAAAGGGGCAGCCGCTCGTGGAGGTTGTCGTAGGCCCGGCCGCCATTCAGCAGTACGAGGCGTGGCAAGCGGTCCAGGATCTCGCCGCCAAGGTGGGGCAAACGGATGAGGTGAAGCGCCTGTCGTCTCTTTATCCTCGCCCACCGGTCCAAACTCTTTCCGCGATTGCCGCCGGCACGGTGCGTATCGACGCGGCGAACTTAACGAAGACCCTAGATCCGAAGGCTGAGATCGCCAGGGTCGTCGACTATCGCGATCTTCGGCTCACGGCAAGCCTAAGCGGGCAGACCATTCCGCAAGCCAAAGTCGGACAGATGGCCCGGGTTAGCTCCATCGTCATTGAGCCGGATGGCGGAACGCTTTTTCGAGGTACCGACTCGATTAGCGGGAAGCTTCTCGGCGACGGCCTGAAGAAGCTATTGGCCAAACGCCTAGCCGGGGCCGAGGTCCGCCTGCGCGACGACATCCCGCTCAAGGTGAGCGACGTCTCCGAGGTTCAGGTGGACGCTTCCGTTCATCCGCGGCCGGGAGGGGACGCCAATCACGCGGTTCCTCTCGATCCGCCCAGCGGCTACGCGGTCGAGGCGCAGGTCGTGGAAGGTTCCCCGTCCGCGACCGTCCAAGTGGCCGACCTCCCGGCGGATGTCGCGGAGCAAGCCCGTGCGGCGGTGACGTCCGCAGTCGGCGGGAAATCGGTCCGCCGTTTGGACGGATCGGTCGCTCAATTTGGGACGCCGGGCGACGTGCACATGGTCGTCAAGCTGAAGGCCACCCAAGCCGACGGGGCCAACTCGACGGTCCTAAACGGGGCCTCGCTTACTCGCACCTTCGAGGCTCAACTGAAAGTTCTCTCGCCCCCGAGCTTCCTCATCGACGCCGTACGCGAGGCGGACCGGGCCGGGAAGCCGGTTACCGCGCACGTCGAGCTGCGCACCGGCCGCCGAGCCATCGCCCTCCTCCTTCTCCGTAAATCGTAATGCTCAACGACCTCTCTTCCGCCCTTCCATCCCTGGTTGCTCCGGTTCCGGACGCCGGGCACGCTCTGTATCTGGAGCGGGTCTATGCGGGAGTTCTCGGGAAACTGATCGGCGTCTACCTGGGCCGTCCGGTCGAGAATTGGAGCTACGAGCGGATTCGCGAGGAGTTCGGGCAGGTCGAGTACTACATCCACGAGGAGCGCGGCCGCCGCCTCATCGTCACCGACGATGATATCTCCGGCACGTTCACGTTTCTCCGAGCGCTGGAGGATTACGGATTCGATCCGGAACTCACGGCGGCCCAGATCGGGCAGACCTGGCTCAACTATCTCATCGAGCGCACCACTATCCTTTGGTGGGGCGGCATGGGGAATTCGACGGAGCACACCGCTTACCTTCGGTTGAAGCAAGGGGTGGCGGCTCCCGCGAGCGGCTCTTGCGAGCTGAATTCTCAAATCGTCGCCGAGCAGATCGGCGGGCAGATCTTTATCGACGGTTGGGGGCTGGTTTCCCCCGGCAACGCCGCTCAGGCCGCGAGCTTGGCGCGGCGAGCCGCGAGCGTGAGTCACGACGGGGAGGCGATCTACGGAGCCCAGGTCATCGCCGTCCTGGTCGCCCACGCCTTCGTCGAGACGAATATCGACCGTCTTTTGGACGAGGCGCTTCGGCACATTCCCGCCGACTGCACGATCCGGAAACTTATCGACGACCTGCGCGAGTGGCATGCCGCCGAGCCGGATTGGCGGGAGAATCGGATGCGCTTGGCCGCCGAGTACGGCTACGACCGTTTCGTCGGCAACTGCCACATCGTGCCCAACCACGGGCTGATCATCCTTTCCCTGCTTCATGGCGCCGGCGACTTCGATCGATCCATGGCGATCGTCAACACCTGCGGCTGGGACACCGATTGCAACTCGGGCAACCTTGGGGCGATTCTGGGGGTGCGGAACGGGTTGAGCGGATTGAGCGGACGGGACTGGCGCGGCCCGGTCGCCGACCGGCTCTATCTCCCCTCCGCCGACGGTGGAAGGGCGATTACGGACGCCGCTACCGAGGCGATACGGGTCGCCAATGCCGGTCGCGCCTTGATCGGCCTCGATCCGATTGCGCCGAAAGCGGGGCGGCGATTCCATTTCGCCCTGCCCGGCAGCGTGCAGGGGTGGCGAAGGGGACCCGACGCGGAGCGCGGTTACGTGCGAAATGCCGTTCAACAAGCCTCGGAGATGCCGGGAGCCTTGCTAGTGCGCTCCCTTCCCGGCGCTCGCCCGATCCGAGCGACTACACCGACCTTCATTCCGCCCGATACGAAGGATATGGTCACTGGATATGTGCTGGTTGCGAATCCAACTCTGTACTCGGGCCATCTTTTGAAGATTCGGATCCAAGCGAACGGCGAGCCTGCCAGCGGGCGTCTCGTCCTCTCGCACTACGACCGGGAGGACGAATCGATCTCGGTCGCCGGCCCCGAGTTCCACCTGCGGCCGGGGGACGTTCGCGAGCTCGATTGGCGTATTCCCGATACCGGCGGTTACCCGATCCACGAGGTGGGCCTCGAACTAGATCGAGGGGAGATCTACGTCGATTGGGTCGATTGGAACGGCGTTCCCCGCACCTCGTGGCCCCCGGTCGAAGGGACGATGTGGGCACGGGCGTGGGCGAAGTCGCTCGACCGCTGGGAATACAAACGAGACGCGTACGAATTCCTGACCCACAGCGAGGGTATCGGCCTGCTTACGCAAGGGGCGCGGGAGTGGCGGGATTACCGGCTCTCGGTTCGCCTCACCCCCCGGATGGCGGTCTCGGGGGGAGTTGCGATTCGGGTCCAGGGGCTGCGTCGCTACTACGCTTTCGTCTTCGGGGACCGGGGCGAAGTTCGCATCGACAAGGCACTCGACGGACGAAGAACGCTGGTCTCGGGCAAGTTCGACTGGGAGCCCTTTCGGGATTACCAGGTGGTTATCGAGGCGGAGGGAGACACCATCCGAGCGTCGATCGACGGCCAATGGATCCTCTCGGTGACCGATCGTGACCGACCGCTTACCGAGGGGGCCGGTGGCTTCGTGGTCGAAGCCGGCTGCCTGGGAGCGGGAACTCCGGGGGTGTCGCCTCTTTGAACGCCAGGGTGCAGTGGGGCGAGGGACCGGTCGGCGACGCCGTCCGTGCCAGTGAAGGGGGCCGGCTTCGCCGGTTCGTGCGCGACGAGGAGAGCGAGCCGGTCGCGCTCTTCTCCGCTAAGGCTCGGGAGGTGTCCGATTCGGGCGACTGGTACGGCGAGCACCTCGGCAAGTGGCTGGTGGCCGCCTCCGCGGCCTGGCACCGAACCGAGGATCCGGAGCTTGCGAGGACGATCTCGCGAATCGTCGGCCACATGGTCGACTGTCAGGAAGCGAACGGCTATCTCGGCACGTACGGCGCGGGAGCGCCCTGCCGGTTCACGCACGCCGACGCCGCCAAGGTTCGGACCTGGGACATCTGGGTTCATGCGTGGATGATCCTGGGACTGCTCAAGGCGGCGGCGGTGCCCGGGGCGGAGGAAGGTTTGGTCTTGGCGGTTGCGGCCGGCGAGTTGATCCTGGAGACCTTTCCTCAGGTCCACCCCACGGTGGTGGCGCTCGGCAACCACGCCGGCCTTAGCAGCAGCGTTATTTTGGAGCCGCTGGCGGAGCTAACTCGGGAGACCGGGGACGGCCGGTACGCCGATCTGGCGATGGCGACGTTGGAGGAGATGGAAAGGCGCGGACTGCATTTCCTTTCGGCGCCGGAGCGCAATCTCGACGTCTCTGACATTGGGACCGGAAAGGCGTACCAGATCTGTTGGACGATTACGGGCATGGTCGCGCTGTATCGAGCGACGGCCGACCCACGCCTCTTGCGGTCGGCGGAGGCGCTCTGGGAGAACATCGAGGGCGAGCACCTGACGCCGATGGGCGGACCCTGGGGCGGGACCGCGACCCACAAGGAAGTCTTCAACGTCCGAGGCTTCTTCAGCCCGTATGGAATGGTCGAGACATGTTCGGCGGCGAGTTGGATGAGCCTCTCCAAGGCTCTCTTTGGGGCCACTGGAAAGGCTCGATATGTGGACGCGTATGAGCGAACTCTGCTGAATACGGTTTTGGGCGCACTCGATGCCAACGGCGAGGATTGGTGCTACTTCACCTTCCCGAACGGACGGCGAAACAACACTTACCACTGGGCCTGCTGTAAATCGAGCGGCGCGATGGCACTGGAAGAGGCCGCCTCCATGGTCGCTACCTTAACCGATAACGGGATTTCGGTCAACCTCCTGCTCCCCTCCCGTATCGAACTCGGTCCCTGGACCATTCGCGTGGTAGACCGACACGGCTCCTCCGGATTCTCTCTTCCGGGCATCCACCCCGAAGGGGTGTCAGAAATTAGCCCCGGGTTTCCTACCCGGGGATCAGAAGCCGGTCCGAACCGACCTCGTAGCGGGTCGCAGAACCCTCAGTCGATCGGGATCGAGAATGCTCCAGAAGGAGAAGCGACCCTCGCGCTACGGCTTCCAAATGGGGCTCGCCTGAAATCTTGCCTCTTGAACGGAGAGACGGTCGACGTCGAGCCGACTGACGGCTATCTCACATGGACTCGGACCTGGACCGCCGGCGACCGAATCGAACTCGAGCTCGATTGCCCGATCGAGGTGCATCCCAAGACTTACACCGTCGACCATCACGGCCAGGAGATCGTTCGAATGGACTACGCCTACCTCTCCCGCGGCCCTTACGTTTACGCCACCGGTGCAATCGACGGATTTCGGAAGGAAGAGACACTGCGCTTAGCCAGGCTCAATCCGGCCGCCTCGTTCCGGTCGGCGGAAGGGGAAGCGATCGACCTCCATCTTCCGGGCCGCGACCCGCTCCGTTTCCTTCCGTACTACGAAGCTGGCGGACGGCACGAGGGCGCTTGGCGCACGACCTGGCTTCAGGTGGCGTGGCAATGACCCAGGTTGGAGAACACGGCCCCGCCATCCGTTCCGACGTTTGGATTGCGGTGATGGACGCTTCGAAGGCGGGCTACGACCTGACCACTTCCGTCGAGGCGATCTACGGCCAGTCGATTCGCCGGCAGGTCGAGGCGGCGCTCGGACGGTTCGGGAACCCGAACGTTCACCTCGAAATCCGGGATTCGGGGGCGCTCCCGTTTGCCTTGGAGGCCCGGCTGGAGGCCGCGCTGTGTTCTCACCTCGGCCTGCCGCTGCCCGCGCTTCCGGCTAGGACGGTGCCCAAGCGTACGCATCTCCGCCGAACGCGGCTCTACGTTCCGGGTAACGGTCCCAAGCTGTTTCCCAACGCAGGGCTGTACCGGCCGGATGGATTGATCTTGGATCTGGAAGACTCGGTCGCCCCGGATGCAAAGTTCGCCGCGCTTGCCATGGTTCGCCGGGCGCTCACCGCACTCGATTGGGACGGCAGCGAACGTATGGTGCGGGTGAACCAAGGGGAGCAAGGAATGCGCGACCTGATGGTGGTCGCCTCGCAAGGGGTGGAGGCGTTTCTTCTCCCAAAGATCGAGGAGCCTGAACAGGTTCGGGAAGCGGCTTCCCGGCTCGATGAGCTGGGCTCGGAAGCGGTACTCCTACCGCTGATCGAGAGCGCGGCTGGGATCGAACGCGCCTTCGAGATAGCTTCCTCTTCTCCGAGGGTGGCGGCAATCACGGTGGGACTCGAGGATTACGTGACCGATCTCCACGCGGAAAGGACGAGTGAAGGGAGAGAGAGCGCTTACGCTCAAGCACGAATCGTCAACGCGGCCCGGGCGGCGGGAGTCTCGCCGCTTGCTTCGGTCTTTCCTCAGGTCGACGATCCGGATGCGATGTTCGAGTACGCCCGCAATGCGCGCGGGCTTGGGTTTGACGGAGTTGGCTGCATCCACCCGCGGCAGATCCGCGCCGCCCACCGGGCATTCGCCCCGTCCGCCGAAGAATTGGGGGACGCCGCCGCGATCGTGGCGGGGTTCGAAGCCGCGCTCGCCGAAGGGCGAGGCGCCGTTTCGGTGCGGGGGCGAATGGTGGATGCGCCGGTGTACGAAAGGGCCCGAGAGGTTCTTGCTCGCGGAGGAGCCGGAAGTTGACCGTCAACCTTATCGGCCGCGAAATTCCGGCCGAGAACGCGGGCCGGCCGCTCATTCCTTACCGGGGAGTTGGCGCCATCGAGCCTTCCGGAAGGGTGGTCGGCCCGCCCGTTCGCTCGTGCCGGGATTACCCGGCGGATGGAAACAAGCTGGCCCAAGACCTGCCGACGGCGTTGAAGAATGCCGGGTTGCGCGACGGCATGGTCGTCTCAACGCATCACCATCTTCGCGACGGCGACTACGTGGCGCGACAGCTTTTCGCAGCCGCCGAGTTGCTCGGCGTTCGGGACCTCGTCTGGTTCCCATCCGCCGTCTTCCCCAGCCACGCCGAGCTTCTCCCGTATCTTGAGAACGGAACGATTCACCACATCGAGGGGAGCCTCAACGGTCCGGTCGGAAGCTATGCCTCGAGCGGAAAAATGCCGGGGTGGGCGGTGCTTCGCTCTCACGGATCCCGATATCGGGCGATCCAGGAGGGTGAGGTGCGCGTCGATATCGCGGTCATCGCGGCGCCATCGGCCGACCCGTTTGGCAACCTGAAAGGGACCGAAGGTCCCTCCGCCTGCGGCGGCCTCGGCTTTGCCCTTGCCGACGCTCAGTACGCCGACCACGTGATCGCGGTGACCGACAACCTCGTGCCATTTCCGTGCGCCCCCTGGCAGATTCAGGGAAATCATGTCGACCAAGTTGTAGTCGTCGACCGGATCGGAGATTCTTCCCGGATCGTCTCCGGTACGACCGAGCTCACCCGTTCGCCAGAGCGCCTCCTCATCGCGGAATATGCCGCCCGGTTCACCCTGGCGGCCGGGTTGCTGCGCGACGGCTGGTCGTTCCAGGCCGGCGCGGGAGGGATTTCGCTTGCGTTCACTCTATTCGTCAGGGATCTCATGCGAGAAAGCGGCGTGCAGGCCCGCTTTGTCCGCGGCGGAAGCACGCGGTACCTCGTGGAGATGCTCGAAACCGGGCTGACCGGTTACATCCTCGACGGCCAGACCTTCGATCTGGAGGGGGTTCGCTCGATGCGGGAGAATCCGCGCCATCTTATGACGAGTCCGTTCAACAGCTACAACTATCACGGAAAGGGGAACGTCGCCTCCATGCTCGGCTGCGCCGTCCTCGGCGCGACAGAAGTGGACCTCGACTTCAATGCGAACGTCGTCAGCCACTCCGACGGGCGGATGCTGCACGGCATCGGCGGCTGGCAAGACGCGCTTTTTGCCGGATGCACGATCTTGGCGGTCCCGACCTTCCGCAACCGCGTACCGATCGTCCGGGACCGGCTTACCACCTTCTGCGGGCCGGGAGAACTGATCGATGTGATCGTCACCGAGCGCGGGATTGCCGTCAACCCGCGCCGCGAAGACCTGCTTGCCGCCGTCGCGGGCAAGGGGCTCCCGATCCGTCCGCTCTCCGAACTAAAGGATGAAGCGGAGGCGCTTTGCGGCGGGCCGCCCGAGCCGCTGGCCTTGGACGGCCCAGTCGTGGGGCTCGTCACCTGGGTCGACGGCACGATTCTCGACACTCTCCGACGCGTACCATGAGCCCCTTTCTCCTACTTCCATTGATCGCCATGTCTCCCGATGCCGCCGGATTCGATAGCGCCCGACTGGCGTTGATTCCTCCTCGGATGCAGAAGTACGTCGATGAGGGGGCGGTGGCCGGCACCGTCCTGCTGGTTCGCCGGCATGGCCGGACCGCTTTCTTCGACGCGCGGGGGTGGGCCAATCTGGAAACGAAGCATCTGATGAGGCGGGACACGATTTTTCAGATCATGTCGATGACGAAGCCGGTTACCGCGATCGCGGTCGTGATGTGCGCCGAAGCCGGTCTGCTGAATCTGGACGACCCGGTTGACAAGTATTTCCCCCTGCTTCACCGGGCGAAAGTTAGGCAGGAAGACGGAACCCTATCTGCCGCGGAGTCGGTGCCCACGATTCGGCAGCTCTTGACCCACACCGCCGGCTTCGGGTCGAACGATCCAGCGGGGATGGACGACGACGGCAAGCGAAAGCTCACCCTGGCCGAGTATGCCGGCCTCCTCGCCAAGGAGCCGCTCGTCGGGTCGCCCGGAGAGCGAATCCGGTATAGCGGGCCGGGCTTCTCGTTGCTTGGTCGGATCGTCGAGATCGCCTCCGGCATGCCGCTGGAACGGTTCGAGAGCGAGCGCATCTTCCGGCCGCTGGGGATGAAGGATACGTTCTTCTTCGCTCCCAAGAACCGGTATGCGCGATTGGCGTACACCTACGTCCGGGAGCGCGGAAAGCTCGTTCCACTCGATGCGAATCCGTTTCGGGAGGGAGCCCGTTTCGCCAACCCGGCGGGTGGACTGTACTCGACGGCCGACGACATGGCAACCCTCCTCCAGTGCGTCTCCGAGGGAGGATTTCTCCACGGTTACCGCCTCCTTTCGCCCGCCGCGGTAGACGCGATGACCGCCGTGCAAACCGGCTCGCTCCAGATGGACGGCAGCGACGCCCAAGGCTTCGGCCTCGGCTTCGCCGTGGTAAAAAGCCCCGCTGGCCAAGTGTCGCTCAAGCCGGTCGGCTCGTTTGGCCACACCGGCGCCTTCGGCACGGAATTCTGGACCGATCGGAAGCGCGGCATCGTCGCCGTCTTCATGGCCCAAGGCCTCGACAACGTCTCCCCCGTCCGCAAGACGTTCAACACCATGCTAAACGCCGCCTTCACCGGCCCATAACCTCCGAATCCCGGAGCCCCCTCTCCCTCCTCGGGATGCTCGTGCCCGAGGAGGGAGAGGGGGTTGGGGGTGAGGGAGTCCGGAAGTGCCGGTCTGGAGACCAGCGATCCCCCAAGCCTGATCAACCGCCTACGGCGTAAGCTGGGGGCATATGCCTTCACCACAGAGGCTGGTCACGTTGCCGTCCACGATGGCCCCCGTTTTCAACCGTCTGGAGTCCCGCGCGGAACCGGATTGGTTTGCGGCCCATGACCCATACCCGTTAGGCTCCGGCGGAGGTACCGCCAATGCGCTTCTGGCCGCTTGGCGTGCAAGCGGTAACCAGCGTTTTTACGATTGGTTGCGCGCCGAGCGCCGAATCGTTATCCATGCCGGGGGCCAGAGCCGGCGGCTTCCGGCTTACGCCGTGGTCGGAAAAGCATTGATGCCGATCCCCGCCCTCCGTGGTTCCATCGGCCAGAAACCGGATCAAGCGTTGATCGACTTGCAGGTTGGACTTTGCGACCAGCTTTTCGAGCGGAGTCCCGATTGTTTAAGAGTGATGGTCGTGAGCGGGGACGCCCTGCTTCGACCGACGACACTGCCCGCCGACATTCCGGACGCGGACGTCGTCTGCCTCGGGATGCGAACGGACGCGGAGACGGCGCAAAGCTTCGGCGCCTTCTTCATAAGCCACGATCAGCCCGATTCGCTCGCGATGTTTCTACAGAAACCGGCCCCCGATCGCACACGAGCGCTCGCGGTCACTCACGACTGCTTTCTCGATACCGGTATCTGGCTCTTGTCCGAGGACGCCGTCCGTGCCTTGCTGGAACGGAGCGGACTCGAAAATCCGGACCAGGGCGGGACGCTGAAAGAATATGAGCTGTATTCCGACTTCGGACCGGCTCTCGGCCGCCATCCGGTTGCCGACGATCCGCTGGTGAATGCATTGACCTCCGCGGTCGTGCCGATCCAAGGGGAGTTCCTTCACTTCGGAACGTCGCGGCAGCTTATCGAATCGGTAACCGAGCTGCACGACCAAGCCCATCACGCCTCCCCTCTCGGCTTCCTCAGCGCCTCTCGCCGGCACCCGAACCAGCATGTACAGAATGCGGAATTCGATGGTCCCCCACCTTTTCAGGCCGGCCATGCGTACTGGGTGGAGAACTCGCACGTTCCGCCAACCTGGACTCTGGAAGGTGAGAACGTCGTTACCGGCATTCCCCGGAACCGCTGGGGTTTGACTTTGCCGCGTGGGGTCTGTCTCGACATGGTTCCGGTTTCGGAGAAGGGCATTTGCGCCAGGATCTACGGTTTCGACGACCCGTTCAAGGGACCGATCGAAGACGATTCGACCAGGTTCTTGGGCAGACCGCTATCCCAGTGGCTCCGCGAGCGAAACCTCACCCTCGACCAGTCTCCCGGGACCGATATTCAGGCGACGCTTCTCTTCCCGGTTTTAGAGGGGAGCGATTCCGACGAATCTTTAGTGGCTTGGATGATCGATGCGAATGCGCATCCGGAAATGCGGGAGCGTTGGATCGAGGCGAGAAGGCTTTCAGCGAGCGATCTCCTCTCGGCGGCGAACGTCGACCGGATTTATTCGCAGCGGGCCGAGTTTGCCTCGCGCTCGTTGAAGGCGATGCAGCGCAACCATGCGACGAGCATCTTCTACTCCCTCGACCTCGAACGATCCGCAGAGATACTTCACCGGGATCAGCCCGACTTCGAGCCGTTGCCGCTTGGCGAGGACGCATCCCTTGTCAAGCAGATGCACGACGGCATGTTCCGCTCCGCCCTGCTGCGACTACGCGGAGCGGCCGAGTGGGAGCAGGCGGAAGGGGAGGCCTTTGGCACCCTTCGCCGAGCCGTCCTCGACAACGTCCCTGCGATGAGTTCGCCGACCTGCGGCGTGGCGTCGGATCAGATCGTATGGGGAAGGTCGCCGCTTCGGTTCGATCTCGCCGGCGGATGGACCGACACCCCCCCTTACTGCCTGCTGAACGGCGGCCGCGTTCTCAACGTGGCGGTGGAGTTGAATGGTCAGCCGCCGGTGCAGGTGTTCGTCCGGCGTTCGGAGCGAAAGGACGTCCTCCTACGATCGATCGACCTGGGGACCGAGCGCCGCTTCTCTTCGTTCGAGGAGCTCGCGGGGGACCTCACCGAGCGATCGGAATTCTCGTTGGCGCAAGCCGCTCTCTCGCTCGCCGGTTTCTCGCCGGAGCCCGAAGGCGGAACCCTCGAGCGGGCTCTCGAACGGTTTGGGGGAGGAATCGAGATGTCGCTTTTGGCGGCGGTCCCCAAGGGTTCCGGGCTTGGCACGAGCAGTATCCTTGCTTCGACCATCCTTGCCTCGCTTAGCGAATTCTGCAACCTTGGTTGGTCTCAAAGCGATGTCATGGCCAGAACCCTCGCCCTGGAGCAGATTCTCAGCACGGGAGGTGGTTGGCAAGACCAGGTGGGTGGCTGCTTGCCGGGTATCAAAGACTTGGAAACCGGCCCGGGACTGGTCCAGAATCCCACCTGCCGTTGGCTTCCCGACCGGCTTCTTGGGCCGGAAAACGCGAACCACGTCGCCCTCCTTTATTACACGGGTATCACCCGAGTCGCCAAGAGCGTGCTCCGGGAAATCGTGCGCGGAATGTTCCTCAACTCCGGCCCACGCCTCGATACTCTCCGAAAGATCCGCGAGAACGTTCAGCCGACCGCCGACGCTATCCAAAGAAACCACATGGATGCGCTGGGGGCGGCGGTGCGTCGGAGCTGGCAGCTCAACCAGGAGCTCGATTCCGGTACCAACCCGCCTCCGGTCCAGGCGATTCTGGCGAAGGTGGAGGACTATCTCCTCGGCGCCAAGCTTTTGGGCGCGGGGGGCGGCGGCTTCCTCTTTATGATCGCGAAGGACCAAGACGCCGCCCTGAGAGTTCGATCGATTCTAGAAACCGCCCCACCCTCCGACCGGGCTCGATTCTTCGATTTTAAAGTCTCGCAAACCGGGCTCGAGGTTACGAAGAGCTAATCGCCTGTGAGGGGCTAAACCGTTCGCCAGGCCCGCGCTATACTGCCGCGATGGGCCTCTTTCGACCTTCCTTCGACGCGTCGCCGTATACGCGGACCGGATCGCACCTGACGGAGCTGGCGTTCCCGCTCGGCGGCATCGGAACGGGGTGCGTCAGCCTCGATGGGCGGGGAGGTCTGAAGGATTGGGAGATCTTTGGCCGGCCGAACAAGGGTAGTTGGCTGAACTACACCTTTCCGGCCCTGTGGGTTTTGGAGGACGGGGGCGAGCCGAAGGCGGTCACCGTGCAGGGGCCACGGCTACGCGACTGGGCGGGAGAGGTAACCGACTTCTGGTCGTACGGCCATGGCCGGTTCTTCCGTCAAATGGACGGGCTGCCGGGGTTCGAAGCGGTGAGGTTCACCGGCACCTTCCCGGTCGCAAGGCTCGAGTTCGAGAAGGCGGGTTTTCCTCTTCAAGTGGAGCTCTCGGCGCTCAATCCTTTCATCCCGCAGGACGTCCGGTCTTCCTCTTTTCCCGCCGCATCTCTTACCTATAAGCTTACGAACCGCGGCGACAAGACGGTCGAGGCGTGTCTCGCTTGGTCGATTGAGAACCCCGTCGGCTACGGGGAGGCGGATGCGAAGAAGGATCAGGCGGTTAACGAAGCGTTCGGCGAGAACGGTCTGACCGGAATCCGCTTCACGAATGCACGGTACGAAGAGGGGGATGTGCGCGGCGGAGAGGTGGTGCTGGCCACCGACTGGTCGGATGTCGAAACGCTCGATCGGTGGTCCGAAGAAGGGTGGTGGGATTCGGTCCGCGCGTTCTGGAACCGGTTCCGGCAAGACGGCGGCCTCGCCCAACACGACGGGAAGCCGTCCGGCGCCCGGATGCCGGGCACGGTGGCGTGCCGGGTGCGCCTTGCGCCGGGCGAAAGCGCAGAGATCCCGTTCGTGATCTCGTGGCGCTTTCCGACCGCCAAGAAGACTCTGGCCGACGAAGGCCCCACCTGGACGGCTCACTACGCAACCGAATGGCCAAGTGCCACGGCGGCCGCGGCCGAGCTACTCTCCCGGCGGCAAGAGCTGACCGACCGGACGCTCGCCTTTGAAGAGGCGTTGTACGGCGGAAGCTTGGGGGCAGAGGTGCTGGAGTCGGTCGGAGCGACGCTCTCGACGCTCCATTCTCCCACCCTGATCCGCATCGAAGACGGCTCGTTTTGGGCGTGGGAAGGGTGCTCGCCGCAGGAAGGGTGTTGCGACGGGACCTGCTCGCATGTGTGGAACTATGCCCTGGCGCACGTGTACTTATTCCCCGAGATTCAACGCAGCTTCCTCGACAGCGCGTTCGCCAATGGGTTCAACTGCGGCCCGCTCGGTAAAGAGGGGGCGATGCGCTTTCGCATTCCGCTACCCATGGCGCAAGAGACTCCGTTGTGGCACGCGGCCAGCGACGGGCAGTTGGGTCAAATCGTGCAGGCCTACCGCGAATGGCGGTTGACCGGCGACGAAGAGTGGCTCCGCCGAACCTGGCCCGCGTTGAAGCAGGCGATGGCGTTTGCATGGGTGCAGTGGGACCGCGACCAAGACGGCTTGGTCGACGGCGACATGCACAACACGTACGACATCAACTTCGAGGGGCCGAACCCGCTCACCCAATTCTTCTATCTCGCCGCCCTTAGGGCGATGGCGGTAATGGCCGACCACCTTGCGGATCCGGTGGCCGCGCGGTACTCCGAACTAGAAAAAGCCGGGGCCAAGCTTACGATGGAGCGGCTTTGGAACGGCGAGTTCTTCATCCAACTCGGCGACTTCACGGCGCCGGAATCGCCCCGGTATCAACACGGGCCGGGCTGCTTGAGCGATCAGCTCTTCGGCCAGCTTAGCGCCGGCATCGCCGGGCTAGGTCACCTTGTAGATAGCCAGATGGTGCGAGCGGCGCTGGCGAGCATGTACCGCCTCAACTTCCGCGCGCCGCTCGGCGAGCACGAGAACCTGCAGCGGATCTACGCGTTTGGAGATGAGGCCGGATTGCTGCTCTGCACCTGGCCGGAGGGCGGCATGCCGTTCTATCCGTTCGTCTATTCGGACGAGGTCTGGACCGGCATCGAGTACCAGGTCGCCACCCACCTCGCTCTGGAGGGGATGGAAGACGAGGCGCGGGCGATTCTGAAGGGGATCCGCCAACGGTACGATGGCGTCCGGAGGAATCCCTGGAACGAGTTCGAATGCGGCTCCCACTACGCCCGCGCGCTCGCCTCGTACGGAATGATCTTGGCGCTCACGGGAATGCGTTACGATGCGGTGGATGGCGTCCTGGCGTTCCGCCAAGAGCCGTTCCGCTCGTTTTGGAGCGTACCGGGAGCTTGGGGAGTCGCCGAACGCCATCCCGACGGCCGGCTCGACGTTAGAGTCATCGAAGGGCATCTCCCCTCTCCCTTTGCGTCTTAACGCCTTTGTGTGAGTCAAATTGGTCACGCAAAGGCGCTAAGACGCAAAGGGGAAGGTCATTGCGTGCTGAACCAGTAGTCGCGCATTTGTCCCAATAGGTCGACGGATACCGGCGAGTCGAAACCGATTACGGAATCGATTTTGCATCTTGGGCAAAGGGCGGTTTGGTCTTGGTCGATCCACTCGACGATTTCCTCGGGCGGATATATTGCAAGGCAATGAAAACAGCCGCACTCGACGCTCTTCTCAACCTCGTACCGATGATGACTCGACCGTCGATGAAGGGCGCTTAGGTCAGTCGACATAGCCTTCTTCTAATCTACTGCGCGGAAGGACGATATGAACCGAGCGGCGTCGTCAGTTACATGTTTATCGGGGGCGCCAAAGGCAAGTAGGCAGAAAAAGTGTTTGCCCTTTAACAGGAAGATCGCCTGACCGAACGTCCACTTTTTGCCTGAGCCTGAATCTATCGGCGTAAAGTCCATCTGGACTCCCAGCTTGCCGTTAACCATGGCTCGAGAAGGCTCGCCTTGGATTTTTCCAACGGCCTCGACCAGCGGCTTGAGGGCCAGGTTGGCGACTGACTTCAGTTGTTCGAATGTCAAGTCGGAAGGGAACGCCTCGTCAGAGCTTTCCTCAACCACCATGAAGCCGCCATAAGGGGTGCTTGATAGGAGTTGATGACGCCCTGGTTCCGGTAGCGACCCTTGAGGGACCATCTGTCCCGGCATTTCGACTGAAAAGCCGTTCTCACGCTGCTCAATCGAGTGCCATTCCGTTGGTGGAAGTTGGTTGGTCGACTGGTGAGTAACGCCGACGAAGATGAGACCCGTCAAAAGAATCGCTCCGACGACGATTTGGCCGGCCCAATTTGATTTGGGCCTTGGTTCCGGGGTAACTCCGGCAATCTCGGTTGAGTATCGGCGATACCGATCCCACATCCGGTTACCGATCGTTACGACGATGGCGATGATGCAAATTGCGGCAAGGATTTGGGCTAAATCAGCGAAGATGTAGAAAGAAAGCGCGGACCTGAATCCATCCGCTTTTAGTTTTTCGTCGGTGACATGGCTCAGTCTTTGTACTTCTTGTCGGGCGAGCCGGGGAACGATCATCGCGGCTAGCCACCAAGCCCACCAGAATCCGACTAGGACGGATCCGTCGCTCTTCTTCCATGCGTAGAGGTCGCTCAGGGAACCGCTCGTATCCGTTCCCTTCCACAGGGTTTGCATAGTGGCCGCCGGAATGTACAGGTTGGCCAACGGAATGAAATAGCCGCCCGTCGCCATCGCGGGAGTATATTGTAGGTCGCTATTGCCTAACGTGATTAGATTCTTATAGGACCGATTGAACCATATCAAGTACGGAATCCCTGCGATAACCGTCGAGGCGAGGAAGACGATGCTCCAGAAATCGATTTCACTTGCGTGATAGAAGAGTCGTTCTGGAGAATCCTTATCCAACAAGAAGAAGGTGGCAATGGAGTGCCACGTCTCCATTAATGAGACGGCCAAGGCAAAGGCCAGAAGGACGATCGCCCACCGCGAGCCCGGATCGGGATTTCTGTATCCGCCGATATGGTTGGCGGCCGCCGCCCGTGCACTCTCCGGGTTTGGCAAGAAGTGAACGGGCGGAGGACCGTCGAGCGCCGCCATTTTCTCTTCGGCTTCGGGCCGAATAACATCGAGGAGGTCGGCCGAGGTCAATTCGCTCAACTCGAAGGTAGCCGCGGCCTGGGGAACCTGGGCGTTTCCTTGATCGCGGATTGCGATCATCGGGAGGTCGAACCTGGATGCGCACTTAAGATCTTGAAGCGCGGCGAAGGAGATCTGGTCGGAGTCTACGAGGATGACCACGCCGCTGCTGGCCTCCATCGCTTGAGCCAACTCTCTCTCGGTCGAGGTATTCACGCCCGTCTCGCTCGATCTCACCCAGACGGGAAGACCGAGTGCTTGTAGCCGCCGCGCCAACCGAAGCGCCTCTCGCGGCTTACCGGATGCGGATAGTACGACAAGGTAAGAAGTCATAGTTTGTTACCGAAGCGAGGCATGCATCATAAACTTAGTTAACGCGAAACGCAAGCGTCCGCCGCTCTACACACCCCAGTTTCTCGGCGGGTTGTCCAGGCGTTTGACCTTCTCCGCTTCATTTGGGCGCATGCCGACGACGACGAGGATGCGGGCGGGGGTTACGGTGCCCGCAACCGGCGCGTAACGGTGGGCGGATGTGGCGTCGAAGACCATCGAGTCGCCAGCGACGAGGGTGCAGGTTTCGTCCTCGACCGTCATTTCCAACGTCCCCTCGAGGCAGTAGACGAACTCCTCGCCGAAGTGGCGGTCGAACGGGGTCGGCGCGTACAGTTCCATGATCGCTTGTCCCAGCACCCCGTCCGGCAGCTCGCTTCGGAGCATGCAGGTGAAGAAGGGCTGGAAGCCAAGCTCCGCTTGCCGCGCCCGCTCGGCGAGGTCGTCCACGTACAGGAAGTCGGTGTGCGTAATGTCCCGCCCACGGCGGTCGCGGCTTCGGCCCACCAGCCAGCGGTTTTTCTCCGCCCGATGGACGGCAAAGTGTTGGCTCGCCTGGAAGTTTTTGGTGAGCTGTTCCGAGAAGAACTGGAGCTTCGCCCGGACGCGTCGAATAGAGCTGTACCGAGCCGGTAAGCCTTTCTCCAGCCGCATGATCGTATGGCGGGAGATGCCGGAACGTTTCGCTAATTCGTCGATGCTCCAGCCAAACGAGCGTCTTCGTATGCCAAACCGCTTGGCCAACAGGTCATAGTCGTAGTCGGGAGGGATCTCCGGCTGGCGGTCGGCACGCGATGAGGCCATAGGGGACATTGTGGTTCGAATTGAGACGTTTTAAGGCCAAATAGTCTTATAAGGGGCCGCTTTTGCAATGCCGGGCTCTTGGTGGCGGCTACATTCGCCATTACGATCCAGGCACTGCCATGAAAAAGGCCTTCACTCTCATTGAACTTCTTGTCGTGATCGCCATTATCGCGATCCTTGCAGCAATCCTCTTTCCCGTCTTCGCCCAGGCCAAAGCCGCGGCCAAGAAGACCTCGTGCCTCAGCAACATCAAACAGATGGGCACCGCGGCCCAGCTTTACCTTGGAGATAACGACGACACCTATCCGGTGAACTCGTGGTCCGAGCCTTCCGGCTTCACCTTCTCCAACACCCACTACTGGTATTTCGGGCTCGTGCTCAAGAGCGGCTCGGCCGCCGTCCTCGATCCTTCCGCGGGCACGCTCTACCCCTACCAAAAGAACGGGGCCATCGTCAATTGCCCCGACGGAACAAACCTCAAGCCGAGCTCGGGCGGCGCGCCGTTCACCATCGACGCGTCGAACGCCCCGCTTGGATACGACAAGAACATCCTGATCGTCTATGGTCAGTCGACGTCGGGCGCGGCTTACGGCCCGTTCCCCGGCGCCACCCAGTGGGACGACGTCTCGAACTCGATCCTTCTTGCCGACTCCGGGTTCGCCGACTCCAACTACAGCGGCACCGCCTACCCGGCCGGATCGAGCTTCAATGGACTCAACCTTCCGAAGAGCACGTTCTCCGGGAACGCCCGCAACTGCGGGAGCGCGAATATCCAAGGCCGTCACTCGACGATCGCCAATATCGCGATGCAGGACACCCACGCCAAGGGATTCAAGCCGTTCGTTCCGCCGAACACCACGACAACGTTCTGCAGCCACGCGAGCACCGGCTACCTAATCGGACCCGGAACCTCGATTACTCCCGGTTCCCCGGCTCCCTCGGGAACGAACTTCTATTACGTGCCTGACAAGACGGCAAGCAATCCTTACAACTAGCCCACTCTCCGAGTGTCGATCCACGATCTCCAGAACATGAATAGAATCCACAGCCTCCTCCTCGCTTCGCTTGCCCTTTCGAGTTTTGCGCTCACGCAAACGGCGCGCGTCGATCCTAAGGTGGTGCTATCGCATATCCGGGCTATCCAGCAGGAGGCTCAGGAAAAGCAGAAGCGAGGCGAGGCGGTGAGCGAGCCGAAGACGCAGGCTCAGATCGATAAGGTCGTAGCCGATGCGATCTCTGGCGTGGACCCTAAAAAGGTGCCGGTGGAGGAATGCCGAGACTGGATGACCCTCTACCAATATGCCAAGCGCGACGCCGATGTCGCGACGGTAGCGGAGCGGGGGTACGCGCAACGCGCCTTCGACCTCATGGAGATGGATTCGTACATCGTGCGCCGGATGATCGACGAGGGGAAACTCACCGAAGCTTTGGGGCGGGTTCGAAATACCGGTTTCAGCGCCGGGCCGGCAATGGTGGGGCAATTCCAATTGGGCATCGCAAGGTCGCTTGCCGCTCAGGCTCCAAAGCATCTCAACGAAGTTCTGGCGATCTACGATGCCCTGATCGATCGGATCCACTTTGGCGCTCCGCTTTCCGATGCGGACCATTCCTGGGGCGCCGTCGCCTACGCGGCGATCTCCAGCGAGAAGTATGCCCTCCTCTACGACTCGGGCAAGAAGGAGCAGGCGCTGAAAGCCCTGAACCTTTTAGCCAAAGAGATGGCGAAGCATCCGGAGAGCAAAGACGCCTACTCGCAATCGGCCGCTTCTTACGTGGCCAAAACGATCGCCCGGCTCACCTCGCCGGACGGCCAAAGCTCCTTGCTCGGCCGCCCCGCTCCGGCGCTCGTAAGCGACCGATCGCTGGGCGGGCCGGCCTCCCTTGGCTCGCTAAAAGGAAAAGTCGTGGTGCTCGACTTCATGGCCCACTGGTGTGGGCCATGCAAACGTGCCCTCCCGGAACTCGCAAAACTGCAAGATAGGCTCGGCCCAAAGGGGCTGCAGATCGTGAGCCTCACCGGCTATTACGGCTACTTCGGAGCGCGCACGGGTCTCAAACCGGACGCCGAGTTCGCCGAGATGGGGCGCTTCGTTAAAGATTTCGGGATGGCTTGGCCGGTCTTATTCGACGCCACCGCCAAGAATAACTCGAACTATGCGGTCTCCGCGATCCCTCAGCTCGTCGTCATCGACCGAAACGGGATCGTTCGAAAAATAGAAGTGGGTTACGAACCCACGGAATTCGCGAAGACGGTCCGCCTTCTGGAAGATCTTACCGGCAAGTGACAGGCGGCCTCGGATTTATCGTTTGTCCGCATACGTAAAGCGGTATACCGTCGAGCGTGAATGTACAGCCGTACATCGGTAGAATCCCGAGCCATGACGCGTCGGCTTGGGATGTTCCTGTTGCAAATCCGCACGGCCGAGCCCCCGTTGCGGGACGGTGGACCTGAGCCGATACGGAAGGTGCTCGGGTGACCACGTCTGGGATAACCGGCGATCCGCAGCCGATCTGCGTCGAAACCGCCAATGCCGCGCTTGTATTTTATGTAGACGGCGAGGGGCGGCTGTTCCAAGGCGCCTTCGGCGCAAAGGGCGCCGACCTCGTCCAGGGTCAGCTCGCGTTTCCGGTCGCCGGGGATGGCTGGATCTTTGAACCGGCCCTGCGGGTAACCCACGCGGATGGCAACACCTCCACCGATCTTCGAGTGATCGCCAGCGAGACGGAAGGACCGGTCACCCGGATATCCCTCAAGGACCCGGAATACCCGCTTTTCGTCGACCTGCTCTTCCGAACCTCGCCGGACGAGGACGTTTTCGAGGCTTGGACGGAAGTTCGGCATTCCGAAAGCGGTGAGGTGCGCCTGGACCGGTTCGCGTCGTCGTCGCCCGACTTCGGCGGCGGCGATTTTTACCTGACCCAATTCCACGGCGACTGGGCCGACGAGATGAACATCCAGGAAGAGCCGCTAGGGTTTGGGATCAAGATCCTCGACTCGAAGCTCGGGGTGCGGGCCCACCAGTTTCGCAATCCATCCTTCCTGCTTTCGAAGGGAGGCCCCGCGATGGAGGATAGCGGGGAAGTGTTCGGAGGATCGCTGGCGTGGTCGGGCAGCTTCCAATTCGCGTTCGAGCGGTTACCGGACGGGCGCTTGCGAGGGCTTTGCGGGATGAACCCGTACGCCTCCGAATACCACCTTGAACCAGGGGAGAAGTTCGTCACCCCGCGGATGGTGTGGGGATGGAGCGCGAGTGGAACTGGCGCGCTGAGCCGGAATCTGCACCGGTGGACCCGCAAGAACGCGCTGCGGGACGGCGATCGTTCGCGGGCGATCTTGCTAAACAACTGGGAAGCGACCTACTTTAGCTTCGACTCCGAAAAGATTGTCTCGCTTTTCGACGGAGCCGTGGCGCTCGGGATGGAGCTTTTCCTGCTCGACGACGGCTGGTTCGGCCGCAAGTATCCCCGGGACGACGACTCGCAGGGACTGGGCGACTGGACGCCCGACCCCAAAAAGCTGCCCGACGGGATCGGGGAGCTGACGCAGAAGGCCCAGGAAAAAGGGATCCGTTTCGGCATTTGGCTGGAGCCGGAGATGGTGAACCCGCGCTCCGAGTTATACGAAAACCATCCCGACTGGGTCGTCCGGCAACCGAAGCGTCCGCCCGAATTACAGCGGAACCAGCTCGTGCTCGACCTCGCCAATCCGGAGGTCGAAGAGTATGTGTGCTCGTTGGTCGATCGAACGCTTAGCGAGAACCCGGGAATCTCCTACGTGAAGTGGGATTGCAATCGGTATCTCACCCAGCCCGGCTCGCCTTACCTGGGCAAAGAGCGGCAGACGCACCTGCAGATCGAGTACGTGTGGGCGCTGTACCGGGTCATGGACCGGCTGGCGAAGAGCCATCCGGATGTCGAAGTGATGATGTGCTCGGGCGGCGGCGCCCGGGTCGACTACGCCTCGCTCCGGTACGCGCAGGAGTATTGGCCGAGCGACATGACGGATCCTGCCCGCCGGATCTTTATCCAGTGGGGCTACTCCTTCTTCTTTCCCGCGATCGCCACTTCCAACCACGTGACGCTTGCCGGCGGCCACGGCATGAAGTTCGCGTTCGACGTCGCGATGAGTGGGCGGCTCGGCATGGACGTGGACGTCGATAATCTGTCGGCCGAGGATCGTGAATTCGCTACCCAGGCGATCGCCACGTACAAAGAGGTTCGGGACGTGGTGCAACTGGGCGACCAGTATCGTCTGGAGTCCCCGTACGCTGGCCCGCGTTCGTCGCTCATGTACGTGCTGAGGGACCGCGCGGTGCTCTTCGTGTATTCCCTGGGCGAATCGGCCGCCGCACCCTTACGTCTCAAAGGACTCGATCCTTCTCACCGATACCGTGTCCAAGAAATTAATCCCCCCAAGGGTGCGACCGGGTTAACGACGACTGTCGATGGGTCGACGTTGATGGGAGAGGGGCTTGGGGTGATGGCATTATCGCAATTCGGTAGCTTGGTATTCGAGCTACGAGCCGAGGAACTCGCCCCGTAGCGTCGGCGCCCTCGCCGATGATTCCCGTGTACCTTCGGTACACCGGGCGGCACACGTAGGTGCCGGCTACACGGCTTCGCCGTAAAGGTCAGGACACTGAGACACAACCTAATGCTAGGCAGTTTCTCTCGGCTGGGTCTACTTTATGATCCCCTTTGCGCCCTTTGCGAGAAACTGCAGAAAGGGATTTCTCGCAAAGAACGCAAAGATTGGGGAGTGTCGGTCGAAGAGAGTTGAACCGCAAAGGGCGCAAAGGGTGAGTTGCAAAATTGGTTGGCATTGGGCGGGGAACCCGCCGCTACGCCGCAGCGGCGGTCGCCCGAAATCAACCTCACAAATCACAAATCAAATATCAAACATCACTCTCCCGAGTCGTTAGCCGCCGGCGTTGATGCCGGCGATGGCTTGCTTTTTTTGGTCGGGCGACATGCCGGATTTTTGGATGGCGTCGATCTTGTCTTGTTTGGACCAGGTCGTCTTCTTTTCCGTAGCGGGGGGAGGGTCGGGGGGGCGGACGGCTCCGACGGGGGGCTTGGGCTCGGAGTCGCCGCAACCGGCGATGACCAGGGTGGCCGCGCATCCCAGTGCGAGTGTCTTCAAGAAAAGTTTTGCAGTCATTTTTTCCTTCTATCGTGGCCGGCGCCGTGCCCGCCGATCCGGGGCGACGAATCCGATATTTCTTCTGGAGCAAGCTTCATGCCGAAATCTCTTGTTCTCATGATACAATGAACACGTGTACAGAACGCGCGTACAATCACGAAGCGCAGGAAGGCCGACGAGGGACGATGTCGCGAAGCATGCGAATATCTCGGGCGCGACGGTTTCTCGCGTACTGAGCGGACGCACCGATCTTTCGATCTCGCCCGAGACCCGCGCCCGCGTTCTCGAGGCGGCCGAAAAGCTTGGATACCGCCCCAATCCTGCCGCGCGGGCGCTCACAAGCGGTCGCACTGGGCTCGTCGGTTTGTGGATGAGCTTCGACTACTCTCGCTATCGCGGCCAGGTTGTGGACCATCTTCGAACCGTCCTCTCGCAGACTGAGCTTGCGCTTGCGGTTACGGACGTCGATAAGGAATACACGACCGTGCACTCGTTCGATCGACCACTTCGCGTCCCGGTCGACGGGATCATCGCTTTCGATAATTCCGCCTCGATTGAGGCTTTCGCCCGGGAGCACGACCGGTTGGCGCCGAACATCCCGTTCGTGAGCATGGGCGCCTATTGGTCCGAAGCCCAGAGCTTCGTCGGCGTCGACCTTCGAGCCGGCGCGGACGAGGCGATGGAGCATCTCCTGTCCACCGGCCGCCGGCGAATCTCCTACATGGCGCCCTGGACCTCCGACCTGATCGACAGCGGCCCCCGTTACGAGGCGTACATCGGCAAGATGGGAGCCGCCGGATTACCGACGTCGACCATCGCCTTCGAGCGGGTTTCGTACGCCCTCATCAAAGAGGCGCTGGTTCAGCGCCACGACGCCGGCACGTTGCCGGAAGCGATCCTCTGCATGAACGACGACGTCGCGATCGCAGCGTCCTACGTCCTCGAGGGGCTTGGGGTGAAAACCGGGCAAGACGTGGCGCTCGTCGGGTTCGACGGGATCGAGGAGACCGAACATTGCCCGTGCCCGATTACCACGGTTCGGCAACCGGTGGAGGAGATGTGTTCGCTCACCTATCAGTTCCTCCAATCCCAGATGAACGACTCGACGGCGCCGCCGCGCCAGCGCATTTTGAAGCCTGAACTCGTCATTCGCGAATCAACCCGGGGCTAGCTCCGATAGACGCACTCATACATCATTTCCGCCTGCGCTAGGCGGCCCGACCTCAAAGAAGAGAATCCATGAAAAAAGCATTTACGCTCATCGAGCTGCTCGTGGTCATCGCCATCATCGCGATCCTGGCGGCAATCCTGTTCCCTGTTTTTGCCCAGGCGAAGGCCGCGGCGAAGCGGACCGCCGACCTTAGCAACGTGAAGAACCTCACCCTCGGAATGACGCTCTACGCGGGCGACTCCGACGACTGCGTTGCTCCGATCATGCAGGGCGACTGGACCTGGCCCCGCCACCAATATATCCTTTGGAAAGACGCGGTTCTGCCGTACATCAAGAACGGAGGACGCGCGGTCAAGGCCGACAACTCGGCGTACACCGCCGCCGGAGAGGGCGGGATCTTCCAGTCGCCCGGCTACGCGGGTGCGTGGGCTTCGATTCCCGAGGATCCGAACCTGCACGGGGACACCACCACCCGGTTCCCCCGCTCCTACTCCGTGAATATGTACGCGGGATACAACGAAGGCGGAAAAGGGACCTCCGGAATGTGGCCGTGGGCTGCCTGGTGGCCGTGGGAGACTCCCCATAACGTGGGTGGCAGCGGCTCCATGACGACGTTGGATAGTCCGGCGGGAACCATGATGATCGGCCCCACTCGCGACCCTTACCCGAACCTTTACGCTCATCAGCTCTGCTACGGCTGCGGCGGCGGAAACGACTGCGACACGAGAGATCCGGGCGTAACGGTGGTGCGAAGCGTTGGGAACAAGCTCCTGAACGTCGGATTCTTCGACGGCCACGCGAAGGCGATCAATGCTTATAAGTCGCTGGACGACGACGTTTGGGACGTGTTCAAGAACCCGGACTACGACGTCAGCGGCTGGCCAGGCAAAGAGCAGATCAAGGCGTACATGCGCGGCTACAAAGAGTGGCAGTAGTCTGATCGGTTGAAACAAAGCGGGGATGCCATTTTCCCAGGCAGCCCCGCTTCTTACTCATGTATTTGTCTCTCGCCTTGCTCGTCGCCGGATTCCCTTTCGTGTCGTTGAAGGGAGAGCAAACGGTGGTTGGCAACGGCAGGGTTACGCTCTCGATCGACCAGGTAAGCGGCCGGTACTCGCTGCGATTCGGCAAATCCGCTGCTATTGAGGCAGCGGCCGGTGAGGCCCGCCTCGGGGCCGGGCCGGTTCGGTCGACTACCGATTATCCCCGACACGAGATCGCGGGCGGCGACGTAGAGCGGATCCGCGACGCTTTCGGGCGGGGGCTGCGGGTCACGGTGCACCATCGAGGGCTGGGCGCCTCGGAGCTGAGGCAGATCTTTTGGGTTTATGAATCTCGGCCGGAAGCGTTTGTACAAATTCAGCTGGTCGACGGCGAGCCAGCAGGCTCGAATTACCTGGCCCCGCTGGTCACCGAGACGCCGGTCCATCTCGAGCATCGAGCGCCCTTGAATTCGTTGTTCGTCCCTTACGACAACGACATGTACTTCCGCTATCGCTCGGACGGCTGGGGTGAGAAAGACGGGAGCTACGAAGTCGGGGCGCTGTACGACGACGCGTCGCGACACGGTTTGGTGGTCGGTTCCGTCGAACACGACACCTGGAAGTCGGCGGTTAGGTTCAAGAGAGACGGCGGGCTTCGCGCTTTCGCCGGCGTGGCTAGCAAATACACCCATGACAGTCAGCCGCACGGCACGGTGACCGGCAAGGTCGTAAGCTCGCCCCGAATGGTCGTCGGCTTCTACGACGAGTGGCGAGCCGGACTGGAGCGGTTCGGCGAGCTCAATGCCCTCGTCAAACCTGCGCTCGGGTGGAAGGGAAGCGTCCCGTTCGGCTGGAACTCTTGGTCCGGACACAAGAACAAAGTGACGGCGAAAGACGCCGACGCGGCGACCGAGTTCCTCCAGAAGGAGCTGCCCGGATTCCGAAGCGGGGGCATCGCGTACATCAATTTCGATTCGTACTGGGACAACCTCACCCGCGACCAGCGTGTCGCCTTCGTTCGCAAAGCGCACGCGGCCGGTTTGAAGGCGGGCATCTATTGGACCCCCTTCACGGGCTGGGGAGGGCTCGAGCGAACGGAGGGGAAGTACACCTTCCGCGACATGACGATCAAGGACGCGAAGGGCGAGCCGCTGCCGATGCTCGACGGCGGCTGGCCGCTCGATCCGACGCACCCGGCGACCCTGGCCCGAATCGACCGCGAGCTCAAGGATTTCGTCGACCAGGGATTCGACTACGTCAAGCTCGATTTCCTGAGCCATGGCGCCTTGGAGGGGCGGCACTTCGATCCGAAAATCGAGACCGGAACCCAGGCTTATGCGGTGGGGATGCAGCGGATCGTCGACGATCTTTCCCCCAAGCGGATCGGACGCCCGTTCTTTATCAGCCTCAGCATCGCGCCGATGTTCCCGCACGGATACGGCCACAGCCGCCGAATCTCTTGCGATGCTTTCGCTAATATCGGGGCGAGCGAATATCTTTTGAACTCCACCAGCTACGGCTGGTGGCCGGGTGGCCGGCTCTATAGATTCAACGACCCGGACAGCGCTTGCGTCTATCAGACGCTCGACGAGTCGCCAGTCACCGAGGCCGAAGCGAGGACCCGCTTCACCGCCTCTGTCATCTCGGGCGGTTTGATGATGGAGGGCGACAATCTAACCAATCCCCGCGCTCGGGACCGAGTCAAGCGGATCTTCTCGAATCGTGAGATCCTGGATCTCGCCCGCCGAACACCGGGCTTCCGCCCCGTCGACGGCGACACGGGCTCAAACGCGGGCGACGCGTTCGTCTGGTCTCATGGGGCGGGCTTGTATCTCGCCGTCTTCAATTTCGACCCAATTCACCCGAAGCGGCGAACGATTCCGCTCGCCCGCCTCGGCCTCCGCGGAGCTCGGTGGAAGGTGCACGATCTGTGGACGGGATCCGATCGCATGATCGACGGAGATCCGGTGCTTCAACTGGCGCCGATGGATAGCGCCTTGGTCTACCTATCGGCGGCCAAGTAACCCGATTGGTTGTCTGATGTCTAATTCAGACACAAAGTGCGTGGCCTAAGATTATCCCGAAATTAAGTTGTCTGATGTCTGACGACTGATGTATAGTGTCGTTGTGTCAGTTGACCGAATTGGATCGTTAAGCAAGCCCCAGCTTTTGAGAAGCGCCCTACTGGACTCCCTGAAAGATGGCAGCTTCAAGGTGGGAGATCGTTTCCCGTCGGAGCCGGAGCTGATCACCCGTTACGGGGTGAGCCGGGCGACGGTTCGAGAGGCGATCATCTCTCTCGAGCAAGAAGGATGGCTGCGGCGGCTGCAAGGGAAGGGAACGTTCGTCAGCGAGCGACCTAAAGTGCACCGAACGGTCGCGGTGATCGCGCCTTATCTGTACGCCAACGACTCTCCCGACTTCCGAGCCGGAACCGACGTGATTCCGCTCCTCATGCAGTCGATCGAGCATCACGCTCGAAAGAAAGGGGTCAGCATTTCGCTCTATCTCGACAACCTCGAAGTCGAGACCGAGCGGGAGAACCTGCTAAACGTGGTCGAGCGAGGGGTCGACGCCGTCCTCATGATCTACATCGGCGGCCCCGCCAACTTGGACTGTCTGGAGAAGATCCGCGCGGCAAATATTCCGCTCGTCCTGTTCGACCGGTACATCGAAGAGCTTCCCATCGACGCGGTGGCCAGCGACAACCAACTCGGCGCCTACCGGGCGACGATGCGGCTACTGGACGAGGGGGTGTCCTCGGTCGCCTACATTACCGGCCCTATCGACAGCACCGTCCTGCGCGATCGCCGACAGGGATATCTCGACGCGATGGCCGAGCGAGGGATCGCCGCAAGCGTCCTGGAACTTCGCCAGGACCTGGGCGAGGGGGTCGATCGGTCGAACTATGACCGAACCTACGACCTCGTAAGGCAACTCCGTTTTCCCACCGCCATCTTCTCGGCCGACGCCACTCGCCTCGCGGTGATCTCGCAGATCGTCGAGGAGATGGGGGTTCCCAGAAGCGACTACGCGCTCGGCTGCTTCGACGAGCCGTACCTCAACCCTCCCGAGGACCTCATGTTGGTGAAGGTTCTCCAGCCACTCCGCGAGATCGGCCGCAATGCCGTCGATTTGACCTTGGGACGAATCGAAGGGAGGTCCGACGCTCCCGCCCGACTCCTCCTGCCTCCGGAGATCCTCGTCACAGGGGCCTGGACTCAAGCCCTCATCGGCTCGTAAGTCACGGCCCGCCTATTTTCTCGCTGTGGAGAAATTCATGCAACGTAAAGCATTTACCCTTATCGAACTCTTAGTCGTGATCGCCATCATCGCGATCCTCGCCGCCATCCTTTTCCCGGTTTTCGCCCAGGCCAAACAGGCCGCCAAGTCGATCACCTGCATCTCGAACGAGAAGCAGATCGGGCTGTCGTTCCAGATGTACCTCGGCGACAACGACGACTCGTTGCCCGTCGTCTACTACCAGGACTCCCAAGACGCACAGGACTGGACCGGCGAGCTCGCCAGCGGATTCTGGGCGCCTAACGGACCCACTCAGATCGCCTACGCCAAGACCCACTCGATTCGAGCCCTGTTCAATCCGTACGTGAAGAACGACGGAGTGTGGAAGTGCCCCAGCGACAGCAGCACGGACCTGACGTACAAGCAAAGCTCTTGGTTTACGAGCTACCCGTACCGCTTTTACATGTTCTACACGTGGAGCGGAGCGGCGAGCGGCGACCAGAAGAACCGGACCTACAACCTCTCGAGTTTCCAAAAGCCGGCGAACACGTGGATATTCAACGAGGCGGTCCCCTACCACGACCTTCGATCCCAGCCCAATATCCCGGCCGGATACGCCGGGTGCTGCTGGCAGCCCAATGTAAAGATGAACTTCATCTTCATGGATGGTCACGCCAAGTCGCACGCCATCGACCAGGCGATCGGCCACGGCTTCTGGCCCTACCCGCCGTTCATTTCTTACGATAAGAACTGGCCGCGGAAAGGATGGGATGGCGGCTGGCCGATTGAGGATACGGACTAAACCATGAAAAAGCCGATTCCCACCTGGGCTCTGGTCGCATCCGTTCTCGTGGCGGTCGGATTCGTGGCCGCGCTCTTCGCGAAAGCGGGGAGCGCGGGCGATGCCAGTAAGGACGAGTTGACCCTGCTTAGGAGCAATCAACGCAAGTTCGCCTCCGGCGGACAACCGGGTCCGGCTCCGGCGACGGCCTCACGGGGTGAGATGCCGCCGCTCGCCGGTCCTGGGGCGCCGCCGGGAGGCGTCGACGCGTCCGCCGCTTCGGACGGAAGATAGTCTAAGAACCGGGGCTGGACATGCCCAGCCCCCCAGCCTAATCGATCTCATCATGTTTTACGCCCTCTCACTTTTGACGGTCCTCGGCCCCGCCACACTCGACGTCGCCTCGTTCGGGGCCAAGGGGGATGGACGAACGGATAACACCAAGGCGTTCCAGGCCGCCCTGGATGCCGCGGCCAAGCAAAACGTCGCCGTGTTCGCGGGCTCCGGAAACTATCGGTTCGCGGGGACGCTCAACGTTCCGAAGGGGGTGACCTTGAAGGGGTCGTGGGAGTCGGTGCCGAGCCACAACGGCATCCGGAACCCGGATCTTCCCAAGCCGACCGACGGCGGCACGACTTTTTTGATCGAAGGGGGCGAGGGAACGGAGGCGGGCGCGTTTCTCACTCTGAACACCAACTCGACGGTGAAGGGAGTGGTCTTCTACTATCCGAAGCAGGATCCCAAGGCGATTCCCAAGCCGTACCCTTGGGCGATCGCGATGCGGGGCAAGAACCCGGCCGTCCTCGACGTCGAACTCCTCAACCCTTACAACGGCATCGACGCGAGTGCCAATGAGCGGCACCTGATCCGCAACGTCAGCGGCCAACCGCTTCGTCGCGGAATCTTCGTCGACGCCATCTATGATATCGGGCGGATCGAGAACGTCCATTTCAATCCGTGGTGGAGCGTCTCCGACAAGCTGCTCGACTGGCAACGCACGTACGGCGAGGCTTTCATCTTCAGCCGGACCGACTGGCAGTACGTCCTTAACACGTTCGCCTTCGGCTACGGAGTCGGTTATCGGTTCATGGAATCGAAAGATGGCGCATGCAACGGCAACTTCCTGGGAATCGGCGCGGACGACTGCAACGTGGCGGTGAAAGTCGAGCAAGCTGCCCCGTTTGGTCTGCTGATCACCAACGGGGAATTCACCTCGTTCCATGGCGCCAGTCCGACGCAAGTCGTCGTCTCGCCGGCGAACACCGGCGTCGTCCGCTTCTCCAACTGCGCCTTCTGGGGCCCGTGCGATCGAATCGCCGACATCGCCGGTACCGGAACGGTCGGCTTCGGAGACTGCACCTTTGTTCAGTGGGACGGCCGCAACAAGGGTTTAGCCGCCATCCGGGCCACCGGTGGCTCCATCCTCGTGCGGGGATGCGAGTTCCGGGAGGATAAGGAGCACGTGGCGATCGAGGCCGGAGTCAAACGGGCGATCCTCACCGACAACCTTTCGCCGAAGAAGCTTCGCATGAAGATCGCCGATCCGTCGGTGGTCAAGACCGACGCGCCTTGACCAGTCGACCGGGCTATTCTCCGGATTATTTCGCGTTTGATTGTTATAGATCGCGCTTGAGAGATATAGTCGCTCTATGTCGCAATTCGACGGTTTGGGTCTCCATCTCGGCAACCTGTCTCGGCTCTCTAAGGCAAAAACCCGCTCCATTTCGCCCGAGAATTTCAAAGGCGAGAAAGGGAAGGGCGGGATGGCGACGGAGGGGACGGGAGAGCGTTGCGCGCGGGACCTCGGGCGAGGATGGAAGATCTCTCCAAGCGTTCGGATCGCGGCCGGCACGACGTTCGAGATTGCCGACATCGAGGGTCCGGGGGCGATCCAGCAGATTTGGATGACGCCGACCGGCGTCTGGCGCGACTCGATCATCCGGTTCTATTGGGACGACGAGGAAACGCCGTCGGTCGAGTGCCCGGTCGGCGATTTCTTCGCGTGCGGATGGGGCAAGTACGCGCAGGTGACGTCGCTCGCGATTTGCGTCAATCCCGGAAGCGCGTTCAACTGCTATTGGGAAATGCCGTTCCGGAAGCGATGCCGGATCACGATGGAGAACCGGGGCGAGGACATGGTGCTGTACTACCAGGTCAATTACACCCTTACCGAAGTGCCGGAGGATGCCGCCTATTTCCACGCGCAGTTCCGCCGAACGAACCCGCTTCCGTACAAGGACGACTACACAATCTTAGACGGAGTACGCGGCCAAGGTCAGTTCGTCGGCACCTACATGGCCTGGGGAGTGAACAATAACGGCTGGTGGGGCGAGGGTGAGATCAAGTTCTTCATGGACGGAGACGGCGAGTTTCCGACCATCTGCGGCACCGGCACCGAGGACTACTTCTGTGGTTCGTACGACTTCGATGTGAAGGTGAAGAACGAGGCCGGGGTCGAATCGATCGAATACCGGGAATTCACCACGCCGTACGCGGGCCTGCCTCAGGTGATCCGGGGAGACGGCCACTACCAGGTGCAGCAGCGCTTCGGAATGTACCGGTGGCACATCATGGACCCGGTTCGGTTCGAGGAGGACCTGCGCGTCACCATCCAAGCCCTCGGCTGGCGCTCCGGCGGTCGTTACCTGCCCCTGCAAGACGACATCGCCTCCGTCGCCTTCTGGTACCAAGCCGAACCCCACGCCCCCTTCCCACCCCTTCCGGATCGGGATAGCCTAGAGATCGTGTAGTGCCGCCTTCCAAGGCGGCATCTTCTCCAGTGTCCCCCCGGCTTCCAGCCGGGTCCGTGATGCTGCGTTTGAAAGGGTATGACGCCGGCTCATGTAACATTCTCATGTGAGCGCGCCCAAAGGAAAAAAGAAACGGACGCCGGCTCGAAAGTCCCCTCCTCCAAAGAAGCCGGAGGCGGCGATTGTCCAACCTGTTCAAAAGATCCCGTTTAAGAGTTCGCCGCCGAAAAAGAAGGAGAAGGTTCCAAGATGGCTTCGGAAAGCCCTCGTGATCGCCACTCTGGCATTCGGCATCGACCAACTTTGGTTGGCCAAACAGCCTTGGCACGACGATTTGCCCATGAGCGGGTATGCGTACGAGCAAAAACAGCTTCAGGAACGATACGTGGCCAGTGGAGAAAAACCGGGGGTCATCGTCTTCGATGTCACAAACGTTTTCCCTAGTTCAGAAACCGAATTCAGCGACACCGGGTCGGTCGAGAATGTCGACCGTGACGTCAAACTCAGTCAAGTTGGTCTTTCGCGCCTGCTCGCCTCGATGAGCGCGTGGCATCCTCGAGCGATCGTCGTAGATTGGAATCTCGCTCCCCGTGACCCAGAGATCAATACTCCTTCTCGTCAACGAACCGAACTCTATTCGACGATTCAAAGGCTTAACGATGCCGGAACGCCGGTATTTTTTGTCGATAACTACTCGCAGACGCTCGCCGACGTCGCCCGAAGGTTTCCCGCTACCAGCCTTCGAAGTCGAGCTGTCACGATGGCAGTGCCGTCTCCGCTGATCGGGCCGTATCACTCAGGTGGCCAGGCAGAGCCGTACCGAGAACTGCCCCCTCTTGCCGTCGCGCTTGTGCAATTCCTGAATCGAGACTCCCAGCCGGAGGCCATCTGGAAATCTGCCGGCTGGGGCCTTTCCACGGAAATTGAAGACGAGAAGTCTTATTGGATTAACTTCGAGGCTCTTCCTGTAATTCTGGTAGAGAGCCTTGAACTTTCCCGATTGCAGGGTGAAACCCCTTATTTCGAGCCGCCGGGTACCGCTGGTCCCGAATTCTCGGATCAGATGCGTGCCGGCAAGATGCTTTCCGGCAAGGTTGTGCTTATTGGGGACCTTGTCAGGCCTACCGCTTCCGATCGGGCGATTATTCCCGTCGCAAGTAACCTAGCCCCCGGCGCTGGTCTGGCCACGGCCGATTGGAACGAGGCCGCGCACGCTGGCGTTCTCCACCACGCCTGCGCGATCCATACGCTGCTTGGCCATCGCCTTCGCAGCTTTTCCGGTTGGATACCCGAATTATCGTTCGTCCTCATCTGGTCGCTTATGTGGGCTGCGATATGTCGCTTGGCCGCTTTCTGCATGAGATTGGGCAAGGAGGACGCCGAGACCGAGCTTCAGCGTCTTACCCTTGAACTTACGGTAGTGACCCTTTTTGGAAGCCTCGCCCTTCTTGCCCTCGCTGGTCGGGCGGATTTACACGGGATCCTCATCCCTGTGGTGCCGGCCCTTGTCATTGCAAACATCGTCGAAGCCGTTATCAATGCCTTTGCTTCGGTAAGGGAGGTCGCGGAGCACCGTCGATATCACAATTCGTTATCCGATGACCCACCAGGAGCGAAGCCTCTCAAGCCAGCGTGACGTACCATAAGTTGTTCATGTCATTGATCGCCCTTGCCGTTGCGGTGCAATTAGCCGTTCCCAAGCAATCGACTCCACAAACCGTCGGATATGTCGCCGACTTTTCCGGAAACGTGGCGCTCGTTCCGATGCTCGGCGCCAAAAAAGTGTTGCAGGAGTCGGATAAGGCGCACGCCTTAAGGCTTCATCCGGATGACGTGGTTAAATCCGGGGACGAGTCGGAGGCTTTTCTCGTCGTCTACGGGCGTCGGCAATATGTGAAGCCCGGCGGCACCTACCGCGTACCACCTGAAGATCCGCGCGTCGGAAAGCCCATATCGGGCCCCGCCTCCTTTGGCCGAAAACAAGGCCCCGCGACGAAGTTGCCTTACGAGTCGCTTGCGCTCTTTACGTATCAAGGAGCTCGCCCGACGAATGCGAAGGTTCCCGTCCCGACTATCGCGCTGACGTCGAACGGCGAGTTGCCGCTAGTGTGGGTTGCCGATTCGAAGGTCCGCGAAGTGCGGTTTGCTCTTACTATCGGAAGTTCGACGAAAGTTGAATCCACAGTCTTCGAGTCGCGATTGAACAGCTTGCCCGATCTTCCATTCGGAGCCGGCTTGAGCCCTGAGCTCGGACGCGCGCTAATAGAAGCCTCGACGAATGAAGAATTGCCCGTAACCGTTACGTTATCGGACCGATCCGGCAATCTTCCACCGAACGTAACGACGTGGGTTCTTCCCCGGAACTCCCAACTCCGCGAACAAATGAAGCGGTCCCAAGCACCCGCCAAAACGACCAGTTTCGATGTCTTCGACGAAGCCGTTAGCCGGACCGAGTCGCCTGTCGATCTTCCGGGTATGCGGGCGTGGCTGGTTTATCGCTATTGGCGCGAGCACTCCGACCGATTTGTCAGCTTGGGCATGCTGCATTACCTGGCGGTCGACTTTCGGTTCGACCGACTTCAATACGATTTGCTTCAAGTCTTGAAGTCTCGCGAAGTACCTGAAGAAGGAGGCTCCCAATGACTGTCACTCTTGCACTCGCTACGCTGGCCCTGTCCGACGTTGCCATCAAGCCGATTGACTACGGCGGGACGCATTTTTACCGCACGTCCCATGCCCTCTGCATCGCCGACGACGTCGGACCCAACGGCGAAAGTGCTTTCGGCAATTCTGTCCGAACCTTGGCCGCTGACCTCATCGACCGATGCGGGTTTCCCCGCGAAAACGTCGTCGTCTTAGACCGCGGGCAAGCCACCGCTACGCGAATCCGACAGGAACTCGAGAGGCTTGAAGATCCCCGACGAGTCCAGGCGAACGACCGAGTCTTCATTGCCCTCGCGCTCCATGGCGAGGTTGACTCCGGATCCGGATTCTTCTTAGGTGCCACTCCCACCAAGAATGCCACGCATCGGACCAACCCGGACGACTACGTACCCATGGCAGCAGTTCGAGATATCGTGCTTAAGGGAATTCCGGCGAAGCACGTGATGCTTGTTTCAGATGCTTGCTACGCCGGTTCGATCGTCGACGAAGGAGTTGGTGTCCCCTCTCCGAACGCTTCTGTAAAAGACCAGGCCCAACTACCCTTCCGGGCCATCTGGGCGGGGACTGACGCAGTATCTGCTGCGATCACTAACGATAGTCTTAAGTCGACTAGGTTTCTCGGTCGTCTCTCTTCTGAGCTCGAATTTCTCACCAAGTACAAACAAGGCTGGGTAACGGCCAAGGACTTATTCGGACGAGCCCGCTCGGAGATTGCCCTCCCCTGGACACCCGTAGCCCGGGGATCTTTTCTCTTCGCCGTACCCAAGAGTGCACTTTATGACGAGCAGGAGACGCTGGCAGATACCGTCAACGACGCTCGCCTCCAGAGCAGCCTTGAAATCTGCAACGAAAAGCTTCTCCGGATTAAGGCGCTTCAGGTCTTGTTAGCGCTCGTAGATGAGAAGAAAGCCCCACTCGACCATGCTCGAATTCTTGGAGAGCTTGGCTCTGCCTATTTCGATACGGCCAAAGGGTCGGACGCCAATGCCGCGCTTGCGATCGGCATATATCGGTCGGTCATTCCATTCATGCGTTCACATGGGCAAGCAGAGCTAGCGGCAAGAGCCCTTGCCAATCTCGGTTCGATGTATTCCATGTTGGGCGGCCCGGGCGACCCGGCTCGGGCGATCGACTGCATGAAGGAAGCCCAAAGATACTACACGAGGGAAAGTCACCCTCTCGAGTGGGCTCGTACCCAAGCCACATTCGCTAAAGCCGTCGCTCAAAGCCAAAGTTCTTCGTCCGAAGCAGCGCGAATAGCTGCCCCTATGCTAACCCAGGCGATCGAGTTGGCTCGGAACAAGGTTTCTTCGAACGAGTTGGCAATCATGCTCAACGAGTTGGGAATCTTGCTGGTTAACGTCGACGACACGCAAGCCGCGAGTTGCTTTGAATCTGCTCTGGCGATTGTCTCAGAACGGAATGACGCCGAGTTTTGGGCAAAGCTTCAAAACAGCCTTGGCCGAGCACTAAAAGGTATCAAAGCCCTTCCGCACCACCGGGCCGCGCTCACCGTTTTTACCGAAGACTCCTTTCCTGAAGCTTGGGCCTACACTCAGTTTTTCCTCGCTGAAGCATTATTCGATAGTCCAACCGGGGATTCCGAATCCAATTCGGAGGAGGCCATACGTGGACTTCGAAAGGCACTTCCCCATATTCATAGGGAAACGGATCAAATAACATGGACTTCTTGTCGCGTGTTGTTGGCTGACTGTTTGATACGGCGCCCGATGTTTGACTTGAAAGCGGCAAACGAAAGCATGACCGAAGCCGATCATCTGCTTAGTGAAGTGGAAAGCGGTATGGACAAAGATCGCGAACCAGAACCCTGGGCGCACGCTCACGTCGTGACGAGCCGTCTGCTCATGCTTCAGGGAAAAAAGGTGGAGGCCGTCGCCGCCGCTCAGCAGGCACTTGCCGCACTATCGGAGGAAAAGAACCCGATTCCATGGATGATGACGCAACTTCAGCTGGGCGAAGTACTGGCCAAATCCGCTTCGCCGAGGTCCCAACAGACCATGGCCCCTGCGGTCATCGCGATGAGAGCGGCCCAGAGTGTAGCCAATCGGCTTGGCAACAAAGACGTGATCGCTTATGCGTCCCTTCTCCTTGCGAGCATCCAAGCGTCCTACCCCGAGGGGTACGAAGCGGCCCGCCAAGATTGTCTCAAGGCGCTGTCCTACTACACGAGGGAGTCCCACCCGCGAAACTGGGTCGCGGCCAAATCTATGGAGGGCTTTATCTGGTTTTGGAGCGGTGAAAATACCGCTCACCAGAGAGAATCCGACGAAAAAGCCATCCAATGTCACCTCGAAGCTCTAGCCGCAGTGGAGGAGAACAGTGAATCGGCTGCGTTAATCCACTTCAACCTTGGGCAAGTCTATTTGGATCTTAGCGACTTTAAGAATGCCCGTGAGCACTACACGTTGGCCCGCGATATTGCCAAACGACTTGGCTATAACCCTACCATTGTAGAAAGAGCCGAATCCGAGTTGCGCCGCATCAAATCAACGTAGCCAGACCAGGCAGGCTACACTACGAGGTCCGCTCGCATTAGGACGACGGCGTAGGGGTTCCAGGTGGACAGGAGGAAGTAGATCCGCGCGCCGTCTTTCGTCTTGCGGAAGAAGCGCGGGATCATGTAGGGGGCGTATTCGCCTCCGTATTCGTTCTCCCGGCCGGGATCGTGGACGGAATCCGCATGTCGGTCCCGCCAAGAGATGTGCATGAATTTTCCGTATCCGTCCTTCGGATCGAAAAGCGTTATGGGTTCGCCCCACGGCCCCGTCGCCTGAAGCGCGGTCCGCATCTGAATCCCGCGCGGATGGCCGCTGTTGTACAGCATCAGCCACCTCTTAAGCGGCGCGCACCAGGCTACCGAGAGCTCGCCGACCTCGGGATGGTTGACGACCGGAGTGGCGTCGGATTCGCTCGCGCTCCATTTTCCCGGCCCCGCCCAGTAGCGGATTGCGGAGTGATCCTCGACCCGGTCGAGCGGCACGAAGGCGAGATAGGGACTGCTGCGCCGGTACTCGCGGCTGCCGGCCCACATGAGCAACGCCTTGCCGCGCGAGATCGGAAGCCCGGGCGTCGTCGACGCGTCAACTATAACCGGCGAAACGTTGATGAATTTATCGGTGGAAAGGGAATAGACCAGCGACCAAGTCCGGCCATCGTCGCTACGACCCAGAACCGAGCGCCCCATGATCTCGCCGGCCGGGACATGAGTGTGATCGGTCGTGTAGATCCCGTACATGTGCCCACCCGCACTGAAGCCGCCGTTCGGGACTTCGAATCCTTTTAGCGAGACTCCGGGAATGTCGACCGCCTTGTACTTTCCATCGGCGGCGGTGACGAAATCGAGGGTGAGACCGTCGTCCGGGTTCCGATCGTCGCTAAAGGCGATCGCGTCGCCATCGACCGGCCGGTCTGGCGTGTTGGGCCCGACCGGCCAGGTATCGCCGAAGAGAAAGACAAGCCTCCCCTTGTGCTCGAACGAAGCCCCAAGGTCGGTACCGCGAAGTCCGAACCGGCTCTCGGTTCGATTATCCGCCGGCACGTTGCGCTGCCGATCGGTCTCGCCGATCACCTGCGAAACCTTCTGAACGTCGCGAACGACGATCTCGGCAGGACGGGTTACAAAGTAGGTAAGGAGTAGTATCAATTTAGTGAAATAGCGGTTGATCCCTCCAGACGCGCCGTCTGGCAGGGTCCGACCATTGGTCGGACATCTCCCCGGAGCGGCCCCGCTCCTGCGGGACCCTCCAGACGGCGCGTCTGGAGGGATCGGTGCGGGTAACGACGCCTAACGCCGCAGACCGAAGCCACCACGCCGTCAGGAATCACCGCTTCGGCGGAGTCTCCGGGGCGCCTTTGTGGGCGCCCATGAAGGCCTTTCGAACTTCGGGCGGCATCGATTCGACCCCTTCCACCTGGGGACCGCTCTTCACGCCCCGAAGCATGACGAGCGCTAAGATCGCCACGACGGCAACGAGAACCGCGGCAATGACGGCCGGATGGATTGGATTCTTGATCTTGTTTCTCCTTTACTGTCGGCAGGCCGGAACCGGGTCCACCGCCTTGTCGTCCTGAGCCGTCCACTCGTTGGGACAAGAGGTGTACATTTTCTTCGACTTGGCGTGCGTATCTGCGAAAGAGATGTTGTTCAGGCCGTTAAATGCGCCCGCCTTCTGCCCGTCGGTGATGTTCCAGCCGTAGTAGCCGATCGACATGTAGCCGCACGGCAATTGGCCGTTTGAGAGCAGGTCCCGGTCGCCGATGTTCCACAGGTCGGGGAACTTCGCGTTGATGTAGAGGAACGTTTGCGCCGGTTGATCCACCGCCGTCGCGGAGACGTTTTGCCCGTCGGGCCGGATCAAGCCGAAGTGACCGACGCCGTTGGAGCCGTCCCCCCAGTTTTGGAACGCGCCCCCGCAGTTGCCCCAGGCATATTGCTCGGTGTTGTTTGCGCCGTAGGAGACCTCCATTGAGGCGACTCCCCCCGCATCCCGCTTGGCCAGCCCATTGGCGATGAGCTGATTCCAATCCCACGTGCTGGTGAAGTCGTTCGACGTCCACCGGAAGCCGTAGACCGGCGAGTGGAACATCTGCGCGTTCTTTGCGTAAGGCATCAGCATGCTGTAGAACAGCACGTCCCCCGTCGGGGTGCCGTAGTGAGCCGGCGAGTGATAGATGTCGTCGTTGTCACCGAGGTACAGCGCTTCGGCGGTTCCTATCTGCTTGAGGTTCGAAAGGTCGCTCGTCTTTTTGGCGGCTAGCTTGGCTTGGGCGAAGACAGGAAAGAGAATGGCGGCAAGGATCGCGATGATGGCGATGACGACGAGAAGTTCGATAAGAGTAAATGCTTTATGTACAGAGTGCATCGTTGCTGCTCCGGATAGCCCGAACGAACTATCGGGTTATGGCTCCCATAGGGGAGTTAAGTGACGAAGCGAGGATCTCCGCAGAGTCCTCGGCGGGGTGAAATTTAGCGGGGACGCGGACCGGTCCCTTGGTAAGCGACTCTCCGCGCATAAGGGCTCGCAGGCGCTCGACCGCGGTAACGCTGACGGCTTCCATTTGCTGGACGATCCGGTCGAGCCGCCAACTCTGGCGGAAGAACATCGGGCCAAAGTCGTTGAACGTCGCGATTCCGAAATCGACGCCGACCTCGAGACCGTGCTGGGCGCACGCTTCGAGGAGTCCGACGGTCAGCCAATCCTGAACGCAGAACGCCGCCGTCGGCGGTTCGGGGAGCGCTCTTAGGGCGATGAGGGCGTCCGAGATCGATTGGTACATCATCTCGGAGTTCTCATCCAAGTGGAGCGGGATCCAGCGCTCGTATGGCCGGGTGGGGTAGCCGAGCGGCTCCACCGCGGCCCGATATCCGATAAACCGTTCGCGGATGCTCAGCGCGTAATCGTTGTTGCTGCCGAAGAACGCGATGCGTTGGTGGCCGCGGGAGATCAGGTCGGCAACCGCTTCCTGAGAAGCCGACACGTTGTCGGTAAGAACAACCAGATCTTCGCACCCGCGGGGAGCCCGGTCGACCAGCACGATCGGGTAGCCGCTGTCGGCGAGGTTGCGGAACGCCTGGGCGTTCGCGTCTCCATCGGAAGGGTAACAGATGATTCCGTCGACCTCGCCCTGAAGCTTCATCAGGTGCTCGGCCTCCCGCTCTAAATCGTTTCGGGACGTGGCAACCATTAAGCGGGTGCCATCTTCGAGCGCATGCTCGATGTGGGTCATGATGTCGGCTTGGAACCGGTTGGCGGCGAAGTCGACGAGGTAGGCGATCCGCTTTTTCTCATCCAACTTGGGCGCGGCGACGACGGTCCCCCATCGGCGTTGCCGAACGACCAACCCCTGCCGCTGCAGCTCGTGCATGGCGCGGTGCGCGGTATGTCGGGAGACGCCGAGGCGTGCCGCCATCTCTTCTTCGGATTCCACCCGGGTGCCCGGAGTCAACTCTCCGCTCTCGATCCGCCCCGTGAGCTCATCGGCGATCTTTCGCCAAGTCATTTTTTGCACTACAGCGGGATTATACGACGGGTTTGATTACTCGGGGCGCATTTTCCCTATGCAAAACAAATATGCTTCTCTATAATTGAATCAAGCGAGTTAACGAGAGCTTATGTTCAATGTCGAACCCCTTTCCCGAGACCCTCATTGGACACCGCTTCCGGTTTGGCGGTTCAATACGGCTGGGAAGTTGAGATGACGATCCGCTTGCTGACGCTGGCCGCGCTGCTGTTGCTCATCGGCAGAATTGCGTTCGTCGCATCGCCCACGTCGCCAAAGAGCGCGGGCGTCGTGACCGTCGAAATGAGCGTCTGGGGGATGCCGTTCGAGAACGCGCTGTACACCGACGTCTATATTCCCGAGTTCGAGCGGCAGAATCCGGGCATCAAGGTGCGGTTCCACCACTTCGAGGATTATCCGAACCGGGTTCTGTTAAGCCATGCCGGAGGGATTGCGCCGGACGTGATGAGAGAAGGGTACGAAACCAGCCAAGCGTGGACGCGCCGGGGACTGAACCTACCGCTCAACCGGTTCATCGACGGTCCGGACGGGATCGATCGCAAAGATTTCATACCGATGCTTTGGGATGGGCTTGCCTACAAACGCGAAACCTACGGGGTCCCCCAGGACATCAACATCCTCGGCCTGTTCTACAACAAAGATCTCTTCGACAAGGCCGGTCTTACGTATCCAGACTCGACGTGGACCTGGAAGGAGCTCAAGTCCGCCATCGACCGGCTCACCATCGACCGCAATGGGGACGGCCATCCCGAGCAAAAGGGGCTCGATATGGGCTGGGGTGGGGCAACCTTCCGCCCGTTTCTTTACGAGGCAGGCGGGCGGGTATGGAACGGTGGCCGGGCGGTTTTCGACTCCCCCTCGGGAATCGAGGCGCTCAAGTTCTACCGGAGCCTGATGAAGAGCTACAGCCTCACCCGGTCGACTGAAGACCGAGGCGGGCTCGGACCGGACAAGTTCTTTCAGAACGGGAACGTGGCGATGTATATCGACGGAAGCTGGATGACGCCGTCGATCTCGAAGGGAGCCCCGAACTTACGTTTCGGGGTGGCGCCGCTTCCCAAAGGTTTGAAGGCGATGTCGATCAGCGGCTCGTGCATTTGGGGAATCGATCGCGACACCAAGCATCCGGCCGAGGCGTGGAAGCTGGTGAAGTTCCTCAGCAGCGAGTGGGCGCTCAAGAAATACTGGCAGACCCTTTGGGTGGCGCCTCCCTCCCGGTGGTCGGCGTTGCGCTCGGCGGAATTCCACGACGTGAAAGGGATACCCGGTCAGATCCCCGGGGTGCCGACGCCGGAAATGTTCAAGGACAAGTGCGCCTGGATCCCCGAAGTCCTCGAACACCGCTGGACCACGCTGGAATACGCAAGCCCCTACACCGATCGGATGATGACGCGGCTGAACAAGGCTGTGGACGAAGTGCTGCTGCAAAACCGCGACCCCGCGGTAGCGCTCCACCAGGCGGCGAAAGATACCAACGCCGATATCGCGGAATCGAAGCGGGGCGACGCCCGGTGAAGCGGGCAAGCTACGGATGGGAGTTCATAGCTCCCGCCGCGCTGCTTATCGTAACGTTCGTCGTCCTCCCGTGCGTGTGGGGGATCGGTATGAGCTTCACGCACTACGACGCCATCGCGCCCGCCCGATTCGCTGGGGTCGATAATTTTCGCCGCCTCGCCGGCGACCCGATGGTGCCGTTAACCCTGAAGCGGACGGCTCTCTACGTTATTTACAGTTTGCCCACCGGACTCGCGCTCGGGTTGGCGATTGCGTTAGCTCTCAACGCCAGGTGGTTTAAAGGCAGGAATTTCGTTCGAGGCTTGTACTTTTTGCCCAACGTGACGAGCCTGGCCGCGGTCGCCTTCGTTTGGCAGTGGCTGATGAACCCGGAGTTTGGCCTCCTGAACGCGGGTCTTCGGCGGGTGGGGATGTCGACTCTTGGCTGGCTCAGCGACCCCAACCTCGCCATGCCGTCCGTGGCACTGGTCGGCGTTTGGCAGGGGCTCGGCTTCACGATTCTCATCTATCTCTCAGGTCTGCGAGGGATCCCCGAAGAGGTGCACGAGGCGGCGAAGATCGATGGCGCCGGGCCTTGGCCGACGTTCCGAAGCGTGACCTGGCCGCTGTTGATGCCGACCACCATGTTCCTCACGATCATGGGGGTGATCGCCGGATTTCAGGTCTTCCAGAGCGTGTACATCATGACCGGCGGCGGCCCTCTCGACGCGACCCGCGTGTACCTCTTCTACATCTTCCAGTCTGCCTTTCAGAACCTAGAGTTCGGCTATGCCTCCGCAATGGCGGTACTGTTGTTCGCCATCGTTATGGTTCTCACCGGGTTGCAATGGGCCTTCTACGGCCGGAGGCTGCGGACGTGGCAGTGAAACTGGCCCGCGGTCTGGTGTGGGCGCTCGTCCTCGCCGGCGCGCTTGGAATGCTGGTCCCGTTCTTGTGGATGGTGCTGACGTCGTTGCGGACCGACCAAGAGGCGTTCGCCGTTCCGCCCAAACTGCTCACGACTCCCCAGTGGCACAACTGGAGCGATGCTTGGGGAATCGCGCCGTTTGGACGATTTTTCTTCAACAGCTTCTTCGTGAGCATCTGCGTGACGTGTGGAAGCCTGGTGATGAACTCCCTGGCGGCGTACGGCTTTGCGAAGTATGAGTTTCGTGGAAGAAACTTTCTCTTTTTATGCCTACTGGGGACGCTCATGATCCCGTTTCAGGTCACGATGATCCCGAGTTTTCTGCTCCTGAAGCAGCTCGCCTGGCTGGACAGTTATCCCGGTCTCATCGTCCCCGGCCTCGCCAGCGCTTTCGGGATCTTCTTCCTTCGACAGACGATGCTCACGATCCCGAACGACTACCTCGACGCGGCGCGGCTGGACGGGGCGTCGGAGTACGCGATCTACCGCCGGGTGGTGTTGCCGCTCGTCAAACCCGCGATGGCGACCCTCGCCGTCTTCACCTTCCTCGGTGCTTGGAACGACTTCCTCGGCCCGCTCATCGTGGTCAAAAGCGACGAGATGCGAACCCTCCCCCTCGCGATCTCCGCCCTTTCCGCCGGCCACTACGTGATGAGCTGGCCGTTGCTGATGGCCGGCGCTTCGTTCGTCGTCATCCCGGTGCTCATCGTCTACTTCTTCGCTCAACGCTACTTCGTCGAGGGGATCGCGCTCGGCGGTTTGAAGGGGTGAAGGAAATGGGCGAAAGTCCGATTGCCCGCTTGGATTACTTTCAGTTGAACCATGCCGGCACAGATCCCTCCAGACGCGCCGTCTGGAGGGTCCCGCATCAGCGGGGCGTTCTCCTTGGAAGTGCCCGAACCGGGTGACCTTATTGCTTCCGAGACACGGGCTTCCCGACCAGAACGTTTGCAAGCGACTTCGCCGGATTCCATCCCGGGCCGAAGGGGCCGTGGTTAATCGAGGCGGAAATCAATCGGGCGTTGACTTCGCCTCTCGCCATCTGCTGCTCGATCTTAAACTTGGAATGTCGAATGTAATCCCGGAGGTAAGCGAGCGGACTTCGGTCGACCGTGCGGCAGTAAACCGCATCGATCAGAGAATCGGTAACCCGCGCGACGGCGTCCGCTTCAAAGCCGTGGTCCAACATCAAGGTTCCTATCTCACTGCTCAGCCGATTGGAAAGCTGCCGGATATCGTTGCGCTTCACTACAGCGAAAAGCACCGAGTAGCCGCTTGCCGGATTCATCACCACGACGTTTTTTCGGCCCGCGACATAGAACAGATCTCCATACCAAATCGACAAGGGATCTGAATTCGCACTAGGCACGGACACGCCGGCCGGAGTCAACCCCAGCTCGGTAAGTAGCTTCTTCGTACAACAGATCCGACCCGCCATAGCCATGCCGAGCAAGAGTTTAGCTGGGAATCAGCCGTATCATGAGAGCACACGAACAATTCTGGAGAACTCATGACCGAGACGATAACCGACGTCGATAAACAAATCGATGAGCTGCAAAACGAGATAGAGGCCGCGAAACGGCGCCTCGTGGAGGTTCGAAAGAGGAGGCCGAAGGAGCCTATTCAGGATTACGTGCTTCAAGACTCGGACGGTAACGAGGTCCGTCTCTCGGAGCTGTTCGGGGACAAGGACGACCTGATCGTCATCCACAACATGGGAACCAGCTGTTCGCATTGCACCTTGTGGGCCGATGGCTTCACCGGTCTCGTCCCGCACCTTACCAATCGCGCCGCCCTTGTGCTTTGCTCGCCCGACAAGCCGGAAGTCCAGAAGCGGTTCGCCGCCAAGCGGGACTGGAACTTCAAGATGGTCTCCTCCCACGACTCCAGCTTCTACAAAGATATGGGATTCTGGGCTACCGACGGCCCGTACCCCGGTCCATGGCCCGGTGTCTCCACGTTCCGACGCGAACCGGACGGTTCCATCAATCGCATCGCCAAGGCCACCTTTGGGCCCGGCGACGATTTCTGCGCGGTCTGGCCCCTCCTCGACATGCTCGAGAACGGCGCCAACGGATGGGAGCCGCAGTATTCGTACGGGGACAAATAGAAAGGGGAGCCGCTAGCGGCTCCTCTTCTTTAGGTCGCGAGATTAGAACCGGTTCCGAAGTTTGCCGATCGTTCCTTCTTTGGTGGCGAATGCTCCCTGGATCATCGCGGGGTCGAATCCGCTCGGAACGTTCCCCGTCTCCGCATACAGATAGAGCGCGGTCTGGAAGATCCCTTGCAGCGCGGCGGCGACGGTTGCGACCACCAGCAAGTACAGAATCCCAAACCCTCCTACGGCGATCGCCAAGGGAAGCGATTCGGTTACGGAGCCGATCACCAAGGCGCCGATAACGATGGCAAACCCCACGAAGAAGAGCAGCATCATCGCGAGGTTCATGCCGGCCGAAGCCACCAACCTCTCACCCCAGGTTCGCTTAAGCAAACTCGACGACTTCTTGACCGCGGCAACCGGCGAACCTTGGTCGATGACGATAACCGGCACCACGAAGTAGGTGGCCACGTTCCACGCAAAGCCGACGATCCCGACCACGATGGTGCCGATGATTCCGCTTCGCTCCGAGATGGTCTTAAGGATGACTCCGACGGTCGCGGCGATCGCCGTCCAACCAAGGATCGCGCCGATCCGGCGACCGGCGACCGAAAGCCCGTAGGAAAGGGAGGTCTCCCGCCCCTGGAAACTCTCGTACGCGCACGCGGCCATGGCAGAGTTGAAGAAGATCACCACGAAGTAAGTGAGAAAGTAGAACAGGAATGTTAGCGGGTATCCGATCTCGGGGCGTATTTTCTCCAGGCTCTTCCCGCCGGTCACGACAAAAACGGGCACGAAGAAGCTGATCGAGACAACGATCGTGGCGATCGCCGAAAGAATCGGGAACAACGCCAACGACGGCGTCCGGCGAAGCACCGAATAGCTGTCCTTGGCGAGCGCCCAGCTTTGCGAAAAGGTTCCCATAGCCCCAATTATCCATCGAATTTGCTCTTGTGGCGCCCCGGTAAAAACGACCCTTATCGACCACTTCATGAAAAGACATAATTGTTCTTTAACAAATTTTCCCAAAGAATAAAAAACCCTTGGGGTTGTAAATACTTCGTGATAGAATCCGCTATCGACTTGAACAGTAGTCTCTTTATAGCTGTAGTGGTTACAAAGCCCGCGTTTATACGATGCGTGTAACCCACGATCCGTCTTTTTTCGCCTAGCCCTACCCCCAATTTTTGCTAAACCGCGCTTCAATCCGATGCCTTGTCGGGTTGTGAGTGACACCCCAGTACACCTGGATGAACCGTTCGAAACCAGAAGCCGATTTTTCAGTACCTCTGCCGAACCGGCTTCCCGACCAAGACTCGCGCAACTGACCGAACACGACAGGAGACTTTTCCCGTGAGCAACCGAAAGAGCAACTACGATGAGGCGCTTGAACAATCGCGCCGGCAATTCCTGAAGAACTCCATTTCCGTAGCCGTTGGCCTGGGCGCCGTATCGATTCTCGGCCTGCCAGAACTCGCCCACGCCACCGGCAAAACGGTAGCGATCGACCCCAAGGGCGAGCCTCGCCCATGGCAAGGTGGGGTGACTCAAGACTACGGGTCCTATAACCTGCTTACCGGCAACTACCTCTTCACCTATCCGGTTGCCTGCGCCGATTCGCTCGACTTTATCCTGTACCACAACAGCACGAGCACCGCTACCGGCGGTCCGCTCGGCGCGAAGTGGCGACACTCTTTCTCCGGCCAAATCACTACCTCGCTTGGCAAGGCGACCTATATCGCCGCGGATGGTTCCACTTACGATTTTGCGGTGAGCGGGTCGACATACACCGCCCCGGTCGGTTGCTGGAAATCTCTCGTCCACAACCTCGACGGCACTTGGACCTTGTCCGACCTTCAGGGCACGCTGAACATTCACTTCCTCTCGAACGGAGCCCTCGATGCGGTGCGGAACTCGCTCTCCGGGGCGGTGCTTATCCAATGCACCTACAACGGCTCAGGCCAGTTGACCTCCGTTCAGAAAGGCGGCGACACGCTCTCGTTCGGCTATACCAGCGGCCTTCTAACGTCGGTCACCGACCTAACGGGGGCCGTCCACACCTTGACCTACACGAGCGGAGTGCTTACCGGTCACAGTCTGCCGTCACTGGGGGGCACGGTTTACACCACCCAATTTGCCTACAACGCGCAAGGGGTCGTCAACCAAATTACCGACCACGCCGGCAACTCCTCCAGCTATACGTTCAGTTCGACCGGCCTGCTTACCGGGACCACGGACGCTGCCGGTAATTCCGCCACGTATGTTTGCGGTAACTCAAATCCCGTCTCCGGTGGTGGATGGCCGCTCAACGTGGTCGCCGCCGGCGTGGTCACCCTTCCGGCCGGCGCGGACCAGTACGGCTTTGACGGCAACGGCCGGCTAGTGGCTTACGCCGGGGTCTCCAGCGACCGATCGGTGTATGCGTATGACGCGAACAATAATCTGACCTCCCAAACCCTCGCCGGCGGCGGCGGTTGGAGTTGGACGCACGACTCCGTCGGCCGCCCGCTAACCGCTACGGATCCCAGCGGAGTCGTTACGACCTACACGCTCGATTCGGCCGGCCGAACGACCGCCCAGTCGACGGGGGGAATCTCCACTCCGACAAGGGCGTTCGACTCAAACTCCCAAATCACCTCGATCTCGGGCGGCGGCGGCGATTCCTTTACGATCGCCTACGACAGCAACCTAAACCCGACCTCGTTCACCGATACGACGACCGGCGCCCAAGCCCTCACGACTTTCGATTCGAGCGGCAAGATGACCGCGATGACGAACGTCATGGGATACAGCGAGAGCTTCTCCTATACGAACAACCTGCTCTCGTCCCAAACCGACGCGAGGGGGCGAATCACCAACTATACGAGGGATGCTTGGGGGCGCGTCACCGCCGTCGCATTCCCAACGACGGGGCATACGAGCGAGTCTTGGGGTTACAACGTGCAGAGCAACCTCACCTCAGGCTCCAACGCGGCCGGCTCGTACAGCTACGTTCTCAACAACTTAGGTAAGCGAACGTCGAAAACCGGACCCGAAGGAACCGTATCCGCTACCTTCGATTCTAGTAACCGGCCGTCGACCGTCACCGACACCGCGGGTCGAAGCCACACCTTCAACTGGGGCTCGAACAACGCGATCAGTTCTATCGCTCTCAGCGACGGAACGGGTCCGGTTCAATACACCTATAACTCCAATAATCAGGTTCTGAGTTGTACGCCCGGTAACGGGATGGTGATCCAGTACGGCTATGACACCACGTCGCGGCTGGTCAGCGTCTCGAACAAGGTTGCGAGCACGAGCGCGCTCATCGTCTCCTACACGGCGGCGTACAACTCGACCACCGGACTGATCTCGCAAATCACCGAACAGCCAAGCGGCGCGGTTACCTCCTTCAGCTACGACAGCTATGGGAGGCTGACCCAGGAGACGCGAACCGGTACCTCGATCTACCAGGGATCGTACACCTACAATTCGCATGGCCAGATCCAGACCGCGGTCCGTTCGGAAAACGGTGTGACCTCCCATAACGGAGCCTATACGTACTCGGCGGCCGGATATCTCACGCAGGTTGTGGATAGCGCCACGTCGACCACGGAGAATTACACCTGGTACCACGATGCCACCTTGGCTTCGTTCCCCGGGCCGGGGTACACGCGGGAGCTGGACTACTATGAGGACGGAAAGCTCCTCAGCATCTCCCGTAACTACGGAAGCGGGGGCGTGTTGGCTTACGAGTTTGCCTACGACCCGGACGGTTGCCTTGCTTGGTACAAGGACTACGTCCTGGGAACGATAACTCGGTTTGCCTGTGGCACCGGCTTGCTCGCAGGACGGGTTCTGATCGCCAGCCAAAAACCGATCTCCTCGGGAACTTGGGCGGAAATCGCGAGATACATCCAGGGACCGAACCGGATCGTGGCCGTCAGTGGCTCCTACTTCGCCGACGCGGTGATCGGCGGACCGTTCCTATCGACGAACAGCTCCGTCGCCACCATCGGAACGTGCCTGTTCGACTCGTTCGGAGTGGTTCGATACTCGACGGGCGTGCTGACCAGTCTTCCCGGAAACATCGTCCTCGACGGGATAACGATCAGTATCCCCTCCGGCTCGGCCTCGATTCCCGAGAGGTATCTGCAGATCTGCTAGCGATCTCAAATTCGATCATGAGTCAAGACAACTTTAAATCTGTGAGAAAACCGTGAAAGACACTACTTCCAATTCTAGAGATGAAATAAAGCTCAGCTTCGAGTTTAAGAATCTAGCGATCAAGGCTTATCCGGAGGTTGACGGCGACCCGTCTGGGCCTATCGTAGAGGCTCTCGGTGCGTGCACTATCTGGTGCACGAACATCGGGACTTATCAAGTTCCATGTATCCTCGCGTGTCCGACCCTCGTTAGTGCGACGAGGCCCCCCCACGGAGGCAAATGCCCGGTAGCTTCGCCAACTAAAGAGCACTGCGACGAAGATACGGTGTGCAACGGCCACCATACCAAGTGCGACGAGACCCAGATCTGCGGCGTGTGTACCCGCCAGACGACCGAATGCCACTGTTCGAACGTCAAGACCGGCGCGGACTGTAAGGGTGAGAAGCCCTCATGTCTAATCAACACGGTGAACTGTAACACCGACAACACGTGCGCCAAAGATAGTCCCAACACGGCCGGATGTGGCTGCACGGAGTGGGAAAATACCCACCCGTGCAAGAAGGAGCCGACGAAGCCGTGTACCCAAAAAGCCTCGTGGCCGGTACCGACGCCGGAAGACCCGAAGAAGGCTCTTCAAACCCAGCTTCTCGATGCGATGCGCGGGAAGATGCGGGCTCGCCTCGAAGAAAAAATCATCTCGTAGCCAAGACAAATGCTGGATCTCTCTCTGGATGACAAAATCTTCCGGGTAAATCCGAACTACACGCTCGTGGCAGCCGACCGGCTGCCCGAGCGGTTCACGTTTGGATCCGCCTCGGCGGGACATTTCGGGCTCTTTGTGCCGAAACGTGGAGCGGACCGGTGGACGCAGACGGTGCGCGCCTCCGCCGAAGCGGCCCTCCTCTATTTTTCGGTCCGGAAACCGGCCAGGCTGCCGTTCCACCTGCGAAGCCAGTTGACCGTCCCGATGAGCGACCGGGTCGGTAATCTCCTCTTGGCGGGCATTCTCGACGTCGAGTGCAACGGTGAGTTCGTCACTGGCCTCCGCGCCATTCGATTGCTCGAGGCGGGTATTCAGGGCAAGTCCAGGCCGGAAAGCCGCACCGCGGCGATCTCCGACGCCGCGCTCGATTACGGATACCGCTTCCTGCAGGCGGCTTCTCATGCGCCTAGCCGCGCGGGCCTTACCCGAAGCGTGATTCAGCGGCTTTATCAATACAACGCCGTTCCGCCATCCCGGACATCGAGAGCGCTCCTCTCGACCGAGGAATCGGTATTGAGCTTCCTGAATATCGATAAGAACGAGCCGGTCATCTCGTCCCCTTCGTCCCGCTCTTGGACCTTCCACCCCGCCGAACGTGGCGGTTGGTGGCACCACTGGCAACCTGGCCGAACCGAAAACGCTCGAAACGCCATCGACACTTTGCGAGATCGAACTTGGGAAGGTGACGCAAAGCTTTACATCAGTCCCGTCGTTGCGGATCTGCCAAGGGTGCTGTCGGCTTCACTCCCGATCGTCATGGGATCCGACGCTGTCGGCATGAAAATCGGAGCGAGCATGCCCGGCCTGTTGCGACCCGACAAAATGGTGGTCTACTTCGCTAACGCGGCCGACCTCTTGGACACGGCTGCTGTCCTCGCGAAGGGGTTGGGAACGGCCGAAGCCCAGGGAGTCCCCTTCACGGCCGACCTCACTGGAGACGGACTCCTCTCCTGGGGCTCCGATACTCCGGCCGACGAATCGGCCGGGCGGCGCACGTCGTCGAGTTGGAGAGTCTGGGTCTCCGAAGTGCTGGGAAACGCTCTCGTTACCGCATCGAAGCGCGACCTTTCGCTTGCCGAAGCTCGTGATTTCGCCAAGGCGAAGGCAGAGTTCGCCGGTATCGACGCCTCGCTCTGGCGCCCCAAGGAGCACCTTCTTCAAACGCTTTCCTGATCACCCCGTTTTCAACCGCCATGCTAACCATCGAAGAAGCCAAAGACGCCCTGTTCGTCCTTCCGGAAGACGTCGTCCTGTCCCCGGTGCTTGCCCTTCCCAAGGCGATCCGGTCGTTCATGGAGTACAAGGAATCGGACTATGCCCTCACCCGGCGATACGCTCGTGGGGGCACTAAAATTCTTTCGAAAGACGCCGGTCTTCTCTTAGAGCAGTTTAGAACTCCTCGAACGCTCGTCGACGGGATTATCGCGTTCAGCGACTCGCTCGATGCCGACCCGATACCGGTCTTGGATTCCGCAAGCTCCATGCTCTTTGCCCTCGTGGAGGACGATTGCTTAACCCGCGAAGGGTCGGATCAGGCCCTGCTGACTAAACCCAGTCTCCAAATAGGAGAGAAGTTCAAAGACTTCGAGGTGGTCCGCTGCTGCCAACTGCTGGAAGACACCGAGGTCTACTTGGTGCGCGAGGGTGAGGCGGACTTCTACGCGCTTAAGATCGTACGGGCTGGCAGTGCGAACGCCTACATGAACGAGCTGTTCGAGCGGGAAGGGCGCATCTTGACCCGCCTGGAGGGAGATCCGACGCCGAAGCTCCGCGAGGTGGGCCGGTTCGAGGAGCGCGCCTACCTGGTGATGGAATGGCTGGAAGGGATGTCGTTAAGCGAGGTTAGCCAGATCTATCAAAAGAAGAGCGGCAACCTCACCCGCCAAGCGGACCTAATCCAGTTGAAGACGCTTCGCGCGGCGCTGGCCGAAAGGGTCATCGACGCTTACGCCCGCCTCCATGACCGCGGGTGCGTCCACGGCGACGTTCACCCTCGCAACATCCTCGTGATGGAGGACAATACCGTTCGACTCATCGACTTCGGCTTCGGCCGTTTCGTGGAAGACCTGGACGATATTCCGGCGCGCGCCGGAGTCTCGCGATACTTCGAGCCCGAGTTCGCTGCCGCGCGCCACGAAAACGTCATCCCTCCCCCGGCCAGCATGTTGGGCGAGCAGTACACGGTGGCGGTAATGGCCTACGAAGTTCTAAGCGACGAGAACATCGCCAACGGCCAGTACCTCCCGTTTTCAATGGAATTGCCGGAGCAGATGCGCCAAATCGTGGAGGAGCCGCCATTACCCCTCACTTCGTATTTCGACCGCATCAATCCGAGACTCGAGTCGGCGATCTTAAAAGGGCTCGCGAAAGACCCGGCGGACCGGCACCCATCCATGCGGGCGTTTCACGGCACCTTCGTGCAATCGATGGGGCCGGAGCCGGAGGCGCCGGATTACGGCGACCGGGTTTCATTCCGCCTCGGTAGTCAGGCGAATCGCCCGGGTGGTCGTTATATCCGAGAGTTCGTGGATTGGTGCGGGCCCGAGCAAGATTGGTTCGACATCGTTTTCCGCCGCCATCCCTCTTGCAGCATCAAATACGGCGGTGCCGGAATCGCTTATGCGCTCTATCGACTCGGAGCTCGGTACGAGAGCGCCGATTTGCTCTCCCTCGCCGATCTCTGGATCTCGAAGTCTGTGGCTCACATCCACGACGCAAGGGCGTTTCACGGGCTCGAGGTTCAGATCACCCACGAAACGGTGGGCGACATCTGCCCGCTGCACTCACCCTCGGGCGTTTACATGGTGCAGGCGCTCATAAGCGAGGCGATGGGCGATTTCGAAGTGTGCAACCGCGCCCTTGGTAAGTTTGTCGAGGCCGCCACGGCCGCGCCATGCGACAACCCGGACCTCACCATCGGCCGGACCGGCGTCCTCCTCTCGTGCGCCATCGCGCTGGAGCACTTTCGCAAATCCAGCCACATCGATCTCCGTCCCATTTGGGCTCTGGGGGATCAGATGTTCAAGGGGATCTGGGCGCAGCTTGGTGAAATGGGCGCGGTGGGCGAAGACAGAAAAATCGACCTGCTCGGAATCGCGCATGGCTGGTCGGGGCTTTGCTACGGCGCTTTGCGGTGGCACAACGCGACCGGAACCCCGCCGATCGATGCCGTTCAGACCCGCCTCGAGCAACTGGTCGAGCTTGCCCAAGTTTATCAAAAAGGTCTCCGCTGGCCCTACTCCATCGCCCACGAACACTCGTCGACGGGTTGGTGCAACGGCCATGCCGGCTGGGTGCACCTCTGGATCGAAGCCGCGCAAACGTACGGTGACGACCGCTACATGGCCCTTGCCGAAGGGGCCGCGTCCAGCACTTGGCAGGACCGGGAAGGGATCGCGTCGCTCTGCTGCGGATCCGCAGGCAAAGCGTACGCCCTGATGGATATGTACAATGTGTCCAAGGATCCAAGATGGCTGAAGCGGGCGGAGCAGGTGGGAATGGATGCGATCGGCAGCGGCCAAACCGGTTACTCGCTTTACAAGAGCATGGGCGGCATCGTGGTGATGGCATCTGATTTAACGCTCCCCGAATACGCGTGCCTCCCCATGTTCGGACGCGAGTCGTAGAGCGCTCGAATGAATAGGAGCAGTCTAGGTAGGTGGCGCGTCGCGGCCGTTGGGGTGGTCCTTTTCGCAACTTTCGTTTGCGTAACGAGTGGAGCTCCAAGCTTGCGTCAACAAAGATTAGCCTCCTCAGCCAGCTTGAAAGCCGATCCGTTTCAGGCGTTGCAAGATGGATTCATAAAATTCGCCTACGGTAGCGACTGGGCCGGTGCGGAGCGATTCGTTCGCTCCGCATTGCGGTCTCGGCGCCCCGGAAAACCCACCCGGCGGTTCCGTACCCTCGGCAATCTTCTGCTGTACGAGGCTTGCCTGGCCCAAGGCAAGCGAATCGATGCCGCTCGCGCCAAGAGGGAAATCGAAAGGACCGAGAGTGGAGATTCGCTTGCGGAGCCGCGTCGTCAGATGCAAACCTTGGATCTCGTATACAGCCTGAAGCGCCGATTCGGCCCGAATGCGCGAGACGGATTCGAGAAGTTCGTTTCGAAAGACCGGGAGTTGTCGAACTTCATGGAGCTCCTCAGCCCCAACGCTGCCGTGGTAAGAAAGCGGGCTTGGACGATGCTGAATACTCCGATCGGCCTTTCGGGCCCCGGGTCGGTGACGTACCTCATGGCGCTAACCGCCCTTGTTCGCGTCGAAGGGCTTGCGGGGCGCTTGAGCGCCGCGTCGAGCCTGGCTTCGGCCGTTCGAAAGCTTGCCGCGGCTCCCATCTCCGACTCGGAGACCCGCTATCGCCGTGAGTGCCTTCTGGAGGACATGGATCATTGGCTGCGCCGGTTCGGCCTCTCGCACGCCCCGCCCGGGCGGAGTTTCCGACCGGCTGAAGACTCTATGTTTCCTGCGGCGGATACGCGGGCGAAACGCGAGGAGATTGGACTGAGCTCGAACGCGGATGGGGCTCTAGGAACCTATTTAAGCCTCTGCCAACGCACCGGAGCCGACGCATGCCTGATCCTGCTACGTGGCCACCTTGTCACCGAGTGGTACTCGGACCGGTATTCCGGCCAGCCGATCAACATCTATTCGTCGACGAAATCGATTACCGGATTAGTCGCCGCCATCGCGGAGGGAGACGGCAAGCTGAACTCCGACGAGAAAGTGGCCAAGTACCTAAAGGACTGGAGGGGAGGGATGCGGGATGAGGTGACCGTTCAAGACCTGCTCGACATGACCGCCGGCCTTCCGGACGACAGCGAGTTGTACAGTCGCGGTATTCCGCTGACCGCCGATCTCGACCGAAATGCCCTTGGTCTGAAGCCGATCCACGACCGCGGCGACTGGGCTTACTGTAGCTACGGCGTCCAGTTATTGGATCCGATCCTGGAGCAGGTGCTCGGCAAACCCGTCCACGAATTCGCCCGAAAACGGCTTTTCGGTCCCTTGGGAATCGGTCGCGATAGCGGCTTCGATACCGACCCGTTCGGAAATACCGATCTCTTTACGGGCGCTAAGTTTCGAGCCCGGGAGCTCGCTCGAATCGGGGCCGTCGTTTTAGCGAAAGGGAAGTGGCAAGGGACGCAGGTGATCCCCGAAGACTGGATTCAAACGGTCGCCTACGATTCAAGTGGAGCGTATTCGGATCTCTTCTATCTCGACGACTACTCCAGAAAGCTGCCCAAAAAATACCGGACTCATTGGATCGGGATGCGGGGCGCTTACTCGAACAACTGTACGATCTTCCCCGATCTGGAAATGGTGATCGTGAGGCTTCAAAAGAACTTTTGGAGCTGGACTGAGCAAGACTACGACCTGAAGGAACCTGCCGCCATCGCCGCCTTGGCGCGAGCGATCGAAGCAGAGAAGCCATCGGCTTTGCCTCAGGGCCATGGCTTAAAATAAGCCATGGTCGAATTTCAGCTTACACAGATCCCGATCATGAAGACCGGCATGCTCATCCGCAAGCCGGTCGGCGAAGTGTTCGAGGCGTTCGTCAACCCGGAAATCATCACGAAGTTTTGGTTCACCAAGGGGAGCGGGAGATTGGTGGCTGGCGCCCAGGTTCAGTGGGATTGGGAGATGTTCGGCATTTCCGTTCCCATTGCCGTGAAGGAGGTCGAGCCAGACCATCGCATCCTGATCGAGTTCCCCGGCGCAGGCGGCCCCACATCCGTCGAGTGGCGGTTCACCTCTCGGGATGACGGCACGTTCGTCGACATCACCCACTCCGGCTTCACCGGCTCCGGCGACGACCTAGTGAGGCAGGTGGCCGACTCCACCCAAGGATTTACCCTCGTTCTCGCGGGCGCCAAGGCGTTTCTAGAACACGGCCTCCAGCTCAACCTCGTGGCCGACCGATATCCCAAGGGACTCGCCGAGCATTGAGCTTCAAAGGCCGGGGCTCAGGGTCTTGTCACATTCCGCAAGCGAGTTTCGTCATGGCGGTGAAGGGCTCCGCCGAGAGCCCGCCAGGAGAAAACTGACCATGCAATCACGAATGAGCAATCCCGCCACCCTCCTCCCCGATGCTATGCCCGCAATCATGTCGCTCGTTTCGACCGTTCATAAGAGCGCGGCGCCTGCGCCGATTCTCGCTCTTGTGCACCTCCGGGCGAGTCAGATCAACGGGTGCAGCGCATGCGTCGATGGTGGGGCGCGAAACGCGAAGAAGGCGGGCGAAACCGACGAGCGGCTTTTCGCCGTGGCGGCTTGGCGCGACACGCCTTATTTTTCGGACGCGGAGCGAGCGGCGCTCGCGCTAAGCGAGGCGATGACTCGGCTCAGCGATCGATCCGACCCCGTTCCGGATGAAATTTGGAACGAAGCCGCCAAGCACTTCGAGGAGCCGGCGCTCGCCGCCATCGTTCTTTGGATCGCCACGACCAACCTGTTCAACCGAGTCAACGCCGCCACTCGCCAGGCGCCCGGGGGGTGGTAACTCCATGCTTTGCGTCAACAAATACGAGAAAGAGTACGTCGCCCAATGCCGCTCTCTCATGGAATCGCAACTGGCCGCCTACCGCCAGTTGCCATCTGAGGGCACGTTTGAAACGCTATTCTTGAACAACCTTGTTCTAGCCCTCGATCGGATGTTCGTCCACCGGACCCGTTCCTTGGAAGGGAAGGACGGCAATCCATTGAACGAGGTTCGGATGATGTGTAACTCGATCCTGGAAAGCCAAGGCGTCATGACGGCCGATAAGACCATCAAGTACAACCCTGCGAAGTCCGTCTTAGGTATCGAATTAGGGAAAGCGATCAAGCTGACCGAACCGGAATTCGAACGGCTATCCCAAGCATTCTTCGCAGAGATAGGGGCGAAATTTACATAGATCGACGTGTCGCGGTCGGCTCGTCCCGAGTGAAAAGTCCATCGTCAAACCCTCAAAAGTGATTTGGCGTCAGCGTCACTCGACAACGAGGTCCATTGCTTGATGGACCTCGTTATCGGCGAGGAGGTCGATCGTGGCGATTCGGCCATTGACGAACGTGAGCTCGAAGACGACCCGTGGCCGTCCATCCACGACCCAGGCGAGGCCGGCGACTCCGTCCACCAGCGCCGGCCGCGCGGCCTGAGCGCGACCCAAGAAGGTGCCGGCAACCTCGGCCGCCCCGCGAACCTCCGGGGCGGCCCCGAACGAAACGGCCAGCCGGTCGGCGCGGACCACCACGTCGGGATCGAGTACCGCGAGAAGACCTTCGAAATCGCCTGCTCGGGAGGCGGCCATAAAGGCGGCCACGATATTCCGCTGTAGCGTAAGGTCGGCTTCCGGAGGTTCCTCGGCCCCTTTTACCCTTCGTCGGGCGCGGCTGGCGAGCTGCCTGGCCGCCATCGGTGACCGCCCGATGACCATTCCGATCTCCTCAAACGGCACGTCGAACATGTCGTGCAGGACGAACGCGACCCGTTCGGCGGGGGCGAGTGTTTCAAGCACCACAAGCAGAGCCGTACCAACGGAGTCGGCAAGCAGCGCCTCCTCCTCCGGATCTGCGCCGCCTGCCTTAACCTCGGAGGTCCGGCTATCCAGTGAATCTTCGCGCCGTGATTTCCGCGCGCGGAGCATGTCCAGGCAGACTCTGGCGACGACCGTTTTCAGCCACCCGCCAAGGTTCTCCACTTCCGTGCGGTCGGAGCGATTTAGCCTCAGCCAGCTCTCCTGCACGGCGTCGTCCGCCTCGCTCAGAGAGCCCAGCATCCGAAACGCCACCGCCCGCAGTTGCGCCCGATTCTCCTCGAACCGCTCCACTAAAACGCTGCTTTGATCCACTGCCGTAACAATGATGAACGAAAGCCCGGCGGGAATCCGACAACCCAATGGGACTTTGCAATTGATAGACTGGCATGCGGGTCTAGAGGGGTTTAAGCGGTGGAAACGTATACGCTGGTCGGAACGGAGGCTTCGTGGATTTTCGCCCTCTTGCCGACTCCGTTCTTCCTCCTAAGGTGCTGGCAAAAGCTGAGGCCGGGGTACACACCGGTTTTCGTCGCCCGGCCGGCCGCGGCCGCCGCCTACTTTTTAATTTTGTCGGCAATCGGGATCCCATTCCAATGGGTGATCGGCGGTGCATGCCTCTTCGCTAGCTTCCTACCTTTCATCCTAAGGGATCCGGAGAGCATTTTCGGGCGAATCGCTCTCGCCCTCTTTTTCTTTGCGGTGGGCGCCTTATTCGTGGCATTGCCCGCAGGCCGCAATCGGATTGTTCTCGGCGAAAGCCAAGTTAATTTCACGTACCTTGGACGAACCGAGACGGCGCCGCGACAGGGGCTAATCGTTCACAAGACGCCACCGCATAAATGGATCGACGTTCGCCCATGGAGCAGTTGGACTTCGTTCTCGGGAGGGAATCCCGGGCCGTCGTTGGCTGGTTACGACGTCTTCTGGGGACCGCACGGCCTCATCCGTGGTGACGATCTCGGTGAGCACTTGGCCAGATGGGCAGGTACCGAGCCCGTTTCCCGCTAGCCCCATTGCTCTCACAACTGAGTCGGAAAACTCGTTCTTCCATTCGACCCATGACGACTGCATTGATGTTGTTAAATGTCCTATGCGTGGGGACAAATGGTTAGTGGTCACTCTGGCTTGCGCGATCGCCGCCGGGGCGTTCGGCCAGGAAATCAAGGCGCCGATCAAGCGCGGTCAGCGCCCGATCTTGGTCGGTCAACAGCGTGGACTGTCCGTCCGCGACTCCCTCGTGGCGCGACCCAAGGTCGATACGCCGGCCCCGTCTCCTAACGGAAGACCGGGGAAGTTGGACGACACCTCGTTCTCCTCGACCGCCAGCGTCTCATGGCGGTCCGCCGCGCCGGCGGTGGAATTTAAGCTAAATGGCGCGGGGCCGTTTCCAAAGACGGGAACGTTCGAGGTTTATGCTATTGCTCCCGCCCTGACGAATGCGCCCGCCGGGGCCGGGTTGTCATCGGTCAATCAAATCAAGGCGACGCCGCCGGAATTGCTCTACAAGATTCCGATCACGACCGGGCAAGATGGGACGTTTACCGTCAACTTCGGAGCCTTTGCACCCAAGGCGAAAGGCAATGCCTTTGCCCTAATCGGAAAGCCGGCGGGCGCGGCAGTGGATGGAGAATCGTCTTCCGCCGCCAAGCTGGCGGTTGCAAAGATCCAAGCCCTCGGCTATACGCGATATTACGCTCGGGTCGTAAATCCGAAAGGAGCTTCGTCCACCAATGCCTGTATCGAGTACGGCGAAGCCCTTCCGTCCGACGTGAGCTCAAACTTGCGGGTGAAGACCTCCAACAATGCCAATCCTTGGCTCACCACCATCACCAGCACGCTGCCGGTCTATAGCCTTAAGTGGTGGACGCTGGCGCCGGGAGCGTCCTCCGCCGTCTTCCAACTTTCGCAGAAGCCGTTCTCGGACGACCCCCGAACCTGGCGCCTCTCCGGCCTCGGGCATTGCGGCCCCGTCCCGGCCGGATCGTCCGACGGGATCAACCTATTCGGGCTCAGCCTGGCAAATTATCTGGTCGGCGGGCCTCGCGCAAAGGGAGACTATTACCTTCGGGTGGTTCCATTGAAGCCAAACGGCGACTTGGCCGCTCAGCCCTCCAACGAAGTGCTGCTTCACCTGGTGGCCGCCGATGCCACTCCGCTAGCTTCCACCCAACTCGAGATTTGGACAAACTCCGCCTTTACCCACGGTGAAACGGCGGAGAAGCCGATTTGGGGGAGCTCGACCGACCTTAGCTTTCTGGACACCATCACCTTCCGTTGGTCGACGAAGACGAACGTTACGAAGGCGAATGTCCTCGTGCGGCGCATCGACGACTGGAGCAACGACGTTGTCAACGAGAGTACGGTCAATCACCAAGGGCCGTTCGCTCTCGATATCAAGCCTTTGCTCTTGCCCGGCCGATTTTACGAAATCAAGGTAAGCCCCGTCGATTCCGGCGGAAAGCCGGCGGCCGAAGAGGCCAAGGTTTTCATTAACGTGTCCGCGCAGGGTCCGTTGCAGGGTCTGCCTACCCCCAAGCAGCCGCCGACGGCTTCGTTCAACTGCTTTGTGACGGTGGACCACTATGAGCCGCTGAAGCTCGAAGAACCGTACCGCTATGTTTTGGCCCGCGAGCCCAACCAGGGGACGATCGTCGACGACGAGATGTACAAGTTCTTTGCGGCACTGACTAATCATCCGTCGCCACACCAAGGGGACAAGATCTACCTGCCGCCGAAGCCGGACAACGGCAAGTCTTGGTCCGACTACGTTTCGGACGGCGTGAACTTTGTCGCGTCGATCGCCACTTGGGCGGAAGGAGCCGCTTCCTCCTTGAACTCGTATTACGACCAGGTAAAGCAGTCCGCAGCCGAGGGGATCAGTAGCGCCACCGGAATCCCAGTCGAAATCGTGAAGTTCGGAATCGAAATCGCCTGCGATTCGATGGGGGTGCCAAGCAACCCGATGGACTTTGGCGGGATGACTTCGCTCGGGTCGGACTATCTTGCGGGAGAAATTCTAGATGCGACCGGCGCAGGCGATGCCCTTCGGGACCAAGCCTCCGGTCTCATCCAGTCCGGCCTCACGGACATGGCAAAGCAGGGAACCGCTATGAACGATCCAAGCGCGCCCATGATCATCCCCGACCCGGATTTTGCCGCCAAACCGTCGATTATGAGATTGCGAGTGAAGTACGCCTCCAGCGATTCCGGCGCCTACGGGGGTGGGGGACCGGTGACGATCCGAGTCGAGTCTTGGTACTCCGAAGATCAAAACTCCTTAGATCCAAAAAACACGCCTAAGGAGCATGTGGTGCTTTACGAGAGCACCATCGTCTTGCCGAAAATGAAAGCGGGCCAAGTGCTTACCATCCCGGTGGCGCTGCGCCCAACCAAATTGCTGTTGGACGAGCCGGGTCGGTGGTGGAAGGCGTATAACATGTCGAAGGAAACTTGGTTCACGGTTGACGGAACGGTCACCAAGGATCGCCTCTGCTCGAAAGCCTGGCCGTAATCGCCGTTGTCGGCACTTGGTTGTAAACCGTCCTAGACTAATCCAGCGCTTGAATAGGCTCGCCCTGAGACGATCTCTGTTGCGTTACGATCGGGATTTCTAGGCGGTCAGATGCAGAAATCGCGCTTGGACTCTTTTGCGTGGTTCTTGTCTCGCGTCGGAGCTAGGATGCCGAACCGCCTCTGCTACGATCTCAGGAGTGGCGGAGCAACAGATATTCACGATCGGGGTGTATGGAACGACCGAGGCTTTGTTCTTCGAATCGCTCGTATCTCATGGCGTCACGCATTTCGTGGATGTTAGGCGGCGGCGGGGCTTGCGCGGCCATGAGTACGCCTACGGCAACTCGAACGCTCTTCAGGCGCGGCTCGCCACGCTTGGGATCGAGTACGTTCACCGAATCGATCTTTCGCCGACCGATGAGATCCGGACCGCTCAGCTCGTCGTGGATGCGGCGAGCGGAACAAGCCAGAGGGCGAGAGAGCATCTTAGCGACGAATTTGTGGAGCGTTACCGGTCCCAGGTCCTTGCCGGATTCGACGCGAACCGGTTTCTGGGAGAGTTTCCGGAGGATGCGCGGCTGGTTTTGTTTTGCGTCGAGGGTCACCCCGACGCCTGCCACCGCTCGATCCTAGCGACGGAGATAGAGACCCAATCGGGAAGATCTTGGCGCGACATAACCCAAATACCGAACTAGCCGTTGAACCCTAGTCGTAGCCATCAAGGATGCCGCGGTTGGCCCAACAACCGCCGCTGCTGCGGGGTGGCGGCGGTGAGCACCTCGGCAGACCAATATTGCTCCAACTCGATCGGCGGGAACCACTTGCCCATCGTGGAGTGGGCGTAGTGGACTTGCACCATGTACCGTCGCCGCTCGCTGGTATTCATCGCCGCCGCGTGCCAAAGGTCGCTTCGAAAAAGACACACATCTCCCGCTTTCAGCATCACCGCGTGAGGCACCACCCCCTCGTACGAGGTTTCGTTCGTCGGTGGGCGGCCGGCGCGATGTGAGCCGGGGATGATCGTAGTCGGGCCCAGATCGAGGGTCAGGTCGTCGAGATAGTAGTGGGCGGTGGCGAAAAAGATCGGAATCGTGATCCGCGGATCGTGGGTGACGTCCTCGGGTAGCGGGAAGGGAAGAAAGTCGACGTGGAGCGGCATTTGACGTCCTTGCCCGGTGACCCAAAGCGTGCCGCCAATCACCTGAAAGAACTGCCCCATACACCCCTCCAGCACCGCGATCATGTCCGGCGGGTCGATGTATTGCAACATCTCCGGATCGTGCATGTAATCGGATGGCAGGTGCTTGTTAAAGCACCATTTCGCCACCTCGTACTGCTCGTCGGGTCCGCCCGAGCCGTCGATCTTGTCGCGTAGCCTCCGGACTCCGTCCGCGTCGAGCACGCGCGGCAGGATGCAATACCCGTCCCGATGCATCCCTTCGATCGCCGCTTCGACGTGAAATTCGGCCGGATAGGGGAGATTAGGAATCTCGCCCCGGTAAACCGTGTCGCCGATCGACCGCACCTCGTTGTGTCCGTTAGCCCGCATGTAGGGACCCTACCCGTTCTTGGTTCGAGCCCGGAGCGTGGTGAATCTCTTTGATCCACATCGGGCTCAGGGCAGTCTCAGTGATTGATGCCGAACGACACCGATAGCGCTCAAGGTTCGCCCGACTTGACGACCGACGTCTGGAGCTCGTTACGTTTACCGGCAAGCGAGCGGGCCGAGCGGCTGGTCAAGAACGCCAACGACGTTCAGGGGCAGCAGCTAAGCGCGCTCGACCGCCTGGCCGTCGTCATTACCGATCAGGTGGGCACGATGGGTTTCTTCCTCACCATCTTTGCCTGGACCGTTCTTTGGTGCGGCTACAACATCCTCGCATCCCGGGTCCCCAGCCTTCACTGGAAGGCGTTCGACCCGTTTCCGGCGTTCGTTTCCTACCTTTTGATCTGCAATGTGATCCAGATATTGCTGATTCCGCTCATCATGGTTGGTCAAAACTTGCAAGGCCGGCATGCCGAGATCCGGGCGCAGCTCGATTTCGAGATCAACCAAACAGCCGAGAAGGAGGTGACGATGATCCTTCGCCATCTGGAGCACCAAACGGACCTGATCATCCAGCTAATGAAACACCAAAACTGCCAAGTCTCCCCGGAAGTCGTTCGGTCGCTCCGCACCGACCAGCAGCTCACGAAAGAGATCGAGAAAGAGAAGCCAACTTAGGCTGCCCTAAGAACTACTGCCACCGTCGTTTACGTCCTGAAGATGCAGGAGCAACATGAACCTGAGACTCGCAATTGCTTGCATCGGAATCTCGCTTCTCGCCGCCGGCTGCCATCGAGAGCCGAATCAGGCTAAGGCCGTTCCGCAATTGCTCCGATATCGATGGGTCGCCGGCCGCGAACTTCACTACGCGATGACCACCGTAGACCCGAATCAGGGCAAACCGTTCACTTCGGAGCGAGTAATCGATGTCAAAATTGGACCTGTGATCGGAGGGCGCACTACCGCCGAAGTCCGCCTCGGGTGCAAGAACGGAGTGTGTGTTCCGCAGTTCGCGACCATTCCCATCGACAGCATGGGCGCGATGCCGGAAGATGCCCCGAACTGCCAATTCCCAGTTTTCCAGCTACCTCGTGACCCTGTCCTGCCTGGCGCGACATGGTCCAAGCATCAAATAATTGAGAACGGCAGGGTCATCCTGGATTCCCACTTCCAATTCATTGGCCTTCGGCACATCGGCAATCGAACTTTCGCCAAGATCGACGATAGTTTTGTGCTTTCGAGGGGGAGCCGAAAACGCCCCGGCACACGGTCCGTATTGCTTGACTTGTCGGACGGCATGGCTTGGCAGTCGACTGCCAAGAGCGATGCCGAGGTCACCTGGCAGCGACTTTGATCGCGCGGTCGTCACGCAACACAATAGGGAAGAAGCCGGGCATAACGACTGCGCTAAGATTCTGTATGGGGAAAAAATGGCTTAAAAGCGTCTGGCAATCGCAAACGGCTTCCCAAACGACCGGCTATTTCGACCCCAATCCGGACCTTGGCGGCGATGAACACCGCATCGGCCTTCGCGAAGCCTTACTTGAAACCGTCGACGATCGCCTTCGCGACGACCCGGAGACCAAAGCCGCCTACGATCGCCTCATCGCCGAAGGTATTTCCGCATTTGACTCGAAGATGTTCCTCGCGAACTTAGCTTCCCGGGAGATCTGGCATGCCCTTCGCGAGCAGCCAATCCCACGAGAAACGTACCTTCAGTGGCTCAGCCGGCTTCCGGACCTTCCTGGGAGTAGCGCAAATTTTTTTGTCCTTCTCTCGCCGCCTTCCCCGCACCTGAAGCGCTAGTCATCCCGCACGTCTCAAAGGCAGCTCAAGGAGTGGAGAACAAGTAGTACCAAACTCCCCTCCTCCGCGAGGGGAGTCGGTGAGACTCGGCGAGTTGCACGAGCCAAGCCGAACCAGTGGGGAGGGACTAGGCCGTACCTGAGGAGTCCACTTCAACATGGCCTTGGCAATGAACAAAGGCCTCGTCCAGCACGATGTCGATGCGGTTGAGGACGGCCCAGTTGGGGAAGCGAACCACGCCTCAATACTAGCGGACTCTTGGCGCTGATGAACCGGACGTCCCTCTCTCCCGGTTCGCAAGCTCACCGACCTCTCTCGCGGAGGAGAGAGATAGGGCCGCTTAGGGACCCCCAATGGGTCAGGTACACGGGGTCGGGTGGCTCAAGAATTTGGGAGAATGCTTTCCGGACTCCCTCGCCAAGGAGGAGAGCTTGTTACTTTCCATTCCGTCTCTACTGCGGTCATCCGCCTAATGCACCCGCCGATCTATGTCGGCGAAGGTGCTGAGCCGGAGCCAGGACGGGAGCCGGCTGCGCAGCTTGGCCGGACCCGCCAATTGAAGGTCGCCGTTTTGGAGCGCGGTTCCGTAGGAAAGGTCGCCCATCCAGATCGACGTCATCGTGCTCACCTGGGTCGTGACGTGCAGATCAGGCTCGAGGCCCGGGTCTACCAGGCACAGGTCGACCTCCTTTTGATCGAGTATAAGCCACCATCGCCGGCGGCTGATCGGAGCGTCTTGGTACAGAAAATGAACAACAATCCGCTCATCGGTCAACGCCTGGAAATCGATGCGCCGTCGCATGTCCCACATGAGCAGTCCGGGGTCCAATTCGCGGGGCGTCCACTCGCTCCGGATCCACTGCTTGCCCCACTGTCCCAACTGCACCACGATCGGCCCCAATTCCTTGCCCGCCGAAGTCAAACGGTACACATCGTGGCTCCCTTCTCCCTCCGTCCGCTCGATGACGCCCGCTCGTTCCAGCTCCTGTAGCCGCTTCGAAAGCAGGCTTCTCGACATGAGCGGAACCCCGCGATGGATGTCGCTGAACCGCTCACTTCCCATCACCATCTCGCGCACGATAAGCGGCGTCCACCGCTCAGTGAACACTTCGCACGCTTTGGCGACTGGGCAGAACTGCCCATAGCTCGCTCTCCCAGCCATCTTTATTGCGACCTCATTGGTACAGATTTTGAACGGAATTGGCAGCGCTAACGGCGATACGCTTCTAGGTGGCGACCTTTGACCCACTGGGTTAAGCCGCCCTTCACTTAAAAGGAGAGAACATGAGCGTACTTGAGAATAGCTACCAAGGACAGTGCTTTTGCGGCGCCGTCGAATTCGTTGTGACTGGGGAATCGGTTGGCGCGGGATACTGCCACTGCGAGTCGTGCCGGAGCTGGTCTGCGGGGCCGGTAAATGCGTTCACGCTTTGGAGTCCGGAATCGGTAACGATCACGAAGGGTGAAAATCTTATCGGGGTCTACAACAAGACCGAGAGAAGCTCCCGCAAATGGTGCACCGTCTGCGGCGGCCACCTGATGACCGAGCATCCGCTTTGGAGTCTAGTCGACGTTTACGCGGCAAGTATTCCGGACTTCCCATTTACTCCGGGTGTACACGTGAACTACGCGGCCACCGTGCTACCGATGAAAGACGGACTGCCCAAGATGCACGACTTCCCGAAGGAGCTCGGAGGCTCCGGCGAACTTATAGCCGAATAAGGAAAAGATGACGGTACAAATGAATCCGAACAAGGCCCTTTGGGAAAAGGGCGACTTTACTCGAATCGCGGCGACCATGCGGCAGAGCGGCGAGGCGTTCGTAAAGAGTCTCGAGATCACCCCCGACATGCGGGTCCTCGACCTCGGCTGCGGTGATGGTACGACCGCGATCCCGAGCGCCCTACTTGGGGCGCGCGTCCTCGGCGTCGACATCGCCGCCAACTTGGTGGAGGCCGGAAACCGTCGTGCACAGGACTTGGGCTTAACGAACTGCCGATTCCAAGAAGGGGACGCGAGCCAACTGGACGGCTTAAACGATGAATCGTTCGACCTCGTCGTAACGATCTTCGGCGCGATGTTTGCGCCGAAGCCGTTCGAAGTTGCCCGCGAAATGAAGCGCGTGACCCGGCCCGGTGGCCGGATTGTCATGGGGAACTGGATACCAAACGATCCCACGCTGGTGGCGCAGATCTTGAAGATCAGCTCCGCCTACTCGCCGCCCCCGCCGGAGGGGTTCGTCAGCCCGATGACCTGGGGCGTCGAGCGCGAAGTCGTGGAGCGGTTCGCCGTCGCCGGCGTCGCTCGCAGCTCTATCTCGTTCGCGCAGGAACAGTGGGTGTTCGACTATCCCGGCTCGGCGGCGGAGTTCGTGTCGGAGTTCCGGAACTATTACGGCCCGACCATGAACGCCTTCGCCGCCGCCGAAAAAGCCGGCCGAGATGCGGAGTTGGAGCAGGAACTGATAGCCCTCTTCGAGAGCCAGAACCAAGGCGCCAGCCCCCACCACACCACCATCCCGGCCACGTACCTACTCGTCACCGTTAAGATCTGACCCTGCCCGATCTCTCCCCGCAATCCGGGGAGAGACTAGTAGCGTCGGCGCCCTCGCCGATGCTCATCACTTAGAATGTCTTGAATAGGCCTAGGCGTTCGTCCCCGTCTGCGCGCAGTTGCAGAGGGGATAACCCTTGAGCGTGGCGTGGCTAAGGAAGAACCGCCCGTCTTTTTGCACTACGAAGTGGTTGCAACAAGTGCACCCTCGCTTCTCTGCCGAGAGCTCTTCCACATAAATGGTGAACGGCACCGTCGTGTCGATCGCGAAGACGGGGTCCCCACCTGATGCGGGTAGACCAACCGGTTCACCGTGGTCCGGAATGCGGATAGTGCTGCCGAGTGGCTCCATGTTAACCACCCCCGATTCGACGTTATCCTCAGTGTTTAAGAAGGCGAGTAGGCTCTCCCGAGACTCGAGCATGTCGACGATAAGGTTTGCGGTGTCCCTGGCAATGTCGCATTTTTTGTGCTCAATGTCGATATGAAGGGTTCCCGACGCATCCGGATCATCGGGTGACACGCCCTTTGGGCCAGGCATCATGCCAACCGTAGCTCTTGTAAAACAATCTTTGAGACGCGGCTCGCCAGGATTCTTGGGAGGCCAGTAGTGAATGATGAGAACCGAGGTCCCAAGCGCGAATTCGGCGATGAACCCTCCGATAGTCTCGAATTGAGATTGGGCTCTCGTTAATGCGGCGGCGCTGTCGGGATGATCGACGAAGTCAAGGAACTCCATGCCGGAATCGAGTGCCGCCTTTTGAGCAAGGAAAGTATTGAATTGAGCTCTTTTTCGAGGTTCGACTTTACCGGGTTGGATCAGGGCCGTCACCGGCGCCTTGAGATTGAACTCGTACCTGGCTTTGCCGTAGGGCAGTGCTTGACTCCACTCGGTTTGCTTATCCTTAAAGTATTGAACCGGATCGTTTAGCAGTTCGACGAGATCCTCCCATTTACTGCAAAGCAGGATGACCGAGTTCTCGAGCCGTGAGCGCTCACGGTCTGTTGGATGGTTGGGGTCGTCGTAATGAAGTGGCAGAATGGCCGCGAAATGTTCCTTAGGCGATTTGGCGGCAACGATGAGGTTCGGTAGATCTGGCGACATATTCGGCTCCAATGAGTACAAACTGAGCGGTGATAAGTAACCGCTACCTTCCGAATGTAGCGAATTCCTCCCCACTGCGTACGAAATCGGACCCTCAGCTTAAGTTTATCGCCTCAGTTCTGGTAAATCTCTCAGGATCTAAGTCGACGCTCAATGGCTGGTTAGAGAACTCGAAAGACGGAACAGTGAGCCGGCCCGGCTTATCGCATAAGCCTATCGAACCCTCGCAATTGGCGCCACCGAGACGCAGTAACTACTCATAGTAGCTACTGATACTAATTATTGCGACATATCGTCGTTCCACACTCAAAAACGTTTTAAGGGTCGTAAACTCCTATCGGAATGGAGAGTTTGACCACCGATGTAGCGATCATAGGGGGTGGGCCTTCGGGCTCTACTTGCGGCGGATTCTTGAAGAAATACCAGCCGGATAGCAAGGTGCTTATCCTGGAGCGCGAGCAGTTTCCGCGCGACCACATCGGTGAGAGCCAGCTTCCGCTCATCGGGCGCATTCTCGACGAGCTCGGCGTCTGGGACCGTGTCGAGGCGGCCGGCTTCCCGGTGAAGATCGGCGGCACCTACCGCTGGGGCACCACCGACGATCTGTGGGATTTCGACTTCCTCCCATTCGGCCAATTCGACGACGCGCCCCGGCCCGGACGCTACGAAGGACAGCGCAAACGAACCGCATTCCAAGTCGACCGGTCCGCCTACGACAAGATCCTCCTCGACTATGCCGAGGAGCTTGGCTGCGAGGTCCGTCAACGATCGGCCGTTCGAGAGGTCCGCAGGAAAGGCGATCGGGTGGAGGGACTTGTCCTTGCCGACGGAACGGAGATCGAGGCGAAGTGGTATGTCGACGCCACTGGCCACTCCGGATTGTTGCGCCGGGCGATGGACGTCGAGATCGACGAGCCGTCCTCGCTGAAAAACGTCGCCGGCTGGTATTACTGGCGGAACGCCGAGTGGGCGGTCTCGCTCGGCGTGGGCGGAACCCGCATCCAGATCCTCTCGCTGGGTTACGGCTGGATCTGGTTCATCCCGATTAGCCCCGACCGCACCTCCATCGGTTTCGTCTGCCCCGCGGACCATTACAAGAAGTCCGGCCTTTCGATGGAAGAGCTCTATCGGCGCGCCATCGCCGAAGAGCCGCGGCTTCAACGCCTCATTCAGAACGCGACGCGCGAAGATCGATTCACCACGACCAAGGATTGGTCGTTCGTCGCCAATCGGATGGCCGGTCCCAATTGGCTCCTCGTCGGCGAAGCCGCCGGTTTCGCCGACCCGATCCTCTCTGCCGGGATGACGCTCGCGCATGCGGGCGCGCGAGAAGCGGCGTTCCTGATCATGGAGGCGGCGCGCGGAGGGAACGTCCCGTGGATGGCCGAAAATTATGAGCGTCGAAACGAGCGGCGCGTCCGGCAGCACATCCGGTTCGCGGACTACTGGTACAAAGCCAACACCAACTTCACCGATCTGAAGGAATACACGAGCGAGATCGCCCGCGACGCGGGTCTGGAGCTCAGCGGCGACCAAGCGTTCCAGTGGCTCGGTACCGGCGGGTTCATCGAGGAAGATATGGAGGTCGCCGGCCTGGCGCTGATCCGGCTCGACCAACTGCATTCGCTCACCGGCCGATTGTCCGAAGCGCCTGCGACCAGCTCGTTGGATGGATACAGCGTTTTTCTGCCGCACCTGTCGGGCGCGGAGCAGGTGAAGGTCGCCCGCTTCGAAAACGGCGGCGTCAAGGCGATGGTCGCGCTTCGGCGCGATGGTAAGTTCCTCCCTCTCTACGGCCTCTTCGGCCTCATGGTCGACGCTCTCAAGTTTTCTCCGCTCCTGAACGAGGCCTTCGGCTTCGTCCAGCGAACGATGGGAGACGCGTTCAACCACGAGTTGCACGCCCGTCTCACCGAGTGTCTCGACGCAATGATTCGCGAGGGATGGGTAAGGCCGAAGAAGTTCGGCGAGGCGCCCGCCGTGCGACACGAGCTCCCTATGGAGACGGCCGCCATCCACCAGCACACGCCCGACCGGGGCGATGGAGTCTGATTTCCGTTTCACTCGCGCTCCAGTAGCTCGGCAAATTCGCCCAACCAAGGTTCGTAGCGACGCCACCGCTCGACCGACGTTTTGTAGATCGGCTGCCGCGCCTGCCATCGGCTCGGCGTGTTGATCGCGCTCTGGTTTTGGTCGTGGTGGAGGCACGCCTCTTCCCACGGAAGGCCGCAGAACTCGACGATCTGTGGAACGATCTTCCCGGGGTCGGCGATCAGCGCTTCGTAGTCGATCTCCAGCAACCGGTCCTTCGGAAGGGCGCCCCGCCAGTAATCCATTGCCCTCGTATATTCCCGGTAGTAAGACACGACCTGCCGTTTGTCGTAGGCGAAAAGCGGACCTTGGCCGAAGAAGGTGGTCCAGATCGAGAGGCACGTATCGATCGGGTGACGCCGGATGTGCAGGAAGTGCGCGTTCGGCATCGCGGCGTTGATGATCCCGGCGTAGGCGAAATTGAGCGGCATTTTGTCCGTAAAGCGCTCTTCCGGACCGGCTAGCAAACGGGCGTATCGCTCGTACTCTTCCGCCAGCGCGGCGAGCTCTTTCTCGGTGGGAGCGGAATCCCGCACCACCAGGCGACGACCCTCCTCCATCCAAAACCTGAGCTCGCCGCCCGAAGCAACGGACGAATGGCTCGAGACGATCTGGTCCAAAAGGGTCGTCCCCGAGCGGATCATCCCGATGATGAAGATTGGCGCCGCCGCCGAGTCGGTTTGGAGACTACGCGAGCGTATCGACTCGTAAAGACGCTGAACCTCGGCGTGTTCTGCCGCGAACCGCCCTTCGGAAACCGGGCTTCCCGCGTGGTACAAAGTGTGCGCCAAGCGGTTCGCGGCGTCGAAGTGGCCCATCGCCTCCTCGTAGAGCTTGCGCTGCTCTGCGGCTCGGCCAAGCGCGTACCTCAGGTACATCTCGCTCCGGGGACGCAGTTGGCTCGAACCGAGCAGCGACTTCATTCGCTCGACGAAGGCGGTGTCAGAGTCGGAATCCGTAAGCTTCGCCGACAGCATCAGGCCGTAATAGGCGAACGCCGGGTCGGCCCCTTCGCGGATCATGTCGTCGAAGATCTCCTTCGCCTCTCCGAACCTGCCTTGGTTCAGCAGCCAGGTTCCGAATCCGCCCCGGCTCTCTCGCGAGAGCTCCATCGCCCGGCGATGGTGCTTTTCGGCCGCGTCGTCGTTGCGAATCGTCGCGAACATCCCCGCGATCGAGGAGTGGAGCGGAGCGCAGTCCGGAAGGTTCGACAGTCCCTCTCGCAAGCACTCGATCGCCGGCCCGGCCATGCCGAATAGGGAATAGGTGGATGCCAGCACGAGGTAGTTCTCGGGGCTCATCGGCGCCAGCTCGATCGCGTGCCGCAACTGGATGATCGCCTCCCGGTGCCGGTGGGCCATGAGGTAGGACAATGCGAGATTGTGCCGATGTTCGGCCACATCCGGCGAAAGCTCGATGGCGCGAAGTAGCGCCTCGATCGCCAGATCCGGAAGTCGGCCGGAGAGATAGCACGAGCCGAGAACGCCATAGCCTGCCGCGTCCTCCGGCTTAAGTGAGACCGCCTGCTGGGCGTAGGCGATCGATTCGTGCATGCTTCGATGGTTCTTCTTGAGAAGCGCCATCCAGGTCAACGCTTCATGGCACTCGGGATCTTTGGCGAGTAACTCGGTAAAGACTCGCGTCGCCTCCTCCGAGCGCCTCGTTCTTGCCAGACAAGCCCCGTAGAGAAGTAAGAATCCGGGGCTCCCTCGACCTTCTTCCGGGATCTGTTCTAATTCCCGGCTCGCGTCCGCGAACGCCCCTGCGCCGTAAGCGCGGCGGGCGGTCTGCAAGTGCGAGTCGATGTCCGCGCCGATTCGTTGAACCAAGGGGCTATTTGAGGTGGTTCCGCTCTTTAACCACGGCGATCCGTCGCGCCCTCTCTTCCGGAGTAAGTGAGGTGTCGGCTTCGATGTTCTTGATCCGCTCCTGGGGAGTGCCGGAAACGTGCGGATTGCTGCCATCCGCCGGTTTAGGATTCACCGGTACCGAGTCGCCGCACCCCGCTCCGAAGAGTCCGGTCGATATCAGGCCCACCACTAAAAGGATATTGCGTACTTTCAAATTAGATGTCCTATTAAATGAGCCGGGAGCGGCCTTCTTCTCCGGGGAAGAAAGCCGCTCCCGGTGAGCGTTCTAGAACGCGGAGCCGTCGCAAACCACGTCCCAGTTTCGGTACGTCCATCCGCTGCTGGTGAGCGGGTTCTTATCCAGCAACGGGGTCAGCGTCGCGTCCACGTTCTTCACGTTGGGCGGCGTCGCTCCGCTCCCGTAGAACTTGCAGATGCCGATCCAACCGAACTGGCTGTACTTCATCCCCGATTTCTTCGAGTATTTCGAGTGGCCGTCGGCGAAGCCGTAGTTTCCACCGTCGTGGTTTACGGCAGTCGTCGGACCGTCGGTTCCGGTCGGACACCGGTTAGTCGCCGGCTTTCCGATGACGTTCGGGCACGAGCTGTCGTTGAATCCGTTCCACGAAGGAGCGGATTGCGAGACTTTCTGCTTCTGCGACTTCTCGCTCATCAGTACGGTGTTCGCCGGTTCCGGCATCGCGGTCACGGTCTTACCTTCGGCGATGGCGTTCATCGCCGTGCTGCCGCAGTAGGAGGTTGCCTTGCCGTTTCCGTCGAAGCAGCCCCAACCATTGCTTCCGTCTTGGTCGACCGCGACTGGGCAGGCGAAGATGCCGAAGTTCTTCGTGTATGGATAGATTCCCCGGCTCCAGTTGGTCGGCGCGTTAGGGTCCATCGCTCCGTTGACGTAGGTCTCACCGTAGTAGGTGTTGCCCGGGTCGCCGCCACGGTCGTAGGGAAATACGTCGTCGCTGTCGCCGGCGTACATAACGGCGCCCAAGGAGACCTGCTTGTCGTTCGAGAGACAGGAGGTCTTCTTGGCCGCGGCTTTGGCCTGGGCGAAAACAGGGAAGAGGATCGCCGCGAGGATTGCGATGATCGCGATCACGACGAGCAGTTCGATGAGGGTAAAGGCTTTAGAACGGATCTTGGAATTCATGACGTTAAAGGGGCTTCGAGCCCAAATGATCGCCGGAGGGCATAGCAGCCTTCCGAGGGGCGGTCGAGGACCGCACGACAAGCGGTGCCGGTAGCAAAACATGGCGGGGCGTCGCGGACGCCTCGCCGGTAAGACGGTCGAGCAGAAGGTCCGCCGACTGCCGCCCGAAACCTTCAAAATCCTGGCTGGCGGTCGTGAGGTCGTCTATTTGCGCCGATTCCCACCGGGCAAGCCAGTCGAAGCCGACGATGGACATATCCTCGGGAATGCGCACTCCCGCACCCTCCAAAAGCGCCCCGACGGAGTGGGCCAGCACGTCGCAGCCGACGAAGACCGCGGTCGGCCTTTCGGGAAGGGCGAGCACGGCGGCGACTAGCCGCTGGGACCATTCAAGATAGGCGCCGTGGGTCGCGCACCGGGGGGCAAACCTTCCGGCTGGGTGAAGGTGACGCCCTTCGTTTGCAAGAGCGCCGGCGATCAGGCAGACGCCCCGATCCTCGAGGCCTCCCAAGCGCATGGCTCTCCAATATCCTTTGGTCCGCTGATTGGTGACGTCCGTTTCGTCGCTTTCCATCAGACAAGCGATTCTCTGGTGCCCAAGCTCGATCAAGTGCTCGACGCATTGCCGAGCCGCCGCCAGATTGCTCGAGCCGACGTAGTCGGCATCCACTCCTTCAGGAGGCGGGGAGTCTACAAAGACGAGAGGTTTTCCCGCGCGCAGAAGAGTTTTGGCCGCTTCGGCGTTTTTTCCCGCGGCATCCCGCTGAATAATCGCGCCTGCCGCCCCCTCGTTTTCGAGCAAGTCGATAAGGAACTGGCGCTCGTCGGAAGGTACATGGCCGCCGTAGAAACGGGTTGGCTCACGAACGATCATCCGGTATGGCGTACCCTTGAGCCCGAGCGAGACGCCGCGCATGAACATGAGCGAAGCGTGGTCCGAGATCGGGTGGCTAACCCACACGTAGACGTCGAGCCCTTCCGACCCCGATGACCGGTCGCCCAGCATGCCGATAACCGGCCGGGAGTGCGGACGGCGGGTCAACTCGCCGGTGGAGACGAGGACGTCGATCGCCAGCCGAATCGTACCACGGCTAACCCCCAGCGTCTCGGCCAACCGATGCTCGGAGTCGAGCGTATCCCCCGCTCGAAGCCGTCCTTCCCGGATCCAAGCGCGAAGCCCCTCCGCCGTCGTTCCGACCATTGGGCGTGAACGATTAGACATTCCCACTCCGCACAAACCCGCACCGGATTACGACAGCCACGTTGATACTGTACAACGAGGCAAACAATTTGAGAAGAGAGAAGGACGACTCTCATTTAATAATGGACAATCGCCACCAATCGCTGGACAATCCCACCCTCCGGAGCCCCCTCTCCCTCCTTCGGATGTATGTGCCGAACGAGGGAGAGGGGGTTGGGGGTGAGGGAGTCCCGTCCGGCGGACCGCCGCTCTCCAGAGCGGCCTCCCCTACGTCCGAAGGACGTGTAGCTGGCACCTACGTGTGCCGCTTCCCTACTCTCCAGAGCGGCCCCCGGCGAACATACGTTCGCCATTCACCCCCAACGGATCGTCGCCCACCGAACACCACCCCAAGGCCTCGTCAAGCAGGAATCGAGTTATCATCAAACTCCCTAGATGAACTCCCTGCTCGGGCAATACGAGATTGAATTGGAAGACGACGGCCGTCTCCGCCTGCCGCCCCGCTTTGCGGCGATCCTAACTCCTCGCCTCGTTGCTTGGCTCACTCCCTATCGCGCGATCCGGGTCGCCTCCCGCGATGAGGCGCTGGAAGCCGTCGCCGAGCATGGCTTTCTACACGTCCAGGTCGACCTCGGGTCGGACGGTTATCTGCCGATCCCGGCAGATCTCGCCCGAGATGCCGGCCTCACGGCCGATGCCCTGGTCATCGGAATGGGACGCTTCTTCGAGATCTGGTCCCGCGAGGAGTACGCCATTTTCTCCCAAGAGCACCTACGCTAGACGGCGCTATAGTCGGCTATCCGTTTGGACAAGAAGTGGCGTTCCATCGGATTGCGCGCCAGGTCCCGCGCTTTTAAGAACGCCTCCCTGGCTTCCGGGAAATCGCCTCGGCGCGATTCCAACTCCCCGATGGCAGCCCAATAGAAAGGATATCGGTCCAGCCGCTCGCGCTCCGAAATTGCCCGAATCTCTTCGATCCCCTCCGCCGGCCCCCGAAGCTGCGCCACCGCGATCGCGCGGTTGAGGGCGACCACCGGCGAAGGCCGCATTTCCACCAGAACGTCGTAAAGCTCCACGATCGCCCGCCAGTTCGTCTCCTCCACGCTTCGCGCCTCCATATGCAGCGAGGCGATCATCGCCTCGAGGTGGTACTCGGTCAGCACATAGCCCGATGCCGAGTTCGCCAACAGCCGCTTCCCCTGCTCGATGAGGGAGGAATCCCACTGCGTTCGATCCTGCTCCACCAACGGCGCCAACTCGCCGCACGGGCCGATGCGCGTCCGCAGCCGCGCCCCGTGAAAGCACATAAGCGCCCCCAGCGCGAAAGTTGCCGGCGCCGCCCCGAGCGGATTCTCCATCAGGAGGTAAGTCAGCCGCAGCGCCTCTTGACACAGCTCCGCCCGCACCACCGACACCGACGACGCGCCGTGGTATCCCTCGTTGAAGAGCAGATAAAGCGCCCGGTACACGGTGGAGAGCCGAGCCGAAAACTCCGCGTCCGCGAGATCGAAGATGAGGCCAAGCTCCGCCAGCGATTTCTTGGCCCGGATCACTCGCTTCTCCATGGCGTGGTGCGAGACCAGGAACGCCGCCGCGATCTCGTCGATCCCGAAGCCGCACAAGAGATGGAGCACCAGAGCGAGCTGCGCCTCCTCCTTGAGCCGCGGGTCGCAGCACGAGAACATCATCCGAAGCTGGTCGTCTTTGATGGCATGGGGAGTGAACGACTCCTCGACCGTTTGCGCCAAGCTCCATTCGGAGGCGAGCTCCGGCGCGAACTTACGCGCCGTCCTCTCGCGCCGCAGCACGTCGAGCGCGCGATTCTTTGCCGTCGCCATCAGCCACGCCTCCGGATTCGGCGGCATTCCCCGGTACTTCCACACTTCAACGGCCCGGCAGAAGGCGTCTTGAACGACGTCTTCCGCCAAGGCGAGGTTTTGCAGCCCGAGAAGCCGGGCGACCGTCGCGATCATCCGCCCCGACTCGCGCCGGAACAGATGATCGATCGGGTCTTCTCCCGGTTCAAGCGGGCCGGCGGGGTGCTCCATTACATATCCAGGCGCATCACGGGGCGTACTTCCACATGTCCGTTACGGTCGAGGATCGGGCAGTTCTTGGCGAGCTCAGCCGCGTGGTCGAGATCGTTCGCCTTAATGATGGTGAAACCGCCGACGAGGTCCTTCGCCTCGGCGAACGGGCCGTCGACGATGGTCTTTGAGCCCGCCTGCACAACCTTCCCGCTCCACTCGAGCGGCTGCCCCCGGTCGACGACATGATCGCCCGCCGTCAGCTCCTTGAACCACTCGATCCACTTCTGCATCATCTGCTGTCCCTGCTCGGGCGAAGTCGCCCTGTCGCCGCCACGGTAAAGAAAAACGAATTCACTCATCGTCCAATTCCTCCTGAAGTCTAACCTTCATCCCCTCAACGTTCACCTCCACCCGCGCCGGACAATATCGACAGAATTTTTCTCGGAGAGCCCCGACATCCCGCACGTCCTCCTTTGGCATCCAAACAAACCCGAACCCTTGTCCTCAAACGCTCCTCGAGCCGAAGAACGGTTTGGCCGGAGCCCCGCAGCGGTTTCATTGAACGCACCAAGTTCACCTCCTTCCGCAGGCCGTCGTATCGCACTTTTTACGCGGTAACCCGCCTGCCGATAAAGGTGCGGCCGATTCCATGTCCTGAGCCAGCCCCATGGGAGCGACATCCCATAGCCCAGGGTGGAGCGAAGCGGAATCCTGGGTAAAGGCCGACAAACCCCTCGAGCCCTGAAAGCGGCGATATCAGCCTAACAATATGACGAGCCCTCGTATTCGGGGAAGGCAATGCGATAAGAGCAGGCTAATCTGTTGAAGGGAGGTCCTTGGCTCCCGAACCTAAAGATGTGTAAAGCGAAGAACCCGTCGCGTCGGTACCCCAGCCGATGTCCGCACCCAAAGTGATCGCCTGCTAATATCCTCACGTGAACCGAACCCACCGAGGCCATCAATGACGAGTGGCCAACGAGATTCCGCCCTCTGCCACTTCCCGCCGATGGGAGTCTACGAGACCCTCTTCAAGTTCCTCGACGCAACCGGAAAGTACATGGGGACGGAAGGAACCCACCCCTGGGCGCAAGGCTTCCCGCTCACCACCCCACTTCCCGGCGGACCGGACATCCCGACGCGCATCGACTTCACCCACCAAGACCTCAAGTACCCGCAGGCGACCGGCGGGCAGGAGCTCCTCGTCGCTCTGCGCGATTACTATCGCCACTTCTACGGCGCGAACCTCACCACCGACAACATCGCCATCTTCGCCGGCGGCCGCCCCGCCATCTACGCCACCCTCGCCTTCCTCAAACCCGAGATGCGCGTGTTGGTGGAGGAGACCGAATACACGCCGTACTGGGACGCCCTGCGCCTCCTCTCGAAGTCGCCCACGCTCATCCCCAGCAACCCGGAGAACGCCTTCCGCCCCGGAATAGAAGATTACGAAATGGCCGGGCCCGGCTTAGTGTTGAAGAGCAATCCCAGCAACCCGACCGGCGTCACCTGGACCGGCGAGCGGCTCCGATCCCTCGTCGCCCTATGCTCCCAGCCCGGCTGGGCTGGATTGATCGACGAAGCGTACGAGTTCTTCCATGAGCCGGAGCCGGACAGCGCCCTTCGGTACGTCGAAGATATTGACCGCACAAACCTCTTCGTGGTGAGCGCCGCCACCAAAGGGCTCCAAGCCCCCGGCCTACGGGTCGGTTGGATCGCTGCGTCGAAGGCGAATATCGAGCTCTTCCGCAACTTCTCCAGCATCGCCATGGGCGGCGTCGCCCGCCCATCCCAGATCTGCGTCGCCGGAATGCTGGAACTCGAAAGAGTTGCCCAGGCCCGCCGCGCCGTTGGTACCTACTATGGCGGCCAGCGTAAGCGCTATGAAGCCGCGCTGGCGGACCTCGGTTTCGAGCTATTCACCGGCGACGGTGGCTTCTACCACTGGGCTCGCCTCCCGGGCGGCCTTACCGCCGATGCCTTCAACGAACGCCTGTTCGCCCACCAAGCCGCCATCCTCCCCGGCCCCCTCTGCGACATGCTCCGCCGAGGCCCCTCATCCCCCCTGTCCCCCTTCATCCGCTTCTCCTTCGGCCCCCTAAAAGCCGACTCCTTCGAAACCGACGTCGCTATCCTGGCCGCTTGCGTACGATAACCATTGGAGCGCGGACGTCCCGTCCGCTACCCGGACCCCGGGCGTCCCGCCCGTCCCTGCCGTAAACTCGGACGCCATGGCAACGAGCGAAAAGCGTTCCCTAGCCCAGTACGAGCAGCGTCTGAACGACGTGCTCGACTACGTCGAGCAGAACTTCGACTCTCCGCTCCCACTGGAGCGGTTGGCCGACATCGCCCACTTTTCGCCGTTTCATTTCCACCGCCTCTTCAAGGCGTACGTCGGCGAAGCGCCGCACACGTTTCTTCGCCGGTTGAGGCTTCAGAAAGCGATCGGACTCATGGAAGGGAAGCGGCGAACCCTCGCCGAGATTGCCGTCGAGTGTGGGTTTGCCTGGACACCAAATGGACGGACCATTCCGACCCCGGAGGGGTCTCCAGAACTTAGCCGCGGGTCGCAGACCCGGGGTGAGACGCCCTAACCTCCTCGGACCCCGATAGGCGGTCCCAGAAAGACGGCGTCGATCTATTGCGAGACACTGCACTACGGGAGAAGCCGACTTCCGTAATCCAAGTCGATGGCGCAAAATGTGGCCATGACGACCCATGACGACGTGCGGCGAATCTGCTCCCGGCTCCCGGGCGCGGTGGAAGGGGTGGATCGGTTTGGCTTTTCCGTCGAGGTCAAAGGGAAATTCAAGGGTTTCCTTTGGACCTGGGCCGAACGGATCGATCCAAAAAAGGCGCGCGTCGTCAACGACTCCGTCCTGGCCATCATCGTCCCCGGCCTCGCCGCCAAAGACGCCATCAACCAATCCGACCCCGACAAGTACATCATCGACCCCCACTACAACGGCTTCCCGGCCGTCCTGGTGAGGCTAGACGCCGTCGACCCGGAAGAGCTCGAAGACCTCATCGTCGAAGCCTGGCGCTGCAAAGCACCCCCCGCCTTGGTTAAGCAATACGACACCTCGACGCAGTAGCACGGGCTTCCAGCCCGTGTAAACGCATCGGCTCCCAGCCGATGAACCGTGGCACGGGCTTCCAGCCCGTGTGTATCACGACCATCCTGGTCGTGTGATCGGTCCATGTCCTGGAAGGACATGGGACCCACTGGCTGGAAGCCAGTGCCACAACTAAATGCCGACCAATAACACCTCTCTAGAGACCCCCCGACTCTCCCTACGGCCGATGACTGCGTCGGACGAGACGGCGCTCTTGGCGATCTTCACCGATCCAAACGTGATGGCGGCCTTTCACGCACCCCCATTCAGCCAAGACCAGATGCGAAAGTGGATCGACCGGAATCTGAAGCATCAGATCGAATACGGCTACGGCCTATTCAGCGTCTTCCAAAAGAGCGATGGCGCCCTGATCGGCAACTGCGGTTTGGAGAGAATGGAGCTCGACGGACAGATCGTCCACGAGCTCGGCTACGACTTCCTAAGCTCCCATTGGAATCGAGGCTACGCGACCGAAGCCGCCACCGCCGTCCGAGACCACGCCTTCGCCCGCCTCCGCCTCCCCCGACTGATCAGCCTCATCCGCGTCGGCAACGAACCCTCCCGCCGAGTGGCCGAGAAAATCGGCATGCGCCTCGTCACCGAGATCAGCCGTCACAACGTAAGCTACTGGATGTACGAAGTACCGGTGTAGACCCCAGGGAAAACGCCGCCTCCGTTGGAGTCTGTTGCATTGCCTTTATCCTTGTGAACGCCGGCGAAGGATCGAAGGTGCGTACGACCGATTGTTGTGAGCCAGCCTCGAAGATGGTATGTCGTTTTGTCAAGCATTTTGGCTCGACCTGCGAAGTCGAGCCCCCGCTTAGTGAGACCTTGCTCCACCGCCTGGAAGTAGGGGTGCGCCCTTTCCGGAGGGGTGTTTTGCAGGAGGCGGTCCGTTTAGGCGCGTTGACGGGCTGCTCCCGCCTGAACCTTTAACGGGGCCTTTGGCATGCTTTCTTTTTCGGGCGAGGCGTTATATCTAGGGGGTAGCCACGCTCGCCTCCTCGTCCGGCTTCACCACCCACGGAGTTCCCCGCTTAAGCACCTCGAGAATGCGTATTAGGAGCCGGCGCATCACCGCGACGATTGCCTGCTCATGCTTTCTCCCTCTGGCCATCAACCGGGCGTAGAGCTCCCTCGCCCACTTCTGGCGCTGGATACATCCCAGGGCGGGCATATAGAGAGCCGCTTTCAGATGCAGATTCCCTCGTTGGATTCGCGCCGGCTTGGTCTGCTTGCCGGAGCTGTCGTCGATGGGCGCGACGCTTGCGTAGGAGGTGAGTTGGGAGATCGAGAACGGACTCAGATCGTCTGGGAGCTCGCTCGTCACCACCCGCGACAGGATCGGTCCCACCCCTGGCACGCTCATCGCCAGTTCGTATCTTGTGCGCAAAGCCGTCTTCTTCACCCGCTGCGCGAACTCCTTCTCCATCTTGCGAATCCGGACCTCGACGAGGGCGGCGGTGTCCCGAAGCGCCTGCTTCACGTACGGCTCAAGGCCCGGCACCCCCGCCCGCACCTTCGTTTGCGAAACGAACCGCTTGAGCGTCTGGATGCTACGGGAGAGATCGCACAGTGCTTCGCGCGTCGGGCTCTTTGGCGCCGTCGCCTTTAAAGACGCGCCCGTATTTGAGAGGTGGCGAGCGTCCAGCGCATCTGTCTTCCCCCGATGGGAATCCGACTGCGCCCGTCGCCTCACCCGCAAAGGATCGTGAGTGCGCACCTCTAGGCCGGCTCCTTGAAGCAGCCGCCTTGGAACCCGCTCGTACCCGCCGCTTGCTTCTAAATGAACGACCGATCCTTTAGAAAGACCCGCGATGAGCCCCCTGATTCCGTCCGCCGTATTCGGCACTCGAAATACCTTCCCGCCGCTTACCGAGACGTCCAGCCAATCTTTGGCGACGTCGATTCCTACTTCTACAGATACACTTGTCATGGTTTCTCCAAAGACCCAAGCGTCTGCGGATCAACCTAGTACATGAAAACGGAACGTCCCCGTCGATGCCGAAAAACAAACGGCGGGGCTTCCCAGGGTGGTATGCGAACCCACAGACGCCGCCGGGGTCGCATTCTTCGAGGCGAAGCTTAACTTCAGAGGCGACTCACAACGCGAACTGCATCCCGACGGGTCGAAAAACAACTTACTAGAGGCGACATCCGCCAGCCCAGGGCGTCAGCCGTGGGTGGAGGCGACTCATCCCTCCAGCCCGGAAAGGGCAGCATAACCTAATATTCTTCGGCGTCCCAACCGCCAGTAATACAATGCCGATGCACCCTCACGCCGCCAGCGTGCACCAGCGGTGTTCGCCCGTGCCCTCGTCCGAGATTAGCGAACGATTTCAGTGCCTAATGTACAACCTGAAATCGCACGCCCCTCTTTCTCAGGTCTCTCAAGAGTATCTTGCTGTCCCTCACAGATGCGGAAAGATAGCATGCGCCAAGGGACATATCGCCAAACATAGGATCTCTGTAAGGAGAAGGTCGTCCGTTTGATTCGGGAAAAATCAGTCCGGGATTTCTTCGAAATAATATGGTCACTCTCTTTCCCGCGAGGCCCTTCATGCCGGAGTTAAACCGGTGAATGAGTTTGGGGTTGGGTGCTCGCCTCACCTTCCTTCCCTGCGCAAAGCTAGGAGCGACGACGCCCATAACGAGTATTACGGCAAGGAGGGTCGTCCCCTGCGTCCTGTATCCGGACATGAAGAGCTTATACCTGGATTACACGCTGCTATCTGGCGAAAAACACCGCCATGTGCAGCTTGTTCGATCCCGGCCGCCTATTACCGAACACGAATCTTCTAATGACGAACCCCCTCAGCCTATTGCCCAGATGCGGATTTGCGCGCCCTGTTTTGAGTTCGCCTGCTAGTCGATGGCGATGATCGCGTCGAGAGAGTACTAACAATACTGTCTAGTTAACGTGGCACGGGCGGCTCGCCCGTGGGTATCTCGGGCGGCCCGCCCGAGCAAGAAGCCTTTCGTTCATCCCTATTTAGAATCTCCCTCGCCATCCCCAGGTGGCGACATGTTATCGTGAGAGGTAATGAAAGCCCTGGTATTGAGCCTAATTTCGTGTTTCGCACTGACGCTGGGATATGGGAAAGATGAGCAGACGCATCGGTTGCCATCGTTCACCCCCAAGCCGGGATCGGTGGTGGCCGTGTATGTGCACCGCTTCAAGAAAGACAGATGGAAAGAGGCACGGGCCACTTTCCAGAGCCGGTTCTATCGAGAGATCAAGAACGATACGAAGGATTTTCGCGACTCCTTTATTCTCGAGAATCCGGAGGAGGCGGAGATCCTGGGCGTGACGATTTGGCGCTCGAAAAAGGACCTTGACGATTGGCAGCAGCAGCCAGAGCGGGCGAAGCACCTGAAGGAGCTCGATGACTACCGCAGCCAGCCATTTGAGGCCAAGCGGTTCGACCTGTTGGGAATGGGCTCGGAGGTGGCGATCCGCCGTCACCACAAGCCGGTTCTCATTCCGAAGCCGGGAACCCTGGTGGAGGTCACCACGAATTTCTTCGATAAAGCGCGATGGAAGGAAGCCCGCGACACCTTCGAGCGCGAAATCGTCCACCAAGCCCGGAAAGACGAAAAGGATGTCCGCGACTCGTTCTTTCTGGAGCGGCCGCAAGAGGGAGAGGTGATCACCGTCACGGTTTGGCGGTCGGCCAAGGCCCTGGAAGAGTGGACAAAGAATCCGGCGTCCGCGAAAGAGGCGAAGCAATTCGACCGCTTCCGAAGCCGCCCCGCCGAGGTGAAGCAGTTCCGGGTGCTGGACGAAATCGAGGAGCTCGTCCAGCACCGGTAACGCTTTTACTTTTCTAGCCTGATCGCCGCCACGGAGGCGGCGGGGAGGTCGCAGGCGAGCACTCCCTCCTTAAAGCTCAGACCGGTCAGCGGCCGGGGAACGACGGCATTCGGATTGTTGAAATCGTTGCCGGTACGAAAAGTATCCCCGGCCAGAAGCTGCCCTGTAGCGGACTTCATCGAGGGTCCGGCGACATGGAAGTTCACCCGAACCGGCTGCGTCGCATTAAGGTTGGCGATCGTGACGAGGATCGACCCCGAAGCATCCTTGGATGCCGAAACGCTCACGTTCGGTATCGGGTCCGCCCCCGGAACCTGGCCCTCGACCGGAAGAAGTGTCGACCCCTCGTGCTGCTTGAACAGGTCGAAAACGTAGTAGGTCGGCGTCTTCACCACCTGGTTCCCCTTCACCAACAGCAGCGACTGAAGCACGTTCACCGACTGGGCCATGCAGGCCATCCGAACTCGGTCGCAGTGCTGGTTGAACAGGTTCAGATTGATCGCCGCGACCACCGCGTCCCGCATCGTGTTCGGCTGCGAAAGCGCGCCAAGCTTCATCGAAGGGTCCGGGTCGTACCACGTCCCCCATTCGTCTACCACCAGGTTGACTCGCTTCTTGGCGTCGTATTTGTCCATGATCGCCCCGTGGCGCTGGATCAAGGTTTCCATGAGGAGCGCTTGCCGGAGCGTGTCATACCACTCCTTTTCGCTGAAGCCGGTTGCCCGCCCCTTCGTTCCCCACTGGCCGGTCGGTAGCGAGTAGTGGTGCAGCGAAAGCCCGTCGAGATGGCCGCCCGCCTGGCGCATCAGGGTCTCCGTCCAATTGTAATCGTCGTCGCTCGACCCGCTGGCGATCTTGGAGACGTGATTGCCGGATAGCGACTGAGCGAAGGTCGCAAACTGGCGGTAAAGGTCCGCGTAGTATTCGGCCCGCATGTTGCCGCCGCAACCCCACGACTCGTTACCGATCCCGAGGTAGGGAACCTTCCACGGGGACGCTTGCCCGTTCTGTCGCCGTTCGTTGGCCAAGGCGGAGTTGGAATCGGAGGTCAAGTACTCCAGCCAATCGCGCATCTCCATCGGAGTACCCGAACCCACGTTGGCGGCGAGATACGGCTTTGCGCCGATCAAATCGCACAATTTGAAGAATTCGTGGGTGCCGAATTCGTTCGATTCTTCGCCTCCCCATATGACGTTCAGCCGCTTGGGACGACTCTCCTGCGGTCCGATCCCGTCCCGCCAGTGGTACTGGTCGGCAAAGCAGCCCCCCGGCCACCGCAGAACTCCCAGATGGAGCGCCTTAAGCGCGTCGATCACGTCGGACCGGATCCCACCGACGTTCTTGATGGGCGACTTTTTGCCGACCCAAAGGCCGTCGTACACCCCGGATCCCAGATGCTCGGCGAACGCGCCGTAAATCTCCGGCTGAATGCTCGAACCCGGCAGATCGCCTCGGATCGTTAATTCCATGGCGCCCTCGTTCGGTTTAGCCGAGCAAGCGAGCAGTCCAGCGACGAGAAGCAAGGTGCGGCGAATCATCACGCGATCACAATACCGGCCCGTGCCATCCTAGAACCGTGAAAGTGAACGACGATTTGTACGTGATTCCGGTCACCTTTGTCGGGCCGCTGGGGTCGATGGTGCTCAACCTGGCCCTGATCGTCGGTCCCGATCGGGACACGACGCTTGTCGACGCCTCGATGCCAGGACATGTCGACGAGGTAGCCGCCGCGCTCGCCGCGGATGGCTTTTCGATGGATGACCTACGGCAAATCGTAGTTACCCACCAGGACGTGGACCACATCGGGTCATTGGCGGCGATTAAGATCCGCAGTTGCGCGACCGTGATCGCCCATTCGATCGAGGCCCCTTACATCGAAGGAAAGGAGCGGCTAGTGAAGTATCCGAGCCAAGAGAGGCTCGATCAGAACCCTGGTATGAAGGAGATCTTCGACCAGATCGGCTTCGCCCCCGTCGACCGGTTGGTCGAAGACGGCGACCTTCTCGAGATCGGCGGCGGCACCCGCGTCATCCACACTCCCGGTCACACTCCCGGCCACATCAGCCTGTTCTTGGAGCGCTCGAAAACACTCATCAGCGGTGACGCGCTAACTTCTGCCGACGGCCAACTCGCAGGCCCTTCCGTCGGCGCGACTCCCGATTATTCGACGGCAGTCGAGTCGGTAAAGAAGTTGGCCGCCCTTCCCGAAGTGAATGCCATCGTAACCTACCACGGCGGCCTCGTCACCGACGACCCGCTCGGCCAACTCCGCCGGGTGGCGGCCAGCCTTTGAGGCGGCCGCGCAGTAGGTCGTCGCCAGTAGATCCTCGCTAGGTGTGCAAGCGCGAGGTGCCTAGAACTTTTCCGGTTGGATCGATAACTCTCATCCAAAAACTGCCACCCCTGGGCAGCATTAGGACCGGAACCGGGTCGCCGGGGGTGATGAGAATCTGGTCGATCGGGATCGCCTGAACCGGCTCGCCTTCTTTCCAAGCCTGCGCAAGGAGATAGCCCGGCCGCGAGACCATCGAAGCCGGAATGTCTCGCGGAACTCGGCCCAGGTTCCGAGCCAGCCAATCTGGCCTGCCGTGGACGTAGGTAGTGCGCGGAAAGAAAACCGTCGCCTCGTTCTCGTCCAGGCCGTAAGCGCCGCCGTGAGCGCCCACGAAGATGGTAGGCCCGTGGATCCATCCTTTGTCCGCCGCGTACTTGTAGTCCTCGCGCTCGTATTCCGGCGCGGCGGCTTCCACGTCGGTCGGCAGATAAACGGATAACGGATCGATGCCGGTCATCCTCTTGAACTCGTAGGCCATGGGCCGGAATTCGCCTCCGTCCTGCTTGCTCGCGACCTTCACCACGTGCGATCGCCCCGCCCAGACGAGCACCTTCGCCTTAGGGTCGTGATCGAAGATCCGAGTCTTGAGGTTGTCGGCCTGAAGGTGCTCCCGGAAGTTCTGGTTGAACCACGGGTCGTCTTTCGGGGCGTCCTTCGGTTGCTCCTCCGCCTCGTACGGGACGAGTTTGTAGCCCAGTTTGATCGCCTCGCGCACGGCTTCCGCGTAAACCGGATCTTGGATGTAATATCCGTCATCCCATGCCGGATACCCCCTCACGGGGGCCGACTTGATCGCCTGATAGAACGTTTCGGCGGCAAAGTAGCGGAACCCTTTGGCGTACAGCCGGCGGAGCAGGGGAAGCAGAATCGTCCGCGTCTGCGGCTTCATGTGCTCCTCGCCTATCATCACGTAAGGGTGTTTGTCCGCCTGTCTTACAATGTAGTCCACCGCGCTTACCGGTCTCATTCGGTCGAGCGGGGATCCCGTCGTCGCCGTCTTGGCGGGGAAGTAGAACCAGCCGATCGTTTGAGATCGAAGGCTCCTTCGAATCGCGCCGAGATTTCCCTCGACGGTGGCACGGGCCTGGCCGTAGGTAGCTGCCATCCCTTTGTTCAGCGGCTTACCGTTGAACGCCTCGACCAAGCCCACATCCTTCAGGAAGTCGTTCTCGAGGCGCATCAGCTCCACGTACTGGGCAAGCGGATTCCCTTTCAGCAGTTCGTCCTTTTTCAAGACAAACGGATTCGGGAGACTCGGCTCCGGTTTTGGGGATGAGGGCGTTTGCGGGGTGGCCAAGGCGGCGCCGATAGCGAGCAACGATGCGAGGTAGAACTGACTCATTGTTGGGACTGTACTATGTGTAGGACATGTATGGTTCCCGCCAAGTTGTCCCGCGGTGGGACAGTCTATAATTTGCCTCAGTGGAACCGAACCGGGACCTGCAAGCATGGCTGAAGCACGAGGCGGAGACGCAGGCATTGATCCGCGACGTCCCCGGCACGGTGCTCGGTGGGCGGCTGAGGCGAGCCCGCCTGAGGATGGGTTTGTCGATTCGCGACTTGGCCAAGATGGCCAATGTCAACAAGAATTCGGTCGTGAGAATGGAGGGAGGCGGCGCCCCCCACGTCACCACGCTCCTTAAGGTCTGCGTCGCGCTCGGTATCCACGTAGCCAGCCTTGCCAAGCCGAGCGGGTCCGAAAACGAAGTCGTCGTTATCCACCGCGCTTCCGACGACCGCTGGTACGACCTCACCGATTTCGGAGCCGGCCCACTCGGCGGCTTGGACCGGCCGCTTAGTTCCCAGGAGAGGGCGGCCATGGTGAAAAAGGGGACGAAGACGCCGCTCCTGATTCTCACGAGCCGTCTAGAGTCCGGACGCCTGCTGCCGACCGTCATCGAACTGTATCAAGCGAGCGAACCTCGCAGCCACGTGGGCGAGGAGTTCGTGTACGTTCTCGAGGGGACGGCGACGGTCACCGTGGGACAAAACTCGTTCGACCTCGGCTGCGGCGAGTCCGCCACTTTCTGGAGCGCCGAGGAGCACGTCTACGCCCCGGCGTCCGAAGCCCCGCTACCGGTCCGCGTCCTCTCGGTTAGAATCGACGACCGCGCGTCTTAGGTGCGAAAGGTCTCGGTGCCTTTACTTTGCGTCGAGGTTCGTCCGCAAGAACCGGACGGTGCGCTTCCAAGCCAACTCCGCCGCGGCTTTGTTGTACGCCTGTTTCACGCTCGGCTCGACGAACCAGTGGCCGGTGCCGGGATACGTGTAGATCGTAGCCGGACGCCCGGCGTCCTTAAGGAGCTTCGATAGGGCGTCGACGCCCGCCTTCGGCTCGAACTCGTCCTTCTCGGCGAAGTGGCCAAGGTACGAGGCTTTCGACTTGGTGAAATCCTCCTGTCCAGTCCCGTAGTAGACCACCGTTGCCTTGACCCGCTCGGGTTCGGCGTTGGAAAACCAGAGAGCGTAATAGGAGCCGAATGAAAATCCCACGACGCCGATCTGTTCGTGGCCGGTTCGGTTGGCAAGGTACTTCGCCGCCTCGCCGATCTGGGCCTTGAGCTCTGCCGCTTTCGATTCGTGAGCTTGGACGAGCGCTTTGGCTTCCTCCCTGGTCTTGGCGATCTTGCCGTGAAAGAGATCGGGGGCAAAAGCCACGAAGCCGGTGGCGGCGAGACGACGGCAGAACGCCTTGACGTCTCCATTCAGCCCCCACCAAGGGTGTAACACGAGAACGCCGTGGCCGTGTCCCGACTTCGGCTCGGCCAAATAACCACTCGGTTTTTCGGTAGCCGGGTTGGCAATGGTGAGCGCGATAAAGGCGGCGGCGAAGGCGAAGCTCATACTTGGATTATATAGATCGTTCACAAATTGCGCCCGGTCGGTCAGATCTCCACTCTCAATGCAACTTCCAATCGTATTCTATGGTTGTGGGATCGTTGACTTGGTATCGAGCGGCACGGCGGGCGGTTGGGCTCTCCTCGCAGCCCGAATATCCGAACTTGGAGGCGTTGCTAGAAGCCGAGGCATCTCAGCCTCACAGCGGCTATTTCTATGCCGCCCGGATCGTGCCGCCCGTCGGCATCGTGGTTGGCAACGGGGTCTTCGTCCCGTTAGCGATGAACTTTAGCCCGCTGTTTTATATTGGGGCGGTCGGTCTGTCGGTGGTCGGTGGCGGCCTTGGCATCCTATTCAATTTCCTCGACCGGTCCCTCTCGCCGGCGAAGAAGCACATCCGGCGACAGGCCCACATGATTTGGGGGCGCTACGGGATCGGAAGCCTCATCGGAACTTCGCCGGTCATTTCGCCGGTTGTCGGGCAGGTCCTCGACGAAGCAGCTTCGATCTACATGAGGCACGCTCAGCGAAAATCTTCTACCGAGGTCCACCGCCGGGCGTTTCAGGCGCTCGAGGTGGCGATGGCCCGTTTGATGGAGCTTGCCGCAATCGAGAACGCCCAGAACCAAGAGCTCGAATTCGACTCCGGATGGGCTTTGCCGCTACTGCAGGAAATGCGTCAAATGGACACCGCCCTCGCCCGCCTCACGCAATTTGCGCCCAGCGGCTCCGCCCCCGTCGACCCTCTCGCCAACCTCCGAGACGCCCGCGCCGAAGTCGCCGGCATCGTCTCCGCCATCGACGAACTGGACCAGCAACAGTCCGCCTGATGTGGCTGGAAGCGAAGCGGATTTACAGAAGACCTGGTGTCGAAACGTAGTCGACGCTCTTCGATCGGTCGCCGGGTCGGTTCGCATTAAGCGGCGTAAGGGCGAGCGGATCGCTTGCGGGGAAGGTATCGGCGAGAGCGTCGTCCAGTTTTACCTCTCGGATATTCGTCTTAGCCCTCGACCGAAGGGTCGCCGCGACGCCTATGGCGCCGAGCAGAAAAACGCCGGCGATCAAGGCGAGATTGCCTTTACTGAGATTCATCATAACTAAGCCACCTTCCGTCCGTTCAGGACCGGAATGTCGATAGTAAGGGAGCCCAGTTAGAGGACCTTGCCGATTCTCGATCTGTTCCGATGTGCGAGTCTGGCGCGCAAGGGGAGGCAAGTACCTCTAATCTCACTTCCGGAAGATCTGTTGCGCGAATAGGTAGAGGTCGTTCTTCCACACCGGGAAGTCGTGGCCGCCGGAATCGACATGCCACACATGGGGCACGCCTTGTTCCTTTAGGTACTGATGCACACCTTGGCTGATGCCGATCAGGCCGTCCTTGTCCCCGCAGGAAACCCAGAGGAGCTTGAGCGACTTCGCTTTGTCGACGTCTGGCACAAGCTTCTTCGGTGCGAACGTGTTCGGCGCGGACGAGAAACCTCCGACGTAGGCGAACACACCGGTGTTGGCGAGCCCGAAGTCCAGCGACTGGCCGCCGCCCATCGAGAGCCCCGCCAGCGCCCGGTGCTCCCGGTCGGCCACGGTCGAGTATCGAGCGTCGATGAACGGGATCACGCTTCCAAAGAGATCTTGGTCGAACACGCCAAAGGCGGGAGCGCTCTCGTACACGTTCCCCTCCGCGCGGTCGTTTGCTCTCGCCCGCCCGTTCGGCATCACCGCGATCATCGGCGCAGCCTTGCCGTCGGCGATAAGGTTGTCAAGAATGATGTTCGCCTTACCCGCACCGGGCCATTCCCACTCGGTCCCGCCAATGCCGTGCAGGAGGTACAGCACCGGGTACTTCTTGTCCGCGGAGTATCCCGGAGGCGTGTAGACAACCATTTTTCGCTTGACACCGACCGACTTCGAGTCGTACTCCACCTCATCGACCTTGCCGTGGGGGACGCCATCGCGCGGTTGGTCGAAGCCGGCAGGAGCGGCAGGGAAGGCGGGTTTGTCGTCAGGACCCAGCACAATCTGGCGCGCTTGGGCTTGCGTCCGCATCATTACGAGGCCGAGTGCGAGCAAAGTGGTCATAGAAATGGGGCTCCGCTTCCAGTATGCCCCGGCTACCAACCCTTTCGGGGTGGTCGAACGCCTCTAAGTGGAACAGGGGTCATGACAGAATGCAAGCGAGGAGGATTGACATGCAAGAACAAGTGATTCTAGGCAAATGGGAGGAAATTTCTCGCCGCCACGGACACCAACTGAATGGCCATCGTGTGGAAATCTGGATTCTAGATGACGCTCCTCAGGTGCGGTCGCTACGGACGATGACCTAAGGAATGTTTCCCCAACTTTCCGAGGTCACCGAAGCCGACTTCAGAGCCGCCGAAGCCCAAGATCCTGCTACCCTCGCCGCTCGACCGTCACCAGATACACGTCGTTCTCCCGCATCGGATATTCCCTGACGAGCGTTTCCCCAGGGCCGACCCTCACCGACTCCTCGTGGACCGGCTTGCCATTGTTTCGTTGCTGGATCTTGGCGACCTGCGGTCGGGTGAGCTGGCTCGGACGGCTCAGATCCAGGTAATCGGCGAACGGGTCGTTGATGCGGTAGCCGACGCGGTACACGACCAGGCGGTAGGCCCCGGGCTTGAGGTTCGCGAAGCGTAACTTGGCCGTGCCTTTTGAATGAGGCTTGACGTCCGTCACGAAGAACTGCTGGTTGTTCACCTTATCCGGAATCGGGTTCGTGAAATTCCAGAAGAGCGCCTGCACGCCACCTCTCGAGTCGGTAGCGGTCAGCGAATTGGGATCCGCGCACCGGAGTCGGGTGGGGCCGAGCTTGTTCAAATATTCGTAAGCCCGAAAGGCCGGTTTCTTTATGTCCTGGTAGTTGACCAGCCCGAACCCGCCGTGGAACGGCGTCATGCGCGGCCCGGCTTCTTCGAAGATATCGGTGAACGTCCAGTAAGACATCGAGTCGGCATCTTCAATTGCTCCCTTCAGCTTCTCCAGAATATAAGCAGCGCTCACGTAGCTGTCGTGCACCGGGTCGGCGGGGGTGTACGAAGAGCTCCACTCCGTCATGTGGAGCGGGAGCGACGGGATCGCCGATTCCTTGATCTGTTTGCGAACCCGCTTCACGTCCCCGATGATCGACTCGGGGTTCTTGCTAAGCACCGTCCCGCGACCGCCGAACTCGTCGAGATACCCTACGTCGACCCCATACGTGTGGGTCGTAATGAAATCGACCGGCGTCTTGTTGTCCACGCAATACCGGATGAACTCTGGCACCCACGCGGCTCCCGCCGTCGCCGGGCCGCCGACGCGCAGATCGTGGTTGACCCCCTTGATCGAGTTCGCCGTCACCGAGTACAGGTGGAAATACTCCTTCTGGTCGGCGGCCCAAAATCCGCGGAGGTTCGGCTCGTTCCAGACCTCGAAGTACCACTTCTTGACCTCGTCCAGACCGTAGCGCTCGATCCAATGGTGGGTAAGGGCGGCGACGAGGTCGGACCACTTGCCGTAATCCTTCGGCGGCGTCACGTTGCCGCGCCACCAGAAGATCGTGTTGTTGCCGCTCGCCAAGCCGCCCGGCATAAAGCCGAGCTCCACAAACGGCCTTACTTTTAGGTCGACCAAGAAGTCGTAAAGCTCGTCGATGTACTGCCAGTTATAGACCGCCTTGCCGCGCTCCTCCCGGTACACCCCCATGTCGTCGGTCAGGAGCCCGTGCATGCGGATGTACTCGAAGCCGCACGCCTCCTTCGCCTGCCTGAGCTGTCGCTGCCAATCCGCTCGGAGCCCTTCGTTCGCCCGCCCGGCGCCTACGCACCGGCGGAACACATCCCCAAGTGGACCTTGCACCGCGTTAACGTCGATGTCGATCTGACGTGTGCGATTTCCCGACTGAGCGCCAAGCGCTCCAGCGACGAGGCAAAGCGAAAGCGCGCCTGCCAATCCGTATTTTCTCATCCTTTCACTGCCCCCACGATCGACCCAATCAACTCCGAATCTTGCCTGGCGCCGGTAGCGCGGTTAAAGAGTCCGCTCTCCGCGCCGATATCCCAGTACATCGGCACCATCCCGTTCCGGTACGCCGACCGGGTGACGTAGGCCACCCAATCCTTCTGATATCGCCTCATCCCGGGGAATTTGGGCTTGAGCCCTACCGCATACTCACCCAGAATGACGGGCACCCCCTTGTCGACAAACGCCTGCTTTACCTTTAGAAACTGCCCGTCGACGTACGCCTCGTTCCCCCAGGTATCGGTCGCCTTCGGATCCGTCGCGTTGGCGCCCCACTGCCACACATCGCTCTTCTCGTTCAGCGTGAAGTTATACGGCGAATAGAAGTGGACCTCCATCATGAGCCGCCCCTTCACTGTATCCGTCGGCATGACCGTATTGAACTTCATAGCCGAATCGATGTCCGTGCTGTAGGCCTGCACGACCAGGAAGCGGTCGCGATTTCGACCTCCCGTCGACCGAACCGTGTTTACGAACGCCTGGTTAAAGCTGTTCTGAATCTCGGCGTTATCCGGGGCGGGAATACCGTACTGACCCTCGATCCCCGTCTCGTTCGTTCCGGCGAACAAGAGGCGTTGGTCGAACTCCCCGAAGTTTGCGGCGATTTGCTTCCAGAACTTACACAGCTTCTTGGTCGCCGCCTCACGCTTTTGCGGAGTGGGCTGTAACCAGCCGCCATCCCAGTGGATGTTGATGACGACGAACAAGTCGGCGCCTTCGGCCATGCGAACAACGTCGGTGACGTGCTTCATCCAAGCCGCGCCAATGTTGTTGTCCGTATCCGCGTATTGCGTCCAGGCGATCGGAATCCGCACGCTTCTAAATCCTGCCGCGCGAATGGCGCGAAACGCGGCCGCGTTCGGTTCGGGATTGCCCCAAGATGTTTCTTTCGGGATCGCTTCCAACGTGTTGCCGAAGTTGATACCGGGAGACATGAGGCGCAGGGCGGTGGTCCGATCCAGTTTCTGATGCTCTGCCTGAGCAGAGCATGCCGACAGAATCACGCCGAGAAGCAGGGTTGTTTTGGCGAACATACGACGCATCACTTTTCGGCCGACTCCTTCTGCAGCAAGTCCGCGTTGAACCCGCCGAGGTGCAGAACCCCTGTCCAAGTCTTACCGGAGATCAACCCTTTCATCTTTCCCTCGATCGGAATATCTACATCGCTACCCGTCGAGTTAACATACAAGATCCGGTCATCCACCACCCTCGCATAAACACCGTCCGGCGTCTTGGGGCCTGGTTTGATTCCAATCTCGGGGCCGATTTTCTTGTAGAGCAGGTCCATGATGGACGGGAACGCCGGCGTGGCGACGTAGATGGCTTGACCTTTCCCGAACTTGTTCACGGTGATCGCGGGCGGATTTTCACCAAAACTCGTGAACTTCGCCATGACGTGGGCGGTCGACGGCTCCAGCACTTCGAAGTATTTGATCGAGCTCTTCGCCTGCTGGCCTTCTAACTCGACCGTCGGTTCTCCCCAACTATAGAACTCGTTCGTCTTGAGTCCGAAGACATCGCTTAGCCGACCGGGTAGCGGAGTGTTGAACCATTGGTTGTGCTCGTCGACCTTGGCCGAGAAAGCCGTCATGATCACAGTGCCGCCCTTCGAGACATATTTCCGGATGGCATCCGCGCTCGCTTGATCCATGAGATACAGACCCGGCACAACCACCATCTTATAGGAGCTGAGGTCTTCATGGCCGATGTTGATCACGGCCACATCGATGTTCTCTCTGAACAGCGGCTTGAACGCGTTGTGAGCCTGGTCTTCGTAAGAAGTCGTAAGGTATTGCTTGATCGTATTAGACGGTCCCGTGAATCGGGTGGCCGTCGTGTTGTCGAACGAATAAGCGATTGCAACTTGCGGATGAGGGTAGCGAGGGAATCCTAACGGCGCAAGCTTCTTAAACGAAGCGGCTATCTCACCGAACTCCGAAACTTTCCACGACGGCGTGTCGTCGTGGTTGACGAGTCCGAAAAGTGCCTGCTCCTCTCCGCCGAGGTGGCTATTGAACGTCCAAGCAAGGATTCCCTGGACGCCGTTTAGCAGGCCCATGTAGGCCCACATCCTCGACCATCCTTTGCTGCCAAACCACCCTCCGCCTCCCGCCGTAAATTCGTTAAACCAGATCGGTGTCGGCAGCGCTCCCTTCATCATCAAAGCTTCGAAGCTGGAGCTCACGGGCTCGCCGGGATAGAAACCCATCGCTCCATAGGAAACGTAGCCTCGATGTGTGCCCAATAGGTCGAACCCTTTGCGCCAAGAGGTGTCCCAAAGGTTGGAAATGGATGGCTTGTCCGGAACGTTCTTGCGCCTGATCTTCTCCAGATCCATCAACGTACCGACCGTAACGTCGGACCAATACCGATGCAGGTCCAAGAACGGCTCGGGAGCGCCAGGGCCGTCGCCGTACGGCAATTGCACCTCGTCCCAAGTCGTGTACATTCGGGACCACCTTTGCCTCGCCCAAACCTTGTTCAAGGTCGCGATATCGCCGTATCTCTCCTTGAGCCACGTAACGAACCTTCTGCGATCCGCCTCGGAGTACGACATGAAGCCGTTCCCAATCTCGTTGTCGTAACCCAGGGCGAAGAGCGCGGGATGGTGGGCATAGTGCCTCGTCAGCTCGTCGGCCATCCGGCTCGCCAGCCGCCGGTAATCCGGATCGCTGATGTTGTCCATATACCGCTCGGCCGCATGAAGCCTCACCCCGTTCTGGCTGACGAGATCGACGCCGGGATACTTATGGTGAAGCCACTGAGGAGCGGGAAGTCCCGGGATGTCGAGGATGACCTTGATCCCGTTCGCCTGCATTTCGTCGAACACCTGATCGCACCGCTTGAAGTCGAATTTCCCCTCCGCCGGCTCAAAGTAGTCCCAAGACAAGTCGCCGATTCTTACGACGTTGAACCCCGCGCCCCGCATGATCGCCACATCCGCCTTGATCTGCTTGGGGGTTCTATCGACCGGCTGGTAACACGTACCCACAAACAATTCCCCCGGACCCGGGAAGCTCTTCGGGAGGTCTCCCGAATGAAAAGCCCGAGCCTCGTTCGGGTTGTGATGGTTCTTCATGCGAGTATCTGCGCGCGACGGCAGTCCCGCAAGCATGCATCCGATAACGAATAGAGCCTTCATGTTTTCTCTGTCAGGACTTCTTGGTGAGCTTGATCGCCCGCATGTTGATCGGCTTCCATCGGCCTGGGATCGGCTTACCACGAGGCGATGTCGATCGGGTGCCAGGTGAACCGTTCCAAAGTTAATCCTCCAGTTTCAGGCTACCGTTCGCTACCTGTTGAGCTTAGTAGCAGGTGAACGTAGTCCATTTAAAGTCAAGTTTTTACCGATCGTGATAAGGGTGAGCGGGCGGCGCGAGGAGTTGCCTCGAATCGTCGCCGGAAATCCAGTGGCGTGCGGAAACCTCTCGGCGTCGCGGGCCATGGGACCCTCGTATGCGGTCGCGAAAACGCCCCGGCTCCTAAGACGCAACAAAACGCGAGTGCCCCAACCACCAGGCATGCAGCGAGATACAAACTCGATCGTTACGGTACAAATGGTCGTCGAGCGCGCGGCGTGGTCTTAACGGTCGCCGTCGCCGGCTTGAGCTCGTCGGTGGTTGCGGTCAATCTAAAAGAGCCCGCTGCGTGGGTGGAGCGCACAATAACCTGTGCCAAGCCGTTGAACAGGCTTCGCGACCACTGGGGAGCGACGACTTTTCCGAGGAGCCTAACCGTAACGTTTGGATTTAATCCTCCCTCGCCGTAGAGATTGTTGACCCCAACCGCTATCACATTGTCACCGGCGTGGAGGAAGGGCCTGATATCGAAAACTGGCCGCGCTTGCCAATCGTGGGACTCCCCCACGAAGTGTCCGTTCACGAAGTACCACCCCTCGTCGTCGCATCCGGAGAAACATGCGAGGGCCCTGTCCGCCTTCAGGTCTTTCTCGCTCAAGACCAGATGTGAACGGTAGACCGCGCTGGTATTCGCCGTCTTGATCGTCGATTCGTTGCCGCCGGCTTGAGCTCTGAGCGCGGCCCAAGAAGAGTCGGTGAAATCGTTTGCATACTCGGGGAGACTTGTCTTGTTCTTCGAGATTGGCATACGTTGCCAACGCCAATCGAGGACCGGTATTTCTCGCGAAGGGAGCGTCGGTAGGTACGTGTCCGGTTCGTGGCTACTCGGATCGCCATTTCCCACCCCGAGGATGCTTCCTGCGCCTTCGATATTGAAATGCACGTTGTTTTGCGCAACCGGCACGGCACGGCCCTCCGCATCGAGCGCGGAAACCGTGAACACTGAGATATCTTCGCCATCGGCCGCGATCGTTTCGCGGTCCGGCGTGAGCTGGAGCCGTACGGCAGGGCCGGTGGTCTCCACTTTTGATTCGCCGATGATCTTGCCCGCGCCGTCGAAGCCCTTTGCGCTCAGCGTGCCAGGAGCGTAAATGACCTCCCAACTCAGTTTGGAATTGGCCTTCATTCTCTTTCTTCCCAGAGACCGTCCATTCAGAAACAGCTCTACCTGCGGGCAATTGCTGAAGACTTCAACGAGCACCGATTGCCCCTCGCGCCCTGGCCAGTTCCAATGAGGCAGCACGTGGAGTACGGGGGCTGCCGTCCACCACGATTTGTAGTAATAAAAAGCGTCTTTGGGAAACCCACATGTATCGAGAATGCCGAAGTGGGAATTTATGCAGGGCCACCAGTACGGCGTCGGCTCGCCACGATAGTCAAAGCCGGTCCAGACGAAGCCTCCCGATAGCCAAGGTCGGTCGGCGAAGAAGCTCCACCAGCTTTCGGCCGTAGTGGTCCATCCCGGCCAGACCACGTCGTAGGCGGAAACATATCCACGCTTCGAGTCGTTGGTGTAAATACCGCGGGTGCCCACCACGCTTGCCTGCTCAGTCCCAACGTTTGGCTGAAAAGGATGCTCGGCATGGTATCGATCCATTTCCGGCCCGTAGTGATAGTTCCACCCGCGCACCTCGATGACCGAGTTAACTCCCCGATACGTGTTCCCCTCCGGCGCGGCGTAGGTGACGGGCCGAGTTCCGTCGAGCCGTTTGATGTAATCCTGCATCGTGCGGGCCACGTTGGCGGCCTGCGGCGTATCCTGCACAAAGAACTGCTCGTTGGCGATGTTCCAGATGGCGACGCAAGGATGATTGCGATCACGTCGGATGTTTTCATCCAACTTCGTCATGTTTTCCGAATCGCTGCCCATGAGCCGGCTTTCGTCCATAACCAACATGCCCAGACGATCGCAGGCATCCAGCAATTCCGGGGTGGGAGGATTGTGAGAGGTTCGATAGGCGTTACAGCCGAAATCTTTAAGCCGCCGAACGCGGAACTCTTGCAGCGCGTCTGGCATTGCCGCGCCCACGCCGGCATGGTCTTGATGGTTACAGGTGCCGTGTAAGACATATGGCTTGCCGTTAAGTAAGAAGCCCCGATTGGGATCGAATCCTACCGTCCGAATTCCGAAGGCGGTTCTTTGCCGGTCGACCACCACTCCGCCCGTCGAAACGGTTGTTACAAGTTCGTAGAGCTTTGGCGATTCGGGAGACCAGAAAATCGGTGAGGCGATCTTGGAGGTCAGGTTCACGATGCCCGCGGATTGGCGTGCGAGGCTTGCCGTCTTTGAAAACGCGCCTATCTCCTTGCCTTCCGGTGACACGATCTGGCCGCGAACGGTCACTTTCGAGCCGCTACCTGTCGAATTGAGCAATCTCGCTTCCACGACTATCGTGGGGTGATTATTTGGAACGTTCTTCTCGAATAGGGTGCGCACGAAGACGCCGTTGGGGGCGATCGCAATCGGAGCGGTCTTGTCTAGCCACACGTGACGATAGATGCCCGCTCCTTCGTAGAACCACCCCTCGGGCTTGGTGGCATCGACGCGCACCGCGATCGTGTTTCCCTTACCGAAACGCACCAGGTCCGTTATGTCCTCGCGGAAGGGGTAGTAGCCGCTTTCGTGATGCCTCACGAACCAGCCGTTCACCCACACGCTGGCATCTCGGAACACGCCGTCGAAGGTGAGCCAGATCCGCTTCCCCTTATCGGCCTCGGTCAATGTCAGAGTTCGGCGGTACCAACCGATGCTGTTGGCTTGATACTTCGCGCCAAGCGCCTTAAATCCGTGGCCACCATCGGCGGCCGCATCGAATGGAAGTTCGATCGCCCAGTCGTGCGGCAGGTCCACGGTCCGCCAAAAAGTGTCGTCGAATCCCTCGCTTGCCGGCCCGGCGCCCGTGCCGGAGCTTTCTAAATGCAGCGCCTCCGGCCACTCGTCGCCCAGATGAAACTTCCAGTTAGCGTCGAGCAAGAGGTGCTGGCGCGGAGACTGGGTAGCCGCCCACGAGGTCACCACCAGCGTTGAAATAGCGGCGATTAGGATAAGAAGCGAGCGTAAACCGATCATTGGCAAGTTCGATAAAGAATACCGATGGTGGTTTCCTTAGCCGACTTTTGCGCCGCTTGTGTCCACTTAGAGTCAAGTTTGTTTGTGCAGGAGATAAGCTGAGCGAATGGTATCGAGAATTTGTCTCGAGTCGCCGCCGCGGATCAGCGCGATGGGAATTCCTCGACATGGCGAGGCAACCCGGTCTGACAACTATCTCTTGCCGGAACACTGGTGCTTTCACATCTACAGCTACCAAGCGACTATCGAACTCGACGGGGCTCCGGTTTTGATTCGCCCCGGCTATGCCAGCCTTGTGCCGCCTGGAGTTCGCATGGTGTATCGCTACATCGGGCCGAGTGAGCATGTTTACTTTCATTTCAAGCACGATGTCGGATTGCGTATGGTGGAGGTTCCGGTGGTCTTCGACCTGGGTGACCACTACGAGTCTATGGACATTCGGGCCAGACAAGCCGTCGGCCTTGGAGCGAGCAACCTAACCTATGCGACTTCCGCCCTTTGGACCCTTCTTTGGGAGTCGGCCAGCCTCGGCGACGACACTGCCGATAACGGTCATCCCCTCGTAAACATGGCGATCCGCCATATCGAGCAACGCCTAAGCGGCCCCTTGTCCGTGAGCCAGCTTTGCTCGGAAGTCGGCGTCTCCTACGGCTACCTAACCCGCCTCTTCAAGGTCTGGCTCGGCCTACCGGTGTCCGACTATGTTCGTCGCCGTCGCGCCGACCAAGCCGAGCACCTTCTCCGATCGACGACGTTGCCGATAAAAACCATCGCCAAAACTGTCGGCGTCCCCGACCTCCAACAATTCAACCGCCTCATCCACCGAGAGAAAGGCGCCAGCCCCCGCGCCATCCGATTCCCCGGCCCTGATACGAAGCATTCAGTTCGCAACTTACTTCCAAAGGGCTAATTTAACAGGCCTTGACTATCGTCCGTCTGCGGAAGAACGCATCGTGAAGCCCTTCCATCATCCCAGCCCAAGATCACACGGTCAACTGGCCAGATTTGCTTCCGAGACATAGTAACCCGCATGCGCCGAAACCCGGCTGCCGACGCTCCTGCGAACACGCGGCCAAACTGCGCCGGACCTATTCCACGACATCGATGCTTACTTCCAAGACAGTCGTTCGTAAACAAGCCTATGTGCGGTGCGCTCAACTAGCTAAATATTGTGCGTACCATTTTTTGCAACTAAGCAATCTGCGAATGTGTACCCCTCATCATTACCCGCTTGCGACGCCGAAGAATGCCGCGCGACCCACCTGGGAATCACATCATCTTCAATTGCTGCGGTCGCTACATACCGTATAGGTTGCTGAGGGATTGTCTGTGGCCATCCAAATCTGCGTAGCGGCTCGCTCTTGCTGCGAGGCCCTGGCGGTCCAAATCATCCCACGACCCAGCGCGAATAACAATTTCTCCAAGAATTGTCTGGGCAAGCCGCTCCACTTCAACTTCGGGCAACGCCAACTCACACCGTGAGCACCGCTTCAATAACGAACGAACAGGTTCAACAAATGGAACTAGCGCAAGATCGTCCGAGGCAACTGCAAACGAAGCCTCGTCACTATAGAACGGTGTTGAATCCGTCGCCACCACTCGCACCCCGGAAGCCAGAGATTCGAGTGCCACGAGTGGTGCGACTTCCATTAGTGATGGACTCAGAAGCAGGTCTGCGTGCCTGATAGGTCTGTCTAAATCGCCATCTCCATCTCTTAGAAGGGTGACCTGATTTGGGTTTTGAGCCTTGATGCTTTCAGCCAACTTATCAAATCTTTCGTGCGGGTATTGTACAAGGAGGCGGAGGCCGGTAATCAGCTTCTTCGCCAAAGATCGGATCACTTGAAGTCCTTTGGCTGACTCGATGCGCCCAACCACAATCACAACGAATTCCGACTCGGAGATACCGTGTTTGCTTCTAAAAGCAAGTCGTTCTGCTCTTTTGCTCGGATAAAATCGGCTCCCATCCACTACGTTTTGCACCGTTACCCAATCAACGCCGGTCTCCTCTCGTAATCTTTTCGCCAGGAATTCAGCTGGTGTTATTCGAACGTCGGCTACATGCGCGGATTGCGTAAGCCAATACTTTTGGAATGGATCAAGGTACGGCCATTGAAGGTGGCAGTGGATTACTCGTCGATCGGCTTCTACTTCGGCAAGGAATATAGATTCAGCTTCGCTATCTGGGTTCTGGGACACAATCAGAGAAGGGCGTGCAAGCGGGCTAGGGAAAGATCCTTGGTCGGCGTCGTACAACCCGATCTTGAATTGCTCAAGGCTCTGTCTCGCCATGAAGTCCTGCCCGTATACAGGCCGAGAGCGCGGGTTCAACAAAATACGCACTTTCTTGTCATACCTCGGAACCATAAATTCACTCCTGAACAGCGACAAGTAGGTGTCTAGGAGAACGACAATCTACATTCCTACCGTTTGTCAACAATCCGAGATGGGTTGGTGTAGACGATGCCCTGATAAAATGCAGGGGCAAAAGCTCTCCATCGCTCCACGAAGACGACCCTGATGATTGCCCAGCACGGAGATGTCGGTTCGCCACGATTGCGCTTTCGTTCGTCGGCAACACGCACTGATCCCGCCGGTCCCTGTAGCATTGAGTGCCATGTCTTACCGATACACCGACCAGAATCGCGAGGAGTATTTTCGCGACGGATTCACGATCTTGCCGGGCCTGATTCCCGCCTCCTTATTAGCCGACTTAAGGCGGGAGACCGACAGGGCCCGTGTCATCGCCCGGGAGAAAGGCGGTCCCCAGACCCAGCGGCTGCAGCCGGTTTACGCCTATCCGGAGCTCGATCACGGGCGCTTTCGCGACTTCTTGAACCTGCCGGAGTTCGTGAAGACGGTGCATGGAATTCTCGGCCTCGACCATCCGCAAAGCGACATTATGGGCGTCCTCCTAGAGCCGGCGGGAAAGCCGTGGGCCACCAATTGGCACCGCGATTGGGTGCATCACAACTCCAAGATCGATCCGATCGAGTTTTCCCAACTCATGCGGAATCCGCTCATGTTCAACCAGTTCAATGCCGCCTTATGGGACGACCACTCGCTATGGGTAGTACCTGGCAGCCACGATCGGGACGACACGCCGGAGGAGGCCGCCGCCTTCGGCAAGGTACCGGTTCCGTCCCCCGCATTCACCGACGACCAGTCGAACGAGGAGCGGGAGCTGATCTGTGGCGAATACCTTCGGCAGATGCCGGGAGCCCGGCAAGTATCTCTGCTCGCCGGCGACTGCGCCTTCTACCGAAGCTGCCAATGGCACATCGGAACCTACGTTCCGTATACCAAACGTGCCACCCTCCACGATGGCTTCTACGGCACCGACGACCGGGCGTGGCAAGCCAAAGTGAAGGGAAGCTAACCCGCTGTGTCCGCGGCGATCGAATTGCTCTTGGCGACGTCTCTTCGTAGCCATTCGGCGGCTTTCTTGACATACGTGCGACGGTCGACCGACGCACTTGCCAGAGCTGCCTCTATCCGAGCCTGCTGACCGGGATCTTTTACGAAATGGGTGAGTAACACCAGTCCGAAGCGGCGCGTCCATTCGCCGTCGCTTTCCACATAGCGCGAGGCCGCCTCAGCAACTTCCGGCCCCAACGCCTTCAGGATCGGCCTCACCGCTTCCGTCGCCAAGGTGTCGCCGGTTGCCCAATCGGCGATATCCATTGCGAGTCGCTGTACCGTCCGCCAGGTCTGATCCGGCTCCTTTCTTCCGAAACGTTCAAGCAGCTTCGCCGCGAGCAGCCTTTCCTCATACATCCCCGAGTTCCACAGGTCTAGAACCATCTCCAAGTCGGCATGGTCGAGCTCCCGGGCGAGCTCGTTGAGGATCGGCACGCGAACTCCGTAGGTCCGATCGGCCGTGGGCACGAATTTCTGGGCCGCCTTGCGCCCTTCATCGGTTCCGGCGGCCCTTAGCCGCTCACGAATAGAGTCCAGATCACTCATTGCCAAGTTACGACATGCTTTGGGACGAATCACCCTGCCCGGCCCAACGGCGAAGCTGCGGCAACTTTTGGATCTGAGCCTCGGCAAAGCTTGGCGGAACTCCAACCTGCTTCAGCTTCTCCCCGACTCGCTCCTGCATCTGCTGCAATGTAAGGTCGGGCAGGGTGAATGCCCCATCTTGGTAGCAGTGAGAACAATAGGTCGAGCTCTTGCTGCCGTCCGCGTTCGTGCCGCCCCCCTGTTCGTCGCGTGAGAGCGGCATGCCGCATGACTGACAATCTGCGCCTGATGTTGTGTTCATAGAACCTCCAAAAATATGATTGCACGAAAATGCCTCTCCGTGTCATTATTTGCAACCAGAGGATGAAGCTCTCCGGCCGTACCGCAATCATGGGCATCTTGGTGTTCGCCGGGCGGGAACTCACGGCCCCGCAAATCATCGCACTTGCCGCCCCCTTGGGGATGACCGCGACCAACGTCAAAAGTTATCTCACCCGGATGGTCGCGGAAGGGAGCTTAACCAGGAGGGGCGCCGCTCGCCTGAGCTTTTATGAGCCCAGCTCCGTCCAACATGCGCGGATCGACGATCTACGCCAGAGGATGACGCCGATGACAGATCCATGGGATAGCTCCTGGGTCGTCGTTGCCGGCTTCCTACCCAAGGATCGGATGCAGAAGGAGCGTTTGAATTCCGCCCTGTGGATCGACGGGTTTCGTATGGTGAATGGCGCCTTCCTACGACCTGCGTGGCCATTGCCTTGGGCACTGGAAAGAGCTCGTTGGTACGCCGATCTAATGGAAGGAGTGTGCGTTCGAGGCCATCTCGAAACGGCTCCCGAGTATTTGCGCGACCTCTTCGGCGTTTCGGGACTCGACGCCGAAGCCGCCGTGTTGGCCGAAAAGCTGGACGAGATCGGAGTGCCCGATTCTCCGCGCGGCTGCTATGCGGCCATGTTGGAGCTCACGGGCGAAGTCGTGCAGCTTCTCAGCCATAACCCCCGTTTTCCCCCGGAGCTTGTCAGCGGAGAAGGTCTGCGCAATCTAGCCGAAAGCTTTCGGAAGTTAGAAGCGAGCCTCGCACCAGGGGGGAGGGAATTCCTCGCGACTATCCTTGGCGAATGAATGCCCCGGTTCTTCAGGGCGTCACGAAATCGGCGAGGTCTTCGTATTCGTAGATCGGCCGGATCTCGACTTCGCTGGGACTGAAGATCGGGTTCGGACCCTTCTTCACCCACTCCACCGCCTCGTCCATATCTTTGACTTTCCATATCGAGAACCCCGCCAGGAGTTCTTTGGTCTCGGTAAACGGTCCATCGATGACGGATCGTTTCGACCCGTCGAATCGAACCCGTTTCCCTTGTGACGATGGCCGAAGCCCGTACCCCTGCATATCCAAAATCCCGGCTTCCTCTAGCTCCCTTTGGAATTGCTCCATCGCCTCAAACGCCTCCATCATTTCGGGCGTAGGCGTCATCTCCACCTCGGTTTCAGGCGTCGCTTTTGCAATGATCATTACCCGCATCGTTCTATTCTCCTTCGTCGAGGTCCGCGTCGGCCTCTGCAAACTGGTCGATTGAGTTTGCCTCGGATCGACGGGTAGAGAGGCCATTCGATCCCGACTGCCGCATGCTTCGTCTCGCGTGGGAAGAATGGAACCTACCAAGCAACTTGGCAATGCCGTGGAGGAAGCTCGGCGTTTACGCCGCATTGCCCGAGATGCGAAGCGCGAGCGTCAGCGTACGGCGAGCTTTGGGCGCGCGGTCGTTCCACGTTGGCTGTTCAGGGTGGTTCTATTGGCATTGGCGGGGAAGCTTCTACCGCCAAACAACTCCGGCGCTCCTAAACGATCCCGTCTAGACCGAACTCGCCGAGAAGGAAGGAGGTAGGGTTGACAAATGGTCTTGCTCCTCAAGCTGTTGCTCTCATCGTCGATTGCGCATAGCTCGCTTGTTCAAGCGCCGGAAGTCATCACACTTTGGCCGAACGGAGCGCCTGGTTCGGAAGAGAGGCGGAACGAGCCGGAAGTGAGACCGAACAGCTATTCGATCAAGAACATCCAGAACCCCTCGCTGACCGTTTTTCGACCGCCCGCGGGAAAAGCCAACGGGGTAGCGATCGTCATCGCCCCTGGCGGGGGGTTCACGTCGAACGTTTTCGGCCCGGAAGGGGAGCAGCCGGCGGCCTACTTCAACAAACTTGGCATCACCGCCTTCGTTCTTAAATATCGCCTCTCGCGTGAGTCGGGCTCCAAGGTCACCGTGGACGTATCCGCGAAAGAAGACGGCTACCGCGCCATGCGCACCGTGCGGGCGAAGGCGGCGGACTACGGAATCGATCCCGCCAAAATCGGCTTCATCGGTTTTTCCGCCGGTGGAGAGGTCGTGTCCTCCGTCGTCTTTGGCGACGTTCCCTCGGTCAAGTCGCCCGACGCGATCGACGCCGTCAACGGGCGCCCCGACTTTGCCATGTGGATCTACACCGGACCCGTCGCCATCCCGCAAGAAGCGCCCGCGACCCCCAACCTGCCCCCCGCTTTCCTGCTATGTGCCTTCGACGACGAAGGCCACCTCCGCCCCACCATCGACATCATGAACCTGTACCGAAAGGCGAAGGTATCCGCTGAGATGCACATCACCAGCGGCGGCGGTCACGGCTTCAACCTCGGCAACCGCGAGAAGAAGCTGATCTCCGTCCAAACCTGGCCGCAAAGAATGACCGACTGGCTAATCGACCTCGGATTCGCGACCAAAGTGTAAGCCCCACTATCGAATCGACCTCAGATCTTCGGACACTCTCTCGCCCGCGTTGCCAAGCGGCTTCAAGCGACGGTCGGGGGAGAGATTGGCAATGTCTCGATTGTCCGAGGGGCGGCGAGGATACGACACTCCGTAGAATGTCCATATGGCCGTCAAACGCATGGACAACGTGGGAATCGTCGTCGAGGACTTGGGAGCGACGATCGATTTCTTTCTCGAACTCGGTCTAGAACTCGAAGGCCGGGCCACCATCGAAGGTGAATGGGCGGGGCGTATCACCGGCCTGGGCGATCAGCACGTCGAGATCGCCATGATGCGCACGCCGGACGGCCATAGCCGGCTCGAACTCTCCCGCTTCCTCCGTCCTCCCATCGTCGCCGATCACCGCAACGCCCCGGTGAACGCTCTTGGCTACCTCCGCGTTATGTTCGCCGTAGACGACCTCGACGATACGCTCGAGCGACTTGGCAAGCGCGGCGCGCAGCTCGTAGGCGAGGTCGTTCAGTACGAAGACATCTACCGCCTCTGCTACATCCGCGGCCCCGAAGGCATCCTCATCGGCCTCGCCCAAGGGCTCCGCTGAGCGCACTTGCCCCTCAGGAGCGCGAACTTCAGTTCGCATGCGGTGTCGACTTCAGTCGACACCCCCGTCGCGGGCTAAAACCCGTCGACGCAAGCTGGCTGGGGCCGGCGCTCCGTTCCCATGCATCTGGCCACACCTCTCCAATCAGCGCTGAAAGCGCGACCTCTAAAAGCGAAGGGCGAAGCCCTGGTAAGTAGAACGCCCAGACCATCAAGCCCTGTAGGGGCGGAATAAGCCAAGGGTGAAGGCGGCTCTGGGGCCGCAAACGATTCGAAACCCCAACTGACTGAAAGCCCTCTCTGTTCGCGAGAGCGATAGGTGAGCGTCAGGCACGAACACGAACCGGGGAGAGGGACTCCGGTCCATCAGCGTCAAAAGTCCACTCCTTAATGCCCTCTGAAGATAAGAATCTTCCATCTGAAAGAGGCAAATGAAGGCTCCCTACCCCTGCCCTGGCACCCGGAACGCGGAGCAACGTAGCGCCTGAACCACGATGAGGCCTCGGCCGGCGGTCACAAAGCTCTCGCCCGGACCGATGACGTGGTCCGAGGCATCGCCCTCTTGAGTCACCCATAGGCTTCCGGATTCCACTTGAATCTTCACGCCGTTCATCGGCGGCTGGAGGTCGATGAGGGCGCCCTTGTCCAAATTGAGCGACACCGAGGACTCTTGTTCCGTCCAGCGATTGGGATAGGTAATCGTCATTTCAGTTTCTCCTCGTGGCTAACGTTGCCGGGAAGTCAGCCGGGACGGGGACCCGACTTTCGTCTGGAAGGACTTCGGCTAGAGCGATAACATTCATCGTGTTCTGCACCCCGGGGATCGCTCTTATTTCGTCGTGAAGCCGTAGATGAGCGGCCGTGGAAGCCGAGCGGGTTTGTAAGAGCAGACACCAGTCGCCGGCGATCCGATGGCATTCTTGGACCATCGCATCCTCGGTACCCAGCGTCCAAATCTTCTGCGCGATCGGCACGCAGTTTCCCGTCACGCGGACGAAGAGGAAGGCGCAGAGGGAGAGCCCGAGCGCATCCCAATCCACCTGCGCGGAGTAGCCCCGAATCACCCCGGCGGACTCCAACCGGCGAATCCGGTCGTGCACCGCCGGTCTCGAAAGGCTAATCTCCTTCGAAATCTGCTCATGCGTCATCCGCCCATCCGTCTGTAGCAACCTCACTATCTCCCGATCCGTCCTGTCCATCGTCATTTCTCCTCCCTATCTTTATGACGGCTTACTGGCGGGGAAGTTTACGATGTGAAGCCACGACGGAAAGATACCGACGAATCGTCAGAAAATAACCACTTTCGACCGGCTGACGAACGGCAAATCGACGATTCGTCAGGGCAGGTTAAAGGAGACAAGTTCCGGGGAAGAAGCCACCACCTCCCCACGGCGAAGCCGGAAGGACCGCCGGTCTCCAGACCGGCCTCCGCTACGGCGAAGCCGTGTAGCCGGCACCTACGCATGCCGCCTTTTCCGAAGGTACTAACCCTCTGTAGGCCGACTCCCGAAAACCGCGACACCACCCCCGATATTCACCGAGTCAACACAAGGTGGGTCGCCCGTTCCGTCGGAACCACCTCCGTCACCCGATACCCGAGCCCTGGCAGGTCGATCCCGGCGAATAGCGATTCCCCCTGCCCGAGAAGGACCGGCGACACCGCTAGGTGCAGCTCGTCGATCGCTCCCGCGAGCAGGTACTGGCGGACCGTCGAGACTCCGCCGCCGATCTTCACGTCCAGGTCGCCCCCGGCGGCCTTGGCCTGGGCGAGCGCCGACTCGATCCCTTCGGTGACGAAATAGAAGGTCGTCCCGCCCTCCATCACAATCGGCGCCCGGGCGTGGTGGGTGAGGATGAAGGTCGGCGCGTGATAAGGGGGATCGTCGCCCCACCACCCCTTCCATTCCTCGTCCGGCCACTCGCCGCGGACCGGCCCAAACATATTGCGGCCGAGGATGAACGCTCCGAACCCTTCCGCCGAGGCCTTCGCGAAGCAAGCATCTGCCCCTTCCGTTTCCCCCTCTTTCCCGAACATCGATCGAAAGGTTTGCGTCGGGTAGAACCAATTGTGTAACTCTTGCCCCCGTTTCCCTAACGGATTCTCCAAACTCTGCTCCGCCCCCGCCCCAAACCCATCGACCGAAACCGCAAACCCGGCAACCCGAACCTTACCCACGCGTCCTCCCCTGCTCGTGAACCAGCACCCCTTCGGTTTACCTCACCGGTTGGCATCACTCTGACCGCCCGGAAAGTCAAAACGACCATGGCGGCGAGAGCTTTAGGATGAACAATCTACATTTGACAAAGCCTTCTGGGTCTTGGCCGGAGCCCAATTGGTTCGTGTTCCCGTCGACCGACGCTTGATTTGGAACCTAATGGGGTGTTGGGCGGTACAGAAGACACGGATAGGCGTAGGGTCCGCGAGCCCGGCCAATTCTCATTGACGATCCGGAAAGGCTAGGCTCCCGCCGCCACTAAGAGCCGGTAAATTTCTCCTCGGTCCGCCTTTTCTGCCCCCTCCAGGGCGGTGCCCCAGCGGGGAGAGCGCCGGTGGACGTCGGCGCCGTATTCAAGCAGAAGTTCCACGATCTCCTTGGCGTTTTCGTCGGTCAGGAGGCAGGAGCCGGCGAGATTCAGGGCGTTTCCATACCGCTTCCAATCTTCGTCGGTCTTGAGTTGATAGATGACGCCTCCGGTAGCCGCTTCATACAGCGGAAACCGGTGGAGATCATCTTGCCGGTTCGGATCCGCGCCTCCCTGCAGCAGCGCGCGAACGCATTCTAGCTGACCTTTTTTGCAGGCTTTGATCAGAGAGGTTGCATGAAAGTGCGCGTCGCCCCAATTGGGGTCCGCGCCTCGCTCGAGCAGAAGACGGGCGATTGCGGGCTGGTCACGGTCGACCGCCATGTAGAGCGCGGAGCAGACCTTGCTCGCGACATTTGGGTCGGCGCCCAGGTCCAGCAGAAAGCGAACGAGCTCCTCATCGTCACGCATCACCGCCAGCATGAGGGGCGTGTTGCCGCTTTCGATGGCGTCGAGATTGGCGCCGTGTTCCAACAGCAGTCGAGCCGCCTCTTGATGTTTGCCGGCCACGGCGTAGTCCAGCGCGGTCTCGCCGCCTCCGTCTTCCGGGGAGATGTGCTTGTTCTTGGCCTTAACCTTTGCCTTCGCCTTCAGCAGGACCCGTATCGCCTCGACATGGCCGCCTTGAGCGGCGATCATGAGAGGGGTGAGGTTGAAGTACCCCTCATCATCGGCAAAGGTTAGGTTCGGGTTAGCGCCTTCTTGCACCGCCGTGCGCACCCCTTCCGCATCTCCTCGATGCGCCGCGTCCACCAATCGCGCTGCGGCTCCGTCCAATTCCGCTCCCCCGAAGGCGACTCTCCACGCCATATCGCAACGATACTTTCACCTGAGGCTAGGTTAGGCAAATCGGCCCACGGCCGCGCCGAGGCAAACCCGTATCCCGGCACAAGAAGATGCAGCCTTTACGGTCGGTCTTCGTCGCCCAAGTTCGCATGCTCGGCCTGGTAGTTCTCGATCAATTCTTTGATCCTCGTGGCGTCCCCTTTTGAGTGGCCGTGGCTCGTGAGAGGGTCGGCGCCGCCCGAGCTTTCGATGAGGATGGTGGACCAGATGAGGCCGGTTTGGATGTGAACCGAAGCGACCTTGCCGATGCTGACACTGATCTCGTCGCGGCTGAACCAAGACCGCTTGCGACGCGTGACCGCTTTCTCGCTAACCTCGATCGTCGTAGGAAACAGAAAGTTTCCCTTCGTCAAGCGGCTCGCTTTAAAGGTTTCGGTTGGCACTTAGATTCTCCCCACGCTCCATCTTATTCCGTTTCCGAAATTGTTAAGCCGCTCCGCGCCCTCTCCACCGGCCTTACCGTACTTTCGCGTAGAAGCTGCCGAGGAAAACGAATCCCGCGACATCGTTTGTGTATTCGCCGTTGGCGTCTCGGGTGGGGATGATTTTGAACTGTTTGCCGCCGGGGAGCGGCTCCTTAAAGTACGGGCAGTCGGAGCCGGTGCGGAGAGCGCCTTCGTCCAGATGGGGTTCCAGGAGCCATGAGACGTTGGCGCCGTTGGTCCACTTCAGGAGGGTTCTTCCGTCGGCATCTTGCTCGGCGACGGTGATCTCGCCGACGAGCCAGGGGTTATCGGTGGGGACGTGCTGGTAGCGGCCGAGGATCTTTCGCGGTTCGATGCGGGCGATCTCGGCGGCGGTCGGCTCGGCGAATCGCATCATGACGTCGAGCGGCGGTTTCGCCAACGGCTGGATGCGCTTGTGCATCGCTTCGCGATAGTAGTCCGGCTCGAAGATGCCGACGAAATCTTTCGGCCAATTCGAAAGCTGATGCCACATGTGGCCGGTCTTTTCCAGCCCGAACTCGGGGTAGTTCGCGAAGAAGAAATGGTTGATTTCGTGCTGAAACCATTGCGGCATGAACATCTCGATCTCGGTCTGCGTGTACTTGCCGTGGCCGAGATGCCCGGGGCGGCGCACCACCCAAAGGTCGTCCATGATGAAGTTTGGCGACCGAACGTCGGGGCCGCGCCCCATTCCGCCGGGAACGAACTCCTGGATGCGGAACTCGGGCACGGCGTCCGGAACCAGGGAAGGGACGATCGACCACCACCAGTCGGGCTTAACCTTCAATTGGGAGGCAATCTCGTCTTGCTGGACTTGGAAAGCGGGCGACTTTAGACCGAGGATGACGGCGGGGGTGCCGGAAGCGCCTTTCCTCGAATCGGCCTTAAATTCCACGTCGATGGTTCGGTCGGGCAGGGTGGTGAAATCGAGGTTCACCCGGAGGCGCCCCTTGCTTGCCGCCCACATGTACTCTTGAAAGAGCCAAAGGCAGTTCCTCAGGAGGGCGTAGTCGTTGGCGGCGAGCGAGGGGTCGAGGTTGACGACGGTCCTCACGCCGGTGTTGCCAAGCAATTGGCCCATTGTTCTGGGCTGATAACCCGCTGCGTGACCGAAGAGCAGCACTTCCATGAGGACCGGCCGGGCCTTGACTTTGGCGCTCTCCGGATTGAGCCGCCACCGGACGGCTTCATCCAGCATCAGCATGGCCGGGTAGCCCGAGAAGCCGGGGTTCACGGTTCGAGTCGGATCGTTGGCTTCCCACCATTTGGGAGACGAAATCGGAAGGTCCCGCCATAGCTCGTCGAGGACATCGGCGCAATGCTTATAATCGTGCGCCCGATAGGCACGGCTGGACTCGATGTAAGCGGCCATTCCGCGCAGCTCTACGCTGGTGACGGCCCCATTGACGTTCTGCCGGAAAAACGCTTCGGCCTGCTGCCGGGCTTCCGCACCGATCGCGGTCCCATAGGAAGTCTGCGGCAGATTCCCTTGCGTTAGCGTTGCGCCGAGTACCGACGATACAAGAAAGAGAAGCGCCGTCATCTCGGCCATTTTACGCGGGAACGCGAAAGGCGGTTCGTGCCCGCCTTACGGGTCAAAATGCGTCGAAGCGATTCCCCTGGCAGCAAGGGCAATGCGTTCTTTTCGACCTTCCTGGAGGGCGAGTCGCCGCTCAAAGTGCCTGCGCTCGCGGCGGGCTCTGGCCAGTTCGGCGCCACTTAGGAACCGCTCTTCGCACTCCTTGAGTCGCTCGGGCGATCGAAGAATCTCGCCGAGGTCCCGTGCCCACTTCTGCACCTCAGGGTCCGTGAAGACGCCTCGATCCAAGCTGAACACAAAGATATCGTTGCCGCGATGCGCGGCGTACTCCTCTGCCGTGGGATACTCCCCCATCATTTTTCGGAGAAGTGGCTCGTACTCGTCCGGCCTTTTCTCCTTCGAATCCGTCTCCCAGCGCTGCTGCATGTATTCATCGGCGGCGGCTGCGGACGTTAGCCATTCGCTGGCCACCTTCCCTTTCATCGTCGCCAGCGCATTCGCCCCGGCTTTGATCAGGCGATCGTAAGCTTCCCGTTTGCGGAAAGCCGCGGCAAAGCATAGCGGAGTCGAAGTCTCGCGGCAACCCTCGAGGTCAGCCCCGGCCTCGAGCAGTAATTCCAAGATCCGTAGGTCCGGACTAGAAGCCGCACTGTGGAGCGGCCGTCGGCCCGTCTTCGGGTGCCCCTGATTTACGTCGGCGCCGGCTCGAATGAGAATATCGACCATCGCGACATCGTCATTCTTGATGGCATGGTCGAGGGGAGTTAAGTTGCCCGCGATTTCGTTCACATCCGCGCCGCGCTCAATCTCCGCCTTTACATCTTCATGCTTAGCCCAGCGCACCAAGCGATGAAGCCTTCCCATATCTTCATCGTATCAGGCGAAACCCGATCCGGTTCCACTCTGCTGCTTTGGGCGCCTGTTAGACCGCAAGGTGCTCTTGTCGGTGGAGACTCGATTTCCGCTTCGATCCGCGCGACGAGACCGTGCAGCACCGGGCTTGAACTTGCGAACTCCTGCCGACGCATGGAGAAATTGCAGGTAGAACCGGATCTAGCGTTCCTAGGGGGCACTTGGTTTCCATCGGAGACGACAGCCAGTGGCTTGGAAAGGCGCGGCAATTGGTTAGACCGTCGGCGTTAGGATGAAGGCTAAAAATGAAGAGAGTAAGTTATGGTAACAGCGCAAAACTTCTGAGTTCCGCCCTGGCGCTTCACCTGATGATCTCCGGGAGCGCGGGGGCGGTTGCGAACGACGTCAACTTGCTCAAGACGAAGGTGAGGCACGTGAAGACAGACTCGACCCATAAGGCGCAAAATCCGATCCTTTGGGCGGATGTTCCGGACGTGGCGATCGTGCGCGTGGGACGCACCTATTACATGAGCAGCACCACGATGCACATGAGTCCGGGGCTGCCGATCATGAAATCGACGGACCTCGTGAATTGGAAGATTGCCAGCTACGCGTACGAAACGCTGGCCGACACGGACGAGCTCAACCTGAAGGGCGGAAAGAACGACTACGGCAGAGGCTCCTGGGCCAGCAGCCTGGCGTACCACGACGGAACGTTTTACGCCACCACGTTCTCGCTCTCGACCGGCAAGACGTACATCTTCCGCACCAAGAACCCCAACAAGACCCCTTGGAAGGCAACCTCGTTTGCGCCACTCTTCGGTGACCACTCCCTGTATTTCGACGACGATGGTCGCGCTTACATCGTCCACGGAAACAATGGCCAAATGCGGATAACCGAGCTCAAGTCGGACCTTACCGGCGTCCAGCCCGGTGGATTGGATCAGGCAATCATCCCTAATGCCAGCACAGTGGCCCCAGGCATCGTTGGTTTGCCCGCTGAAGGCTCGCAATTCCGAAAGATCAACGGCAAGTACTACCTGTGCAATATCGTCTGGCCAAAGCGGGACATGCGCACCGAGATCATCCACCGAGCCGACCAGCTCACCGGTCCCTACGAAGGCAGAGTGCTATTCCATGACCAAGGCATCGCCCAAGGCGGCCTGATCGATACTCCGAAGGGAGACTGGTTCGCCTATCTATTCCAAGATCACGGCGCGGTCGGTCGCATTCCATTTCTCGTGCCGGTGAAGTGGGTTGACGGTTGGCCCGTTCTCGGTGTCGATGGCAAAGCTCCGACGACGCTAAACCTACCGGCGAGCAAGCTCGGCGTCTCCGGCATCGTAGCTTCCGATGAGTTCGATCGGAGGCCCGGCGACCGGCCCCTGCCCTTGGCATGGCAGTGGAACCACAATCCCGATAACGCTAATTGGTCGCTCGCCGCGCACCCGGGCAGCCTGCGCTTGACCGCCGGCCGCGTGGATCCAGAGTTGAGCCAAGCCCGCAACACGCTCACCCAAAGAACCTTTGGGCCCGAGAGTTCGGCGACGACCGCGGTCGACGTGAGCCACATGAAAGATGGTGACTTCGCGGGACTCACGGTGTTTCAAAAGAAATACGGCTTCGTCGGCGTCAAGGCGACGGGCGATGCCCGTTCAATCGTCATGGTCAGCGCCAAGTCGAATAAGCCGGAAGAGATCACCAGCATTCCGTTAGCGCAGAAGACGGTCTTCCTAAAGATCGACTGCGACTTCAAGGACCGTGCAGACAAGGCGTATTTCTACTACAGCCTCAACGGAAAGGACTGGAGTGCCATCGGCGAGTCGCTACATATGGTCTACGACATCCCGCACTTTATGGGCTATCGCTTCGGCCTGTTCAACTTCGCAACCAAGACGGCGGGCGGCTTCGTCGATTTCGACTTCTTCCGCCTGAGCGATAAGATCACTGCCCTTCCGTGAAAGCGCACGGGGAGGTTTCCCTGCCGGCCTATCGATTGACGGCTAAGGGAAACGGGGACAGGAGCCTGGTCGCGGAGGATCGTCGTCGAGCCAAAAGGAGAGGTCGCCTCGGGTAGTGTTAACGTCAACAGGATACGCCTGAATCGCCATGTCTCTCCTCTCGTTATTCGCGCGTCCGCTCGCCGTTCTGGGCGGGCTCCTTATCATGGTGGCCCTTCCGGCGCAGAACCCCATCGTCCAAACGGTCTACACCGCCGACCCCGCGCCGCTGGTCCACAAGGGAACGCTCTACGTCTACACGGGGCACGACGAGGACAAATCCACCACGTTCGTGATGCGGGACTGGCGGTGCTACGCCACCAAGGACATGGTGAACTGGACCGATCTCGGGTCGCCGCTCTCCGTGAAGGATTTCCCGTGGGCGAAGTCCGACGCTTGGGCGGGACAGTGCATCGAGCGCAACGGCAAGTTCTACTGGTACGTCCCCATGAACCGGAAGGAAGGCGGGATGGCGATCGGCGTTGCCGTCGCCGACCGCCCGGAAGGCCCTTTCCGAGATGCGATCGACAAGCCGCTGGTGTTCGACCAGTTTGGCGACATCGACCCGTGCGTGTTCATCGATCGCGACGGACAGGCCTACCTCGGCTGGGGGAACCCCACTTACAAATACGTTCGGCTGAACCAAGACATGGTCTCGTACGACACGGGCATCGGCGACCGGGGGATCTTTCGGGGACCGATGACGGTGGAGGCGTTTGGCAAGCGGCGGACGGCCGACCGCGCGACGGCCTACGAGGAGGGGCCCTGGCTTTATCGACGCAAGGATCTCTACTATTTGGTTTACGCAGGCGGGCCGGTTCCCGAGCACCTAGCCTACGCGACGGCCTCCAAGCCGGCGGGACCCTGGAAGTACGGTGGCGAGATCATGTCCACGCAGGGCGGGAGCTTCACCAATCACCCCGGTGTGGTCGACTACAAGGGGCGGACGTACCTCTTCTATCACAACGGTGCTCTGCCGGGCGGCGGCGGCTTTACCCGCTCGGTCTGCGTCGATGAGATGCGGTTTGGGCCGGACGGCGCGATCCTGCCGATGGACATGACGAAGGAAGGGCCGGCGCCTGTCGCCAGGCTCAACCCCTACGTCCGCAACGAAGCGGAAACCATCGCCTGGGCATCTGGCGTCGAGACCGAACCGTGTCGCGCGGGCGGGATGCAGGTCTCGGACATCGACGATGGCGACTCAATCAAGGTGAGAAACGTCGATTTCGGCCGAGGTGCTAAGGGGTTCTCCGCAAGGGTAGCGTCGGGTATGGGCGGCACCCTCGAACTCCGTCTCGACGCAACGGACGGTCCTCTGATTGGTCAAGTCCGCATAGGCAACGTCGATGGCCCGGAGAATTGGCGAACCGAGTCCGCCCAGATTTCTGGGGCCAAGGGCGTCCACGATCTCTTCCTCGTGTTCCGCGGCAAGCCCGCAGCCAAGCTCTTCGCCATTGATTGGTGGATGTTCACGAAATAGCTTTTCGGACCACCCGCACCCGCCCACCGAACTCCACACGGACGGCCAATCGATGACGATGAGGTCGCCGTCGAAGCGCAGTTGCCCACGGGTCAACGGGATACCGAGAGAAAGTGGGGAACTTCATCCTAACGGTTAACGGAAATAGTGACCTGTCGATCGTCTTTTGTGACCTGAACACGACCTCAAACAATTGGGTTTCTGCAGCACCGGAGTTCAACAATTGGAAAGTCGGCGAACGCCGATACGGGCGCTCTTTACTTCCGGAGTTCCGCCTCCCCATACAATCTGTCCGTTTCGTCCAAGGACTTCGGGCTGGGTCGTTAGTCAACCACTGGCATCGGTCGTCCAGGAAACATTGGACTTGAAACGAATGACTGGCTCAGGGACAAATCGGGCGCACACTAATTTAGGGTCCGGCAATATCAGCCGGCAAAAAAATGAAGTTCAGCGGATTCGCAGTATTCATCCTCTTCTTCGGCATAGCGCTCATTGAGGCTTTGCAAAGGCGCAACTGGCCCGAAGCCTGCTTGTTTACCGCTCTCGGCGTGCTGTTTCTATGGTCGGACGCGCGCCATAGTCGCCCAGAGTGATCGCACCAAAAAACGTCTCGCTGACGGCGGGATGAGCCTCTTAGCGTTCGGCCCAGCCTCAACGGGTATTAAGTCGGCTGTTGCCTAAGAGGCGAATGCAAACCGCATCGACAGATCCACCGCGCGGACGTGTTTGGTAATGCTACCGATTGAGATGTAGTCGACGCCGGTTTCTGCGACGCTGCGGACGTTATCGAGCGTTACGCTACCCGATGCTTCGACTGCGACCCGATGGCCAGTAGAGTTGTTCAGCGCTACTGCGGCTCTCATGTCGGCCAGGCTGAATTCGTCGAGCATGACGATGTCCGGGCCTGCGCGCAACGCCTCCTCAAACTCCTCCATCGTTTCCACCTCCACATCCACTGCCACTTTGCGCGAACCGGTTGCGCGGCGGGCTGCTGCCACTGCGGCTGTCAGGGAGCCGGCTGCGGCGATGTGGTTTTCCTTGATCAGCACCTGATCAAAGAGCCCGATGCGGTAGTTATGGCCACCGCCGCACACAACCGCGTATTTCTGCGCCGTCCGTAGTCCTGGGACTGTCTTTCGAGTATCCAGAATTGCGCAGCGGGTTCCCACGATCGCATCTACATAGAGGCGAGTCGCGGTCGCAGTCGCGGAAAGGAGCTGGAGGAAGTTGAGCGCAGTGCGCTCACCCGTGAGAACGGGGCGGGCCAAGCCTGCGATCTCAAACAGAGTTTGATTCGCAGTAACGCGCTCGCCGTCGTCGGCATGCCAAGTCAATTGGACAGCCGGATCCAGCTGACGGAATACCTCAGTCACCCAAGGGCGGCCGCATAAGGTCGCCTCCTCGCGGGTGATGACTTTTCCCGTGACCCGCTGTGCGGCGGGGACCAGTTGAGCGGTGATATCACCGCCTCCGATGTCCTCAGCCAAGGCAGTTGCGACCTGCTGAGCGAGATCGGATGGAAGCGGCAACACTTGCGAAGTCTATCTCGATTTTGATCGAATCCGAACAAGGCTTGGCAACTCAGTTTTACTCAATCAAACCGCTTTTGCACGCATATCTTCGGAGCAGAATTAGGATGAGTCGAATCGAGAGGAAGTGAGGCTTGGCCCGATGTGCTCGTCACGCAGTATGCAGTACAGCGAGTCGGATAGACCTGCGCCTAATGCATAACGGTCATGTCTGCCGCCTTGCCCTTCTCGATTTCGATGTGGATCATCGTTTCGTCGTCGCTATCGGAGTCGTAGAAGGCCAAGGTCATCGTCTCCGGGTCGCCTGACATCGCGACGCTCTGCAGAAACTCGCCGCTCACGAACTCGTTGCCCTTCGCGAGCTTGATCGCCTGCTTCACGTAATCCGGAAGATTCGCCGTGATGCGGGGAATGTAGGGGACGATCGCGGGGTCCGGGTTACCGTTTACATCTTCGAGGGTCACCTCGACCACGTCGTCCGTACGGAAGGGGTGGTCGACGCCGACGGTCCAGTTTTCGAACCGAGGGTCGTAAGTGAAGAGGCCGAACTCGTTCTCGACCTCTCGGCTGGGTTTCGTTGGGGCGGACTTCGGCGGTGGGCGCATGTTCCTAGAAGGATCCCGGGTCATCGTGTAGACGACCCACATGGCGAAGACGACCAAAAGGCCGACGAATAGATACGCGCCCCAATCCCCCCAAGTCATCCTGAGGCAATTATCGTCCTTCGCTTCGGTTTTTGCAAACCGGCGGTCATAGATTCTGCGCCTCGTGCCGAGGTCTGGGTTGGCCGACGTAGAATCTGCCGGTCGATTCGCTTTGGAGAATGTAGGTCCAGAATATTCGGGTCTTGGAATGGTGGTAGATACAGGATTTGATCCTGTATCTACACAGGTTCAATGCGGCACCGAGTGGCGGATCAGATACTACAATAACACAACAACATATACAAGTTGCACAAGGGCGATCGCGAGTTCGGAGCGAAGGCGGTCCCTGTGAGAAACCCGCCTTCTCTGATTATCCGATCACATGGCTTCAATGGCCGAGGTTCGTAAAGCGCGAGGGAACGTGCAGCCTCCACTCGGGGACGTAATGAGGGTCTTCGATCTGATTGTCCAGATAGAAGTCGAATTCTTGTGGGAACTCCTTGAGAAGCCTCAAATCGTTGGCGCCGTACCTGCCGCTCGCTTCCATGTAGAAGCCGACCGACTGGTGATAGGGATAGACGTGGCCAATTCTCGCGAGAGCGTCGCAGAGCTTCGGGACCGATAGTCTGAGTGCCGCGTTCTTAAACGCTTCCAAGCATCCATCGACGCCTCCCGAGTACTGCGGCCGCACGGTCATGTCGATCAAGGTTCGTTCGAGGTTCGTAACCTTGAGTTTGTAGGTGCGCTCGCCCTTTGAGTCCTTGTGCTCCAGGGTTTCGACGCCATACTGGTTCGTGTTCTTGCCGTTCAGGAGGTAGACCCTCTTTCCATCGAGTTCGCCAAATGTGTTGGAGACCCTTGGCGGCCGCTTGAACGCCGCGTCGATCCGGTATTGCTCAAGGCTTGCGTCAGTATCGCTTCCCTTGGGCTGCTCGATGTTGATGTAGAGGCTTTCCGAAGGCGAGTTTGTGAGGCCGTGAAACTCTGCCGCGGTTAGGTGCGAGGCGAAACATCGGGAGTCGAGATGCATCAGTAGGTCTAGCGGGTCGACCTCTCCCCAAGTCCAGTAGTTGTGCGTGCGGCGGGGAAACGCCACGGGGACGTGCATTAGGGGAGTCTTCTCGCTCATCCGAAGCAGGAAGACGTCGGTTGTCATTCGTCTCGGCAGGCTCCATTCCGGCTGCAAGGCCAAGAGAAGTCCGGTTATTTCGGGCTTCGAGAACACGCGTTGCGGGTATGACTCGAAGTAGGCGCAGATCTCTTCGAGCCGCTGGGAAAACCTATCTTGCCTCATGGTCTTTGGCTGCCGATCGCATCGTGCTGGACTGGAAAACGGGCGGTCCCTCGTGTGAGTGGCGTCCTGTATATATACAGGACGCCACTGCCATGAGTTTCTTATCTATTTTGGTGCCCGCTTTGTGAGATTCCGGTCATGAGGCTTCATCTCTGTATATATACAGAGATGAAGCAACATGATGCTTCTGCGCGTAATGTCTGCGAAGATCTGATATTTCAAAGCATGGGTCGAAAATTATTCGTCAAGTTTTTCTAACTTATTTACGAGACATTTTAGGTTCCTTGGGGCATAATATCACCTATGAGTGAGATGAAGCGAAAACGAGGGAGGAGTGCGACTGAGCTTGCGCTTCGCAAGGCTGCCTCGGCTTCGGACTCCCTAGTGCGAGTGGAGGACATTCAAGGCGTCACTCCGGCCGCCGCGAGCAAAGCCCTGTCTCGCCTCGCGGAGCAGGGGAAACTGAAGCGGGTGGCCAAGGGCGTCTACCACTCGCTGAAGAAGACCCCGCTTGGAGCGAGCAAGCCCTCGGCAGCCGCTATGGTCCGAAGAACGCTGAAGGACAAGACGCGGCCCACCGGCGCGTCCGCCGCGAACCTCTTGGGACTTAGCACGCAGGTGCCAGCCCGTCCTCAGCTTGTCGTGTTCGGAAGCAACCTTCCCGCGGACGCTTACGGGGCGCGCGTCCATCTTCGGCGCGGTGCCCGGTCTCACCCTTTGACGGAGCTCGAGGGGGCTTTGCTCGAGTTTCTTCGCGACCGCGGGGCGTACGCGCAGACTGGCGGCGAGGAGACCCTCAAGCGCCTGGGAAGGCTTCTTAAGTCCGAGCTTAGCGAATCGCGGCTAAGGGAGCTTCGCGACGCAGCCCAAGATGAGCCTCCGCGCGTCCGGGCGGTGCTCGGCGCTCTGTTTGAGCACACGGGGCTCTCAAAGAGCCTGTTCGAGCCGCTAAGGAAGTCCCTCAATCCGCTCTCCAAGTTCGACTTCGGCCTTCTCCGAGAGCTTCCGAACGCTCTCGAATGGCAGGCCAAATGAGCTGCCTGTACGAAAGGGGCGACTTCGCCGATCTGATTCAGCAGGCCGCGGAGCGAAAGAGCATCCCCAACCCGGCGATCGTCGAGAAGGACTACTTCGTCACCGAGGTGCTGCGCATCCTGGCTCGGGACTTTGGCGAGGTGGTCATCTTCAAAGGAGGCACGAGCCTTTCTAAAGGCTGGAACCTTATCGATCGGTTCTCAGAGGACATCGACCTCTACGTCGCGCGCGTCGGCAACGAGGACGAAACCCTCGATCGTTTCCGAGCGATCGCCGACGCGGTGGGTTCCTTTCCGGGCTTTGCGCGCCGTGAGGGCCGAACTGACAAGGAAGGGACGTGGAACGCTTGGACCGAGGAGTTCGTCTACGAAAATAAGGTCCCGGCCATAGGGGGCATTCGCCCCAACGTGCTGCTCGAGGCCGGAATCCAGAGCGCCGACCAGCCGACGGAAAGTCGAGACCTCACTTCCATTCTTAGCCAGGTCCTAGACGAAGAGGGAGCCGATACGGGGACCGACGACCGGAGGCCGTTTCGGATGAGGCTTCTCCACTTTCGCCGCACCTTCGTCGAGAAGCTCTTCACGCTCCACTCTCGGGTGGAGCGCGTCGTTAGACAAAATCGAGAGCTCGAGCGCGACGCCAGGCACTACTACGACCTTGCGATGCTCCTTGAGAAAGAGGAGACCCGAAAGATGCTTGAGACGCCCGAATATCGGGCTATCTGCGGGCAGTACCGCGCTATTACGGCGGAGTTTTATTCGGGGCAAGTTAAGTTCCTGCCGGAGGGGATGGACCTCTCGGAAAGCCCAGCATTGTTCCCGACGGCCGAACTCCGCCCAATACTTGAGCGCGCGTACCGGCGCGAGGCCGGAAACCTCTGTTACGGCAAGTTCCCCACGTTCGACGAGATTCTATCGGGCTTTGAGTCGATTCGCGACGATCTGCGGCTAGCGCAGGGTGAGTAGAACTGGATTCGTTCGGATAGCCGCTCGTCTGGTGCGGCGTCGCTTTGTATTCACATTGAAGTCGCTGGCAGGATATCCAAGTAGCCAATGAGGGGAAGATTCTCCGAGGGCACCAACCGAGATGAGGAAGTGGTTGCGTTGGGACAGCTTCCCTCTAAACTCGTTGTAGGATGGCTACTCTTCCTCCGTCGTCAAGAGGCACGCACCAAACTCCCGATTCTTCATTGAACATCTCGGTGGCGTTACAATCGCTGGGAAGCAGCACAGAACGAAGATGGCCCATTCAAGGGCGGAAACAGTAATCCTACACGACCAAAATCGTTGTCGGTGAAGTGAGTGTAGGAGATAGGGAAGGCAAGGACAGGATTTGAACCTGTGACCCCTACAGTGTCACAGGATTTATTCATGTGAAGACCGCAAGTCCTTAGTCCACAGCCGTCTCAAATTTTCCAGGATTGTCTCTCTCATTTGAGTGCCTGAGGTGAAATCGAACACATGGATGCCATATGTTCGAGAATGGTCACTAATCTATTTTGCCTAGCGTCTCTGAACATTCCTCAACTAAGCCGTGATACAGCGTAGAAATTGTCAGGCTGCTTTGCGCATACAATTTCTTTGTGAATACATAGTAATGCAAAGTAGACTGAATCGGCATGGAGCCTGGCTCGGAGTACAAAGCGAAGCGAAATCGGACATTCGCTCAACCGCCCACCGAAGTTGAACGATTTTTGGTCGACGAGATTCTTCACCTCGAAAAGAGTGAGCGCAACATTACCTGGGTGGCTGTGGCGATCGCTCTCATCTTGATTGCCTTCGCCGCCGCGATCATAAGGATTGCGTTCCTAACAATGGATCTCGTCGCGGCTGGACAGAACGATACGGTCTCCTGGACCTCGTTTCTATCGAAGGCCGGACCGGGAGCACTACTGATCTCGCTTCTTACGCTAGCCCTCACGGTAGGGTTGAAAATTCTGCATGTGCCCACAGCAGTGGCAATATCCAAAACTTCCCATAAGGCCTCCCTTCTAAAGGCATATTTGCTCATTTGTCTCAGTAGGACCGAAGGTAGAGCTACCGATCTCACCCAGTTGATGAAGCTGCTCGAGGAATTCGGCCGATTCGAAGGAGTTGATGCTACGTTTAGTCGCAATCCAATGCCGATCAGCCTTTCCAAGGGGCAGCGGCAGGACCACAAAAGCGAGGGTGTCGATGTGCCGGGTCGATCCGTGGAGGCAGATGAACTCGGACCAGTTGAATAAGTGAGCCACTAAGCAGCGGACAATTGAGGCACAAATGAAGCAGCCGGGGACGCTAAAAGCACGGAAGCCACCAGAAGGTGGATTCCCTGATTCAAAAATGTGGTGGGCGATACAGGATTTGAATCTGTGACCCTCCCGATGAGATCGGGATGCTCTAAAACGGGATTATCCGATTGGAAAATGGTGGGCGGTACAGGACTTGAACCTGTGACCCCTACAGTGTCATTGTAGTGCTCTACCACTGAGCTAACCGCCCGAGGAAACGTCCGGGCTAACCGCCCGAGTTGACCGCGCTCTTGAGTCAATCATTATGGCGGGTGGGGACGGGGAAGTCAAGGCGCGGGGGAAAGCGCGACCGAGGCGCTTCGCGCGTTTAACCCGCCGAGATTTTGTCGATCCAAGCCCGCGTGATCCGCACCAGCTCGGGATTGAACTCCGGGACCCCTTTGCCAAAGCGGGCGTAGCTGTCGGCCATGGAGGTGCACTTGCTGAACAGATGGTCCGCCCCCGGCACGTACATGAACGTGCCGTAGCCCGGATGCGCCGCGTTCACCGCCGCCGCCACCTGGTGCTGGTCCGGCTCCAGAGAGATCCAGTCGTTCTCGCCGAAGAGCGCCAGTACGCGGGCATTGCCGGTGTTGGCCCAATAGGCGCAGTAGTTCCGGTCGTTGCACTCCTGCATGTAGCGGATCGAGCGGGGATTGAGCGTCTTGCCGTCGGGTGACTCGTCGTCGGCGATCGCCCGAAGCTCAGGGTGGTTCGCCTTGATCCACGCGATTGACCGTTTCTCGTTGAACAGGTAGTGGTAGAACGCCGTTGCCTTTCGCACCTTCCCGTCGACGGTGGCCAGCGAGTCGCCCGCAAGCGGACCCTGGATCCTTGGCGATTTGATCTCCCACTCCAGCCAACTGTCGGAGACCGTGCCATAAGTGATGATTCCGCGCACCGGGAACTCCGAGGCGATGATCGGCGCGTGGCACCCGCCCATGCTGTGCCCAAAGATGAAAATCCTTTGAGGATCGACAAAGTCGTAACCCGGCAGCGCTTTCAATGCTTGCCGATAAATGTCGTTTTCCTCATCGAAACCTACTTCGATCGCCGGTCCGCCCTCGCTGTCCCCCACTCCGGGCTTCTCTACTCGAACGGTGACAAAACCGTCCTCCGCGAACGGCCGCATCGCGTTCGCGATGTAGTTGTTGGAGGAAAGAGGAGAGTCGATGGTCGAGGCGTTGATCCCTTGGATCCAGAACAGCACCGGGTACCGCCCGGCTGCCTTGGGACGAGTAACGATCGTCCGGATCCGGTGCCCATGACTCACCACCTGGTCGTAGATCACCTCGTACTTGTCCGAAACTTCCCGCACCCGCTCGACGATCGGAAGAGTCCGCTCGGCCTCTTTGCCGTCAACCAAGACCTTCAATTTGGCGTCGCTCCCCACCGGCAACCCGCGCACCAGGTCGTTAAACTCGCCAAAGGATGAGAACGAACGCCCGTTGAGGGCAACGATGATGTCGCCATCCTTCACCGTCCCCGGCAGCTCGGCCCCCGGCGCCACGATTTGGATCGCCGTCTGAGGTTTCCGTTTTAGCCTTTGCAGCACCTCGGGGGCGAGCGGCTTCAGCGGTACCCGCAGCGTCCCGCGGCGGGGAAGTGGGCTGGCGAAAGCCGAAACGGCGACGAGGGTAACGGCAAGAAAAACAAAGAAACGCATCCCAGCCCGGTTACGGATCACCGCCGGTCGCCGGTTCCCACCGGCTGTAGTGCCGCCTTCCCAGGCGGCATCTTCTCCAGTGTCCCCCCGGCATCCTGCCGGGCTTAGCGCTCACCGTTCAGAATCAAACCGTGGCCGTCGCCCTCGCAATCTTCTACGGCCTCTTCGCCTTCGTCGCCGTGACGAACCTGCTGCTCATGCGCCGACCCGGCCGCCGCCCCGATGGGCCGGAGATCGCCGTCCTCATCCCCGCCCGAAACGAAGCCGAAAACCTTCGCGAGCTGCTGCCCCTCCTGGTAGGAAAAGCCAAGGTTTACGTCTTCGACGACGAGTCGGACGACGGCACCGGGGAGGTCGCGGCCACTCTGGGAGCGGTCGTCATCCGCCCCAAAGAAACGCTGCCGAAGGGCTGGACCGGCAAGAACCGGGCGTGCCACGAGCTTGGCAAAGCCGCGACGGAGGACTGGTTTCTATTCCTCGATGCCGACGTCCGCCCCACTCCCGATTTCCTGGACGCCGTCCGAGATCTGATCGCGAAGACCGGCGACGGGTGCGGCGTCATCACCGGCTTCCCGACCATCGTCCCCGGCCGCGGCATCGAGCCGCTTTTCCTGGCGTGGGTCGGCTGGATCCTGCTTAGCACCAACCCATTCGGCATCGTCAGCCGGACCCATAGCGGCCACAACCGCTTCACCAACGGCCAGTTCCACGTCTGGCGGCGCGACGTCTACACCCGCCTCTGGCCGAACGAGGCGGCGAAGGGGCACATCATGGAGGACGTGATGATGGGCCGGCTGCTGGCCAAAGCGGGAATCCCGGTGGAAGTGGCGAATGTGTCCAAGTTTCTCCGAGTGAAAATGTACGAGACCTGGCGCGAGACACTAGACGGCATGTCCAAGAACTCGTTCGAAGTCGCCAACAACGCCGCCGGTAGCTACGGCCTCGCACTGTTCATGCTCTTCATCGGCTGGGGTTGGCTGCTGGCGCCGGCATCCTATATCCTTTTCGTGCTCAGCGGTCTTGCTTGCGCGGCCTTGGTCCGCGCGAAGCCGCTCGGATATGCGATCCTCATCTTTACGATGCCCCTCGCCCTCACCATCGGCGCCTACACCATGGTTCGATCCATCGTCTGGCGACGTCGGGGCACCGTGGTTTGGAAGGGACGGACTTACTAAATGGCGCTACGAATCGAACAAGGCCCGCTTACCGAACTCGAAGCATACGAGCAGGTCCCTATCGGTTTCGAAGTGGTCGGCCGGGTGGACCTGGAGGAGCTGAAGGCGTCCGAGGGTCGGTTTATCGTGGTCCGCTTGGGGGTGCCGTACTTAAAGGACTACGATCAGGACCCCGACTCCCGTCCCTCCGCGCTGCCCCGACACTTCCAGACGGACAATTGGCGGCTTTTCGCCGCATTCGAAGCGGACCGCCGGGTAGGCGGAGCCATCGTTGCCTGGAACTCGCCGGGCTGCGACATGTTGGAAGGGCGATCGGATCTAGCCGTCGTATTCGACCTCCGAGTCGCGCACGAGGCGAGAGGCCGCGCCATCGGTCGCGCTCTCTTCTCCGAGGCGGCTAAGTGGGCGAAGGAGCGAGGATGTAAAGAGCTCAGGGTGGAAACCCAGGACGTAAACGTGGGCGCCTGCCGGTTCTATGCCGCGATCGGTTGCCACCTCCATTCCGTCGAGCTCGGGGCCTACGGACCCGATTTAGACGAGGCGAAGCTTATCTGGTCGCTCCCCCTGTAGCTACTTCTTCTTAGGCACGAAGAGCTGCAGCAGCCCGATCTGCTCGTAACCCAGGCTGGGGTACAGCTTCGAGCCGGCATTACTCGCAAGAAGGACGCTATTGGCGATTCCCAACCGGCGATCATCGAACAACATCGCCGAAAGGAGGTGAGTGGCGATGCCCTTGCGGCGATGGTTCGGATGGACGTACATATTGGAAACCCACGCCGCCTCCCCGCACCGGATGCTGCGCACCCACCCCACCGGAACGTCCTCTTGCATCCAGGCATACAGCCGCAAAGGAGAATCGTCGAGGCCGAGGTGCAAGGGAAGAATCTGCCTTCCGCCGGCCGCCACCGCTACCCGGTCGGCCTCCTCCCGGTGGTTGATCCGCACTACCGAAGGATGCCGAGCGAGCTGATCTTCGGCGCGAAGGGGACGAACCATCATCGGCTCCCGGCGCAGGAGTCGAAACCCCAGCTCCTTGTAGCGATCCTTCAGCGCCTCTAGGTCGGTGTCCATACCCTCGATCGCGCAGACGGCATACCGCTCCGGCGCATACTCCCGAATTGCCTCCGCGACCTCCTCGGGGGAGATTCCGTGGGCGAGGATCTCCTCACCGCGATAAGGTCCCCGTCTTCGGGGGCCGTCCCGCATCACCCACAGGGGGCCGACCTGAACGAACTCGTAAGGGTGGGTAAAGCTTCTGGTGAACGTAAAGCCTCGCCCAAACGCTTGGATCGCCTCGGGAATGCCGATCGCCATGGCTAAAGCGACCCGATGGTTCCGTCGATCTCCACCGTGATCTTAAGAGGGATATTCAGCCGAATGGTCGTTCCGGTATTCGCCGGAGCCGGTGGGGGCGGCGCGGGTGCCGGCGTCTCCACGATGGGCGGCTCTTCCTCCACCTCCTCGGTCACGACGATAGGCTCGAACATTTCTGCAAATAGGTCGTGATTCTCGGCGCCTCTCAGGCGGCTCAAGATTGTCCAAGCCGCGATCCCTTCGTTAGCGATCCAATCCAGGTCGGCAGGGTCGTCGCCCGGCTCCCAAATGCCGCTGGACCGCCGCATATAATTCCCTCGGAGATCCGTTCGAGGAATGCCGGTGCGCTGAATGGCAATCACCTTCCATTCGTCGTTAAACACCGGCGCGCCCGAGGATCCGGGCGCGGTCACCCCTCGGTACTGAACCGCCTCGGAGAGAAGATCGACCACCTCCGTGTTGCGCACGATGACCTCTTTCTCCTTTCCCAAGGGATAGTGAACGAGGTTCACCGGATGGCCGATCGCCGTGGCGATCTCTTGTTCCGCCAGCTTGCACCAATGGGACGACGCCCCCTCGATCGCAACGGCCGTAAATCCGAGCTCGTGATTGGCGTAAAAGTAGCGTTCGGGTTGCAGGGCATGGGGCAGGCCCAGCTCAAACATTGCCCCTTCGGCGGCCTCCGCCGAAGGGAGCACGTCGCTGGTCGTCAGCATCAATTTCGGTGAGATCATGAACCCGGTCCCGACCTTCGTAACGCCATGCCGAGAGCTGACGACGACCCGCCCAACCGCTTTCGAGGAGCGTTGAGCTCGCTCCAGGAAATCGGCGGCAAGGGTCTCCCTCTGAAGCGAGATAAACCCTTCGTCGGTCAACTCGCTCAGGCTTGCCGAGTCGAACCCTTGGTAAGCCATTCGCGCCAAGAGCCGCTCTATCCCCTCGGCCTCTATGTACCGTCCCTGCCGGACAAGGCGAAGCCGCGCTTCGCGCTGCGCCGACCGCTCGCGCCACCGGAGGGCGGCGTCCTCCATCGCGGTTCGGCTAAGCACAGGTTCGATCAAAGGGGACATCAGGCGGACCTACTATAGCTTCGGGCGAAACTCTGCTTTCATTCTAAGAAAGTGATGGCTCTATGCTTAGGTTGATGCCGCCCCTTCAGGGCTGTAAGGGATGGCCGGCCTCTACCCAGGATTCCGCTACGCTGCACCTGGGCTGTAGGATGTCGCCCCCTTGGGGCGATGGCGGGCATAACCCTCTGCCCCGCCTAGCGCGAATGGCAGTGGGGAGAGGGTTTGACCGAGCGGCGCCTACATGTTCGCTATGATGGCGTCGCCGAACTCCGAGCACTTGACTTCGGTCGCGCCCTCCATGAGGCGAGCGAAGTCGTAAGTGACGGTCTTCGACGCAATCGCGGCTTCGACCCCCTTCAGGATCAGGTCGGCGGCTTCCGACCAACCCAGGTATCGCAGCATCATCTCGCCGCTCAAAACCACCGACGAGGGGTTTACCTTGTCGAGGTTCGCGTACTTCGGCGCGGTGCCGTGGGTCGCCTCAAAGATCGCATGCCCGGTGAGATAGTTGATGTTCGCGCCCGGCGCGATGCCGATTCCTCCGACCTGGGCCGCCAACGCGTCGCTCAGGTAGTCGCCGTTCAAGTTCAGCGTTGCGATGACCTCGAAGTCCTTGGGCCGTGTCAGGACCTGCTGCAGGGTGATGTCCGCAATCGCGTCTTTGATGACGATCCCCGAGCCCGGCTTCCCGGCCGGAATCTGACACCAAGGGCCGCCGTCGATCTCCACCGCGCCGAACTCCGATTTGGCCAGCTCGTAACCCCAGTCGCGGAACGATCCCTCGGTGAACTTCATGATGTTCCCCTTGTGGACCAGCGTCACGCTCTTGCGATTATTGGCGATGGCGTACTCGATGGCAGATCGGATCAAGCGCTGAGAGCCCAAGCGGCTAACCGGCTTGATGCCGAGCCCGACCTCGATCGGACCGCCGCTTTTCTCCTCGGTTCCGAACCGAATCTTATCGAACATCTTGGGGTAGGTCGCCTGAAGAAAATCGAGTAGCTTCTTCGATTCCTCAGTTCCCGCCGCGAACTCGATGCCCGCGTAGATGTCTTCGGTGTTCTCGCGAAAGATCACCATGTCGACCGCACCCGGGTCCTTCACTGGGGACGGGACGCCGGTGAACCAGCGAACCGGGCGTAGGCACACGTACAGGTCGAGCATTTGCCGCAAGGCGACGTTCAGCGACCGGATGCCGCCGCCGACTGGCGTGGTCAGCGGACCCTTGATGCCGATCAGGTACTTATTGAAGTCGGCCAGCGTTTCGTCGGGCAGCCAACTGCCGGTCTTGTTGAACGCCTTCTCGCCGGCAAGCGTCTCGCGCCACTCGATTTTGCGGCTTCCGCCGTACGCTTTCTCCACCGCGGCATCAAAAACCTGGACGCTCGCGCGCCAAATATCGGGGCCGGTGCCGTCGCCTTCGATATACGGAATAACAGGATCATTCGGGACTTGCAGCCCCTGGCTCGTCATGGTGATGGGGTTGCCCATTTCGCGAAAGAGGTTACCTGGGACCGCCCCCACTAGCACCGCCGCACGTGGCACTGGCTTCCAGCCAGTGGGTCCCAAGGGCATCCTGCCCTTGGCCATTTTCTCAAGACCGTCCTGGCTGGGAGGCTTCATCGGCTGGGAGCCGATGCTACGTTCACACGACCAGGATGGTCGTGATACACACGGGCTGGAAGCCCGTGCCACTCTCAGTGCGCAAGCGCCAGGTGGCGCCGGAAAACGACCTTCATCAACACCAGCACGCAAACCGCGAAGCCGAGAAGGAGAAGCGCCAACGCTTTTGCTTGCGACAGGTTCGTCTCGAACCCGAGGTAGATCGCCAGCGGCATCGTCTGCGTGACCCCCGCCAGGTTTCCCGCGAATAGAATCGTCGCCCCAAACTCACCCACGGCCCGAGCCCACGCAAGGGCGGCGCCGCCGAGGAGGAAAGGGGAGCTGATCGGTAGCAGAATCGACGTCGCCGCCCGCAAGTTTCCCGCCCCGTCGATTCGGGCGGCCTCCAGCAGGGCTGGATGGGTCGCCTGGAGGCCGTTTGCCAATTCTCGGACGAAAAACGGGGTCGCCACAAAGGCCTGGGCCATGACAACGGCGATCGGCGTAAACGCGATCCGGATTCCGAGAGCGTCGAAGTGCGAGCCGAGCAGACCCTGGCGACCGAACGCGAGGAGTAGGGCGATCCCCGCTACCGACGGGGGCATGATCGCCGGGAGCGTGACAATGATTTCGAGGATTCCGGCCAGCCATGGCGGCGCGCGATGGATCGCCACCGCAAGCCCCGTACCAAACACCACGACCAGCGCCAGGCTGATGAGCGTCGTTTTGAGGCTTAGCAAGATCGCCTGGCGCGCGGTTTCCTCGTGAAGCTGGGCCGCCACCTCGCTGGGAGAGGTACCCAACACCAGCGCCGCCACCGAGAGTACGACCAGCAGCAGGAGCGGCGCGCCCAGGAGGAGCGCGCCGCCCGTAAATGCCCAGGACGCTATCGAAACTCGATTCTTCGGAGCCAATTCACCCATGTACTCGGCTTAAGGCCCGGAACGACGAGTTGGTAGTTTCCATCGGCGGACCGGACCAACACCGCTCTGTGCTTCACGAGGTCGGCGACCGAAACCGTTTGCCAGTACCCGTCGGCCCCAATGAATGTTGCCGACTTTGCCTTCGAGACGCCCGGCAGCGCGGACGCGAGCACTCCGAAATAGGCTTTGGTTTGGTTCTTCTCATCGGTCGCCTTCATCAGTGCGGATCGGTAATGCTTCGAAAGCGGTAAAGGATAGTTCTTCCCCTGGATTGCCAGACGGGATACGGGCCGCGAGAAGGAAACAAAGCCGTTCAGCTCGAGAACCCTCTGCGCGTCGGCATCCAAGATGAAGTGGATGAAGTGCTTCGCGTCGTTCCGGTTCTCCGCCGACGATGGAATGGCGACGGGATACTTAGCCGTCTCGTTAAGGTTGCCAGGGATGCCAATCTCTCCCAACTGTCCCCGCGCCGATCTCACATCGCTGGCGTAAACGATGCCCGCATCCGCCTCCCCCAGACGGACTTTGGCTAGTACCGACTTTACATCGGCCTCTCTCGACACGATGTGCGACCGTACCGACTGCTCCCAGCCGGAACCATACGCCGCGCCCGCTTTGGCCAGAAACGATTCGGTATAGCCTCCGACCGGGACGGCCGGGTCGGCCACGACCAGGTTTCGGACTCGGGCGAGATCGGAGACGGTCCGGATCCCGGGGAGCCCCTTTCGAACCGCGATCTCCAGCTTGTTAAGCACGAACACCCGGTAGCTGGATTTGTCGTAAGAGACGCTCTCCAGGTTCTTGGCGGACGCGCTCGCGAAGACGTCGGCGGGCGCTCCGTGGCCGATCTGGGCCGCAAGAGCTTGCGACCCGGCGAAGCTGAGCCTGATGCTCAAACCCGGATGGGCAGCCTCGTACTTTCGGGCCAATTCGGTAAACGACTCCTTTAGCGAGGCCGCCGCGAAGACGTTCAGAGTTCGTGTCTGACCCGCTTCCGGCCGCATCACAAAGGCTGCGAGAATTCCTAGCACGACGGAGACAGCCTACTCTGTGGGGCGTCGCCGATGACGAGGCCCACTCGAGGCAACCAAATCGCTCCGTTCCCAGTAACCTAAGACCATGTCGTCCGCCCCCCACGAGATCGAGGTGCTGATCCGCGCCAAATATCCCATCCTTTACATCGTTTCCTGGGAGGAGCGGCGGGTCGCCGAAACCGTCGCTACCGTTTGCCGAGGGCTCAACCGCACCCTCCACACCTGGTCGATCACGCAGGGCATGCGCCCGCCGGTCAACCGATCCACCGGGCCGGTGAAGCCGACGACGTTACCGGGAGAGCTCGAGGCGCTCGCGCTCGTTCACGAGGCCCCGGAGTCGACCGTCTTCCTCCTCCGCGATTTCCACCCCTATATGAAGGACTACCGGGTCATCCGGCTCCTCCGCGACCTCGCCCAGCAGCTCCGGGATAAGCGACAGACGATCATCCTCACCGCCCCCACTCTCAGCTTGCCGAACGACTTGGAGAAGGATGTCACGCTCGTCGATTTCGGACTGCCCGAGCAGGCGGACATCGAAGCGACTCTGGACAAGGTGCTGGAGGCAGTGAAGGACAATCCGAACCTCGACACCAAACTGGAGCCGCTGCAGCGCGAGCTACTGGTCAAATCCGCCCAAGGCCTCACGCAAGACGAGATCGAATCGGTCTTCGCTCGTTCGCTCGTGGAAAGCCGGAAATTCGACATCGACTCGATTCTCGGCGAGAAAAAACAGATCATCCGGAAGTCCGGCCTGCTGGAATACTACGCCCCGGAAGCCGCGCTGAAGGACGTTGGCGGACTGGAGCTGCTTAAGGGGTGGCTGGATAAGCGGACGAAGAGCTTCACCGACGATGCGCGCCAATTCGGCCTCCCGGCGCCGAAAGGGGTTTTGCTCCTCGGGGTCCAGGGTTGCGGCAAGTCGCTTGCCGCCAAGGCGATCGCGGCTCAGTGGAACCTTCCGCTCCTGCGGCTCGATGTGGGCCGCATCTTCGGCTCGCTGGTTGGGCAAAGCGAGGAGAACATCCGCAAAGCGATCAAGGTCGCCGAGTCGGTTGCCCCCTGCGTCCTCTGGGCCGATGAGCTTGAGAAGGGGTTTGCCGGCGTGTCGGGCGGCGTCAGTGACAGCGGGACCACCTCACGGGTCTTCGCCACGTTCCTTACCTGGATGAGCGAGAAAACCGCACCGGTTTTCCTGATCGCAACTGCGAACGACGTCTCCGCGCTCCCGCCCGAGATGTTGCGGAAGGGCCGTTTCGACGAGATCTTCTTCGTCGACCTCCCGGATGGCCCGGAGCGCGAGCAGATCTTCTCCATCCATCTCGGCAAACGAAAGCGGGATGTGTCCAAGTACAACCTGAAAACCTTGTCGAAGGCCACCGACGGCTTTAGCGGAGCGGAGATCGAGCAGGTAGTGGTTGGAGCGCTGTTCGTCGCGTTCGACGCCGGACGGGAGCTTCAGCAGAAGGACCTCCTCACCGAAGCGAAAAACGTCGTTCCGCTCAGCGTGATGATGGCGGAAGAGATCGATGAGCTGCGAAGCTGGGCCAAGCTCCGCACCCGCCCGGCAAGCAAGCGCGACGACGAATAGCCGTGAAAGCGCCTGCCCCCTTCTCTCGCGAAGCTCGTCTCGCGCGCCGACAACGATTGGGTCGCCTCATCTACGTCGTCAACGGCGTCGTCTTCCTGATCTCGGGCTGGGATGGCTTGACTTCGACTCCGCCCGCCGCTCCGGTCGTGGTATGGACCTCATTCGCTTGCGGCGCCATATCGCTCCTTGCCGTAATCCGGCCCAAGGGTAAAGAGGTGTCCGACCGCTTAGGCTCGATCTTGGGCGCCGTTGGCATGATCGCCGCCGCCGTAGGAGCCTGGCACCACCGCTCGGGCATTCAATACGGCTATCTCACGGCAGCCGCCTTATATCTCCTACTCGCATCCAACCTGCCGCAAGAGCTCGTGCGCCGAGCCCGCGAGCGCCGGCAGCCTGAGCCACAATAACACCCGGAGCGCGGATGTCCCCGTGCGCCGCCAGGGCCATGGGCGTCCCGCCCATTCCAAATACGGGCAGGCAAGACGGAATGCCTGGAAACCTCCACCCCCAAACCCCCTCCTCCTCCCGTTCGCGATCTGCTAGGTTGGCCTGTGAGACAAGATCGCCGCGACGGCAGGAGGAGGGGGCTTTCGAACCTACTTCTTGGCGACCAGCTTCTTGACCGTTCCTTCCCAGCTTGCGGGGCTGGAGCCGCTGAAGCCGGTGTCGACTCGCTGCACCACTCCCTTTCGGTCGATGAAGAGGAATACCGGGAGCGCCTCGACGCCGAGCTTGGCGGCGTAGCCGGTGGCGGCGGCGAACGGATAGGAGTGGTCCTTTGCGTAGGTGGCGACTGCGGCATCGGTGTCGCTGACGTTGGCGCCGATCACGACCAGCCCTTTCTTGCCGTAAGTCTTGTACAGCTTGTCCATCGTCGGAGACGCCGCTTTGCAGGGGCCGCACCAAGTTGCCCAGAAGTCGAGGATGACGACCTTGCCTTTTAGATCCTGGCTGTTGAACGTGCCGCCGCCGACCCGCTTTAGCTTGAAGGCGGGAACCGCCTTCCCCTTAAGGTCTTGAACGCCGCTGGAGAATCCAACGGCGGTAAGGGCGAGGGTGGCGAGGGCGGTGAAAATCTTGGTCTTGGTCATTCGTTCGGTTCTCCTCTGTTATCGACTCGGACGGCTATCTATCTGAGCGCGGCACAGGCATAATTCTGGCGTGAAACGCTGGGTCGGAGCATTGATTGTCACGCTCCTCGGCTGCGTTCTCATCTTCCTTCAACGTTCGTCGGACCCCGGATTGCTTCAAGACACCGACACGAGGGTGCTTTTAGCCACGATTCGAGAGCGCCACGCGCCGTTTAGCTGGTTTACCGGCGACTGGCCCTTGGGAAATCACTTCTACCGTCCGATCTCCACTCTGGCGTTCGAGCTCGACAACCGGCTGTACGGAAGCGCCGCGTGGGGATATGGCCTGACGAACGCGCTACTGTGCGTCGCGTGCACTCTGCTGCTGTTCTGGTATCTCCGGGAGCTGACCGATCGCCCGCTTCTCACTGGCGCCTCCACCTTCATCTTCGTGTGTTGGCAAACCGGAGAAACCTTCTGGCTCATTCAGGCGGCCCAAATCGTCGCGCTAGCGGCGATCGTCGGCGGATTGATTCGCCATCGGCTTAAGGTCCGAAATTGGCTCCCGGCCGCGTTTGTGGCGTACGAGGTGGCGATCCAGCTTCGGATCGCTCAGCCGCTCTCGTACCGCGTGATCGGCTGGCTTCCTGGCCGGACCGCGTCGGTGATGGCGCTCTTCGCGCTCGCCGCGCTGGCCACTTACGCCCGATACGAGCGATTGAGCGCGGAGCGCCGCCTCCCGGATCCGACTCCGCTCGATCCTCCCGCGACCCGCAGTACGACCCAAGCCAAGGCGACCCATCGCGGAGTCTGGATCTGGCCCATCCTGAGTATCTTTTGCACCGCGCTCGCCCTCGGCGCATACGAGCAAGCGGTTATGCTTCCGGCCATCTTGCTGGCGACCGCCTGTACCATGCGTTGGCAGGGTTACCGGGTTCGTTGGGGATGGCAGGCAGCGTTTTGGAGCGCCCTTGTCGGGTACATGGCGCTTCGACATGCGTTCGTCCCATCCGACCCCTCCCACTATCAGTTGCAGCAATTCCGGAAGGGACCGGGAGTTTGGATCTCACTGAGCGGGTACACGATCCCTTCCGTCTTCACCCTGATGACGGCTTCGGCCTGGGTCTCCAGTCTGCCGATCTCCCTGTTTACGGATGCTCCATGGTTGGCGCTCTTGGAAGTGGCCACGGATGTGACCACGTTCGTTCAGGCTCGCCGCCGGTGGGTGCTGGCGTTTGCGGGACTTGGGATGAGCTTCCTGGCGTTTCTACCCATGGCCTGGGTCAAGCAATTCGAGCATTACCATTACTGGCCGCTGGCGCTCCGATCGCTTTTCGTGGCCGTGCTGGCTTGGATCGCCCTCGAGCTCACGGCTAACGCGTGGTCGCCCCAAACTCGGCAAGCGCCGCCACGGCCCGATCCCGCACCTGGTTCGCTTCCTCGTCCGTAAAGTTCTCGCCCGCTTTGCGCAGTTGCAGCGCGATTCCGAGGGAATGCTTACCGGCCGGGATGCCGGCGCCCTCGAACACATCGAACAGCCACTGCCGCTCCAACACGTCGCCTGCCGCCTTCGCGATCGCGGCGGCAACCCGCTCGTACGGAACCGACTTGTCGACCAACACCGCCATGTCACGCCGAACCGCCGGGTTACGGCTGATGCTGCGAACATGGATATCTTCGGAACCGTTCTTCAGCGCATCGACAACGTCGATCTCGGCAAGGAACGTCGCCGCAGGCAGCTTGAGCGCCTCGGCGACATCCGGGTGGATCTGGCCGATCACTCCGGCTGACCGGCTGCCCGCTACGATTTCTGCTTGAAGGGTGGGATGAAACCTCGGGTCGTCTCCCTTTGGCACGAAGGAAACGTGGACGTTCACGCCACCGAGAATCGCTTGGAGCGACCCTTTGAGGCTGAAGAAGTCGGCGTGCCTCGACTCCGCCCCCTTCCGGTCGCTTGGGAGCAGCTCGCCGGTGCTCAGCAACGCGAGCCGCCGCCGCTCCGAGTAAGCCGACCCCTCACGCCAGAAAACCTGCCCCATCTCCACCAGATGGAGGTTTCGCCCCCCCGTTTCGCTGGCGGCGTCGGCGAGCGACGGTAATAGTGAATCGCGGAGAATAGCGTGCTCCGGGGAAGCGACCACTCGCGGGCCGATCCGGTCCTTATCGGACCGCTCCAAAGGATGGAAGTCGCGAAGCGAATGGCTAACGATCTGGATGAACCCGGCTTTGACTGCCGTCTCTCGCAGCCGATCGTAGGCCAGGTATTCGCCATGAGGGCCGCCCAGGGTGGTCGTCCCTTCCGGCAGCCGCTCGGGAATCCGCTCATACCCATGCACCCGGCCAAGCTCTTCGACGAGGTCTTCCTCACGAAGGATATCCGGCCGCCAGGACGGCATCGTTACTTCGAACGTGCCGGGCTCGGCCATGGGACGAACTTCGAACCCGAGGCGGGCGAGGTAGCTTTGCGCCTGCTCTGAGGTGATTTCCATACCCAGCAGTCGGCTGGCCCGGGAGGATCGCAGAACGATCGATCGTCTCTCGGGAGGGCGCGGGTACAGATCGACGATGTTCGATAGCTTCACGTCCGGCGCCGAGGCGGCCAGCAGCTCGCTGAAGCGGTGGATCGCGGCGACCACGCCGTCCGGATCGACCGACCTCTCGAAACGGTAAGACGCTTCGGTCGCGAGCCCAAGCTGCTTCCGCGTCTTCCGTACCGTCGTGTTTCGGAAATTGGCCGATTCGAGCAGGACAGTCTTCGTCGAGGCGGTGACCTCGGTTTCGAGCCCGCCCATCACGCCGGGGACGCCCACCGGGCGCTCGGCGTCGCAGATCATCATCTGCCCATTCAGCTCGTGCTCTTCGCCGTTGAGCGTGGTCAGCCGATCACCCGGGCGGGCGTACCGGACGACGATGCCGCCTCCATGGAGCTTCTCGCGGTCGAATGCGTGGAGCGGCTGTCCCAGCTCCAGCATCACGTAGTTGGTAAGGTCGACGAGCAGCGAAATCGGACGCATGCCGGTCTGGCGAAGTCGCTTTTGCATCCAAGCGGGGGATTCTCCATGTCCCAGAACGCCGACGAAGGCGCGGCAGGCAAACCGGTTGCACTCCTCGGCTTCGATGGTGGCGACGTTCGATTCTAATTCGAAGTCGTGCCGGTTCTCATCGACGAAACGGGCGGCGGCTCGCTGGTAAAGGTCGGTCGCCTTCGCCTTCGAATCTTTCGCGAGAACCTCGCGGCTGAGGCCGAAGACGGAAAGACCGTCGCCCCGATTGCTCATGACTTTGATGTCGAGCACCGGCTCCCCTTCGACTTCTTCGATCCCCTCGAGCTCAAACCCCGCCATGGTCAGCAGATCGCCGATAGCGTTGGCGTCCAGATCGGTCTGGACGAAGTCGAGCAGCATCGAGTGGGGGAACTTCATTGCGAACGGCTAGTTTACTGGCCTAGTACACCCGTTCGTACAGCACGATCTCATACGGTGCGTCTCCCGGAGGGAGCGAGGAAGCGAACGCAACCACCGTTTTCCAGGTCACGATGCCGATGACCTCTTCTTCCAGCTTGTCGGAATTGCCGAAGACCGAGCCGCAGCACCCTTTGATAAACTCCAGCCCCTGGAAGATCGCCCCGATCTCGTCCAAGAGATCCTGAGCGCGCCCGGGATCGGCCACCCGTACGCTCATCGAAAGATAGCCGGGCTTTGGCGACTCAAAAATTCGGAGACCGCTGCGGCCCTGCACTTGGACCCGGAGGACGTCCGCCGGATGATAGTCGGCCGACTGCGACTCGGCGAGGAGCCGGATTCCGGCCAGGGCCTGCAGCCCTCTCTCCGCCGCTTGTAGATCCCGGTACTCGAAGGCGACGAGCAATTGTTCGTGATCGATGGTGTTGCGCCAGAGGCTATGTCCAAAACTCCCATCGACGGTTTCGAGGCGCGCCCGGCAGGCCAGGAAGTAGTCCTCCACTCCGGAAGCATCGAGCTCATTGATGCGCACCCGGATAAGGACTAGGATCTCACTCACTGAAGCATTCTGACGGATGGGACCCCCGGATTGGGTAGGCGTATTCGTGTAACTTGGCATCCGGGGCGACTCGGGGGGGCCGCAACTATTTCTTTCGAGGGTGTCGATTACTCGCCGTGCCGTTCGTTATCTCCGTGCGAGCTCTTAATATGGGGCTGCGAAGAGGAACCAAGATGAAGAAGTTTATGCTGTTGATTCGCGGCGAGGGCGAGTGGGACAAAATGTCGCCCGCGCAGATGGAAGAGACGATTAAGAAGTACAGCGCTTGGGCGAAACGGCTTAGGGAAGAGGGACGCCTTCTCGATGCCGAGCCGCTCGACCGCGCGGGGCGGGTGCTCGTTGGAGTGGACGGCGTTATCACCGACGGTCCGTTTATGGAGACCAAGGAAATGATCGGCGGCTACTACATCTACAACGCCGCCGACCTCGAAGAGGCGGTCGCGATCGGTCGCGATTGCCCCACCCTCGCCTACGGTGGAGCGATCGAGATTCGCCCCATCGCCGACTATTCCTAACCGCCAAAAACGTGGCACGGGCAGCCCGCCCTTGTGAAAACCTCCGGCGGGGGGCGTAACGTATCACTTTGGCGCCGGACAACGAACCACGCCGATGGGAGGCCTGATTTCACGATGACGCTCGACTTCGACACCACGTTCCGGCGCGAGTCGGCGCGTCTGACCGCCGGCCTTACCCGTGCGTTCGGACCGGCGCGTCTGACTCTCGCCGAGGATGTGGTGCAGGAGACGTTTATTCGGGCGATCCACGAGTGGTCGCTCAAGGGCACGCCTCCTAATCCATCGGCTTGGCTGACCAAGGTTGCGCGTAATTTGGCGCTCGACCGGCTGCGAAGGGAAGGGTTGTACGCGGGTGACGGGGCACTGCAATTCGCGACCGTCGACCCGGCCGAGCCGGCGATGATGGACGACGAGCTCGCGATGCTCTTGATGTGTGGGCACCCGGCCTTGGCGGCGGAGGCGCAGATCGCGTTGACGCTCAAGGCGGTCTGCGGCCTCGGCGTGGGGGAGATCGCCAAGGGTTTGCTCTCCAGCGAGACGGCGGTGGCGCAACGGCTCGTGCGCGCCAAGAACACGCTTCGCGAAGCCAATGTTGCCTTCGAAATGCCACCCGATCCCGAGGCGAGGCTCGGAACCGCGTTGCGGGTTCTGTATCTTCTCTTCAACGAAGGTTATCTGGCGGCGTCAGGGTCGGAGCTGACGAACTCCGAGATTTGCGACGAGGCGATTCTCCTAACCCACCGGTTAGCGAGCACGAAATTGGGAGACCGGCCCGAGGTACGCGCTCTGCTCGCTCTGATGCTCTTACACTCCAGCCGCTTGCCAGCCCGAGTGGACGGCGATGGGGCACTGTGCCTGCTCGAGGACCAGGACCGGTCGCAGTGGGACAGGGAGCGCATCGCGATGGGTTTGGAGATGCTTGGCCGGTCCGCGAACGGGGATCGGATGACACCGTACCATTGCGAGGCGGCGATCGCCGCCTGTCACGCGTGCGCACCGACGTTTTCGGAGACGGATTGGCGTGAGGTGTTGGCCCACTACGACGACCTCGTGTCGTTGGCGCCGAGCGGAATCGCGGCGCTGAACCGGGCCGTCGCCGTAGCCATGGTTCACGGGTACGCGTGCGCGCTCCAAAGTATGGAATCGATCGTTGCTAAAGAGAAGTTGGAAAGCTACTATCTTTTCGCCGCTACTCGCGGCCGGTTTTTGGAGAAGCTCGGACGGAGGGCAGAGGCCCGGCTCGAATACGAAACCGCGTTGAAACTCGCCGGTAACGAAGCGGAGCGGCGCTTTCTCTCTCGGCGGGTACGAGAGACCCGTTCCGGCAATTCTTTATAGAGTGGCGTACTCGTCTATTGGCATTTTCAGAAATCGGCTGCAGAATGAAGAGTGCGGTGGCACTTTGCCTCCGAGCTTTTACATCTTGCTCTTGGAGTAGCCAGAATGAAAAAATTAAGCTACGGATTTACGCTCATCGAGCTCCTAGTAGTGATCGCCATCATTGCGATCTTGGCCGCAATTCTATTCCCCGTCTTCGCCCAGGCGAAAGACTCAGCAAAGCAGACCCAGTGTGTGAGCAACACCAAGCAACTCGGCTTGGGCGGCATCATGTACGCGGGCGACAACGACGACACGCTTCCCCGGCACGACAACAACGGCGCTTGCGGATACGGCGAGAGCCCATGCGATCAGCCGGACTGGGGCGATTTCCGATTCCCAAGCAAAGGCGGCCCTCGGGACGTAATGTACTTCGGAGTCATTCAGCCATACGTTAAGAACGACCAGATCGGCGTCTGCCCTGCGCTAGGCGCCACCAATTGGGGTGCGGTGATGAGCAGCCCCGGCACTTACGGCATCGCCGCGCCGGCTGGCGGATACAACAAAGCCGACGAGGCTTACTACCAGCACACCCTCAGCCAGATGGCACTCAACGAGTACCTGATCGACTGGGGCCTTCCAGTCTCGGCCAATTGGGGCCAGTGGGATTCGAATAACCGACCCGGAGCGGTCAAGGGCAACCTTGGCGGCGTCGCGCGTCCCGCGGAAGTGATCCAGTTCATTGCGGAGAGCACTTGGGATTGGGGTCCCTCGGTTGGCGCCGGTCTCGGAAACGGCGTCACTTGGCCGTCTCAATACAACAGCCAGTGCGACCACTATTGGCAAGAGGGATTCACCAAATACCCGCACAAGGGTCAAAATGGTGTGCCTACCGGTAGCGGCCCGAACAACCAAGAGGCGTTCAACCCTCAACTAAGAGGTTACGCCGTCTTTAGCTTCACCGACGGACACGCAAAATCGATGAAGTTCTCCCAGGCGGAGAAATGCGTCGACGCTCCCGCGGGCGGCTGGCAGATGGGTTCACCGGGACACGTTCAAACGATGTCCAAGTGGTATCCGTATTGGACGCCTGAGCTCTAATGAAGCTCCGGAAACAGTGGGTCATCTCGGTTGGAATCCTCGTGCTGTCAATGGTGGCGGCGGGAGGATGCCAACCAGCGGAGGAGCCGTCGAACTCTCCTCCGCCCATCAAGCCGGGCTCCATTCCGCCTCCCAGCGATCTGCCGGCCGGCATGGTGAAGGGCGGCAAAGGCCGCAAGTAGACCAATCGACAGCGAGCCCCGTCCGGGGCTCGCTGTCTTTTTGTGCGCTACTCGTATCGTGTCCCTACGCCTCGGGCGTGTAGCCGCAGGTTGGTTCGTACCTGCGCGAGAGCGTGTCTCTTTGCAACGAAACTTGTGGATCGTTTGGGTCGCAGGTACGAGCCAACCTGCGTCTACACGGCTGCGCCGTAGTCATGCTTTGCCGAGCCCGGCCGGGGTCCGACTTCGGCCGAGGAAGCCGGCTAATGCGATCACGGTGACCACGTAGGGCAGGGCCGCCCAAGCCTCGGTCGGCAGGTTCGGCAGATGTGGGTTTCCTTCCAACTGAAGCCGCAGGGCGCTGAAGAAGCCGAAGCCGACGCAAGCAAGCATCGCCGGAATCGGTCGCCATCCGCCCAGCACGAGCGCGGCGAGGGCGATGTAGCCTCGGCCGGCGGTCATGTTATCGGTGAAGACGCCGGTGTCGGTGACCAAGGCGACGCCGGCAAGCCCCGTCAAAACTCCCGTAGCCAGAAGGCCGAAGAAGCGGACGCGGAGCGGCTGAACCCCCATGAGGCGCGACTTCTCTGGATCGCTGCCGACCGCCAGTAGCCTCAACCCGCCGCGCGTCTTGCGGACGTAGAGCCAAAGCGCCACGGGGACCAAGAAGGCGAGCCAATCGTAGAACGCCATCGGCAGCACGGGCACGGACCCGGTTCGGTTGGGATCGGTGAAGCGTTCGAAGAGGAAGTTCGTGCCCCCTGCCGCCAGCGCGTTGATCGCCATGCCCGAGATCACATGGTCGATGCGGTACACCTGGGTCGCCACCCAGTGGATCATCGCCATCACGATCCCACTGCCGATCCCCGCCGCGAGGCCTCCTACCGCGCCCATTTTCACGCCGACAAGGGCGGCGACGCACGCCGACATCAGCATCATCCCCTCGAGGCCGATGTTGATGACGCCGGCGCGTTCGCTAGTGAACCCTCCCATCGCCGCCAACAGGAGCGGGGTGGAGAGGACGACGACAAGTGCGATGAAGTTAAGCAACCGTCTTCACCTTCCGATACCGGATCGCCGCGGCGACCAAAATGATGAGCCCCAGCACCACCGTGGTGATCCCCTTGGGAATATGGGCGATGCCGAGAGCGACGCTCCCTTGGGCGAGGATCCCGAAGAGGAAACTTGCGGGAATAACCCCGTACGCGGAGCTACCGGCCAGCAGCGCGATGCCCAGGCCGTCGAACCCGTACCCGGGCGAGAAGCCGGAGTAGAAACGCCCTTCGTAAGCCAAAACTTGGATCGCGCCCCCCAGCCCGGCGATCGCGCCGGAAGCGAGCATCGCCCGAACCATGACTCGTTCCGGGCGAACACCCGCGAAGCGGGCGGCGCGGGCGTTGGCGCCGACCGCTTGAAGCTCGTAACCCGCTACCGTCCGGCGCAGCCACAACGCCAGCGCGACCGACAATACGATGCCGACGACGAGCCCGCTGTTCAAGGCGAACGGCGGATGGCTATACAGATCCGGCAACCGGGTCGACTTGGATATCTCGGCGGTCGTTGGGCTCTCCTGCCCCGGGGCCCGCAAGACTCCGGCGACGAGCGCCGAGGTGAGCAGGTTCGCCACGTTGTTCAGCATGATCGTGGTGATCACCTCGTGGCCGTTCCGATACGCCCGGATAAGTCCGGCCGGCAACGCCCAGAGCGCGCCTGCCGCCATCGCGGCGAGCGTCCCGAGCAAAATCCCCGGTACTCCCGACACCTTGACCGCGACTGCCGCGCAGGCGCATGCGCCAACCAAAAGCTGCCCTTCGACGCCGATGTTGAACAGTCCCGCCCTCAGAGCGAGGAAGACGGCGAGGCCCGCGATGAGGAGCGGAGTGGTTTCGCGTAAGGTGCGAGCGATCGCGCCCGGCGTGCCGAGACTCCCCTTGAGTAGCGTAGAAACCGCCATCCCCGGGCTTGCGCCGGCGACGAGGATCGCCCCCGCGAGGATGCCCAGCGCGGCTACGATCAGCGCAACGAGACGCCAATTGTCTCGGCTCAAGCGGCGCCCACCATGAGGCGCCCGATTGCCTCGCGATCTTTCTGCTTGCCGGGCGGAGGCTCGTAGAGAAGTCCGCCGTTCATCACAACGATCCGGTCGCAGTGCTCCAACAGCTCGTCGAGATCGAAGCTGACGACGATCGCGGCCGCGTCCTCTTCGACCCGGTCGCGGATCGCCTCGTACACGTCCGCGGTTCCTCCTAGGTCGAGTCCTCGCGCAGGTTGAAAGGCCAGGATGAGCGACGGCCGAAATTCGAGCGCCCGAGCGGCGACAAAGCGCTGCTGATTGCCTCCACTGAGGCTCGCCATCGGCAGATTCAAACCTCCGTGACGGGTATGAAACCGCGCGGCGACCCGTTCCGCCCACGAGTGCCGTTCCCGCTTATCGAGGCTCCTGCCTTTCGAGATCGGGGCGAGCCGTTGAAGTCCCAGTATCGAATTCTCTTCGAGCGACCAGCTCTCGATGACCCCCTCCGCATGGCGGTCTTCGGGGATCACTCGCAGGCCGGCTTCGATGCGAGCTGCCGCCGGTGCGTCGGTAATCTCTTTGCCGTCGATCGAGATCGAGCCGGCTCGTGGGGTCGCGATGCCGGCGATCGCTTGAAACAGCTCGCGTTGACCGCTTCCGTCGACGCCGGCGATTCCGACGATTTCACCCTTGCGGGCAGTGAGCGACACGTTCTTAAGCTTGTCTTCGCCTCGCTCTCCCCGAACCACTAAGCCGGCCACGGTCAACCCAGGTTCTCCCGGAGGCTTGGCGGGCGGGCGCTCGTGAGGGACGATGTCGCCACCCACGATCAGCTTGGCCAGCTCGGCGGGCGAGGTCTCGGCGACCACCTTTTCCGCCACTCGCTTACCGCCGCGTAGAACGGTCACCCGAGAACAGTACTCCATCACTTCGGGCAGCCGGTGAGTGACGAGGATGACGGTGGCGCCCTCCGACGCAAGCTGCGTCATGGAGGCGAACAGCGCCGCCCCGTCGGCGGGCGAGAGCATCGCGGTCGGCTCGTCCAAAATCATGATTCGGGCATTCCGCCAGAGCAGTCTTAAGATCTCCAGCTTTTGAGTATCGCCCGGGCTCAGCGTCGACGCGTCGCGCGGCCAGTCGAAATGGAACCCCATCCGCCGGGCCAACTGCTCCGCTCGTTCGATCGCCGTTCGATCGTTCAGAATCGGAGCCCCTTCGGCCCCAAGGATCAAGTTTTGAATACAGGTCAGCTCGGGAATGATGCCGTAGTGTTGGCTCACCATCCCGATTCCCGCCGCTAGCGCCGCTTTGGAATCGTTGAACGAGACCGGCTTTTCGTCGATCTCTATTTGGCCGGCGGTTGGTTTGAGCGCGCCGTAGAGGATTCGCATCAGCGTCGTCTTGCCGGCGCCGTTCTCACCGACCACGGCGTGGATCGCCCCGCTCTCGACTTCCAGGTCGACATTGTCCAGCGCGGTCACCGCGCCGAAGCGTTGGGTGACCCCGAGCAGGCGGACCGCCTTCAACCGGCAGCACCCATTGCCAGCATCTCCTCGTAAAGCGCGGCGGTGGTCCACTCGCCATGCCCGCCCTCTTGCAGTCTCGCGAGGAGCTTATCCACCAAGTGAGTTCCCGGAATCGCCGCGTCGATCTCCCGGGCGGCCTCGTCGCAGTAGGCGAAATCTTTTCGCTGATTCTTGATGCTGAAGCCGGGGCTCCAGTCGTGAGCCAAGATCTTCGCGCCGTAGTTTTCGTACGCCCAGCTTCCGCCGGCGCCGCCGCCGACGAGCGATCGGATCTGCGCGACGTCGAGACCGGCCTTATGCGCGAAGCTCAGGCTTTCGCAGAGAGCGAGGAGCGCGCCGCCCACCGCGATCTGGTTCGCCATCTTCGCCATCTGTCCCGCGCCGGGGCCGCCGACCCTCTCCGCGCGCTTGGTGTAGGGGGCAATGAGCGGAAGTGCCCGAGCTACGTCGGCCTCGTCTCCGCCGAGAAAGATCGTGAGCTGCCCGTTTTGCGCTCCGACGCTGCCGCCGGTGATCGGAGCGTCTACAAACCGGAATCCGCGCTCGGACAACTCGCTTTGGAGCTCCTTGGCCGCCGGGGGAGCGATGGTGCTGTGGTCGATGAAAAGCGTTCCCGGACGTGCGGTCTCGGTGAGGGCGTGGAGGCAGTCGCGTACGTCTTCGCTACGGCTGACGCATAGAAAGACGACCTCGCATTCTCCGCCGAGGTCGGCGAGCGAATCGGCCACTCGGGCCCCTTTTTCGCGAAGCCGATCGGCTTTGCCGGGCGACCGGTTCCATACCGTCACTTGATGCCCCGCTTCCACCAGGTGGCCGGCCATCGGGCCGCCCATTACACCGAGACCGACGAATCCAAGCCGCTGCGACAACCGCCCATCTGACACGAAGGTGAGGGTACCTGAACCGGTTCGAGAATGCTAATCGCAGATCTTGTACGCTACCCTAAACATTTAGCGGAATCATATACTGCTCTACTAGATAGGCTGGCATCGGTCCTGGAAAATTACTTGGTTATTTCCCAAAAATTCGTTAAGATGCATTTGGAAGTGGGCGCTGTGGCCTAGTTCACTTTGTTTATTTGGAGGTTGCCAATGCGCATCCGAAATCTAGCCTTTACGCTTATCGAACTCTTGGTGGTGATCGCGATCATCGCCATCCTGGCCGCTATTCTGTTCCCTGTGTTCGCACAGGCCAAGGAAGCGGCCAAGAAGACCCAATGCGTCAGTAATACGAAGCAGACCGCGCTCGCCGGTTTGATGTATGCCGGAGACGCCGACGACATTTTGCCCCGTCACGACAACAATGGCTCTTGCCTTTACGGCGAAAACCCTTGTGCAACTCCTGACTGGGGTGATTTCCGCTTCCCTGCGGGCGGAGACGTGAACACGGGCATGAACGTGATGTACTTCGGCGCATTGCAGCCGTACATCAAAAACATTCAGATGTCGATCTGTCCTCAGATCGGAGCCACGAACTGGGCTAGCGTCTTTAGCACGGCCAACCAATCGGGCGTTACTCCGCCGGACGCAGGCTACAAGAAGGCCGACGAGCCGTATTACTACAACACCATGGGGCAGATGGCGATCAACATGCTAGCCATCGACTACGGCCCTCGCGGTACCACCGGCTTTAATCAGCGCCCGGGCGGCCCTCGCGGACGGCTCGGTCAGGTGGCCCGCCCGGCCGAGGTCTTTATGTTCGTTGCGGAAAGCGCCTGGGACTGGGGAGTTTCGGTCAGCAACGGACTCGGAAACGGCGCGGTGTGGCCTTCCATGCCGAACAGCCCCTGCTGGTCCAGCGGCGCCGAAGGGTGGACGAGATACGTTCACAACGGCAAATCCGGAGGTTACAGCGGCGACCCCAACCTTCGGGCGACGTTGAACCCTAACTATCAGGGTTTCGCGGTCTTCGCCTTCATGGACGGGCACAGCAAGGCGCTGAAGTTCACGCAAGCCGAGCGGTGCACTCCCGTTCCCGGCGGTGGGACATGGGCGATTAATTCCAGTACCAACGCTAGCAACTACTACCCATACTGGGTTCCGGATCTCTAGACAAATTCCGGATGCGTTGGCGATCGTCTTACCACGGGCAATTTGGCTGCCCGTGGTATTTCCCTAGAGGCATGTTCTCAATGCCTTTAGGGAACTCACTTTGCCGCCTATTCGTGCTCGGTTATTCCGTTACGAGATTGCCGACACGTCGATTAGAAATTACCGATATGAAAAAGATCGTTTTGAACTTAGTTCTTCCGGTTCTGGCGACCGCCCTGGTTGCCGGATGTTCCGGCGGCACCGCCGCGTCCGAACCCGACAAGTACGCTTCTTCACCGCCTCCGGTTAAAGAGAAAGAAGGTGTCAATCTAGGCGGAGGACCGGATGCACCGGAGAGGGGAAGCCTAAAAGGGAAGCCGGGCGCCACTGGAAAGAAGTAGCCAAGGCCGCTTACGTCCGTCGGATCGACGCTCCGAACCCGTGGGTGGGAAATCCTTCCATCTCGCCGAATGCCTCAATAACCGGGATGAGCGGTTGAAGCGCTTCCGAAGAGAGCCTCGCAACACTTTGGAGCTTCAAGAAATCTAGGACGTTGACCGGACTCTGCCAGCGGGCAGCCCCGCTGGTGGGGAGCGTGTGCGAGGCGCCAAGGCAGAAATCGCCCGCGCTCTCCGGCGTCTGTTCGCCGAGCAAGATGCAGCCCGCGTTTTGCACCCCTTCCATCGCGGCGGCCGGATCTTTGACGGCGAGGGTCAAATGCTCGGGAGCGATCTCGTTCACGAGATCCAGCGCCTCCGTCAAGTCTCGGGCCACGATGGCGAGACTCTGTTCCCTTAGTGCCTGGCGCATCGTCGCTTCCCTCGGAGCCCCTTTGAGCTGCGCCTCCGCTTCTTGAAGGATTTGATCCAGCTTCGCCCGACTTAGGGTGACGAGGAATCCGGCGTTGTCCGGCGCGTGCTCGATCTGGGTCAGGAGGTCGGCGGCGGCAAACCTGGGGTCCGCCGCATCGTCGGCCAGGACGCACACCTCGCTCGGTCCGGCATAGCCGTCTAAGCCGACTTGGCCCCAGAGTTGGTGCTTTGCCTCATTGACGAACCGGTTGCCGGGGCCTACGATCTTGTCGACTCGCTTGATCGTCTCGGTTCCGAGCGCAAGCGCGGCGATCGCGGCCGCTCCGCCGATCTTGTAGGCGCGCTTTACTCCCACGGTTCGAAGCGCCAGGAGGACGGAATCGGCCAGGGTGCCGTCGGCTCGCGCCGGGGTGGTCACCGCGATGTCGGAAACGTTTGCCGCGAATCCGGGAGCGGCGTTCATGATGACCGAGCTGGGATAAGTGGCGTTGCCACCCGGTACGTAGACCCCCGCCGAACTAACCGGCAATAGCCGCTGGCCGATCCCTGGATCATCGCCCTTCGACCAACGAAACTGATTTTTCGATCCGATCCAACCCTCGGTGATCCGGGCGAGTTGGGTCTGGTGGAACCCAAGCACCCTCTCGTATGCCGTACGTATCGCTAGCTCATGATGAGCAGGCACTACGGCAGACGCGATCTCCTCTTCGCTCACCACCAGAGACTCTAACCCCTGCGCATCGAACCGGCGCGCATTCTCTAGCAGCGCGGCGTCGCCGCGTTGACGGACGTCGGCGATGATCTGCTTCACGACGCTCTCGGTCTGGTCGTCTCGGTGGACCGACCGTTGACGGAGGATTTGCAGAACGTCGTCGTGGGTCGTGGTGTCAAGGATGCGGATCATTGATCCTCCCCAGAACCGCTGCTCTTCAGAGCGGCATCTGGAAGCCGCTCCTGCGAAAGCCGCTCTGGAGAGCAGCGGTCCTTCACAGCATCCCCTGGGCACGGCGGATTCGCCGCTCGATACGGTCATGGCCGAGGACGGCCATTAGCTCGAAGAGACCGGGGCCGGCGGTTTTGCCGGTCAAGGCGACCCGCGTGGGGTGGACCACCGGGCCGAGTTTCTCGAGCCCTTTGTGGCTTTGGAAAGCTTTCACGATTGTCTCGTAATGCTCCGCCGTCTCGACTCTGGACTCGTCGAGCTTGGCCAAGATCCAGTCGAACAACTCGGGTACATGGGGCTCCTTGAACCACTTGGCGATCGCCTTCTCGTCCATCTCGGGCTCTTCCACCAGGAAAAACTCCATCGCCTCTCCGAAATCGGCGAGCGTTTGCACCCGCTGCTGCTCCTCTTTGAGAGCGGCCAGCACGTAAGGTCGGTCGTTGGTTGCGGTGTCGGAGATCAGCTTGAGCTTGCGGAGAATCTCCTTACCGTCGATCGGCGGCTTGTTTGGAACCGGGTTCTCGTCCACGAAGGTCGCCCAATAGCTCTCGGTGTAAGGGTCCCGCGCGAACGAGAGGAGGGCGTCCAGCAGGTCGTTCGGATCCATCTTGCGAATCCGGTGTCCGTTGAGCCATCGAAGCTTCTCGATGTCGAACTGGCCGGGCGAAGGCTGCATACCGTCGAGCGAAAACGCCTCGATTAGCTCTGCTTCGGTCATCACCTCGCGCTCGTCGCCGGGGGACCAGCCGATGAGCGCGATGAAGTTCTTGAGCGCGTCCTTCGTGTACCCCTGAGCGCCATAATCCAGCACCCGGGTGGCGCCGTGGCGCTTAGAGAGCTTCTTGCCGTCGGTTCCGACGATCACCGGGCAGTGGACGAAGACCGGCTTCTCCCAACCGAATTGCTCGTAAAGGGTCCAGTGCATCGGGAAGCTCGGCAGCCACTCGTCCCCCCGCAGAACGTGGGTGATCTTCATCAGGTGGTCGTCGACCATCGCCGCGAAGTGGTAAGTCGGCATACCGTCGGCCTTGATGAGGACCGGATCGGTGAGCAGGTTCGAGTCGACCTCGACCCGCCCGCGAATGGCGTCTTGGGTGACGATCTTGACGTCGCGCGGCATCCGCTGCCGGATCACGTACGGCTTTCCGCTCGCCTCCGCCTCCGAGACTTGCTCGGGCGTGGCGTCGCGCCATTTGCCCCCGTAGTAGCCGGTCGAGAGCTTATTGATCTTTTGGTACTCGCGCATCTCGTCGAGCTCTTCAGGCGTCTCGAACGCCTTATAGGCGTGACCGTTCGCGAGCAGAATCTGGATCTGCTCGGCGTAGATGCCGGCCTCCTTTCGCTCGCTTTGGCGGTACGGGGCGTGCGGGCCGCCGACGTGGGGGCCCTCGTCGAAGTCGATCCCGACCCAATGGAGGGTCTCGACAAACTCACGCTCGCTCTCCTCGTTGTATCGCGTCCGGTCCGTGTCTTCGATCCGCAGGATGTGCTGGCCGCCGAGGTGTTTAGCGAACAGGTGGTCGAACAGCACGGTGCGCAATGCGCCTACGTGCAGCATCCCGGTTGGGCTCGGAGCAAATCGGACTCGAACGGACATTCCCTAAAGGGTACCGGCTCTGGTGAGCCGGCATCGTCAGCCGGTGTATCCATAGGATCGCGTCCCTTGTTGACGGGCGTGCTCGAGCATGATGAACTCGCTCAGATTGTCCTGAGTGACCATGCCGACCATTTGCCCGTCGTCGAGGACGATGATCGGCGAGGGATCTTCCTGGGAGAACATTTCGATCGCCGCCTCCAGAGGGGCGTTTGGGTGGGCGGTCTTGTACTCTCGGCGCATATGGGCAGCCACGTAGCCGGTGGGGCCCTCGGTAGCCAGTCCGTGGGCGATGGCGTTGCGGGTGAGAACGCCGATCACCTCCCCCTCGTCGCCGGCCACTACGGGAAAGTCGTGTTGCGAGCCTTCGATGAGCATCCGCGCCGCCGCTTCCAGAGTCGCCCCACTGTTGATGGTGCGGTATCGCTTCTGCATCGCATCGTGAAGGGCGTGGCCGGCCAGGAAAGAACGCGTGATCGTCGCGCTCACCTCTTGGCCCGCTCCAAGAAAGACGAAGAATGCCACAAGCACGAGGATGGGGCTTTGATGCAGGATGCCCCAAAGGCCGATGAGGATGGCCAGCCCTTGCCCGATCGTACCGGCGATTTGGGTCGCGCGGGTTTCCGGCATCGCAAGTGCCAGTGAGCCGCGCAGGACCCGGCCACCGTCCATCGGGAAGGCAGGGATCATATTGAAGATCGCCAGCGAGACGTTCGCCACGAAGAGCGCACCCAAGAACGAGCTGCCGTTAAGACTGAGGCTGAAGCTCGGAAGGGCGCCGTCCCGGATGAGTAGGACGAGCGCAAGGATGATGGCGAGAACGACGTTCACCATTGGCCCGGCCAACGAGATCCATAGTTCCTGCCGAGGGCGGGGACGGCCGTCGAGCATCGCCACGCCGCCGATCGGATAGAGAGTGATGTCGCGCGTCTCGATCCCGAACCGGCGCGCTACCAGCGCGTGGCCGAGCTCGTGCAGCAAGACGCACGCGAAGACGGCGAGAACGAGCCCGGTCCACAGGAACCCACTTCCGATCGTCGCAATCCAAACGAGGAAGAGAACGAACGTGAAGTGGATACGAATCGGGATGCCGGCAACCGACATCAATCGGAACGACCAGGTCGATCTGGCCGGTGGGCTCGCTGGCTCTTGGGGAAGGCTCACGGAAGGCTTTGACTCTGGCGATTCCAAGTTGTTCAAGTGTAGCGCCGGCGTCCCCGCCGATGATCTGGTGTACCGAAGGTACACCAGGCCCGGTACGAGCCAACCTGCGGCTACACGACTTCGTCGTAGGGACTCTGAGCTAGGCTTTCTTCCGGACGAAGAAGCGCTTGTTGACGATGGTGCCGGGTTCCTGTTTGCCCCGAACGTCAATGGCGCAGGGGACCTCGGGCTTGAGCGAGCTGTCGATGAGCGCGAAGGCGATACCGCGGTCGAGAAGGGGCGAAACGACGCCGCTGGTGACCTCGCCGACTTCTCGGCCGTCGACCAGCACCTTCATACCGGGCGTAATCAGGCGCTTGGTTTCGAGGCGGACGCCGAGGAGCTTGCGCGGGGTGCCGTTGGCGCGGGCCGCGTTGACCGGGTCGCTGCCGATGAAGCTCTTGGTTTTACTGATAACCCAACCGAGGCCGGCGGCGATCGGGCTGACATCGTCCCGGAGCTCGTGTCCGTAGAGGGGAAGTCCCGCTTCTACGCGCAGGGTGTCTCGGGCTCCGAGCCCGCAAGCGGCGACTCCGGCCGCCAGAAGGGCGTCCCAGAGCCTGGTCGCGTCACTGGCGGCGCAGATCAGCTCGTAGCCATCCTCGCCGGTATAGCCGGAGCGCGCGGAGAAGCACTGAACCCCGCCGATCCGTCCTTCCACGATGCCGAAAGCGGGGGCGGTGCGGAGGAGATCGGGCACATCGCTGATCCCGGCGAGGGTCTCTACCGCCGTCGGCCCCTGCACCGCGATCATCGCCGTCTCGTCGGTTTGGTCGGTGATCTCCACCCCTTCCTCGTTGTGGGCGCGGAGCCAGGCAACGTCCTTCGCGTGGTTGTCGGCGTTCACGACCATGCGAAATTCGGTGTCCGAGATCCGATAGACGATGATGTCGTCCACGGTCCCGCCCTGCTCGTTGGGAAGTAGGGAATATTGGCCGGCTCCGTCTTGGAGCTTGGCGACGTCGTTCGAGGTGACGCGCTCCAGAAACTGGAGAACCTTGTCGCCGCGCAAGGTGAGCCGCGCCATATGGCTCACATCGAACATCCCGGCCCCCTCACGCACCGCCTTGGATTCGGCGATGATGCTCGCGTATTGAACGGGCATCGAGTAGCCGGCGAACGGGACCATTCGGCCTCCGGCTTCAACGTGCTTGTCATAAAGCGGAGTGCGAAGGAGGGTGTCGGACATGGGAAAGACGATACCTTGGCGTTGACGCTTTACCCCGAACGAAAGTTAATACTTCCGGGAACGGGGAATTGAAAGTCGGCGTCTTAAAAGGTGACGCATATCCTCCTTCCCTCAGGGACATTCAAAGGTTAACCACCGGAGAAAGACCCGCCGCCTCCGTCCTAAAAAGCGGGGGCGGTTTGCGTTTGATGGGTCGGTTTCAGCCGGCAGAGGCGCTTCGGGCTTGGGTAGCTTGCTTGATCGCTTCCCCCAGGTTCATTCTCGCGTCGGTGAGCGCGTCGGCATCGCCTCCGGTGAATGTCTTCAGGTCGGACAGGGCCTGAGCCAGCAATTTGTAAGACAAAAGCCAGCGGTCGTGAAGCTTTTGAAAATCGGGCGGGACGGCCAGCCCCTGAAGGAACACCAACCGGGCGCCGGTAAGGCGTTGGAGCGTCTCCAAGGTGTCTTGAACGTCGGTATCTTTCGGCTTTACGATGGCGTGCTGGGTCAAATCTCGAACCTGCTCGAAACTTTTAAGGAGTAGTTTGTCCAGGTTCGGAATCGCAATCTTGTATCTTCGTTCGAGGTCGGCCGGAGACTTCACCGGACTCGCCTTGTCCATTGAGGCCAGGTCGAGCTTGACGCCGTCCGCTCCTCCGAGCATGGCTCTGCAGAGCGACCGGAGAAAATACGCTTCAGCGGTAGGCTCGTTCTTGATCGCCTCGTCGAGGTGGGGAAGCGCTTTTTCCGGTTGGCCGTCGCTAAGCGCGAGCTCGGCAAGGAGCAACCGGGTCGCGGTCGCCTCGGGAGCGCGGGCGATCGCCTCGTTAAGCTCCTCGAGCGCTTCTTTCGTTTTGCCCGCACTCATAAACGCGCGGGCGGCGGCGACGCGGAATTCGGGCTTGTCCGGAATCAGGGTTTCGGCTCGGCGGGCTTCCTCGGCGGCGGCGGCGGGGTCCCGGTCCTTGAGCAGGTCGACCAGCATCATGCGCCGCTCGGGGTCGAACGGCTCCGCGTCGATGGCGTCGCGAAGAAGCGAGACTGCGCTCGCATAGTGCTTATCTTTCAGAAACTCTTGAAGGTCGATCTTGAGCTGGGAATTATCCGATTTAGCCACCGGAGGAGGCGTGACGGTGGTCGGCACCGGAGCTTGGCCCCGGCCTGGTTCGGGAGTGACCACCTTCGCCTGAACGGTGAGCTCCTTAAGGGCGGCCGCGGACATCTTGATGACGATGGTGCGTGCGGTCGATTGAGCGGATGAGAATGGATCGGCGGTTCCGTTTTGCGACGCGCCCATCGATTCGCTCCCCTTCCAAATCTCCTTCGTGCCCCGGTAAAGGCGTGCGGACGACTTGACCTCTTTGCCGGACTTAACCGCCTCGCAAATGAGGACGTAGTCCGCGCCTACGACGCGGGCAAAGCTCAGCGCGTCGGCGAGCTTCGGATGGTCGGGGATGTCTTTGAGCTTCCCGCCAAGCGCGGCTTCGCGGAAGATCGGATCGCTCATGCTCCAGATGACCGGCGTGAGCTTGCCGCCGTCGTCGATCTCTTGCCCGATGTAGTTCGCGATCGGAACGTTTGGATCTCCGTCGCGCGTCGCGGGCGCCAGCGATTGGGCGACGAGAATTCGCGGCACCGCTAAAGCGGGGACCGCCAGTATCGCGAAAAGAGATAGGGCTGCGAGTTTGGTTAGCGTGTTGTTACCCACCCTGGAGAACCTTCAGCGCCTGTTCGCACAGACTGCGGGTGTTGCTCAGGTTGTCGCGATTGCCTCGACCCGAAGCCAGCGCCGAATCGATAGCGGAGATGCATCGGCGATAGGCGTCGGAGGCGTCGCTCGTCCGGCCCAACCGCTCGTACGCCTGGGCAAGGCGGCGGTTGAGGATCACCCCATCGCCCCCACCGCGGACGGCTTGCTCGTAAGACTTCGCCGCTCCCGCGTAATTGCCTAGCTGGAACTGCTGGCTTCCTACTCGCACCAGCGCCTCTAGTCCGGTGACGCCAACCGGCTCCGCGCCTGCATTCGTTCGGTTAGGTGGGCGGCTGGTTCCGGGACGGACGTTGATTTGGTACACGCCCTGGTCCTCGAGCGCCTTTGCCTTCGGTGGCTCTTCGCCAATGTGTTTGTCTACCGGTGGATCGTTCTGGTCGGTCTTCACATTGTTCGACGTAGGCGTCGGCACCGCTGGTCCCGAGGTTTCCACGCGGAGATCCTTGGGATCGACCGGTTTCACGCTGCTTTCTTCCGACCCGACGGCGGGGAGGGTGGGGCCACTGCTATGAGGAAGTCCGAGGTTTTCGGTGGAGATTGTAGGAGGCGTCGCTTCGGTTTGCTGCTCACGGCCATTTTTCAGGGGGCCAACGGAGCCAGGAGTCACCGTGGAGGTTCCGGAATTTGTCTCACCGGTCCCGCCGGTGGTTCCCACGACCGGGTTATTAGACGGATTCTGAACGCCTGTTCCGGTTAATTGGTTTGGTTCCTGGACCCCCTGAGGACTGGCGGTCGAGTTCATCGCCGTCCGGGGGGGCGAATTGGCGCCGACCTTGGCGACGAAGGCGCCGATGCAGAGCATCAGGACGACGGCCGCCGCGCCACCGATGGCAGCAAGGCGTCGGTCGGGAGCGGCGGGAACGTAAAGGTCCGTTTGAAGCTTTTGTCGAAGCGACGCGCGGCGGATCCGGTCGAAGTCGGAACCCGGATTCAGCTCTACGAGCCGGTCGGCGCACTCGAGCGCTTCCGCGATCTCGCCGCGCCGCTCGTGACAGAGCGTCTTGAGCGAAAGCGCGGAAATGCTGGAGGGGTTGGAGATGTTCGCCGCTTCGGCAACCGCGAGCGCTTCATCGATCCGGCCCTGGTTGAACAAGGTATTTCCTTCTTCGACGAGCTTTTCAAGCTTGGCTTGCGCCTCTTGAAGTTCGATATCGGAGATGGCTGTCCCACAGCGCTTGCAAAAAGTGCTGTCAAGGCTATTCGGCGTTTGGCATTGCTTGCATGAAACCATTCGGTCGTCGTGCTCCTCGGTGGCCCGGTTCTCTGCGACGGATGTCTAGTCCGCACAGCATTCTACCAAGGCGCCGTTACGAGACTCTTCCGATCTCGCCGCGGTACACCTCGCTAAGGCCAGTGTACGGATAGACGGTTCGAGCATGGCCAATCTTCTTGAGTGCTTGGCAAAAAATGCGGTGAGCACCTTGTTTTGTGTGACCTCGGGCGGCTCCGATCTCGTCAAACGTCAATCCGTCTAGACGTTGTGCCACCACCGAGGCTTGGCGAGCGGTCAGCTCGGCGCTTCGGAAGATGGCAAAGCATTCTCGCCGGATAAGGATCGAATCGGTCGTATGGGAGGCGCGGCTGTTCTCCATAGTAGACATAGTTCTACTATAATTCCGCCCGGCACCCGCCAGGTGTTTTTACGGGTTCTGTTTTTTCCCGCTCGAACGCCCCCGGACCCTTGGATCGGCTCTCCCGGCGACGCTAGGACGATTCGTTTTCGGGAGGGTTCAAGGTGCTAAGAGAACGGGGCGCGCGGAAAGCAAAGCCGGCCGCGGTCCCACCGACGATCGCGGCGAGAAAGCTGAGGAGGATGGACTCGGTAACGACCGCGACGCCGAACAACGGAAGTAAGATGGCGCCGGTGAGCGCCAGCGCGCGCCAAACGTTGCCGTTATAGGCCTGGCTTGCCGCCTTGGTATGAGCGGGCACGTCTAGTACATGCCCCTGGGACGCCTCCATGGCCCAAGCGACCTCTTTACGCCAGAACTCGATGTCGTTGCGAGTGCCGATCTGCCCAAAGGTGCTGATGACCCACTCGAGCGTGACCATGCAGCCAGTCTCGGCCGGTTGAAACGTGGCATGAAACTTGACGCTCCAGGTCTTCGGCCCGAGCGAACCCATATTTCCCATCAGGGAGCCGCGCTCCATTTGAATCGAAGAAAGGAAGGCCGGCGACACGAGCCGGTACCCGATCGCTTGGCTCCACGCGATCAACGAGCTGCGGGCGGCGGGAACCGCCAGCGGGGAAGCGATGGTGACTTCGTGGCGGATCATAGAAACTCCACCTTTGATCGTAGCGTCGGCGGCCCCGCCGATGCTTGCACGCTCGTATCCGCGTTTCGACGCGCCTTAGTTTCTGGTGGGGGGTAACGTTCCAAATTAGATGTTGGTCGTGAATTGGCAGGGCGGGATGGCGTTCGAGGCGGATCCGCCGAGTGGAAACCGATTTGTGATGGATGCGATCCCCGAGTTTGGGGGAGAGGGGAAAGGGCCGTCGCCCGTGGAGGCGTTCTTAGCTTCGGCAGCCGCTTGCAGCGCGATGGATGTGATCGGGATCCTCGAAAAGAAACGTCAAAAGGTCAACGGGTATCGGATCGAGGTGGAGTGGCAGCGCGACCCACCCGGAACTTGGCCGCGCCCCATTCTCTCGATTACGGTTCGGCACGTGTTAGTCGGCGAGGGGCTCGATCCGGACGCGGTCGCGAAGGCGGTCGAGCTTAGCGACACGAAGTACTGCACCGTCATCGCGACTCTGCGGCAGCCACCGACGGTTCGGTCGGAATATGTGGTTCAGGAAAGCACCTAAGTGGCATGGGCTTCCAGCCCATGTGCATCACGACCATCCTGGTCGTGTGAAAAGGGCCAGGGGCAGGATGCCCTTGGGACCCACTGGCAAGATGCCAGTGCCACGTTAATCTAGATCTCGTTTGCGGCGCCCTTCGATGACGATCGTGAACTCCCCTTTGCGGGGGACGGCGGATTCGTCGGGGATATGGGGAAGGGTTTCCCGGTAGACCTGCTCGTGCAGTTTCGTCAGCTCGCGGCAAATGGCGTAGCGGCGGGGGCCGAGCGCTTCGTGAGCGGTGGCGAGCAACGGCTCGAGCCGGTGGGAAGATTCGAAGAGGACGAGAGTGAGCGGCGAATCGGCGAAGGCGGCGAGCTCGCCGCGGATCGCGCCCGACTTACGGCCCAAGAATCCGAGAAACGCGAACCGTTGGGCGAAAAAGCCGCTGAGCATAAGGGCGAGCACGGGCGCGCTCGGGCCGGGAATGCCGGCTACCGCGACACCGTGTTCGTGGCAGAGATTGGTTAGGATCGCTCCCGGATCGCTAACCGCCGGAGCTCCGCCATCCGTGACAAGGGCGGCATTGGCCCCGTTCCGAAGCTCTTGGGCGTATCGTTCGATCTGATTTGGCGAGGTGTGATCGTTCAGCACCCGCATCGGCTTTTTAAGGCCGAGGTGAGAGGCGAGCTTTCCGCTGACGCGGGTGTCCTCCACGAACCAAATGTCGGCCTCCCCAAGCGCTTCGATCGCTCGGGGAGATAGGTCGGCAAGGTTGCCGATCGGGGTGGCGACCAGCGTCAGCCGCCCCGTTTCGCTCATTTCTTCGGCGCGCCCGTCTTGGGCGGAACGATCGTGGCCGTGATGCCGCCCGATTTGACCGACGATCCGGGGGCGGGCGTCGTCCCAGGAGTCGTCGAAGCGCCCGGCTTGCCCGCCGGCGCCTTGCCCCCCTTCGTCTTCTCGGCGGCTTTCATCGCCTTTGCCATTTCGGCCTTGTCTTTGGCCTCCAACGCTTGCTGCTCGGCCGCCGCCTTCGCCTGCTCCTTGCGTTGCTCTTCCATCATCTTGTCGTTCTCGGCGCGGGCGCGGCTCCAATCGAGCTGGGCGGCTTCGACCTGCTTGACCTGCTCCGGCTTGATGCCGTTCGCCTTTTGCAGGCGGCTCAGCATGTCTCGCACGTCGTTGAACCGCTGGAAACCGGCTCGGTCGTACGAGGTGTTGTTCTTCGCCGCCTCCAGGAGCTGGCCGAAAGCTTCGTCGTACTTCTTCTCTTCCATATAGAGGTCGAAGAGGTCCTTGCGAGCCTGGAAGCTCTCGGAATCTTGAAGCACCGCCTGAAGCGTGTCGATCCGCTCGGGCCTTAGCTTCGCCTTATCGGAGCCGGGGGCTCCCCAGAGGTAATTGCTTGCCGCGTAGCGAGCGAGAACGGCGGGACGGGTGTTGAATCCGTCGCTCTTAGCTTCCGCTTGAACCGCCTCGTCGTACGCCGCCCGCACTCGGTCGACTTCCGACTTGCCGTCCGCGGCCGCCGAATTGTCGGTCGCCTGCATAAAGTCGTAGAACGCCTTGAGTGGCGGGCTCTTGAAGACGATCAGACCGGGGGTCTTCTTGTATTCCGCCAGGTCTGCCATCTGTTTCTGGCTGGCGGCGGTGGCGACGTAGGTCTGCCGATACCGCTCCTTGTTCTTCTCGAAATCGTTCGGAAGGTTGCTCTTGACCGAGAGAAGCTTGTAGATCGCCTTCCCTTCCGGAACCGTGATTACCGGGCTAACTTGGCCGGGCTTGAGCCCGAGCAGCGGCTTGTATGCCGGGTTCATCGAGAGCTCGCTCTGGAGCATCGGAATCGTGGTGTCGCGCGCTTTTTTCCCGGTGAACGGGTGTTCGTCGGAATACTTGTCGATCACCTGCTCGAACGGAACGTTCTTGGCGATATCGGCCTGAGCGGCTTTAATCCGATCGTCGATCGAAGGCTTGTTTGCGAGCGGCGGCTGCACGAGGACGCGCTTGAACTGGTACTGGTTGTAGCTGTCCTTGACCTCCTGGTCCGTCGGCTTCGTGACGTTCTTGTAGTAGTCGGTGAGAAGCGTAGGCGCGAGCGTCAGCACGGCGGTCCGGCGTCCCTCGGGGGTCGACACCATCTCCTTATTCCGCTTGTCGGCATCCGCGCGGATCTGTGCCAATGGCCGGCCGAGCACCTTTTCAAAATCGGCGTCCGTCGCATTCGGCTTGAGCTGGCCGCGTCCCATCAATTGGAGCCGCTCGTTTAGGATGTCGTCTTCCAGCTTCTTCTTGAGGTCCGCGAGAAGGGTAGCGTCGTCGGTCTTGATGCCGAGCTTCTGGACGAGGCCGCTTTGGGCGGCCGAGTCCAATAGGCTGTTGAACGCCGCCCGAGTCGCCTCAATTTCGCTCAAGGCCGGATCGCCGCCCTCGGAGATCGCTCCTTTGGCCTGCTGGCTGATCGCGTCGGCGAGCAGACGATCCTCGACGGGATTGCCGGCGACTTGCAAGGCGACTTTACTGACGCGGTTTGAGCCGTTGCCGGAGTTGTTGTGGTTCATCGACCACGTGTAAAACATGCCGCCGATCATCACGGCAGCGCATGCGAGGAGGATGCCCATGCCGCATCCGCCTTTGAATAGTTTTCTTGGAATGTTGAGATCGACACCGAGGTCACCAAAGGTCGCTAAAAGCGTTGTAGTATGGCATGGAGAGCCGCTTTCATCCCGATTACACTTTACAGGTTGACTAGTAGACATATTAGTCGTATAATATGTCTACCGGTGCCGCCGACGGGGCGGAACCTCCGATTGGAGAGTAATGGCGAAAGGACTAACAAAACGGCAGCAGCTCATCCTGCAGTACATTCTTGACTACGTGCAGAATGAGGGATATCCACCCTCGATCCGAGAGATCGGCCGAGATTTTGAAATCGGATCTTTGCGGGGAGTCACCGTTCACCTCGACGCCCTGGAGCGGAAAGGATATATTTCCCGCTCGAATACGCCGCGCTCCATCAAGGTCATCCACCCGTCGTTTCAGCCGACGAACCGATCGACGATGCTGCCGCTACTCGGCGTAATCGCCGCCGGCGCGCCCATTCAGGCCCAGGAGCATGTCGAAGATATGATCCCGGTCCCGAGCGAGATGGTTCGCAACGTGGAAGGAGCCTTCCTTCTGCGGATCAAAGGCGACTCTATGACCGGCGAAGGGATCATGCCTCGAGACCTCGTGGTGGTGAAGCCGCAGCAGACGGCTAACCATGGAGAATTGGTGGCCGCGCTGCTCGGAGACGAGGCGACGGTGAAACGCATCAACTTCGCCAGCGACGGCGTCAAACTGATGCCAAGCAATCCGGCATACCTGCCCATTCCCGTAACGCAGGAAGACGCCCGCATTATCGGCAAGATCGTGGGCCTGATCCGTGACTACGAAGGCATGGCCTTCTAGACTTACCGCCGCCATGTGATCCGTCCCGGAGCCGGGGGTTGATGGTCATCAATTAAATAGATTGACAAAACAGGTTCACCCGTAGCCCGGGGATTTATCCCCGGTAAAGCCTTGAACCGCGGCTAAAGCCACGGGCTACGGGTGAAATTAGACAAAGTAATTGTCAATGACCATTAGCCCTTGGCCCCAAGCTGAACCGCCGAAACGGCCCAGGTACAGGCAAACTGGATTTTGGCGATTTAACCCCGGTTAACGAAGAATGAGCCAGTAAATTTGCTGGCAAACTTTTCACGTTTTGAGCGGGAATTGTTCCGGATTGATGGAAAAATCTCGACATCTTGCGGTCCTGACCGCAAGATGTGATAATATGCATCTATCGGGGTGCTCCCTGGCGGCTCTGGGGAGAGCAGTCGGCCGGTCGAGCCCCCGAGATGTAAAGCATGGGTGTACGATTCGACCGCGCAGGCGATGCCGAGAAGGGGAGAGGGGATCGTCTGCGCGTAGTACTGGACGCGATCATCGGAGGCGGGCTCGACATTCGAGCCGGCCAAATCGTTCATGAAGATGAACTTGGAGAGTTCGCGGAGGCGCTACGCGCGGCCGGAGCCGTAGTCCGAGTTTTCGACGATCACCCGAGCGGCAATATTTCCGTGTTATAGGCGCCAGCCCAGGGCCCTCCTATTCGTTATTCGGCAGGTCGGAGGACGAACCGGGTTAGGGTAAGTAGCCCCAGAGCCATCAGGAACATGGCGGCGAGAGCGCCGATTCGAGCGATGTGTAGCGTTCCGAGGATCTCAGACAATGGAACGACGCCGGGCGTGTTTCTTACAACCGCGGCATCTACTTGTGGGGGAACACCGGGCGCGCCGTGGGTGACAAACGCCTTTTCGGGCACGTTCATAAGCGACGTCGGCGGCCCCACGAGACGCCAGCCGGTATCGGAACGCGGATCCCGCTCAATCGGCTGCACTTCGACGGCGCGGCCGGATACGCCGCTTTCGACAACGAAGGTCGAGAGCAGACCGAGTGAGGCGAGCGCAAGGAGACCCCACATCGCGCCTCGCATGATCCGCATGGCTACCGCGAGCTAAGGAACGTCTTGATCCGCCGGCAAGCTTCTTGCAAATCCTCATCCGGGATCGCATAGCAGCAGCGTACGTGGGTGCGGCCGGTCGTCTCGTCCCCAGACCATCCGGTGAAGGCCGTCCCCGGTACCACCAACACTTTCTGCTCCTTGAGAAGCCTTTCCGTGTACGTCTCCGAATCGAGCCCCGAGGCGGAGATATCGCAGAAAGCAAAGAAAGATCCTTGCGGCATTTGGCAGTTGAGACCCGCCTCGCGCATTTGGCCGACGAAGTAGCGACGCTTGGCATCCATCGCCCGGATCATTTCCGGAACGTACGTTTCCGCTTCTCGGAGTGCGCCCTCGCATCCGACCTGGCTGATGGTGGGCGCGCAGAGAGCGGTGTACTGATGGATTTTCATCATCACCTCGATCACGTCCGGGGTGGCGCAGGCATAGCCGATCCGCCAGCCGGTCATGGCAAAGTTCTTGGAGAATCCGCCGAGAAGGATCGTTCGCTCGTAAGCGCCCGGTAGGGAAGCGAGGCAGGTGTGCTCTCCTTCGAACACCAAACAGTCGTAGATCTCGTCGGAAATGATCCACAAATCGTTTTGGATAGCGATCTGTACGATCTCCTCAAAGACCTCTCGCGGAGGAACGGCCCCCGTGGGGTTGCAAGGAAATCCGAGGATGATCGCCTTCGTCCGCGAGGTGATGGTGGCTCGAACGGTATCCGGGTCGGGGGCAAAGGCGTTCTCGGGACGGGTCGGAATCGCAATCGCCTTGCCTCCGGAGAACGTGACGACCGGCCCGTAGGAAACATAGGTCGGCTCGAAGAAGATCACCTCGTCGCCGGGCTCGAGGACGGCGCGGATGGCGAGGTCGATCCCCTCGGAGACACCAGTCGTCACGAGCACCTGATTCGCGGGGTCGTAGCCGACTCCGTATCGCCGGCGAAGGTTATCGGCGATTCCCTGGCGAAGGGTGATCCGGCCAAAGTTGGAGGTGTAGCCGTCCACGTCCGACTGAATCGCCTCGATGGCGGCTTGCTTCGCGGAGGCAGGAGCCGGGTAGCGAGGTTCCCCGACGCCGAGCGAGAGGAGCCCTTCAACCTGGGCGGCGAGATCGAAAAATCGTCGGATGCCGGACGCGGTCACGCCCGTCACTGATTTGGCCAGCGGCTTCACTCCCTAAGTATGGCTGGGCGAACGCTCCGAGGCGCAGGGGCGCAAAGGTTGACGCCCCCGTCTTTCATGGGCCGAGCCTAGCCGCCGTTGCGGAAGTACAGCGGGCGTTGCGGGGCGAAGTTCCGGTTCATGCTGTTCGCTTGCTCCTGCATCCGTCGAATCCGTTTACTGTCCGACGGGTGGTCGCTCAAGAACTCGGGCGGGCGGCCCCCTTTTGAAGTTTCATTGAGCATTTGGAAGACGTCGACCATTCCCTGCGGGTTGTAACCGGCCCGCACCATCAGGTCCATCCCACCTTGGTCTGCTTCCGTCTCATGTCTGCGCGAGAATGGCAGGTCAAGGAGGAGCGTCGATCCGAGACCGGCCGCATCCAACACGCCCCGGCTAGGACGAAAAACGAGGGCGCCGAGGGTAAGCAAAGCATTGTTTCGCTGCTGGTCCCGGTAAGCGTACGCCCAGTGCTCCTTCCGAACGTGGGTCAGCTCGTGGCCCATGACTCCCGCAAGCTCGTCCTCGGATTTGAGGTGGCTCAGGAGGCCGGTGTAGACGAAAGTCGGGCCGCCCGGAAGTGCAAAGGCGTTGATCTGATTCGAGTCGATCACGTCGAACGAGTACTCCCAAGGGGAAGTTCGATCCGCCATCGCCGCCAAGAGGCGTCGTCCGACCCTTCGCACCACCTCCACGCGGGGGTCGCCAGCGGGCAAGACGCGCTCCTTGCTGCGAAGCTCTCTCGCCGCCTGTTTGCCGAGTTGAAGTTGCTGCGCCGCGCTCGGCTTGCTGAATTGCGCGGGAGCGCTGGCTGCCACCCCGAGAGCAAGGACAGCGAAAGCGGATGCATGGCTTAATCTCATATCTGTTATTGACGACCGGGAATCCGATACGGTTTACCCGGCCCAGGACTCGCACGTTCGGGCGGCAAGGTAACGTCTTTAGGCCGATGTTTTTCTTAGGAGCCCTTGGCGCCGCGCCGACCGACATTCTCAAATCATCGCTGGCCGCCCATTCGGCGCTAGGGAGGTTCCGCGCTCACGTGACCCTGACCGCCACGTTCGAGGGACACGTGCACAACACGGACTACGTGCTCGCAGTCGATGGAAAAGCCGTTCTGTTGCGTGTACGCCAGCCGAAATCGCTCGGCGTCGATCGCAGCGATCGGACTTTCTTCTTCGGCCCGAGCCGGATGGTGGCGTACGACGCGTACGCAAACGAGCGACTGACCCGCCCGCTCTCGCCGACCGCGCCCAGGGTCGCCCGGATGTTGACCGCTTTGGGGCAGATGGACGACATGATGCGGAATCTGCTGGAGCCAAAGGACCTTGCCACCTTCTACGATGGGCTGAAGAACGTTCGCGGGTGGTCGTTGCGGAAGGAGTCACGCCGGACGGTGCTCTCCCGCCAGGCCAAGATCGCCGGTGGATACGCTCGCTCGGTCCTTGTTTTCGACCCCGGCATTCCGCTCCTTCGGAGGATGGACGTATCTTCTCCCGGCAGCGCGGTCCACTGGACCTTCGATTATTCTCGGGGTGGCCCGGTGTCGTATTCGCCGCCTCGATCCGCCAAGAGCGTCGACACGTTTACGGTCGCCCCTGAGCCCCCGAGGTACGCGAACGCTGCCGCCAAGCGGACGACGGAGGCAATGATGCGGGCCTATCGCACATTGAGCCGGGGAATCGTCGAGGTCGAGGGGGATGACGGCCGCGTTCGTGTCTCCCTGAGCGGCAGAAAGGTCAGAGAAGACCAGGAGCGGCTGAGCTACGCGTATGACGGGAAGGTTTTAACGATCTCGGACCCTCGGACGAATTCTTTTTATCGAGGAGCTGTCGGACGGGTCGCCGTCCCCGAGGTGGTTGCCGCCATTCGGGGCCGCGTCGACCCTCTGGTCCGCCAGATTTTTCAGCACCGGGTTCCGTTCTCCGACGTCGTCGGGCCCCTCGCATCGATCGCCATCGCCGGCCAGGTGCAATCGCAGGGAGTCTCCTGCGATATTTTGCGGATCACCGACCCGCGCTCGCGGGTCTCGATCTTCGTTCGCCGCGACAATCACCTGGCGGCAAGCGTAAGTACCGACGTTCTGGACCGTAACCGGCGAACGCTGGTCACCACGACCCGGAATTTCGGCTACTCCCGGCTCGGCGTATCACCGCCCGCGTCGCTTTTCGTGTTGTCCCCGGCCCGCGGGCAGCGGCTCAAGCCGCTGCCAAAGCTAGTAACGCCGAAGATCAAAGTCGGCTAACGTGGCACTGGCATCTTGCCAGTGGGTCCCAGGGGCATCCTGCGCCTGGCCATTTCGTTTTTGGGTTCATCAGCTGGGAGCCGATGCTACGTTTGCACGACCGGGATGGTCGTGATACGCACGGGCTGGAAGCCCGTGCCACGGTTAGTTAATGGCCGCTGGACTTGGCGCCTTTGCCCGATTGGGCGAAGAGGGCGACGGCCTTGTCGACGACCTCGTCCTTCGCGTTCGGGAGGTGGAAGCGAGGGTCCTTGGCTTCGACGTCGGGAACCACGCCCGTACCTTCCAGGCGGAGCCCCTTCGCGGTGATGTAGTCGCTGAGTGGGTACTGGATCATGAAGCCGTTCGAGGCGTTGACGATCATGGAGACCAGAACGGCGCCGGCGGACTTGGTGCCGACGATGGTCGCGTTCGCTTCGTCTCGCAGGGCGGCGGCGGCGATTTCGGCGGCACTGCCCGAGAACCCGTTGACGAGAACGGCGAGATTCCCTTTGTAAACCGGAACGTTCGCGTTCGGGAACGGCTTCACCTTGCGGTCGCTCCACTTGGCCATTCCGGCCAAATCGTCAGGTTTTCCCTTGGCTTCCTTAACGTAACGGTCGACTAGCGAACGGCCGACGAACGTTCCGAACGGCTTCGCATCGGGGATCAGCATGCCGAGCATGTGCTGCAGGTTGATCACCGCGCCACCTCCGTTGTCCCGAAGGTCGAGGATAAGGTTTTTGGCCTTGTGGGCCTTGTTCATCAAATCCTCGACGTTCTCCCGATCATAGGAAAAGTCAAAGGTGTAAATCGAAATCTTGGCGGTATCCTTGTCGATCCAAGTGAGCTCTTCTGGCCGCACGGTCGAGAATGGACGGCGGGTAAGGACGTATTTCTCGACCTTGTCGTCGGCATGGCGGACGGTGAGGACGACGTCGGTGCCTTCTTTTCCGATGATGCCCGCGATTGAGCCTTCCACCTTCTTGCCATCAGCCTCCGTGATGGTGTCGCCCGGTACAAGTCCCGCTCGCTCGGCGGGAGCGTCCGGCACGGTGCGAACGATGAGCAGCTCGCCGTTATCGGTCAACTGCGTAGAGATACCGACGCCCACCGTCGAGCCGGTACGGCGCACTTCGGACTGCTTCGGCGTCGCGAGCACGATGTGCGAGGTGCCGAACTTGGCGAGCGCCTCGTTGACTGCGCGTTGGAACTCAGTATCGTCCTTGGCCGCGTCGATCTTCGGCTTGGCCTCGGCAAGCAGTTGCGGCCACTTCGCGAAGTCGACGCCGGGAACGTACGCGTACTTCTCGATGATTCCGGTGATCTTTTCGATCACCTGCGCTTTGACCTCCGGCTTGTTGTCGACGGTCTGCGCCGAGGCGCTGGCGACGAAGAGGAGCGCAAGCGCGCCTGAGGCGGCGCGCAGCCCGCGGGGGAGTAGACGGAAGTTCATGTTAGTGCCGATTCCTACGTCGGACACCTTCCATAGTGCACCCATCTTTTTCGGATGGCCGAAACGATTTCACGCTTACCGCAAAAGGCGCGGTTGTTTGGCCCATCGCCGGTAGGCTTTGGACGATGGATCCTCTCGCGCGCCTCGGGCGCAAGGATAAGTGGTTTTTGGGCGGGGGGAAGGGGGCGATCTACGCGCCGCCGTTCCCGAAGCATCTGCTCGCGCCCGGTTTTTGGGACGACGTCTACTTCGCCGATGTCCGAATAGCGAGGCTTTTCACCGCCTTGTTCGTGGACGCGGATGGACGCCCGATCCGATTCGACAGCTACCACAAGGGTTGGCGACCCGACCGGCTTACGGTGATGCACTACTCGGGAGACATCGTCGTTCGAGAGCGGCGGTGCATCACGGAAGCGAACGCATGGGTCACCGAGCTCGAGCTGGTGACGGCGGTACGTCCGATCCACGTCTTTCTGTGGGCGCTCCCGGAGGTTCGTCCGCCCGGTCACGGAGCCCCGTGGCAAGCAATGACCGACGTCCAGGTCGGGTTTGACTCGATGCTCGTGAAATTCGAGACCGCTTGGCCCGGCGAGCTGGTACCGGATCGAACCGGCATCGAAGCCGAGAGCATTCGCGGCGCGCGTGCCATGGGTCCCTCGCTGCCGGTCTACCTCGAATACGGGGCGTCGCATGAGCGGCAGTCGTGGACGGTGAATCTGGCGCAACGGCACGACGAGTCGCCCCTGTACGAGCTAAGCGTTCTGCCTGAAAAGTTCGTCGACGGCCGGCTTAAGCAGGAGTTCAAACCGTTTACAGGAACCGCGCCGGTGGAAGGGCTCGCCCACCTGGTACAGCATTACGTGCTGGAAGACCGCCGCCCGCTCACGCTGGCTTGTGGAGCCGGATTGACCCCGCTGGCGGCCCGAGATTCGCTTCAGGAGGCGCGAGAAGATGGGGCAATCGACCGGAGCGCGGCGGCTTGGCGGCGCTACTTCGAAGGGGTGCCGCACTTCTCCTCGAGCGACGAGCACCTGACGAGCGCCTACTGGCACCGGTGGTACGGGCTGCGGCTCAACACCGTCGACATCCCCGATCTTCGCTTCGCCCCGTTCGTCACGGAGGGGATCGGGTTCTTTCGGAACTTCGTCACCTACTCGGCCCAGGCGCATCTTCGAGAGGTGAGCTGGATGCACGATCCGTCGCTGGCGACCGGCATTCTCGATAACCTCGGCCGAGTTCAGCGCGAGGATGGTTCCTTTCCCGGCCACAACTACACCGGGCGGCCGGCGCGCGACTTCTACCATGCGGACTTCGCGACCGGCCTCTCCCAGGTTCACGCGCTGCACCCCGGGGCGGTGGGAAAAGACCACCTGCAGACGATGCGCGGCTATGCGGATTACTTCTTGCGCCATCGGACGCTGAGCAAAGATCCGGCGGGGCCGACGATGTACGACGTCTTCGATCAGAACGAAACCGGCCAGGAGTACATGAGCCGCTACCAGTTCGCCAGCGAGAACGCGGATAAGTGGGCGAGTTTTCGAGTGAGCGGCGTCGACGCGACGGTTTACGCGATGCAGCTTTTTCGAATGCTGGCGGCGTTTCGCCCGGGCGATTCGCCGTACAAACGATTCGCCGAGGGCGCGGAGAGGGGATTGGCGGAGCTCTCGTTCGACCCCGCCGATCAGTTCTTCTGCGACGTGGCTTTGGATGGCCGCCGTTCCCCTGCGCGCCCGGCGACCGGACTGTATCCGCTGATGGCCGCCGGCTTGGCACTACCGGACGTGGTGGAGCGGTGGCTGGCGAATCCCGAGGAGTTCTGGCTCGCCGCCGGCTTTCCCGCGACGGCGCTCTCGGACTCGACCTTCAGCGCGGAAGGGGAATGGAAGGAGCGGCGACTAAATTGCCCCTGGAACGGACGGAGCTGGCCGATGGCCAACTCGCACGTGGTCGATGCGCTTGCAAACGTCGGGCGGTCTTCATCGGACGATCGGCTTCGCCATCTGGCGGGAGAAGGGCTGATGAAGGCGATCCATTTGATGTTCCACGGCGGCAATCCGCTGAAGCCGAGCTCGTACGAACATTACGACCCGATTACCGGTGTGCCAGCCTTATACCGCGGGTACGACGACTATATGCATTCGTGGATCGTCGACTTGGTCCTTCGTCACGCCGTCGGCGTTCAGCCGGGCAAAGACGAGGTCGATCCTCTGCCGCTGGACGTGGACTGGATCGAGTGCACAGACATCCCGCACCAAAGGGGCCGAATGCACGTACGGGTGGAACGGGGAGTGGCGAGGGTCGAGATAGAGTGACTACTCTTTCGAGACTTCGACTCGGATGCCGATTTGGCGGATAACTTCGGCGGCGGATTGGCAGGCGTCTTCCTCGCCGTGGTGGACGACCGATTTGCCGAGGTGGTCAACTTCCCAAGTCTCGATCTCGGCTTCCTGCAGGGTGCAGGCCGTAGCCTGGATCAGGATGTCCACGACCTCGTCGTAGGTGTTGTGGTCGTTGTTGAAAACGGTAACGACCCAGAAATTGCCGGTTCCGGTGCCGTTCGATAATTCGGGTTGCTCGATAACGCTGGGGGCGCTCATTAATCCATCCACTCCCGGGCGACTTCCGTTTTGACTCCGATCTTCGAGATCGTGCCGGCGGTCGCTTCGCACTCGTCCTTGGCCGCGAAATGCACCGGAGCCTTACCGTAATGGTCGGCTTCCCACGCTTCGATGGCGGCTTCCTCTGCATCGCAACCGGTCGCATCCATGAGCACGTCGATGACTTCGTCGAACGAGTTGGTCTCGTTGTTATAGATCACGACCATCCAACGGCCGTTTCCGGCGTCGTAGTCGGTTTCTTGGGGTTGAAGGACGGTTTGGCTCATTCCGAAGAATTCCTCTCCTTTTATTCTGATACGATTTTCGCCGGTTCGTCCATTGTTCGGCCTTCCGCAAGCCTCGGTCGGCGGAATGTGTAGGCGAAGACGGCAAGAAGTACGAGGAACGCGAGCAGGGAGGCGTCGACGCCGGCCACGAATCCAGGGGGAGAGTATGAGAACTCCACCACGTGCTCTCCCGGGGCAAGATCGACCTGCATCCAAGTAGTGCCGGAAAGCGTTGCCGGCTTGCCGTCGACGATCGCGAACCAACCGGGCATGTTCCGGTCGCGCAGGATGAGGTAGCCGGGTCCCGTCGCTCGGAGCCGGATCCCGGTGGAATCCTCCGCCTCGAACTTGGCCCGACCCTGCGGGGTGGACGCACGCCCCGGACCGTTGATCAAGTAGCGATAGACGCCATTATCGGTGGAAATAGGTTGTCCGAGTTGCGGCATCTCGCGCCGAGACCACGCCTCCGAGACGCCGGCCTCCGCGAGCTTGACGGGGTCGGCGGCGGGCTTGACGAATACCATATTCCCGTTCGCGGGCGGGAAAGGATCGACGCCGTCGATGTCTTTCAGCAGCGCGACGGTGTCTCGATGGAGGAGTGAATCGTAGCCGGCGAGGTCATGGATTCTCGCCGCCGCCGGCGTGTTCGGGGGGGCGAGCGCGGAAGCGGCCTCGCTAAGCCCCCAGCCGCTATTAACCACCGCCACCCGCTGGTAGAGATCGCCCGGCTTAACGATGGCAGCGTTAAGAAAGCTTGGGTCGCCGGTTCGCACCAACGAGAGTCCGCCGGAGAGCGCGAATAGAACTAACGGGGTAGCGAGCACCACGGCTCGGCTCACGGGCCGGTCGAGGTGGTAGGCAGAGGCAAGAGCAATGGCGGCGACGACGACCGAGGCAAGGAGACCCGGCGCCGCGTTCCGCAGCGCGCCCGGCACCAAGATCGCCATGAGCGGCTCCGTGCCTTGGACGTCGGGAAAGGTTTGGGCTAGCAGAGCAAACGGAACCACCAGAAGTATCGGCAGGAGCAACGGCACGAACCGCTTCCAACCGGCCTTAGGCAGCGGCGGAAGGCCATCTAAAGCGAGACCGGCGATTACCGAGGCGGCCAGAACAAAGAGAACGATGATACGACCCGGAGAGCCGGTGGCCGACCAACCAGGGATGCCGTAGTACAAGGCCGCATTCAGTATCGTCCCCATCGCCAGAAGCAGGGCGATCACTCCGATCGCGCCGATGGGGCCTAACTCCCGTCCGCGCCGCCTCCATCCGGCGAGAAAAAGAAGGCTCAAAACAAACGGGCCGACCGCGACCGCCCCCTCGGCAAAGTTGGCGCCGGTCTTAACGAATTGAGGCCAGTAGGCGGACATCGGAGCAACCCCCGCGTCCGGCGGGAGATCCGCGAACTCGGTAGGCAGTCCAACGAGCGGCGCGTACGGCACAGAGGCTAGCTCGAACGGCTTGATGGCTCCGGCGACGTATTTCTCGTAGCCGTCAGCCGTGGGAGAGCCGCGTCGATGGGAGAACTGCGAGTAGTTCAGAACCGGCAGGAGCTGTGGCAAGGCGAGTACTCCGCCGACGATCAAGGCAAGCAGCACGAGCGGGACCGCGCTGAACGGGGGCATCTGCCAGCGGATAGTCCGGCGAAGCTGGGTTTCGGAGAGCGGTTGCTCGGAGCCGTCCGGTCCCAATTTGAAGATGCTGATCTCCTCGGCGCGGAACGGAGAGGGAATAGCGATGGCAAGCCCAATCGCCAGCAACACCGCCGCGATGAATCCATACGCGACGAACTGGAGGTGACCGCTGAGGACCATCATCGCCACGCAAAGCGCCAAGCCAAGCCAGCTTCGGATATAGCCGAGCGTCATCGACCTCCCGACTGCCGCCTCTTTCTCGTCGTCGACCGGACCCTCGCTGGCCGGCGCGGCTTTGCGGAGCATCACCGGATGCCGGTAGAAGAGGGTGGCGATCCCGGCCAGAACCCACGGGATCCAGCTCACGGTGGTGATGACGCTTGGCAACCCGGTCCACGCGATCATGAACGGGCTCAAAGAGAAAAGCATTCCGCTGACCGCCGCGGCTAGCTTGGAGCCACCGAGGCGGCGCCCGAACAAATAAGTTCCAAGTCCGGCCCAAGCTAAATGGGCCCAAGCGAGAAGAACGATCGCTAGGCCGGTAGGGATGTGAAGAATCCCCATTAGGATATGGGGCGGGTAGAGACCCGCCGATTGGGAGTTACCAAGGAGTGGATAACCGGCAAGGGCATACGGGTTCCAGAACGGAAGCCGACCATGCCCCCAGGCATCGAAAACTAGATCGCGCCATGAGTAGAACTGAAGCACGCCGTCGGCTTGCAGCACGTCCCACGGAGTGGTGGGCGAGGGCCCATTCCAAGGGGCGAAATGGTGGATCTGATCGAACGGTCCGATCGCCTGGCTCATGAAGACGGCTCGCCACAGCGGCAAGAGCGGGATCAGGAGCAGCAGAATGATCGGCCAACGGCGGCGGAGCATATGAGACAGGATAGCCGCCGGAGCGTGGGGAAGGACCTTCGGCAGGGGCAGAACAAGAAGTGAAGCAACAATAAGAGCGGCATCACCAGTGTATGGCGTGACCGGACAATGGTGGACCCTCAAAAGGGTGTCTAATTTGAGCCCCTTAGATCAACAAGAATCAATTACATGAGCGCCCGCGAAATGAAAGCCCGAGACGAACGAACTGATACGATTGCCCTCCTCGTGGGCACGACCACGGTGGGCACTTTTCTTACCGGCGCGCTCATTTGGTGGCCCGGCGCGGCCATCACCGCCATCCTCGGCGTCTTCGCCGTTACGGCTGCCATCCGTAAGCCGTAAACTCCATCCGTGCAAAACGGAGTCGGGCGATAAGAGTCGGCATTGTCGGAGCGGGGATCTGCGGGTTGGCGGCGGCGCGCTCGCTAAAGCAAGGCGGGCATGAAGTCGTCGTTTTCGAGAAAAGCCGCGGAGTGGGAGGGCGCATCGCCACTCGCCGGCAAGATGGTTTTGTGTGGGATACCGGAGCCACCAGCTTTGCACCGCGTGGCCGCACTCTCGAGAGCGTGATGCTTTCGGAGTTGGATACCTCCGACCTCGTAACGCTCGACAAGGCGATCTACATCCACAACGGTCTGCGTCCGATGGCGAGCGACCATCGGCCGGCGGGGCTTCGTTACACGTACCGAAGCGGGAATACGAAGTTGCCGAAGCTACTCGCGGCCGAGACTGACGTCCGGCTTTCCACACACATCGACGAATTGGAACGGGCGGGGGATGGGTTCCGAATCGGCGGGGAAGGATTCGACGCCTTGATCCTCACCGCGCCGATTCCACAGAGCTCCCTGCTGCTGTGGGGAATCGGGGAGAGCCGCCCGACGGCGAACGCAAAGTATCGAGCCTGCATCAGCGTCAACGTGGGATACCATGTCGAACTTCCGCCGACCAAGTATCACGCGCTGCTCGATCCCGAGCAGAGGCATCCGCTGAATTGGCTGAGTCTTGAGTCGGTCAAGTCTCCCGATCGAGCTCCCGCGGGCGGCTCCGCGCTCGGCGCTCAGCTTGGGCCGGCGTTTAGCCTCGAACAGTACGACACCCCGGACGCGGAGCTCGTCGATATCGTGGGCAGTTTTCTTGCGCAGTTGTACGGCCCCGCGTTTCGCGAGCCGGTCAGCTCGTCGGTGAAGCGGTGGAAATACGCGCAGCCCGTGGGCTACGCCTCGTTCGAGGAGGTGAATCCGGAAGGGTCGCGGCTGATCCTAGCTAGCGACGCGTTGCTCGGGGGCCGGGTGGAGGAAGCGTACGAAGTTGGCTTGAGGGCGGCGAATCTTCTGCTCGCGAGGTAAACCCACTCTATGAGCGAGACGCCGATGCGCGTGGTGGTGGTGGGCGCGGCTGGCCGCATGGGCTTGGAAGCGATGCGGGCGTTGAGCCAAGACGCCGGATTCGAGGTGGTTGCCGCCGTCGTTAGAGAGGCGCAGGGGCGCTCCTTGCGCGACCTTGGCTATGACGGCGATTTGCCGGTGGACGAAGACGTGGCCGTTGCTGTCTCGCGGACGAAGCCGGACGTCGTCCTGGACCTCTCGCGGGCTGCTAACGCGTCGGCCACCGCGCAGGCGTCGCTTGGCAATCGGATCCCCTTGGTCAGCGGAGTTACAGGCATTTCCGAAGAAGTCCTAAGGGAGATTCGCGAGCTCGCGGATCGAACGGAAACGCCCGCGATGATCGTTCCGAATTTTGCCATCGGCGCCGTTCTCATGATGAAGTTCGCCGAGCTCGCCGCCCGCTGGATCCCCGACGCAGAAGTGATCGAGCTTCATCACGAGAAAAAGGAGGATGCGCCAAGCGGGACGGCGATGTTGACCGCGCAGCGGATAGCCCGCGCAAGGGTGCAGGCGCCGACCGCGCCTCCGACGAAAACGATCAAGGCGGAAGGGGCCCGAGGCGGGGAAGTGGAGGGGGTGCCGGTCCATTCGATTCGTCTGCCTGGGCTGCTGGCCCATCAAGAGGTGATGTTCGGCGCGCCCGGCGAGGTGCTTACTCTGCGCCACGACGCGGCGGATCGGTCGGTGTACATGCCGGGAGTAAAGCTCTGTTTACGAAAAGTGCGAAGCCTCCACGGTCTTACCACCGGAATGGACCGCTTGCTCTTCGACGAGCCCGCGTGATTACCCTGTTGTTCATCCAAGCTTCGCCGGATCTCGTGGACGTGAAGCGAATGATCCCGGAAGTGGTCGTTGATCTCCGGTACGCGACCAGCCAAAACTTCACCCACCGACGCCTTTACTCAGCGGCTCGGTGCTTGTTGCTGCGCCCGGTCGCGAGCCAGCTCAAGGAAGTAGAGAAGGAGCTGCGAAGACACGGTCTAGGGCTGAAGATATGGGATGCCTATCGCCCCCTATCCGTCACTCGGCAGCTTTGGAAGCTCGTCCACGACGAGCGATATGTCGCGAACCCGATACATGGGTCACGTCACAACCGGGGGTGTGCCGTCGATGCAACGCTGGTCGACGACAAAGGACGCGAGTTGCCGATGCCTACCCAGTTCGACGACTTCACGCCTCGCGCCCACCGAAGTTACATAAAGTTGAACTCGCGCGTCCTTATGAACCGTCGTTTCCTCCAAGAAGCCATGGAGCGGCATGGCTTTGTCGGCCTTCCGACCGAGTGGTGGCACTTCGACGCGAAAGATTGGCGACGACACCCAATCTTGGACATACCCCTTGAAGAACCGTAAGTCCCTACCACCCAAGGTGCGGGCGGCCACCTTGTTAGCGGCCGGGGTTTGTGCACTTGGCGGCTAGAGCTACGTTCATGCCCATGGTGGATTGACCGAAGTTTTCCAGCAACCCGCTTCCCCTGAACCCATTTATCCCTTAATCGATTCGCTTTCGAAGAGATATCCCATTGAACAACACAATCTCCGCTCGTCCGAAGCTCAAGCTCGCCTTTGGGGGACTCGTCCTGACTGGGCTCGCAACCGGGCTCTTTTTCGCCCGGTCGAGAGGAGGCGTGTCGGAGATGCTGGAAATGCCGGCGGTACTGGACGACTCCACTCCAGCGGAGCAGGCAGATGGGCGGGTACTTGGCATTTTGCGTTCGACCACAAAGGATCCCAATCCGACTCTGCCTCACGGCGAGGTGGCGCTTGTAGCCGCGACGGCTCCCAAGGACACCACCCACATTTGGATACAACTTCCTCGCGTAGATGTGGATACTCGCATGAGGGGCCTGCAAGCGACCGGCACGACCTCTACCGGTAATCACGTCGTCTTGCCTTGGCAACTTGGCAGTCGCGACGATCGAATCGTCGACGTCATGGTGCTGCCGGGCTACCCGGATGACGTGCGCTGGATGGATGTCACCGTCCGAACTGCCATAATGCCGGCTCACACCTGGCGCGTTTTGCGGTTGCCCCGTCCTCACCGTTACGTGACTGGGCCGGCCACGGAGTCGGTAAAGGAGGACGACCTAACGATTTCCGGTAATGCTCGAATCATTCGATCTCCTGCGACTGGCGTAGAAGTCGATCTGAGGTTGGCCGGCAAGACCGCAAATATCTATGGCGTAACGTTTAAGGGCGCCCAGTTCGAGTGGACTGGAATCGGCGATCAGCCATGGGGGAAAGATGTCGTCTATCCCGGCCCGAAATCTGCCCAGACCGTTATCTCACTGCCGTTTCCCATGGCCGACCAGAATCGCTGGGTTCGCGTTCCTGTCGCCGTAAAGGCGTATCGACCCGAAAGGCAGGTCGTGACCATCCCACAGGTCGTGTTGTCCGTAAAAATGGAAACGTTCGATAAGAGAACCTATCCCGCCATTTTCCTTCGCCAAAAGTTCCAACCTTTGGCCGGTTCGGACTCGCTCAATGTAGGTCTCGCACTTTCAACTCGTGCGACGGGCAGAAAACCGACCGAAGTGGACGACCAATACCTTATGCCGACGGTGGTTATGGCGGCAAACGGCCAGTCCTATTTTGAACGGGTATATCGGATCGTTCCTACCTGGCAAGCCAAGCTGATCGGTAGCGACGTCATCTCGCAGAAAAACATGGCCTTGCTTCGTCAGGCGGTGGCAAAGCACCAGGCGATATCGGTTCCGTTGGGTGATTTTCGAGTCGAGGTCACCCATGTGATTCCGCTCTTCGAAAGAGAATGCAGCCTGACCCTGCCGCTTCAAGCCACCGCAGGTGCGACGAAGTAGCTTGGGGTTACGTAGCATCGGGCCGCCGCGTCAGAGTTTTTGATTCTAAAGTGGGAGCCTGGCAGGTGATATCGGCATTGCGGCGGAGGACGTGGATTCGAATTTTGTTCGGCGCCATTGCCTTAAGCGGTGTCGGCGGCTTCTTGTACGCCCGCTCTCATGGCGGCTTGGTCGAAGTGTTCGAGCTTCCGGCCACCTTGGACGAATCGACTCCATCCCTTCAGAATGGGGCCAGCATTTTGGGGATCATGCGATCCACCAAAGATCTGCCCAGGCCGATTCTTGCCAACGGCGAGTTGGGCCTAATGGCCGCGGCGTCGCCGATCGGCTCCACCCATGTCTGGGTGCAACTTCCTCCCGGGGCAGGACGGGCCGACTATCGCGGCTTCCAGGTAACGGCGAGAACATCGGATGGAAAGAGGTTCAACCTCGACTGGCAAACTGCCGACGTTGGCGATGGAATCGTCTCGGTGGCCATACCGCCCGGCTATCCCCTTTCCACCAAATGGATCGATCTGGACGTGCGGTCAGAGCGACAACCGGCGCGTACCTGGAGGATCGTCAACCTGCCCAAGCCGCGCCGCCTCGTGAACGGACCGGCCCGCGTCTCGACGGAGGTCGATGGAGTCAAGCTGGAGGGGCACGCCACCATCGATGACAGGGCTCAAAAGGAAGGCGAGCCGACCAAAGTTGATGCGGGAATATCCGTCCAATCCTTAACCGGTGGTAGCGAGATAAAGACGGTTTGCCTCGACGGTACGGAATTCGAGTGGAGCCCGGGCGTCGACAACGGTATGGATTGGACCGGCGGCACGATCGCCCGCCCCACTGGTTCAACCATTGGAGCAAGCTTGATGTTTGCATTCGCGCCCCTCAACCGGTGGGTGCTTTTGCGAGGTATGGTCCGCACCTATCGTCAGGAGACGACCACGACCGTACTCCATGGCGTCACCTTGAACTTCATCTCGGACGGACCAAAGAAGGGATATACCGTCGAGGTGCTTGCCAAGCCGATATCGTTCGGCGGAGGGAAGCGGATCGAGTTGTGTTGGGATTTGATGTCTAAGCCGGGGTATTTCTTTGTTCGGGGTTTGGGAGGCACATTTGGTGCTCAGCCGCGGCCGTCGCTGCCGCGGCCGGTTATCCCGCTCAAGCAGCGGTTGGCGTTAGGGCCGGCTGCGAGTGCTCCTACCTTTGGATCGACGATGCGAGGATTTTCAGTGGTTTCGTCCCCTCGACCGGCGCCACCAGACGAATCGGACCGCGTTCATACGGATGACGTAAACGTGGAAAGGATCTTCGTGTCAAGAGACATGGGCCAAGTTATGGCGGACGCCGCGACGCTGATGAAGAGCGGAAAATCCGGGACCCTTCCGATCGGCGATGTCGAGGTGACCCTCCGGCACACGACGATGGTCTCGAAGCACCCGTTTGATCTAATCGTTCCGCTTAAGAATCCAACCCACGGCGGCGCTGGGGACTACTGAGGCTTCGGAGCGTAAACTGTCGCTCCATGTTCGTGAACCTCCTCCTGCTATTCATCCCGATCTCGGTGGTGCTCGCCTATGTGGTGCACGCACCGGCGGTGTGGATCTTTGCGACAGGGGTTTTGGCGATCGTGCCGATCGCCGAATGGATTCGCAAGGCGACCGAGCATGTTGCCCACCGGGCGGGATCCACGATCGGTGGTCTCTTGAACGTAACGTTCGGCAACGTCTCCGAGCTCGTGATCGCCCTGTTCGTCCTGGCGGAAGGGAACCAGTTCGTCGTTAAGGGGCAGATCACCGGTTCGATCATCGGCAACGGCTTGCTCGGCCTCGGTCTGGGGCTTCTGGCCGGCGGCATCGGGAGGGAACGCCAGAAATTCAAGCAGGATCGCGCGGGCATGATGTCGAGCCTTCTTCTGCTCTCCGTCATCGGCCTGATCCTCCCGGCGGTATTCGACTATACGGAGCGAAGCTCGTTCGGCAACCGCTACCCGCGACATGTCGACGAGCTCCTGAGTTTGGGCGTCGCGATCGTGCTGCTCCTGGTGTACATCGCAAACCTGGTTTACACGTTCGTAACCCACAAGAGCGTCTTCGCCTCCCCGCCCGAGACGGAAGACTGCGAGAAGCACGCTTGGCCGCTATCGAAGGCAATCGGGGTGCTAATCGTCGGGACGGCCTTTATCGCGTTAGAAGCCGAGCTGGTCTCGCATGCGCTGGAAGAGACGGCCCGGCAGCTTCACCTCTCGACCTTCTTCTTGGGCGTCACTGTGCTCGCGATCGTCGGCAACGCTTCCGAGTACATCTCGGCCGTCTACTTTGCCCGTAAGGACCGGATCGGCTTGGTGCTCAGCATTACCGTCGGCTCGAGCATCCAGATGGCACTGCTGATCGCCCCCTTGCTGGTTATCGCCTCTTTCATCATGCGGAAGCCGATGACCCTCGTCTTCGCCACGCCGCTGGAGTTGGTGGCGATTACGGCGGTAGCCTTCATCGTCAACTCCATCGCCCAAGATGGCGAGACAAACTGGTTCGAAGGCGTACTTCTCCTCGCCGTCTATTGCATCCTCGCCATCGCTTTCTACTTCGTCGTTCCGATGTAGGAAGTAGCGTCGGCGTCCTCGCCGATGATCCGGACTCCCTCACCCCCAACCCCCTCTCCCTCGTTCGGCACATACATCCGAAGGAGGGAGAGGGGGCTCCGGAGCGTCGCTAACGTTTAAAACGTCTGGTGGAAGGCGCCGAGGACTCGGCGGGCGATTTCGAAGTAGATGACGAGGCCGGTGGCGTCGACGAAGGTGGTGATGAACGGGGCGCTCATGACCGCCGGGTCGAAGCCGAGGCGCTTGGCGGTAATCGGGAGGAGGGAGCCGACAGTGGCCGCCCAGAGGACGATGGCTGGCAAGGCGAAGCCGACCACCAGGCTGAGGCTCATCGGCTGATTCCAGCCGATGACCGGCAGCTTGGCCCGGAGAAAACCGACAAAGCCCAAGGCAGAGCCGATCATGAGGGCGATCGTGGCTTCGCGCACCATGACGGTGAACCAGTCGGTCGCCTTCACTTCGCCCAGGGCGAGCGAGCGGGTGATCGTCGTCGTCACCTGCGAGCCGGAATTACCGCCGGCGCCGATCAGGAGCGGAACGAACAGCATCATTTGGGCCAGCATCGTCTTGCCTCCTTCCTCGGCCTGCCCGGTGTAATAGCGCAGCACCGAGCCAGTAAAGAACTCGGCGATGAAGAGCACCAGGAGCCAGGGGAGACGACGCCGGATGAGCTGCCAAATGCTGAGCGAGAGATACGCCTCCGCATCGCCGGAGACGCCGCCGAGGCGGAGCACGTCTTCGGTTTCCGCTTCCTCCAAGATCTCCTGGGCGTCGTCGGCGGTGATGATGCCGACCATCCGGCCCCGCTCGTCGAGCACCGGGAGCGCGGAGAAGCCGTAGCGGGCCACCATACGTGCCGCCTCTTCCTGCCCGTCCGTCGCCAGGATCGTCACCGGGTCGTCGTGCATCACCTCGCGGGCGGTCGACATCGGGTCGGATCGGATCACCCGCTTCAGGCTCAGCAGCCCGAGCAGGTGCCGGTCTTCGCTCAAGACGTAGATGTAGTTGACCGTCTCAAAGTCGGAGTCGGGCGTTTGCCGGATCATCCGGAGGACGTCCATCATGGTGTCTTCCGGGGTGCATTCGGCAAAATCCTCGGTCATAAGCTGACCGGCGGACTCTTCCGGATAGCTTAGCAACCGGCGAATTTCCTGGGCGTCTTCCCGCGGAATGACGTGCAGCAACGCTTCGAATCGCTCCGGATCAAGCTCCTCGCGAAGCTCGATCGCGTCGTCCATCGGTAGGATGTCGAGGTAGTGGGCGACCGTCGCGTCCGGAAGCTGGTTGATAATCGCGCGAGCATCCTCGGTTGGAAGCTCGATCAATACGTAGGCTGCGGTTTCGGCGTCGAGATGGCGCAGAATGGCCAGTTCTTCGTCGGTTCCCAGGCGTTGCAGCGCCTCGGCGATGTCTTCGGGGCGAATCCCCTCCAAAGTCTCCCGCACGGCGGCGGCGCCCTCGATTGGGGCAAGCATTCGGAGGCGCTCGACTAGGGCCTTTTCGTCGGTTCTCATGGCGATCTTCTCCTCGTTCTCCCGGGACGGTCTGTGTTTCCAGGGATCGTTGGTGCCGCCATTTCACCGGCGGCCGCTAGCGTTCAGGTATGTCCATTGCTTTGTCTGATTCTTTCCCGCCAATTCGGAGCGCCCGAAAGGGCGCGCGAAGAGACGTGGTTCGTCGTTGGGGACGGATTAAGGATACCAACCCGTTCTACGCCGCCGTCAAGCTTATTTGACGTGGAATGTCGAAGTGTCTAACAGTAGGTGGACTGTTGGAGCGCCTTCTCGTGGGTCGGGTTCACCGACAGGATGTACCTAAGGTTGGAACAGGCCTCTTCGTACATGCCGAGCATCATCTGGGTCATCGCCAGGTCGTAACGAATCGTGAGGTTTTGAGGCGATTGCGCACTCAGCTTTTCCAAATCGGCGAGAGACCCGTCGAAGTCGCCCTCGAACCCCTTTATGAGAGCCACCTGGTGGAGCGAGTCGATGTGTCCCGGGTTGGCCGAGAGGACGCGCTCGAACACTTGCTTAGCTTCCGCGTATCGTCCGTCACACCGGAGTTGAAAGCCGAGCTGATATGTTTGCTCGATGTCCATCGTCATCGCCTATTTCTCCCCCCTGGGCATTGGAGTATAGCATGGCCCTAAAAAAGACGATAGCCTGGGAATCCTAGTAAAGATCCCAGGCTATCGCATAATTGCGACGCTTGTCGCCCTAAGCGGGACCCGGTTCGAGCCGGGGAGGCGTGATGGTCGACTTGGTTTTAGCCTCCGGCTGCTCCTTCCGGGTTTCGGCCGGAGTCCCGTTATCGACCGGAGGAATCGGGGCGAGCGTCTCTCCCGCCATAACCGCGAGGAACTCTTCCCGGCTCAGCGTCTCGCGCTCTAGAAGGGCCTGGACGACCGCGTCCAGCTTCTCCCGGTGCTTCGACAGCAGGTCCGTCGCTCGGTGGTGGCAACGGTCGACGATGTTTCGGACCTCTTCGTCGATCATTTTCGCGACCTCTTCCGAGTAGTTTCGCTCGTCGTTGTAGTCGCGGCCAAGGAACGGGTTATGGGCCCGGCGTCCGAGAGCAAGGGTGCCGAGCTTCTCGCTCATGCCGTACTCGCAGACCATTGCGCGGGAGATTCTCGTCACCCGCTCCAGGTCGTTGCTGGCGCCGGTCCAGACCTCGCCGTAAACGATCTCCTCGGCAACCCGTCCCGCAAGCAGAGTCGAAATCATGTCCGTGAGCTGATGCTCGCTGACGAGATACTTGTCCGCCTCCGGAACCGTCATCGTGGAGCCGAGCGACATGCCGCGCGGCAGGATCGTCACCTTGTGCACCGGATCGGAGTGCTCGAGCAACTCGCCCACCACGGCGTGGCCGGCTTCGTGATAGGCCAAGACCTCGCGCTCTTTGGTGTCGATGATCCGGCTCTTGCGTTGCGGGCCTGCCATCACTCGGTCGAGCGCCTCTTCCAGGTCGACCTGCTCGATCTTGTGGTGCCCGCGTCGCGCGGCGAGCAGGGCCCCCTCGTTCAGCATGTTCGCCAGGTCGGCGCCGGTGAATCCGGGGGTCCGCTTGGCCATCACGTCGAGATCGATATCCGAACCGAGCGGCTTCCCTTTGGCGTGAATCTTCAGAATGGCGAGCCGGCCGTGCTGGTCCGGGGCGTCGACGACGATCTGGCGGTCGAATCGGCCCGGCCGCAGAAGCGCCGGGTCGAGAACGTCCGGGCGGTTGGTCGCGGCGATCAAGATAACGCCCGAGTTCGGATCGAAGCCGTCCATCTCCACCAGGAGCTGGTTCAGCGTCTGCTCGCGCTCGTCGTGGCCGCCGCCGAGACCGGCGCCACGCTGGCGGCCGACGGCGTCGATTTCGTCCACGAAGATGAGCGACGGTCGGTGTGCCTTGGCGGTCTCGAACAGATCGCGCACCCGCGCCGCGCCGACGCCGACGAACATCTCGACGAAGTCGGAACCGGAAATGTGGAAGAACGGCACGCCCGCCTCGCCGGCGATCGCCCGCGCAAGGTGGGTCTTACCGACTCCGGGAGGTCCCGTGAGCAAGATCCCCTTCGGAATCTTAGCGCCCAGGGCGGCATATTTCTTGGTGTTCTTCAGGAAGTCAACGATCTCGAAGAGCTCCTGCTTGGCCTCTTCGATGCCGGCGACGTCGTCGAACGTGATCTTCGGCCCGGTTTCGCCTACGCGCTTCGCCTTGCTGCGTCCGAAGCTGAGCGCCTGATTCCCGCCCATCTGCGCGGGGCGCAGCACCAGGAAGTAGATCAGTGCCAGGATCATAAGCGGGAAGGCGATGACCGACAGCATGCTGACCACGGCGTTGATGACCGGAGGGCTATCGACCTTCCAGTTCGCCTTGCTCTTCTTCAGCGCCTCGGCGTAGGGGGCGGCTCCGTTCGATTCGGGATCCGGCGCCCTGACTTTGTACATCTGGCCATTGACCAGGGTACCGGTGATCTCTTGTTGCTGCCAGTTAGCCTCTTTGATCTCGTCGGCGTCGAGCTTGGCGAAGAATTCGTTGGCGCGCAGCTCCGTTCTTTTCGGTGCGAGGCCAAGGCCGGGATTCGTCGACAGGACACTTAACAGTGCGAGGCCGGCGAACACCACCAAGACTAATAGCAGGAGGGTTCTTGCGGGTTTGTTCAAAACGTCTCCGAGGGAAATCTTTCCTTAACGATATTGGCTACGCTACGGCGCACCGTCCCGTTCCTATTATGGCTTTGAGAACGCAAGACGGGTTCGCAACTGGTTTTGCTCACTGATTTTAGAAGTTCTGCCAATATTCCCATGGTTCTACGGGATCTATGGCTCAAGGGTGGCTAGGTCCATTAGACCTTATCGGTCGTTTGGTGAAATTCTCGCAAACCTTACGGTCAGGACGAGGTCGGTGGACGCTTCGGGCCGAACCCGCTCGTCGAGGCAGACCCCCGGCGCCCAGATCGGCCCAACCAGGTCGCACACGATCGGAAGGCGGCTCCGGGCAGCCGGGGTCAGACCGGACTCGGACAGAAGATCGGAAAGCTTGCGTTGGCCCGAAAAGCCGAGTGGCCTCATCGTGTCGCCCGATCCCGCGGTGCGAAAGTACAACGTTCCTTTTGTTTTGCGACGGTCGATTCTTGTGCTGAGCTCGGCCCGTGCGGGGGAAACCTGATCGTATGCCTCTTCGAACGCGGTGAATTGCCATCCGAATTCGTCGCTCATCGTTTCTCCCGGGATGGTTAGCGCGTAGCGGAACGGCTGCGTGGGCTGCAGGCGGCGAGCGCCAACCAACTCCGGGGTCCACTCGACCACGACTTCGCCGCCGTCGGCGGTTACCGACCCTCGCTCTTGGCTCGCAATTCCGGAAAGCAGAATGGAGGTTTGCTCGTGGTCGAGGCTCGCTTCCAGCGCCTCCACTGCCAGGCGGATGGCCCGCCGGAAGAGCACGGGCGGCAAACCGCTCAAACGGCCCCGATCGAAGTACACCTCGACATCCTCCGTGAGGAACTTGAGCTCTCCGTTGACGGAAATTTCCGACTGTTCGAGCGCCGCCGCCGCCATCCCGCTTAAGAATCGATCCTCCTCCTGCACCAGGCTCGCGAGGCGCATCAGCGCCGAGTCGGCGGCTGGATTAATCGAGCGAAGCTCGGGAAGCACTCGGTGCCGGATGCGGGCTCGGGAGAAGCTCAGGTCGGAGTTGGCCGGGTCGTCGTGGAACCAGAAGCCGTTCTCCTCGCAATAAGCTCGGGTCTGTTCGCGGCTAAAGATGAGGATTGGACGAACGATCTCCTCCCTGCGCTCGGGAATCCCCCCGAGCCCCGTCAGACCGGTGCCGCGGGTCAAATTGAGGAGCATCGTCTCCACGTGGTCGTTTCGGGTGTGGGCAGTGGCGATGAGCTGACAGTCGAGCTGATAGGCCGCCTGCCGGAAGAAGCCGTACCGGGCCTCGCGTCCGGCTTCCTCTAGCCCCATTCCGAGCTCTTGGGACATGCGAGGAACATCGGCCCGACCGGAGACGAACGGGATGTCAAGACTTTCCGCAAACGCCTCGCACAGGCGCATCTCCGTATCCGCTTCTTCTCGCTGCCCGTGGTGAAGGTGTGCGGCAACCACGTCGACTCCCGCCACCCGGAGCATGTGAAGCAGGCAGGTGCTATCCGCACCGCCGCTGTACCCCACGAGAACCCGTGCCCCTTCCGGAATCAGACCTGAGGCGCCAAGGTGGCGCCGGAAGCGATCGAGCATTTATATGATTCTGGCATCTCGCGGACAAGACCCGCCTCCCCTACGGCTACAACGCTTCGCGTTATCCTGCCCCGGCGGAGTGGCTCCCCCGGAACGCCGTTAACCCTCACCCTCTGCGACCGCTGCCAACGATCACGCGCAAGAGATCGCGTCTATTTGGCCAAAATGGTGGGGATGAACGCTCGGTTGCAGTCTTGGCTAGGAGATCAGATTCAGACTCTGAAGGATCAAAACCTTTATAAGGTGCCGAAGATCCTGGAGACGGCCGCCGGTGGCCGAGTTCGGATGAACGGTAAGGAGGTCGTCAACCTCGCCAGTAACAACTACCTCGGCCTCGCGAACCATCCGAACGTGGTGGCGGCGGCTCACGAGGCGATCGACAGATGGGGCGTCGGCGCGGGCGCGGTGCGCTGGATCGGCGGCACGATGTCCGTTCACGAAGAGCTCGAGGAGCGGCTCGCCAAGTTCAAGCACACGGAAGCGGTCCTCGTGTTCACTGGCGGCTTCACCGCCAACTCGGGAACGATCCCGGCCGTGGTCACGGATAAGGACGTGATCATCAGCGACGAGCTGAACCACGCATCGATCATCGACGGCGTGCGGCTCTCGGCGGCGAAATACAAGAAGAGCGAAGGATACGTCTATCCGCATAAGGATATGGAGGCGCTGGAGAAGATTCTCCAGAACACCCAGAGTTTCGAGAAACGGATGATCATCACCGACGGCGTTTTCTCGATGGACGGAGATATCGCCCCGCTGCCGACCATCGTGGAACTGGCGGAGAAGTACGACGCCTTCGTCATGGTGGACGACGCCCATGCCAGCGGAGTGCTTGGGAAGAACGGCGCCGGCTCGACCTCCCACTTCAACCTGTACGGCCGCGTCGACATTCAACTTGGGACGTTGAGCAAGGCGCTCGGCGTGGTCGGCGGATATATCGCCGGGTCGGCAGTGCTCAAGGATTGGCTCATTAACCGAGGCCGCCCCTACCTGTTCAGTACCGCGCATCCGCCGATGGTGGCGGCCGCCCTAATCGCGGCGCTCGACGTCATGGAGAACGATCCGGAGCCGATGCGACGGCTCTGGGACAACACGCGTTGGTGGAAGGCCGCCCTCAACGAGGCCGGGTTCGACACGATGGGGAGCGAGACGCCCATCACGCCCGTGTACGTCGGCGACGAAGGAAAGGCGCAGGAGATGGAGCGCGCGCTTTGGGAAGAAGGGGTTTACGCGCTCGCCATCGTATTCCCAACCGTCGGCCGGGGAAAGGCGCGCATTCGAACCATGCCGAGCGCGGCGCACACTCAGGCGGACCTGGAGTTTGCTTTGCAGGCATTCAAGCGAGTCCGCGATCGTTTGAGTTAGCCGCTCATCTAAGGCCGATCCGGGGAGGTATCAGGGCGCGGCGACGCGCTTCCACCTCCGCCATAAATTCGCGGATTACGCAGATGGCCATCGTACCGGCGGGACCGCGGAACCCTTCTACCGAGATGATGGCGCGGAAAAGGCTCCCGTCTTCGCGCCTCCCGAAGACCGGATACTCTTCACCCATCGCGATCCTCGCGAAGTTCTCGCCGGACAAATAACGACAGAGCCGTTCCTCCGCCTCCGCTTGTTGTTGTCGCGCGACGAGGCTGCCAACACATCTCCCTTTGAGAGGCTCCTTGATTCCAAAAAGCCGCTCCGCGGCTTGGTTTGCCAGGATGATCCGCAGGTCGTCGTCGAAAACGATTACTGCTTCCGGGGCGCAGTCCAGGGCCATCGCATGCCAACCCTGTCGTCCAAGCGCGCCCAAGTCTCTCGTGGCCTCGGCAAGTTCGGCCCTAAGTCTCGCTTGCTCATTTTCGAGTTCGGCGATTCGCAGACGCAACGACTCCTCGGCCTTCTTGGCCCTCTCGGTTAGAATCGTTGCCACGAGTTGGGTTCGAGAATACTGCCCGAGTTTGCTCCGGATACGAACCCAGTAGCTGTTGACGGTGCTGACGCTGATTCCAAGGGTCTGAGCGATCTGCTCGTCGGTGAAGCCGGAAACCGCGAACTCCAAGACCTCTCGCTCTCGGGAGCTTGGTTCCAGTTTGGTGCCGTTTGTCGAATCGCTCATCAGCTTCGCTTCCTCATTTGCTAAGCCCAAATCCGCCGGACAAAGAGCCGGCTGAGGTAATCCGTGTCCCATTTTTTTACCACGGAACTTAAGAGTGCGGCGTGGGAATTGGGCTAGAGGGGGCCTCCCCGCCACCGCACCCATCCTTCGCCTCGCTGAGGGTGGGACTACATCACTATAATCCGGCCAAAGGAGGAGGACTGTAGACGAAACTGTGTACGTTGAAACGCTACGTGCCGTTACAGGCGGTTAGGACGATCACCCCGGCCTGCTGGCCCGCGTGGCTGAAGAGCGGGCTAAATGTGACCTGACAATTTAGAGGGCGCCCTCTACGGTTGATGGCGTCGACCGTAATCGACTGGGGTTCCTTGGTAGCAAGGCAAGCCCGGATCGGCTGGCGGAGCTGCTCGAGAGGGAGGCCAATATCCAAATTGAGAAGATGCTTGCCGGCCGCCTCCTCTCTCCGTATTCCCCACAGGTCCTCCGAACGGTGATTCCAAGCCAAGACATGGAGGTCGTGATCCAAGACGATAACGCCGTCCCGCAAGCCGGCGAGAATCGATTCTAAGAATGAGTTGGCGCGATTTAGTTCGTTGCTCCGCTTCCGTAATTCGTCGTTGATCGTTTCGAGTTCTTCGTTCGCCGCCTGCAATTCCTCGTTCATCGTTTCCAACTCTTCGTTGGTGCTTTGCAATTCCTCGTTGGTGGTTTCGAGCTCTTCCACCGTCGATTGCAGCTCCTCGTTGGTGGTTTGCAGCTCCTCGTTTGTCGATTGGACCTCTTCATAGGCCGTCTCCAACTCCTGGTTGAAATTCAGCAGCTCGTTTTGGAGAAGCTTGTTTTGAGTGACGTCTTCGAAAGCGATGCTCGTGCCAACGAAGTCGCCCGAGTCGGTTTCCAGTGGCGTGATCGTGATGTCGAGCACCACGGTTTCGCCGGTGATCTTCGTCCAGGCTACGTCCTTATGAACGATCGGCCGCCGCTGGAGGCCCGCCTGTTCGATACCGGACCGCAGCTCGGCCGGACGGAAGGAGATGTCCAGATCTTGAAAAGCTTTCCCGAGGTCCCGGTTGCCGATCGCCAACGTCGTCCGCGCCCGTTCATTGGCGACGGCCAGCCTTCCGCCTACGTCCAGGGCAATCTGCGCGACTCAGCCCGAGTCGAGAGCCGCATCGCGTAGGCGATTGGTGGAAGCCGGCTCGAAGCGGGGAAGGTAGTCGCCGGTAGGGGCTGCCAGCATGTGCATCCGATCGCGAAAACGCGTCTTTCCAACCCGGGAGAAGATTTGATTCTTCAGGTCGACCGGCACGAAAAGGTTCGTGTGGGTGAGCAGGGTTTCGGCCTTGCCGAGGAACAGAAATCCCCCGTCGGTGAGCGCGAAGTGGAAACGAGCCAAGATTCGCTCCTGCGTTTCCGCGTTGAAATACATCAAGGTATTCCGGCAAAGAAGTAGGTCCACGCGTGAGATCGGGGCGTCTTGGATCAGATCGTGGCGACCAAAGATGATCGAGCGGCGCAGATCGCGGTCGAAGACGAGGCGGTCGTTCACCGCCTCGAAGTATTTCTTCACGAACTCGGGCGGAATGGCCTGGACGTCGCGCTCGGAATAGAAAGCGCTGCGGCAGGTCGACAAAGCATCGTCGTCCAGATCGGTCGCGTAAATCTTTACACGCTCGCGAAAGGCCTGGATTCCCATCGCCTCGGCCAAAAGCATCGAGATCGAGTAAGCCTCTTCGCCCGAAGCGCAGCCGGCGACCCACACGCGGATCTGCTCATCCGGCGTCTTCGTGGCCAACAACTGGGGAATGATCTCGGCGGCCAGGTATTCCCACGCCTCGGGGTCTCGAAAAAAGGCGGTGACGTTGATGAGAATCGTGTTGAAAAGGTCCTGAAACTCGTCGGGATGGACCTCAAGATAGTCTAGGTACTCGGAATACGACGCGGAGCCGACGATTTGCATCCGCTTTTGCCCGCGGCGCTGAAGGGTGGTTCGTTTGTAGGCAGAGAAGTCAAATCCGCGGGTGGACTTGAGATAAACCAGAAGCCTCTCAAAGTCGGCGGTAGGCGTGGTTCTTTCTATCACGACATCAGTCTACTAAACCAAGTATCAAAGGCGAGTCGTTCTTTTTACTGAAAGAAAAATGAGGATAGGGATTCGAACGCGACCGGAGCGCTCAGACTTCGGAAGGAGCATGACGTCCGCGGGTAAGTCCGAGCGCGCGGCTTAGCAGCTCCATTTGACTCTTCCCCTCGTCTATCTTCGACCGAAAGTTCCTCGCCGAAATTTGGAATCCCTTACTCTCCGCTCTCGTCGCCATTCTTTCGAGGAGCGCGTTGTGCTCCTTCACGGCGCGGAGGGCGGTCCAGAGGGCGGCTTCTAAAACCTCTTCCTGTTCCTGTGCCAACGACTCCTGCAAGTAGCTGTGGCCGACGCGGCAGCAATAATGGCTGATACCATCCTCGTATAGCTCAAACAAAGTGCCCTGGCACTCCGGACAGACGAAAGGGGAAGGTCGTCCCGTGTTCTCCAAGTCCTCGAGCTCAGACAGGTTCAGTTCGGTTTGATCCGGCATGTCGATCTCTTTCTCCCAGGGGACCGGTTGTTCGACGAGCTCACGTATCTTGGGACCGATCTCTTCCAAAGAGAGCACGTAATCGACTCCGACCGTTTGGATGGCGTTCCGAGGCATGTCGCCGAACATCGCATCGTGCGGGTCTTGAGCGATGGTGATTCCGCCGAAGCGCTTGATCGCCGCCATGCCGATCGTTCCGTCGTCCAAGAGGCCGGTGAGCAGCAGACCGATAGCCGCCGGCCCGTGGCTTCGCGCGACCGTCCGAAAGAGCGGATCGATGGCAGGCCGGTTTCCGTTTTCACGAGGCCCAACGACGAGGTGCAGCCGCCCGTCGTGAACTACCATGTGCTTCCCCGGCGGAGCCACATAGATTTGGCCGGTGCGGATCCTTTCTCCGTCTTCCCCACGCTTGGCTTTCAGATTTCCCCGCCGGCTCAGGATCTCGGGCAGCACGCTGGTCGCGTTCTCCGGCAGGTGAAGAACGATGAGAACGGCCGCATTTAGATCGTTCGGCAGCTTTGCCACCAAACGTGAAAGCGCTTCTACCCCGCCGGCCGAGGTCCCGATGGCGAGAATGCGTTCCTTACCCATGGGTGTTCTTTTGGCGACGGATCTAGCTCGGACGTTCAATTTTTTTATATGTAGCGTCCAGCGCTACATATAATTAACGTCAAAGGAATAGCAGATAAGGATAGTAAAACAACCTTATGGGAACCGGAGCCAGCGCGACCTACGTCGTCATCGCTTCGGACTGCTGCGTTGACGGAGCGATGTTCACCCGCGGCCAAAAGCTACCGCTCGCGATGGGCCGCGTTTTCGGGCCTCGGCTGGTGCAGATGGGGATCGTAAGGAAAGAACAGAGGGAAATTCCCCTCCCCAACGATCCCTCGCCTCGGCAAAGTGTAACGGCTACGGATTATCCGTAACCGCGCCCCGGCAGGCTGGCCCCACGATACGGGCGTATTTGGCCAGTGCTCCTCGCGTGTACTGAGGCGCGGGTGCGCTCCACGCGGCGTGGCGAGCGGCCAGCTCCTCATCGGAGAGGGCGACGCTGAGCTCCCCCTTTTCCGCATCGACGGTGATAAGGTCGCCGTCCCGCACGAGTGCGATCGGTCCCCCCTCTTGGGCCTCCGGACCGACATGGCCGACCATAAGCCCGCGTGTGGCCCCCGAAAAACGGCCGTCGGTGAGGAGCGCCACTTCGTAACCAAGCCCTTGGCCGACGATGGCGGACGTGACGCCGAGCATCTCCCGCATTCCGGGGCCGCCTCTCGGCCCTTCATATCGGATCACCACCACGTCGCCCGACTGGATTTCCCTTCGCTGAACGGCGGCCATGGCATCCTCTTCCCGATCGAAGCATCGAGCGGGGCCGGTTTGGCGGAGTTTCTTAACCCCCGTGGTCTTGACCACGCCCCCGTCGGGAGCGAGGTTGCCGCGAACGATCGCGAAGCCGCCGTGGGTGTCGACCGGGTTCGCGAGCGTGCGAACCACGTCCTGCCCTGGCGGCACCACGATCCCTTCCAGCTCCTCGGCCAGCGTCTTGCCGGTTACGGTCAGACAATGCCCGTGGAGCACTCCCGCGTCGAGCATCGCCCTGAGTACAGCGGGCACCCCTCCGACCTTGTACAGATCGAGCATCACATACTTGCCGCCGGGGCGGAGGTCGGCGAGTGTGGGAGTGCGGGCGGAGATCCGGGCGACGTCGTCGAGCGTGATTTCGATCCCGAGTTCGTGGGCGATGGCGGGAATGTGCAACGCGACGTTGGTCGACCCGCCGGTGGCGGCGCCGATGGCGATCGCGTTTTCGAATGCTTCCTTCGTGAGGATCTGGCTGGGAAGGATCCCTTTGTTCAGCGCGTTTACGGCGGCTTCGCCGACGCGTACCAGCCACGCTTCGCGCTCCTTCGATTCGGCCGGAGGGGCGCCCGAGCCAAGAACCGCCATCCCAAGCGCCTCGGCTACGCATGCCATCGTGTTCGCGGTGTATTGGCCGCCGCACGCCCCGGCTCCGGGGCAGACGGCGCATTCCACCGCATGTAGCTCGTCGCTGTCGATCTTCCCCGCAGCGTAAGCGCCGGCCGCCTCGAAAGCGTCCTGGATGGTGACGTCCTTATCTTTGAACCGGCCCGGCATAATGGTCCCGCCGTAGAGGAAAACGCTGGGAACGTCGAGGCGGGCCATCGCCATAAGCATCCCGGGCAGGCTCTTATCGCACCCGGCGACTCCGACGAGCCCGTCGTAGCAGTGCCCGCGCATCATCAGCTCGACGGAGTCGGCGATGACCTCGCGAGAGACGAGGGACGCCTTCATCCCCTCGTGTCCCATCGCGATACCATCGCTGACCGAGATCGTGTTGAAGCGCCGGGGAGTGGCGCCCTGAGTCTTGATTGCCTCCGCGACCCGAAGCCCTTGGACGTCGAGATTTACGTTGCAGGGAGTCGCCTCGCTCCAAACCGTAGCGACGCCGATCCAAGGCTGGCGCATATCCTGGTCACCCAGTCCCATCGCCCGCAGCATCGCCCGGTTCGCGGTCTTATCGGGTCCTTCGGTGATGGTTCGGGATTTATGACGAGGATCGAATGCGCTCATGCCAAAGAGTTTGGCATGAGCGCTCCGGAGTTACTACGGCGCCCAGGCCAGGTTCGGTGAACTCGGCAACGGGGCGGTCAGCATGTTGTCCCATCCGACTTGATTGGCATCATAGGTCATCGCCGAGTTGTACAGCGACGAAAAATCCATCCGGTTCGGGTCGAAGAAGATGGAGCCGGAGAGCGGAATTTGCGTCGGATACATCGGGGCCGACCATCCGTAAGCCGGCATGACGTCCGGTACCGAGTAGTCGATTGGATAGACGGCGTCCGCGTTCGATTCGTAGACCGGCTCGACCGTTACGTTGTCAACTGCGAAGGCCGACCCATTCGGATCGGTGGAGACCACTTGAACCTCGGTCGGAAGGCCGGTGTTCGGGACCACGTTGGTCAGCGTGACCCATTGACCAGTGCGATCGGTCGAGCCGACGGTCGTCGTTTCGCCGCTCGCGCTGGCGGTGCCGAGCGATACGCTGCCGTACTGAACGAACACATCGGCGGTTACCCGCAGGAACGGAGCGTCGCTCGTAATCTGTTGGGCGATCCCGCCGCCTTGACCCTTGTCGTAGACCACGATCGATGATTCGCCCGCGCCGCCATAGCCCGTAGGCGAAAGTTCGGTGAACACCGGCCCGTCGCCCGAAATGACGTCCCATCCGGGAGCGTTCGAAGCGGTGGCTTGCCCCGGGGTCTCGAGCGTGGCCGGCGCGCCGTTACCGTCGTCGAAGCTGCCGTTTTGGATCAGGGACTGGGCTTGAGCCTGAAAGGCGCATGTCGCCAGGCACGCGCCGATGAAGAGTTTCAGAGCATTCTTCATCTCGTTCCTCCTCAACGCCGAAGCGCTTATAGATAATTGGACCGCCCGCCCGGCGATCCCGTTCAGATCAACCTTGGTCTAAACGGGCGAACCCTTTTCACATAGGCTATCTTCCCAAGAACAACCTTAGAACTTGCGAATCGGTTTGCTCGGTGAAGCCGTAGCCGACTTCGGCGAGGAAGTCGTTGAAGGCGGCGTTCGTCTCGGGAGGTACTTGGATGCCGCAGAGTACGCGTCCCCGTTCGGCCCCGTGGTTTCGGTAGTGAAAGAGGGAGATGTTCCACGCGCCGTGGAGCCGGTCCAAGAATTCGGCGAGCGCACCGGTGCGCTCGGGGAAATCGAAGTGGAAAACCCGCTCGTTGGTGGCGGCCGCGCAACGGCCGCCGACCATGTGGCGAACGTGAGTCTTGGCGATCTCATCGTCAGTTAGATCGAGAGAGGCGTATCCCCCTTCCGAAAGCTGGTCGATGAGGGCGGCCCGTTCCGCCGAGTCCCGAACCTGGATTCCCACGAACACCGCGGCTTCGTCGGCGTTCCCCATCCGGTAATTGAACTCGGTGACGCTCCGATCTCCGAGCGCTCCGCATAATTGTCGGAACGCCCCGGGACGCTCGGGGATGGTGACGGCAAGCACCGCCTCGTGCTGCTCGCCGATTTGAGCCCGCTCAGCGATGGTCCGAAGTCGGTCGAAGTTGAGGTTCGCCCCCGAGGCGATGGCGATCAGGGTGTGCTCGCGAAGACCGAGCCGCTCCGCGTACGATCGCAACCCGGCATATGCGAGCGCCCCCGCTGGTTCTAACACCGCCCGGCGATCTTCGAAAATCTCCTTAACGGCGGCGCAGATCGCGTCGTTGGAGACCACCTCCACCGCGTCGACCCAATCCCGGGCGATCCGGAACGTCTCCTCGCCCGGCGTGCGGACGGCGACGCCGTCCGCGAAGAGACCGACCCGCTCCAGCGTGATCCTCTCGTCCGCGGCGAGCGAACGGTGGAGGGCATCGCTGTCTTCGGGCTCCACCCCGACGATTTTGACGTCCGGGCGAAGCTGCTTAAGCGCGAGCGCCACCCCGGCGACCAGCCCGCCGCCGCCAACGGGGACGAAGACCGCGTCGATCCTTCCCGAATGCTGCTCGTCGATTTCGAGCCCCACCGTCCCCTGGCCGGCGATGACGTCAGGATGGTCGTACGGATGAACGAACGTGAGACCACGCTCGCGTTCGAGCTGCCGAGCGTGCGCGTAAGCCTCGTCGTACGAATCGCCGTGCAGAACCAGCTCCGCGCCCAGACGGCGAATCGCCTCTTGCTTGATCTCGGGAGCGGTGCGGGGAACCACGATGACGGCGTGAGCGCCCAGGTGCTGGGCGGCCAGCGCCACGCCCTGCGCATGATTACCGGCCGACGCCGCCACCACGCCCTGCTCGAGAGCGGACGCATCCAGCCTGGCCATCATGTTGTACGCGCCGCGAAGCTTGAACGAGAACACCGGCTGCTGGTCTTCTCGCTTAAGGAGGACCCGGTTCCCAAGCCGCCGCGACAGGACTGGGCAGAGGTCGAGTGGCGAGCGAACGGCGACGTTGTACACCGCCGAGGAGCGCATGCGGCGCAGGTATTCGCGAGGGGAGATTTCGGTGGTGTTCATCTTCGCACCTGGGCGGAATAGGGGCCATCCCCTTGGAGAACGATGTCGGTGCAGAAGAGCTGAGAGAGGTTTTGGCTCGTCATCACTTCCCGACGGGGTCCATCGGCGAGGATTCGACCCGCCTTCAGCAGGACGACCCGGTCGATCTCCGGGATGATCTCTTCAAGGTGGTGAGTGACGAGCACGAGCCCTTTGCCGGTCCGTCGCAACGTCTCCAGAAGGGCGTGGGCGCTTACCAGATCGAGGCTGGTCGTCGGCTCGTCGAGAAGAAGGGAACCCGGGTCGTGGGCGAGCGCCCGGGCAATCAAAACCCGCCGCGCCTCTCCCGACGAGAGCGCGCCGAAGACTCGATCCGATAGGTGGGCCGCCTCCGCCGCCACTAGCGCCGCCTGGGCTGCTGCGAGCCGCTCGGGCGTTCCCTCGTCGTAGTACACGCCGAGCTTGCCCTGGAACCCGGCGACGACTGCGTCGAGGACCGAAGTCTCTGGCAGGATTTGCGCCTGTAGGTCGTTCGTGACGATCCCCAGCTCTTTCCTTAGCTCGGTTACATTCCAACGCTGGCGGCCAAGAATTCGCATCGATCCGTGGTCGGCCCTGGGATAGAGCTCCCGGTCGATGAGCTTAACGAGGGTCGACTTGCCGCAACCGTTCGGCCCGAGGATCGCAACGTTCTCGCCTCGCTCGATGGTGAGAGAGACGGAGTCGAGGGCAATCCGTCCATCTCGCACGACGGTGACGTCGCGCATCTCCAAAAGCGCCCCGTAGCATCGGCTCCCAGCCGATGAATCTCCGGTCTCTACGAGTGGCTGTGGCATTACCGGAGCCCCTGGCGGGCGAGACGCCTGCGGTCCGAGTTGCGGGCGGGGACGCCCGCGCTCCCGTGGTCGGCGAGTGGCCTTTGCTTGATGAGCCCAAACCGATCTTCGCCAGCGTTAGCCCGGAACGGGCGACCTCCTAAAGCGAAGGGTGGAGCGGAGCGTAATCCTGGTGGAAAACAGCCATGACCCTGAGCCCTGAAGGAGCGATCTAATCTTTTGACGTCGATGGTCTCCGCCACCCTGCCCTCCCCCTCGGGAAAGGGAGAGGGTTCTCGCAGGCCAGACCGTTGTTGCTGAATTTGGTGCGCGGTCCTCGACTCACTTGTCCTGCTTCGGTGTTTGCAAGGGCAAGGTCCCTCCAAGCGGGAAAGGCGCCTCGTTTGGCACTCGGCGCGCATTTTGTCCGGAGACGAGTAAGGGTCTAACATCGGTTATCGGCGGGTGAAAAAGAGGATGCTGAGAAGGGTGGCGATGGTAGCGAGTGAGAGGGCGACGGCAAGGGCGATTCTTAGGTTCGTGACCTGCCGTTCCAGCGAGGTCAGGCGCTCGGAAGTCGTGCCGTGGCCGGCGATGGCCGACTCGCTCTCCTTAACCCGCTTTTCCAACTCCTCGAGCCATCTGAGGGTCTGCCGCCGCTCGCGGGCAGGTTCCAGGATCGTGGCGCGGATCTGGTCGCGCTCAACCTCCGTCAGCTCCTCGGCCTCACGTGCGGTGAGGCCGAATCCACCCAAATCCTTCTGAAACTGGTTAAGAAGGCGCTCGATCCCCGCCTCGTAAGACTCGTCGCTGAGATTACGTGCGAGGTCGGCCGCATCCGCCGCCAATCTGCGAATGCGACTTTCCACCGCATCGACCCGCGCCTTGTCCTTCCCCCAGGGAAGCTGCGACCAAAGGGCCCGACCCGCCTTGACGGCAGCGTCAACGGCGAAGTCCTTGAGAACCGGAGCGAGAATGGGGAGTGCCATGGTGTTGCGGTGTTCCTAGCCTGAGGCCTTACCTCTTCTAATGGGACGAATAGGACATCTGGCCGATATGAGTCTCATGTATCCCATTCGACCCATACGTCCCCTCGGTCCACAAGCTACAAGCCACAGTCCACGTGAACTTCGGCCCAACACCGTGTGCCCTAGACCGGCACCTCCTTCGTCTTCAAGAACGGCATCATCGCGCGCAGGCGTTTGCCGACTTCTTCGATCGGGTGCTTCGACTCCTCCTCGCGGTACCGCTTCATGTTCGGCAGGCCGGCTTCGTTCTCCTCGATCCAGCGTTTGGCGAAGGTGCCGTCCTGGATATCCTTGAGCAAACCGTTCATCGCTTCCCGGCTCTGAGAGTTGATTACCTTCGGACCGGCGGTGTAGTCGCCCCACTCGGCCGTGTCCGAGATCGAATAGCGCATGTAGTTGAGGCCGCCTTCGTAGAGGAGGTCGACGATGAGCTTGGTCTCGTGGAGGCACTCGAAGTAGGCCGCTTCCGGCTGGTAGCCCGCGTCCACGAGCGTCTCAAATCCGGCCTTGATAAGTGCCGAGAGGCCGCCGCACAGCACGGCCTGCTCACCGAATAGGTCCGTCTCAGTCTCCTCTTTGAACGTCGTTTCCAGAACGCCGGCTTTGCCCGAGCCGATGCCCCAAGCGTAGGCGAGCGCCCTCTCCTTCGCCTGACCCGTCGCGTCCTGATGAACCGCTACGAGGGCCGGCATCCCCGCGCCGCCGACGTATTCCGCGCGCAGCCGGTGACCGGGACCCTTCGGAGCCACCATCGCGACATCGACGTTCTTCGGCGGTTCGATGAGGCCGAAGTGGATGTTCAGACCGTGGGCGAATAGTAGTAGCTGCCCGTCGCGTAGTCTCGGTGCGACGCCGTCGTTGTAGATCTTGCTCATCGGCACGTCGGGGGTGCAGAACATGATCACATCGGCCCAGTCGGTAGCCTCCGGGACGTTCATCACGCAGAACCCGTCCCCTTCCGCCTTCGCCCGACTCTTGCTCCCCGGGTAGAGGGCGACGACGACCTCGACCCCCGAGTCGCGGAGATTCTGTGCGTGGGCATGCCCTTGAGAGCCGTAACCGACGACCGCGACCTTGCTCGACTTGATGAGCTCGGGATGAATGTCTTTTTCGTAATAGATGGTTGCCATGGATTAGATTTGGGGAAGACGTTTCTTCAGAACGATGACCAGGCGAGCGCCGAAGACGGTGCCAAGGAGCAACGCGGTCAGAGGGGCGAGAAAATCGTTGGAGGAGTGGTAGGAGGCGTAGGCTGCGCCAAAGACGAGCGCGATCTGGACGGCGCCCAAGATGAAGACCGAGACCGGGATCGGTTGCCCGGCTTGCCGCATCGAAGGGATCGCCCAGCCGAATACGCCGACGACGCCGGCGCACATTGCACCGGCCAAGATTGCCCAAATGATTCCTACCACCATGTGCGAAGATTAGACCCGCATCGCGACCAAGCCGGACCGGACCACCTCGCCCATGCCAAATGGGGTTAGCGCCTGGATCAGCCGTTCGATCTCGGCCGGACTGGTCGAAACCTCCACGACATATCCTTTTTCCGACGCCCTTGGCGTCCGGGCGTTGAACTCGGAGGCGATTCGGAAGACGGAATCGCGCTGCTCCGGCGTCGGTTTCACCCGAACGAGCGCGAGTTCGCGCTCGACCGCATCCTCCGGCTGAACGTCGGCGACCTCGACCACATCGATCAGCTTCTCGAGCTGGCGAAGGCACTGGTTGAGAGTGTTGTCGTCCCCTTCGACCACAAGGGTGAGGCGCGAAAAGCCGGGCTGCTCGCAATCCCCGGCGTTGAGCGAGGCGAGCGAGAACCCGCGGCGGCGGAAGAGAGAGACGAGGCGGTTAAGCGTCCCCGCCTCGTTCTGAACCAAGGCGGTGATGGTGTGTTGTCGTTTACTCACGCTGCGATCTCCTCGTACTCTTCCCACTCAGCCGTGGCACGGGCGGCCCGCCCGTGGGTATCACGCGCAGCTTGCGCGTGGAATTCGTATTGCTCGGGCGAGCCGCCCGAGATACACACGGGCAAGCTGCCCGTGCCACTCTCGTCCAAAAAGGGCCAACTTACAAAGCCGTACTCTTTCATTTCTTCGCCTCCGCGAACTGCTTCAGGGCCGGATCCATGACCAGGCTGTCGTTGGTGGCGCCGGCGGCGACCATCGGGAAGACGTTCTCCTCCATCTCGACGACGAACTCGCACAGGGTCGGACCCTGATGAGCTCTCGCCGCCGCGAACGTGGCTTCCAGATCTTCGGCCCGCGAGCAGCGGAAGAACGCGACCCCATAGGCGTCCGCGAGCTTGCCGTAGTCGGGCGAGCCCATCGCCACGTGGCTGTAGCGGTTGTCGTAGAACAGCTCCTGCCACTGCCGGACCATGCCGAGGTATCCGTTGTTGAGCAGGCAGATCTTAACGTTCAGGTTATTCTCGACCGCGGTCTGGAGCTCTTGCAGCGTCATCTGGAAGCCACCGTCGCCCACCACCGCCCAAACCTCTTCCTCCGGCCGTGCGAATTTCGCGCCCATGGCGGCGGGGAGGCCAAACCCCATCGTTCCGAGGCCGCCGCTGGAGAGCCAGTTCTTCGGCTCGCGGAAGCGGTAGAGCTGCGCCGTCCACATCTGGTGCTGCCCGACATCGGTGCTGACGATCGCCCGTCCGTCCGTCGCCTTGTTCAGCGCGTGCAAAACCGTGCGAGAAAGGAACCGCCCGTCCTCCGGTACGACGATCGGGAACTCCTCTTGCCACGCGCGAAGCTGTTTCCACCACCCTTCGTGCGTCTTGCGGGGTACGGCGGCAACGAACGCAGCAAGGGTTTGCGCGAGATCGCCGGTGACGGTGTGGAACGTATCGACGCTCTTGCCGAACTCGCTCGGATCGATATCGAAGTGGACGATCTTCGCTTTCGGCGCGAAGCCGGCCGTCTTGCCGGTCAGCCGGTCGTCGAACCGGTTGCCGATGCCGATAACGAGGTCCGCGTTTTGCACGGCGATAGTCGCCGAAGCTTCCCCGTGCATCCCCATCATTCCCATCGAGCGAGGATCGTCGCGCGGGATGGTGCCGAGGCCCAGGAGCGAGTTGATGATCGGCACGTCCGCCTTCTCGGCGAGCTCCCGGATGAGGTGAGAGGTCTCCGACCATACGACTCCGGCGCCGGAGATGACGACCGGCCGCTCGGCTTCTTGGAGCAAACGCACGGCTTCCGCGATCTCGTCGGCGCAGGGGTTGCCGGGCAGGGAATAGCCGCGGCGGACGACGCGCTCAGGGAACGGGATGGCCGTTTTGGCGATGAAGACGTCCTTGGGGATGTCGACGAGCACCGGCCCTTTGCGTCCGGTGTTGGCGAGGAAGAAAGCCTCTTCCAGCACGTACGGCAGATCGTGAACGTTGGTCACGAGGTAGTTGTGCTTAGTGATCGGGATCGTGATCCCCTGGATGTCGGTCTCCTGGAACGCATCCTTGCCGATCGCCCACGAGTTGACGTTGCCGGTAAGCACGACCATCGGAACCGAGTCCATGATCGCGGTGGCGATGCCGGTCACTAGGTTCGTGGCGCCCGGCCCGCTCGTGGCGAGGCAGACTCCGACCCGGTTCGTGGCCCGAGCATAACCGTCGGCCATGTGGGCCGCACATTGCTCGTGTCGCACGAGCACGTGCCGGACCTGCGGCCAATTCAACATCTCGTCGTACAGCGGCAGCACCACGCCGCCGGGGTAGCCGAACAGGGTGTCTACCCCTTGGCGTACCAACGCTTCCATCACTACTTGCGCACCAGATCGTTCCATCGTTCGTATTCGCTCCCGGTCCATCCTCGGACCTTGAGAGCCGACGGCGTTGTCGGCGCGTATCCTTCCTTTCGTTCACCTCTTTTGCTCGGCGGGCGCATCTGCGAGCCCTTAAAGCAGAGAAGGCCTTCCCGGTTTCCCAGGAAGGCCTTCTTTCATTCTTTCGAGTGTCGTCGTGTCTTCCCAGGTTTAAGTGGTAATGCCTAGAATAATTAGGGATAGAGACGCAAGCAGAAGCCCGGACACCTTGGTATCCCGGACCTGAACCTTGCTCGCGACGACGTGTGAACTCACGGTTACATACACCTTACACCATCCGCGCAGGTTTTGCCAACCTCTCCGGAGCCCCCTCCTCTTGCCGTCGCGGTTACCGTGTCCCATATTTCGACACCGCAGATCGCGAACGGGAGGAGGAGGGGGGTTGGGGGTGGAGGTTCCGGTCGTAGCACTGGTTTCCAGCCGATGGATCCATGTTTCCCCTTGCCAGTGGGTGTACGTTGGTGATACAATTGAACCTGCGATGTCACACCTAGCCTCGAACGGGAAAGAAGATCGACTTTCAATTCGGACGAGTGCCGACCAGAAGGCGGTCCTTGCCCAAGCCGCGCTGGCGAGGCATATGAACGTCAGTCAGTTTGTGCTTCAAGCCTCTCTACGCGAGGCAGAGCAGGTAATTGCCGCAGAGGCGGTGGTTACCGTCTCTGCGGAAGAGTATCGATGGCTCGCGTCCCTAATGGACGAAGCGAGTCCCACGCCCCACCTCCGCGAGGCCCTGAAAAAGACACCGGTTTGGGATGATCGAGCTTAGCCCGCCCGTCCCGATACGAGATGGCCACCAAACTTCCCTGTTCGACTGCGGCAAGCCTCAGTTGAACGACTTTCTGCGACTTCACGCATTAGATAAGCAGAACGCGATGCTCTCCCGCACTTACGTAGTGGCGAGCGGGCTCCGTGTCGTCGGATATTACACGCTTACATTCGTCTCAGTCAGACAAGAAGAGTCGCCAAAGAAACTGGGACGAGGGATGCCCAGCACCATACCGGCAGTGCTTATGGCGCGATTTGCCGTCGACCGGTCGGTGCAAGGGAAAGGTCTCGGACGTTCGCTCTTCGTGGACGCAATTCGTAGGACATGGGCCGTAATGGAATCCGGAGCGGCTCCCGTTCGCCTCTTTGTAGTAGATGCAAAGGATGAGGAAGCCAAGCGGTTCTATGAAAAGTTCGACATGATCCCCTCAACCGTGAATCCGCTGCGGCTGTTCTTATCCTATAAAACCGTCCGTGACCTATTCGCCGAAGCCTGAAGGCCCTCAACCCGCCTGCCCTTCGCGGCGTAGAATCCGGCGGTTCCTATCATGCTTTCGAACTCGTCCTTCCTCCCCCGCCTCCTGGCCGCCGCGGCTCTGCTTGCGGCGGCCGTTGGAGCTTGGGCGGAAGGCGGGACGGTGGTGCCGGACCATCCCAACCATCTGATCGTCCTTCTCGACGCCTCCCGGTCGATGCAAGGGGAACGGTCCTCTTCCGCGAAGAGAGCGGTCCATCGCTTACTCGATTCGCTTTACGGAAGTGAAAAGCTCGAGGGACTCCCTCGCTTCGATCCGGCGCACGATCTCGTCACGGTCCTTCAATTCGGCATCGATTCCGGCGGCGAAGCTTCGACCGCCTACCGAAGGCTGAAATGGCACGACCTTAAGAAGGATTACCTCCACCCTCAGATCACGCATGAGCCGCGGGTCACCCGAGAGCAACTCGCCGACGCTCTTCAGCCGGAGCGGGGCTACAACCTGACCGCCCTGGCGTGGGCTCGAGCAATGGCTCTGGACGCGTCCCAGGTTCCGAGTGGAACAAGGGTCCAGCGAACCTTCGTGCTCATCCTTAGCGATAACGAGGCGAACGGCGGCACCATGGCCGAAGAGGCGGAGGTGCTGGAGCACTTCGCCCGGCCCGGCGACTCGGCATGGATTCGAGCGCTGCGGCGAAAGGTCGGAAAGGAGTACCGGTTTGTTGGCGCCGACGGAGTCGAGGAGCCGCTTTTCGAGCAAGAGATCCGAGCCTTCGGTAAGGCAAAGCCGGTCTATCTCAGCGGATACGAGGTGCTGAATCGAGCTCGCGAACGCGCGTCCGCCGAAGCGGCCGCCATTCCTGCGGTCGGATCGATCGACATCGGGTGGCAAGACGAGGGAGGTCCCCATCCCACCGCGGTGGTTCGTATCGATCCGAGCGAAAAGATCCGCAAGCGGTTCGGGCAGCACGCGGCGGCGCGAATCACCGCCGGTTCCCCGAACGCCCACGGCGAGGGGAAAGTTGGCGAGGCCGGCGATACCCTCGAGTCGCCCATGAAGTTTGGCTCACTGCCCGGCGGGGTCGAGCCGGCGACGGTGCGGCTCGCCGTCACATCCGATCAACCGGGCGGTTGGCTCGGTACCCGGCGCGCCGATACCGTCTACGTTATCAATGCCGCGGTACCGATACCGGGCACCCACACGATTGGCCGGCGGCTGGAAAACAGTTTCCTCTTTCTCCTGTTCGCAACCGTGGCGGGGACGGCGCTTTGGCTTTGGTATTCCTGGCGCGCGGGCCGGCACTTCCGCCTAAAGCTGCCGGGCTACGGGAATCCAATCTTGCTGCCCGCCCTTGGCATCCAGGTGGCTCCGATCGCGGACGAGGTGCCGAAGCCGCCGTTCGTAGGCGGGGAAGCGCTGAGAGTGATCCTCCCACCCCGTTGGATGCGACGGATTTTTTACCGTGACGCCACCCTAACCCTGGCCGTCAAGGATGGCGATGCCCGGTGGCTAGGCCAAACGTCCCTGGAAGTGCCGGTCGAGGCGTTTGCCGGAGACGCGATTGCCACCTGGGCAGAGGTTCCGCCGTATCCGGTACAAGCAAACGTATCGGTTCGACGCGGCAGCGACGCCTGCTCCGCCGAGATCACGTATCCGCGTCCGCTTCCCGCCCGGAAGGCGCTGGTTTCCCGACAGATGAAGCATTACGTCGCTCTCGACCTCGGCTCCGATTCGATGGCCGCCGTCTACGCCACCGACGACGGGCAAGAATTGCGGATGGTGCCACTGCAGCATTTCGCGCCGATCATGGTGCCGGACCGGCAGCCGAACCTTCTCTGGACCCAGCGAGGGGGCGCCCCCGCCGACGTCTCGCCGCGCTTGCGAAGCCGAATCGAGCTCCAGGAGAACCAGGCGGAGCGAACCCTCCCCGAGTGGCACGCGACGCTCGATTTCTTCGACCTGACTCGGGCCGAGCCGACCATTTTGCCCGGTTACCGGCAGAGCATCTTCCTGATGTTTCAGTCGGCGCGGGTCGCCCCTAAAGTGAACACCACCCTGCCAAACCCCAAGGTGATGTTCCAATACGGCATCCGAGAGGCGTTCCCCAACTTCCGGACCATCACCGGCGAGCCGCTCGACCTCTCGCCGGAGACCGCGATCGGCCACCTGACTACCCAGGTGCTTCGTAACCTAATCCTCCAGTCGCCGATCTTGCGAGGGATCGACCCGAACGAGATCGAGGTGATCCTAACGGTGCCGAACGTGTATAGCGTCGAGCACGCAGAAAACCTGCGACGAACCGTCGAGCGGTACGCGCGGGTGGGACGGGTGAGCACGATCTCGGAGTCCGACGCGCTCGCGTACTACTACTTATCGAAGCCGCGCAAAGCGAAAGGCGCGACGGATTCGGACGATCCCTCCCCGTCGACACAGATCCTGACCATCGACGTCGGCCGCGGAACGACCGATCTGAGCCTGCTTCAGACGCAAGTGGTCGATGGCGAAGAGCACGTGTGGGTCCGAGCCCGAACCGGGCGCAGCTCGGGCGGCGGAGAGCTCACCTACCTGTTCGTTCAGTTCTTCGAGCGCGAGCTGAAGCGCGTTTTCCGCGAACACGGCCATTTGCTCGGCGATCGAGGGAACCTCGGTCCGATGGTCGAGCCTCCGATGAGCTTCCTCTGGGTGAAGAATCCGGGACTGGTCTCCGACGCGGCCTACTCCGAAGCCCTCTATGCGATGGCGGACCTCGTCGAGGAAGTCAAGCAGGCGTTTGGCGAACGGTATTCCATGACGACGCCGGCGAGCGCCCAACCCGCGATCGAGACCATCGTGCGCAGCATCATGCGCTTCGTCGAGATCGGCTATCTGGATATCCCCGACTGGTCGATCAACCAATCGGCCGGAATCGAGGAGTTTCGACAGCGGCTCCACGACGCTCTCGTCGTCGAGGCAGACCTCGGCCGCGGCGTGTTGGCGACGCTAAAAGACCGCCCGAAGCGATCGTTTAAAGCGGAGCTGCGGGCAATGTGGCGTGAAATGCTGGCGCGAATCAAAGGCTCGCGCCGCGTCGCGCCCGACAAGCCGAAGGTGGCCCGTGCCGCTAAGGAGCGAGACACCGCCAACCTCGACTGGCTCGGCGCGCAGATCCGCAATTACGTCCAACTCAACATCCACCGGCTCCTCATCGAGCTCGGAGCCACGGTTGCAAACAAGACCGATGCCCAGGCGTTCGGCAGCCTCGGCTCCGTGCGTGAAGAAGTCGATCTAGCGATTCAAAGCATCGTCGAACGGGGCAGAACCCACGTCGTGGTCGGCGGTCAAGCCTCACAATTCGGCCCGATTCGGCGGGCATTGCGGGAGCTTTTCGGAGACCGGGTGGGGCGCGACATCGTCGCGCTCGACACGCTGACGGGCCAGGATTCGAAGGATGCCTGCAGCAAAGGCGCGGTGGTCTACGCGACTTCGGGGCACCGCCCCCAGAACCGGGACGCCTTGCACGGGACGTACGGCTTCGTAAAAGTCGCCCAAACCGACGAAGCCGCCCAGGTGTACTCGGTGCGAATGCAGGAGCTGAACTCGGAGGGAGCCGACATGGTTCGAACGCCGACCGACGTCGGCCACTACTTCGTCTTCACCCCCGGCGCGTTCCACTCGGGAACCGAGTTCGACGACGGAATGATCAGCCGCCTCGGTCGCTTCACCGGCCGCGAATTCTGTGTAACTTACCAGCCGGAGACCGAAGGAACGATCCGCCGCCTAGCCGTCAACGGCGCCCCCGTCCGACTTGGGAACTTCGGCGAGTTGAAGGACAACATCTGGAAAAAAGTCTGGCCCGACCAACTCCCCCGGGAGCCGCAAAATTGAAAAGTAGCATCGGCTCCCAGCCGATGACCCGGCGGCGAAGCCCCGGACCGCCGCTCTCCAGAGCGGCCTCCCCTATGGCGAAGCCGTGTAGCCGGCACCTACGCGTGCCGCTCCGTGCACACCCACTTCGACCCGCGGTCCTCATTGGCCTAATCCTCGTCTCGACCGTCGCCTCCGCCGCCGACCCGATTCGCGTGTTTCAATTTCCCGATGGACGGATTCGCCTTTGGCTAAAAGGTGCGCCGACCGTCACCGCGAGCCCCCAAGGCGGATGGACGATCCAACCGGCCGGCAAAGAAAAAGACCGAACTTGGCTGGCTCGGCTCAAGACGCTCGTCGGAAAAGGGGTTGAATCCCCTTGGAAGACGACCCTCGACGCCGTCCAAGCAGGCAGCCCTCTCGGCGGCGTCGTTCTGTTGAAACCGAGCGCCTCGCTCGAAACCAAGGTTTTGGACCCGAAAAACACCCGTTTGAGGGCCTACGATCCGACCGGTCGCGAGTCCTCGGCGACCTTCACGAACGGAACTTCCGGGTGGACCTCGTCCGACGCCCCCGGGGTAGAGAGTTTTCTAGAACAGCGCCTTTCCGCCACTGGGCCACAGGTCGGCGCCGCGCTCCTGCAAAAGGTAGGCGCCCCCTCTGGCAGCGCGAACCCGCTCTCCGACTTCGTATCGGCGGTTTCGACTTCTGCCGTTCAACCGGGACCGATTCTCATCGAAGGCGCCAAGGGGCCGGTCGTCTTGGACATCACGCCGCCGGCGCTAGCCGCTCCCGCGCCCACAACCGGAGGCTCCTCCGGCAAGCCGGCGACCCCCACAACCGTGGCCGAACCCAAAGAAGGCACAGGGTTCCCTTGGCTACCCGTGCTCCTCTCGCTGCTCGTAGGGGGAGGAGCCGGCTTCGCCGTTCGTGCCGCGGTGGCGCCAAAGAAAAAGCCGGCTGCGCCTGTTGACGACAGCAAGCGAGTAGCCGCGGACCTGTCGGCGCGCCTGGCCAAGCGGGACGAAGAGATCCTAATGTTGAAGCAGGCATTGGAGGAGACCAAGCGCTCTTCCAAGGAGTACCGCGACCAGCACAACGCTTGGGTACGGGACCGCGACGAGACAGTCAAGTCGATCGAGGATGAGCGGGCGGCGCACCATAAAGCCCGTGCCGATGCCGACGCTTTGGCTGCGAAACTGAAGCAGGCTCAGGACGAACACCAGCGCGTCGGCCGCGAACTTACCCAGCAAGTCGACTCCCTGACGCGAAGCGGCCAGCGGTCGGGCGCCGAGCTTCAGGCGCTAACCGCGCGGGCGCGGGCCTACGCCGACCTTCAGCGCGAGGCCGCCGAGGCTTTCAATTACATTCAAAGTGAAGTCGGCCGCCCCGAAATTTCCGCGGCCGTCGGCTATTTGTTAAGCTTCTCGTGCGCAGAGCTGCTTGAATCGGTAGCGAAGCCAAACCCGATCCTTGCCCGAGCGATGCTCACCAATATTGAGCGAATCGCCTCCAGCTTCGGATCGACGCCGCATGCCCGAAAGCTAACTGCCACCGTACAACGTCTACTGGCGGACCTTGGCGAGGGGACCATCTTGGAGTCGACGCAACCGCATGCCCACGCCCGGTACTACGACGAGCTGCTCCGTCTCCTCCGCCACCAGCGGGGTCTGGAGCTCTCGCCTTTCTACTTCGGCACCGATAGCGCGGGAGCGGCGCACGCCGTCCACGTGTAGCTTCGGCTCCCAGCCGATGGGCCTTTCTTATCATCGACTGGGGGCCCAAAAAGAGATTCGCAACGCCCTGTCTAGCCAAGACGTAGGCGGGCCTACGGAGGAAAACCGATCAGTCTGACTTTCTGTCTCGCCGCCATCTTGTTCATCGGTCTCGTCGTGCTCGCGTTCATCGCGGTGGCGGTGCGGCCATGGGAAGACGACGAGGCGTCTGGGCTGGCGCGGGGGGTGCTAACGCTATTCGGCGCGGTATCGCTCCTGCTCCTCGGGATCACCGTTGCCGGTTACATGGGACTCGGACCCGGCGGCTCCCCTCGCATTCCCGCTCGTGCTCTCGCCCGTATTCAGCAGGTCGGCCTCTACACCCGAGCGCCCGAAGGCTCGAAGCCGGCGCTAACGTTCACGGGCGATCCGATCCGGTCCGACGCCGTCGAGCGCGACGGATTCCAAATCCCCGGACTTGGCGCGGGCCAGCGGGTAAGACTCATCGCCGATGCGGCGAACGGCGCGATCAAGAGCTGGCGGGTTGAGGGTCCGAATATCGACACCCCGGTCCGTATCGATGGAAAGATCGTCAATGGAATCCCCGGGGGATGGTTGCAGCGGAACGATACGTACCAGTTCACCTTCCGAACCTCACGAAAAGAACCCGAGCGGTTCATCGCCGTCACCCTGGAAGGGGACGGGGACTCGCTGAAGATCGGCTATCGCGACTCCGCAAACCCGAAGACCATCCAACTTGCCGCCCGTCAGTTGCGAGAGGGCGCCCGCCTCACCACCCTTCTCCAAGCCGCCGGACTAGCGACTCGATTCCCGGCTTCCAATGTCCCACTCGCCCTCCAAGCCGGCACGGACGTCGACCCGTGGTCGATGCTCGGCGATGTCTGTGTCGTCAGGGAGAGAAAGGGAGACTCAGGATCGAAGATCGGCGTGCTCATTGACCCGGCTCTGGCCGACGACGGCGTCCAAGTTCTTCGGAACGACAAACCGTTGGACTTGAGAGCCGCAACCGCCCCCTCGGAGATCCCCGCCACTCAGGACGCGACCCTCTCCTTCGGTTTCACCGGTTCGCAACGGTTCGCCCTGAAACTGCCGGCGAAGATCGACGAATCGCGTTTAGTGGCCGAATTCGAAGTTCCGGTCTCGTACCCGCTGCCCCCCAAAGCAAAGCCCGCGGATCCCGAGCAGTCGTTCCTCATGACGTCCGGACGCGACATGGTGCCGATGGACGGATTCGTCTTTCCCACCGGAAACGATAACCACCCGTTCTACGCGAAGGCGCTCGCCCGACCCGATTCTGCCGGGATGACGGTGCAGGATGGCGTCTCGGAACGGAGCCACGGCGACGATGCCCCGGTCTACCTCGGCGACCTTCAGCAGGGAATCGAGGCCAGGTTTCATGTCGATAAACCTTCCGTTCCCGGAGCCGGTCGCCTCGCCCTATTTGCGTTTGCCGGGCTGGGAGTTCTGTTCGGCCTCGCCCTGTGGTGGCGGGCTCGCCCCGTCGGTCGCGGAGATGTGGCCTGGGCATTCTTGTGGGTGGGAACCGTCGCCCTGCTCACTGTCCGCCTGCTGCTCGCCTACCGGTGCTCCCTCCTACCGCCCGATGATGCGACCCTCAGCGAGCTCGTCAGTTTTCACAAGGCGCTCCGCGTATCGCTCTTTGCCCTTGTCGCCATTCCGGCCGCGATGGCGCTGGCACGGCTCCGCTACCTGCCGGTAGTAAAGCAGCGGCAACTCGAAGGAACCCGCAAGCAGTTCCTCGGCCTGCCGTTCGACCGGATCTGTTTGGTCCTCCCGGCGCTAGGAATGCTTGCGCCGATCCTCGCCCGGATCTTTGGCACCCGAAACGATCTGTTCGGGATTCGCACCAGTATCTGGACCCATCTTCTACTTATCGCCGGTTTCGTGGCATTCGCACTTGCCGTCGCGGCCCGAAAAGACACGTCTCCAGCCGAAGGGAAGCAAATCGGGCTTTGGCACCGCCGCGGCCTTACATTTTTCGTCGTTCTGAATCTGCTCGCACTGGCGATGAACGTGCTGGCGGTCGGCGATAACGGCGCTCTCGTGTATGGCCTCTCCATCGGCCTCGCTCTTTTGGTGGCCTGGCTCCCTTTCCGCGCGTTGCAAACCAAGCGTTCTCCGCGTGGTTTCACCTCGGGCGTGGCGATTGCCCTGGGCGTTGCGCTTCTGGCGTTGGTCGCTCTCAGCCTGAACCGCCGGTTCTTCATCCAGCACTTCGAGACGTTCAACGGAACCGTGGCCTACCGGCTCGCGAGCCTCGACGACCTCGACCCGGAGATGCTGCTGAATCCGGCTCGCACCGAGCATTTGGAGGCCACCCAATACCGGAACAACCGCGAGCAGCAATGGCAGATGCTCCTCTACGCCGCCGTCGGCGCGTCGGACAAGAACCCGGGATACGGCGGCGCCCCGCTATCTAAGGTGGCGCTGAAATACCCGACCTCCATGACCGACACGACGTACTCGATCTACGTGCTCGGCGAGTTCGGGCCGTGGGCGGGCGCTTGGTTGACGGCGCTATACATGGTCATCATGGCCGCCTGCTTTGCCGGCGCCGCCAGCGCGAGGCGCGATGGATCGTGGATGTTCGTGCCGCTCGCGGCGATCGGAGGCTTCTTTGCGGCAAACGGACTGTACATGGCGGCCGCCAACACCGGATCGCTCCCGTTCACCGGTCAAAACCTGCCGCTCCTGTCGCTCTACTCGCAAGGCGACGTTCTGCAAGGGCTCGTGCTCCTTACCATCGCTTCCGTCCTCCTCAAGCGGCGGCCGCGGGGGGCCAACGTGCCACCGAAGGCGGGTTCTTGGCTCTTCACCGCATTCGGGGTTGGTTCCGGGCTTCTTTGGCTCGGCGTCGCCCGCGCAGGCATCGGGATGCCGGTCTCCTTCACCCAGGATCTCGATGCTCCGGAGGTAATGCGCCAGGTCGTGAAGCGGGTGGAGCAGGGACAAGTGAAGCTTTCGGACAGCGGGCACATCGACCCGGAGTCCGTGCCCGGGCTCAGCCCGATCGAGAAAGAGGCGATCCGGGAATTCAATTTCCGTGCCGACAAATCGGACCCGCAGGCGGGACTCTACTACATCCAGCCGAATGCGGCCGGCTCGTTTGACCTGGAGGTCAACCGTGCCTATTTCCACCTGTCGTCGCCGTACAAACGCGGACAGGGAATCCCGTGGCGTAAGAGCATCCTCGCCGCCGGTGCGGGTGAAGAGGCCCCCCGGCTCTACATGCTCAGCAGCCCGCTCAGCCTCTCGCTAAACCAAGGCGGATTCCCCGAGGTGGTCTGGATCGACTCCGCCCAACCCGTGACCCGGGCGAACGCGGCGATTCTCGCCGCCCGTTCTCCGTTCGGCCGCGTGGAGTTCGCCGAGTATCGCCGCCGTAAGGTCGGCAAAAAAACGTTCGTCACCCTCAAGGCCCGTATCCCGCAGTCGCTTCCCCGCGAGCGCGGTTGGGGCGTTTTCGTTGAAGGGAAGCCGGTGCCGGATGCCGGGCTGCAGCTCCAGCCGAACGACCTCGTGTCCATAGAAGACCGCACCGGCCGAAGCCCGCGACGATACAACCTGATTTACCTCGGAACTCAGGCCGAACCGCTGGCGTTCGTCCGCTGGCGAAACGGCGCATACCGCCGCGTCTTCCCCGGTGGTCCCTCGTTCGGCATGGTGGCCAATCTCGGCCGCGTGGGCGACGAAGTCAAGCCGAAAGACGACCTGAAGCTAACGTTGGACCTCGGCCTGCATCGGCGGCTTCAGGACGCTCTGCGCTCCTGGTGCCTGCAGCAGTCGCCGCGAAGCGGCCTGAACTGGAAGCTGGAAGACCCGGAACGGACGAAGCCGGTGTCGATGACGCTTATCGACACGTTCAAGGGAGATGTGCTGGCGCTTCCGTCGTTCCCGCACGTCGATCCTACGTCGGACCTGTATGAGGATGACTTCGGCCGGAGCGGCCCGATCCGGCGCGGCAAGCTGCTGCGTAATTGGAACTTCGAAAACCACGTGATCGGTTCGACGATAAAGCCGCTGACCTTCTCCACGATGGCGGTCAAGCTGTTGCCGAAATATCACTTGGAGGACGCCGTCGTTCACAACCGAACGCTGGAACACGACAACCTCGGCGGCATTCCGCTGGAGACTCCGACCGCGCCCTACCCGCCCGCCGGTTCGGTCACGATGTCGGAATTCCTGACCCAGTCTCGCACCTGGCCCGCCTGCGTTATCGGTGCGCTCGGTCTGGTCGAGTCGACGGACGAACTGAAGACCACGCTCGTACCCGACGCCGCAAACGCCGACATCACCCTCGAAGGCAAGCCGTACCGAATCAATCTGCTGAACTCCCCCAACCGCGTCGTCTCCCGCGAGCCTCGAACCGGGGGGTGGGTGCCGCGGACGAATCTGAGCGATACGTTGCTGTTCCAGGGCCTGTCCGAGCTTTACGACGTGCAGATTCCGCCGAATAAGACGACCGAGTCGGAAGCGGTGCACCAACGCATGGCGAGCTTCCTGCCGACTCTCGCCTGGCAAGCGGACGCCCACATGCCGACCTTTGCCAGCGAAGTCGTCCCGCGCCGTGTGCTGTACGAGTGCGACTCGATGCACTCGGTAAAGCAAGAGCTGTTGACCTCGCTCATCGGCGGAGCCCAGTCGGTGTGGAACAACGTCTCCATGGCCGAGGCGTTCGCCCGCCTCTCGACCGGTTTACGCGTTTCCGCCCGCTTGGAACAGGGGTTGGAGCCGCACTTCCCGCTGATGCCCGCCCCGATCTCGCTCGGTCCGTGGCGGGAGAAAGCGCTGCTGACTCCGCTGGAGCGAGTGCACATCTCGGGCACCGCGAAGTCGATACAAGTCGACTTCAAGGGTTACCGTGCGATCATGAAAACCGGCACCCTGGGCGAAGAGATCGACAGCGAATCGCTCATGTTCACCATCGGCCGCTTCCAAAACGGCGCCTTCGTCCCCGGAAAAACCGTCACCGGCTACTTCTTCATGCGCGACACCAACACCGGCGGCGCCATGCTCAAATTCAGCCTCGCCAACCGGCTACTGCCGCTTGTCGTCGACTATCTAGAGCATCGAACCCCAGAACCCCTTTCTTCCGCCGCTACGGCAAAGAAGCCCCTCTAGCGACCGATGCCAAGAGGTGTGAGGAGCAGATTTCCACATGGAAGCCATAATATAAAGCAGAAACCATGAGCTTTGAATTGCCCGCGAATGTAAAGCGCGATCTGGAACTTTACGCCAAGACGGAACACATTTCTCCGGCCGAAGCCGCCACCAAGCTCATTCGTGAGGCATTGAAGGGCAAGTCCACAAGAGCCGTTAAATTATCTGGGCAAGGGAACGACTGGGAAACATTTCAGCGACTCGTGCCGGGGGTTGATCTCTTTCAGCAATTGCCGGATGATACGGTAGACGAAATTAAGAGGGGCAGCCGCCGCATTAGGGCGGAGAAGTTGACCCCGCGTGCCTAAAGCGCTCCTCGATAGCAGCACGTATTTCGACATGCTGAACGCGCCGAAGCATCAGCAGACTGCATGGGCGCAAAGCACCCGAAACCAGGCTATCCGCTACCTAGGCGAATATCCGCAATTCACATTGAGCGCTTTAACTATCGTGGAGGTGGTCGATGGTTTAAGGCGTAAGAGGCTCGACGCCGCCATCTCGCAGTTTCTGAACGAAACCTTACCGCAGTTTGAGGTGATCTACCCGGATCAAGCTGTAATGGCCTTGGCTGGGGTGATCAACGCTGACCTTGTCCTGGCTGGGACCGCCATTGGCGTGGTCGATTGTCTCATCGCGGCAACCGCCATCACTCACAACTTAACCCTCGTAAACGCCAATACCAAACATTTCTCGCGCATAGTTGCCGCTGGCCACCGACTCGAGCTCCAAAACTGGCGCGATCCATGAGCAGGGACCGCGAAACCTATCGGAAAGTCAGAAACAGACCATCCCCCCCGCTAACACCCCTCGCCGGGAAGCTGTCGCACAACCGCGTCCGAATCGCAGCCCGGAACGGGCGACCTCCTAAAGCGAGGGGCGAAGCCCTGGTAAAGAGAACCTCCACAACCCAGAGCCCTGTAGGGGCGACCGAATCCTCCCCCTACTCCTTCCACTTGGCAGCCTCAAGGACGTGAACGCACGAACATCGGCGCCCAAAAAGAATCACTCTTCAGTTGGCCAAGCCGCGCGGCCTACGAGGACGGGGACCGGATCCTTGGGATACGCGGGGACCGTCGAGCCTGCATCGCCAGGACTTGCGCCACGCCGACCCAGGATCGACTGGACGAAGCGTGTAATTAAGCTGACGAGTCTTCGCACCCAATCGGGCGATGCCGTTGTTCGGAAAGGGGTTCGGCGCAGCATAGTCTCAATCATACGGCGAAATTAAGCCCAGTCGTCGCCGAGCTCGTCTTCGTCGACGTCGAAATCGGGGCTGGAAACGCGTACCTGGCCGACCGCTTCCTGCCACATGAAGTGAAGCGATTCCCGCTCGGACTCGTCCATCTCCGGCTCGAAGCGGCGATCGATTTTCCAGAGCGACTCCAACTCCTCCTCGGAAGACCAGAATCCCACCGCAAGACCGGCTAAGTAAGCCGCACCGAGCGCGGTCGTCTCCGTGACCTTGGGTCGCACCACGGGTATTCCCAGGATGTTGGCTTGGAACTGCATCAGGAAATCGTTGCGCGAAGCGCCGCCGTCCACGCGCAGCTCTCGGAGCGGAACCTCGCATTCCTCGTCCATCGCCTCCAGCACATCTTTGCATTGGTAGGCGATGCTCTCCAGAGCGGCACGGACGACGTGGGCGCGGGTCGACCCCCGGGTGAGGCCGACGATCGCCGCACGGGCATCCGGATCCCAATACGGAGCGCCGAGGCCGGTGAATGCCGGCACCATGTAAACCCCTTCGTTATCCTTAACCGTTCGCGCGACCGCCTCTGACTCGTCGGCGCTGGAGAGGATCCCGAGTCCATCGCGCAGCCATTGGATCGCCGATCCGGCGTTGAACACGCTTCCCTCGAAGGCGTAGCTCGCGTTCTCGATATCCGTGCAGGCCACCGGCGTCGTGAGTATCCGATTCTCCGAAATGACCGCCTGCTCCCCGATGTGGCGGAGCAGGAAGCAGCCTGTGCCGTAGGTCGCCTTCGCGACGCCGGGGCGGAACCCCGCTTGGCCATAGAGCGCCGCTTGCTGGTCCCCGGCAACTCCGGCGATCGGGATCGGCTTGCCGAAGATCTCGGGATCGGTATAGCCAATGATCCCCGTCGATGGAACGATGTCCGCCAAGATCCCCTTGGGCAGGTCCAGAAAGCTCATCAGCTTCTCCGACCAGTCGAGCATATCGATGTGAAAGATGAGGGTTCGGCTGGCGTTGGTGAGGTCGGTGGCGTGCACTTTACCGCCGGTCAGCCGCCAAATAAGGTAGCTGTCGACCGTGCCGAAGGCCAATTCGCCTGCCTCCGCCCGCTTCCGTGCGTTCCGGACGTTGTTCAAAATCCACTCGATTTTTGTTGCGGAGAAATAACTGTCGAAGAGGAGCCCGGTTCGGGCGATGTATGTGTTCTCCAGCCCTTGGGCCTTGAGCTCTTCGCATCGATCAGAGGTTCGACGGTCTTGCCAAACGATTGCCGGATAGACGGGAATGCCGGTGCGCCGGTCCCATAGCAAAGTGGTTTCGCGCTGGTTCGCGATTCCGATTGCCTCGATGTCGTCGGCGCTTGCGCCGGCTTTGGCGATCGCCTCTTTGGCGGCTTGGATCTGGGTCTCCCAGATCTCCTCTGGGTCATGCTCGACCCAGCTCAGATGCGGATAGTGCTGAGGCAGCTCTCGCTGTCCGGTCGCAATCGGGGATCCGCCGCGGTCAAAGAGAATGGCGCGCGACGAGGTCGTTCCTTGATCGAGGGCAAGGATATACCGGGACATGCATAGAGAATACAGAGTTAGCGATTAGTGGGTGGTCCAGGGAGCGGAGCGCGGACGTCCCCGTCCGCTCCCCGGACCACGGGCGTCTCGCCCGGCATCGGCCGTCCTTCCGGAATTCTCCACCCCCAAACCCCCTCCTCATCGCACAAACATCGACGAGGAGGGGGCTTTCGGAGCTAGGTGGTCTTGGTTTGCCAGCTCTTCCAGTAATCCGGGTCCTCGATCTCCAAGGCGTCCTTGGTCAGCTTGAACGGATGGAACGTGTCGACCATCACGGCCAGCTCCTCTGTCTTGGTTGCCCCGAGCGACGCCTCGACCGCGCCCGGCTGCGGTCCATGGGGAATCCCCAGCGGGTGGAGGGTGATCGAGCCCTCTTCGATCCCTTTGCGCGAGCCGAATTTGTCGTTGCAGTAGTAGAGGACCTCGTCGCTGTCGACGTTGGAGTGCGCGTAAGGCACCGCGATCGCGTGCGGGTGGTAATCGAGCATCCGGGGGCAGAACGAGCAGACCACGAACCCGTTCCCTTGGAATGTCTGGTGGATCGGCGGCGGCATGTGGAGCTTGCCGGTGATGGGTGAGAAATCGTGAATGCTGAACGCGAACGGGAAGACGTACCCGTCCCAGCCGATCACGTCGAACGGATGGTACGGATAGTGGTAGAGCGTGTGCCGGTTCCTGGCGCGGATTAGGACGTCGTTTGGTTTCCGGCTGTCATGAGTGATCAGTTCGCTCGGCGGGCGGATGTCCCGCTCGCTGTAGGGGGCGTGCTCCAGCAACTGGCCGAATTCGTTCCGGTATCGACGCGGGATTTCGATCGGCCCGAACGAGACGACGGCTATCATCCGAACCGGGAACGAGTTGAAATTCAAACGGAAGATCGTCCCTCGCGGGATCACCAGGTAGTCGCCGGGATGGAAGTCGATCGTGCCGAACATCGACTCCATCGTCCCCTCCCCGTCGTGTATGAAAAGGCACTCGTCCCCGTCCGCGTTCTTGTAGAATCCCTGAAACTGATCTGCGACCAGCGCCTGCGACCAGGTTACGTCTTGGTTTCCCATCAAGGTGATCCGCCCGCTGACGAAATCCCCGTGCGGCTTCATACGCGCGGTTTTAAGGTGCCGGTGCCTTAGGGGTTCATCGTCCAGGTAGCGCGGAGCGACCGAGCCTTTGTCTTCCCAACCCGAGACTTCGGTGGGCTGGTTGATGTGATACATCGTCGACATCGGCCCGCTGAACCCACGAGTGGAGAAGAGTTGCTCCGTGTAGAGAGAGCCGTTCGACTGGCGAAATTGCGTGTGATGCTTGTGGGGAAGTTCCCCGAGACGGACATACCTTGGCATCGTTGCCTCCTGGCGGTTATTGGCGCTATTTTACTGGGGATAGCGGTGTCCCGGAAATCTGTGACCGGGAATTGGTATTTTGATAAAAAAGCCCTGAAGAGCGTGACGAGCCCGCCGATATGATATTTAGCGAAAGGTTCAGGAAGGGCCTACGACAGAAAAATGGCACGATGGGGGTGACCCCTACCACGCAAAGCCAAGGATCTCGGTCAGGAGCCGAGAGAGCCGGGTTGCCTGTCTGGAACGCGCAGGAAAAAGATCATGCGGATTTCAGACACCGAAGTACAGAAGATTAGAAGCACGACCCCGGCGAATATCGTCGAGGAGATCGTGGAGATCGGCGAAACGCGCGTTCGCGAGGAGGACCATGCGCTCGTGGAGAAGCTTACGGACGAGATAGCGGGGATGTCGGATAGGGAAGCGATGATCGCGGAACTCCGAGCCAAGATTGAGGCAGGCACCTACAACCCCTCGGCCGAAGATATCGTTGATGGGATGGTACGGCGAGCAATCGCCGACCGGATTCGTTAAACCCGGCGTCTGACCGGGGGTAAGAAAGGCGTGAAGGCTCCTTCGCGCCTTTCTGTGCGTAGGACCGCTGGTCTCCAGGCCGGCCTCCCCTGCGGCGAAGCCGCGTAACCGCCAGGTGTACTTCCACTCCGCTACTTCGTAGCCGTGTAGCCGGCACCTACGTGTGCCGCCCCAACCTCGTAGCCGTGCTCGACCCCCGCCGGTCCGCTGAACGAACCTACACGTCAGGTATTTCCGAAAGCAACCGCTCCGCGAGCTCGGCTTGCACGACGCCGACGTACCACATTCCCCCCTCGCCGCTTGGGTTTTCGTGCCAGTCGTAGAGGTATCCGTTCACCAGCGGCTCATCCGGCAGCTTCTGAACCAAGTGGTGGCGAGGGAGCCATATCTCGCGCAGCACCGGATAAAAGTCCGAGGGCATCGGCGGCTGCATCAAACGGTAATCGTCGCTCACGTCGATGATCACCACCCGGCAAAGGTTGTACTCCCAAAGATTTCCTGCTATCTCGCCCATCGTGCTCCTTTCGGGTAGAGACGAGCGCGCCGGTCGAATTGCCGCAGAAATCGTGGTAGTGCCGCCTTCCCAGGCGGCATCTTCTCAAGTGTCCCCCCGGCATCCTGCCGGGCTAGCTCACCGGCTGGAAGCCGGCGCCACTTACTGTATTCTGGTTGCATGCTCGCGGCTGCCCTTTTGTTTGTTCGTCAGGACCCCTCACCTCTTACGCTGCCCATCGGACGGCCAGGAAAGACGACGATCGCCGCAGGTCGGCTGGCCGACATGCGGACGGGCGCGGCCGCCACGGCGGACGACATCGCGAAGGCGGCGGACGGCAAGCGGTTCGTCTTCCTGGGGGAGCAGCATGCGACGGCCCCCTGCCAGATCCTTGAGGCGGCGGTCGTCGATGCCCTAGCCCGACGTGGTCGGCACGTGGTCGTCGGACTCGAGATGTACCAGCGGCCCAAACAGTCGGTGCTAGACAGCTTCGGGCAGATGGACGAGACCGCCTTTCTCGAACAGAGCGACTGGAAGAAGCAATGGGGATTCGACTTCTCCTATTACCGCCCGGTGTTCGACGTCGTAAGGAAATTCCGAATTCCCCTGGTCGGACTCAACGTTCCGCGCGACTGGGTGCGCTCGGTGGGTAAGGGCGGCTTTGCCGGGTTGCCAGCGGAAGCCAAAGGGCAGCTCCCAGACGACATGAAGCTGGATATCTCCGAGCACCGGCAGGTGTTTGATAGCCTGATGGGCGGCCACTCCAACGTCGGACCGTCGATGGAGAACATGTACTCGGCCCAGGTCCTTTGGGACGAAGGGATGGCGGACACCGCGATCCGCTACCTCGCCGCCCACAAGCCGGACCGGAAAACCGTCTTCGTAGTCATCGCCGGATCCGGGCACGTGATGTACGGCCAAGGGATCAACCGTCGAATCGAGCGCCGGAAGGCGGGTGACGGCCTGAACGTCGTAATGACGGAGTCCGCCGTCCCAGTCGAAGTCTCCAATGGAATCGGCGACTTCGTCTACGTCTCCCCGCCGCCTCGGACGCAGGGTTAAAGATGATGGGAAAGCCCATTATTGAAACAGGTCATTTTTAGAAAAATTAGGTCATAATAGCGAGATGACGAAGCTGAGCGTACACGAAGCTAAGGCGCATTTCTCGGAATTGCTTCGCCGAGTTGAGGAAGGGGAGACCGTCGTGGTCACCCGCCACAATAAGCCGATCGCTGAAATCAAGCCTGCGATCGAGGCGAAGCAAGGTCGCGTATTCGGCGCCTTCGAAGGCGAGCTTAATATCCCCGACGAAGCGTTTGCCCCGCTTAACGAAGAAGAGTTGAAGGATTGGCATGGTGAATAGCGGCGGCTATTTACTGGACACCAACGTCTTTCTTTGGGCAAACGAGAATTACGCAAAAGTAAGTCCGGAAGCCAAGATTGCCCTCGCGGAGCCATCGGCGCCCTTGTACGTGAGCGTCGCTTCGCTTTGGGAGATGCAGATCAAGCACGGGCTCGGAAAGCTTTTTCTACCAGACGATATCGACCGTATCGCGATTCGATATGCGGACAAAATCAAGACCGATTTCTTGGCCATTACCCTCGGTCACGTGGGCACCCTGTACCGGCTTCCAATGATCCATCGCGATCCATTTGATCGCATGTTAATCGCTCAAGCACTAGCGGAAGGGTTAACGATCGTGAGTCCGGACCCAGTCCTTCGCGAATATGGAGCGCCGGTGCTGTGGTGAACCGGGGACGGTCCGTTTAGGTGGATTTCTCCACCCCCAACCCCCTCCTCATCGCACGAACATCGACGAGGAGGGGGCTTCCGGATATAAAGCGGCGGGAAATCTGCCATACTAACGGCTTCGGAGGCCACGAGAGAGTTTGATTTACGTTACCGTCCAGTCGAATGAGTCGATAGATAGTGCGCTGAAGCGCTTCAATATGAAGCTGCAGCAGAGCGGAGTTCTGCGCGAGCTGAAGGAGCATGCGCATTACGAAAAGCCGAGCGAGAAGCGTCGCCGCATGAAGCGACGTCGCGCCAGCCGGCAATAGCGCATCGTTTTTGGCCGTTCGACGGTCTTTTCTTTCGATGATTCGCTCCGACCTTCCGAAAAATATTCGGACCAACGACCGAGGGTGCCGGAGCACCCTCGCCCATATTTGCGGCTGCCCCGCCTTCTTGGGGCCGCGCGTTTCCCGATAACTACGCGAAGCGCCTCTTCCGCCGCCCTCTATGGAACCCCCCAGTAGCCGCCTCGTCACGGTTTTGAATGAGTTATCGGTTGGCATTCGCCCCGAACTCCTGCAGCATGCCGTCGGGGTTACCCTCCAGCAACACGGCCTCGACCACGGCGAGGTCTGCCTTCTGCTGACCACCGACGACCGGATCCAGGAGCTGAACCGCTCCTTTCGCGGCGTCGACGAGCCTACGGACGTCCTCACCTTCCCTTCGGGGGAACCGGACCCGCTTGGCGATGTCGCCATCTCCATCCCCTACGCCGAGCGTCAGGCGCGTGCGCGCGGAGTCAGTCTCGAGCAAGAGCTCGGCTATCTCGCGATCCATGGTGCGCTTCACCTGGCCGGGTTTGACGACGAAGACGAACAGGATCGGGCGAACATGGTGCGGGAAATGAACCGCGCCGCCGTCGCCGCCGGCCTCGCACCCGACGAAGAGTGGTCGTCCATCCTCCACGGAGATCCGGCGTGAGGCTAAAGAGCAAGGTCGATATCGTCAAGCCGTTCAAGGTGGCGATGAGCGGGATCATCTTCACCTTCAAGACCCAGCGGCACATGCGGTTCCACCTTTACGTGGTCCTTATCGTAATCCTGCTCGGGATCATGGTCAACCTTGGGCTGCGCGAGATGCTGGTCCTGCTCTTCACGATCTCGCTGGTCCTCGTTGCCGAGATGTTCAATTCCGCCATCGAGGCGACGGTAGACCTCGTCTCCCCCAGTTACAACCCATTGGCCAAGTTTGCGAAGGACATCGCGGCCGGCGCCGTGCTCATCACCACCATCATCGCACTCGTCGTGGGCAGCCTCATGATGCTTGGGGAGAGCCGATGGGAAACGCTCAAATTAAGCCTCACGTCGGAAGGTTTCGGCTTCCTCGGGGTGGTTCCTCGGCTCATTTTAGGAGGGCTCCTGCTCTTCGTGGTGGTGGTTGTGGGCAAAGGAATCGGAACGCGCGGCCAAGTCCTCCAGGGCGGTCTTGTGAGCGGTCACGCGGCGTTCGGGTTCTTCTTCGCTACCAGCATCGTCTTCGTCACCGACAACGCGGTGGCCGCGGGGATCGGACTGCTTCTCGCGGCGATCATCGCCCAAAGCCGCTTCGAAGCGAAATTCCATACGATCTTTGAGCTGACCCTTGGCGCGGCGGTCGGCGTGATCCTAGCCCTGGTCGTCTTCGGGCTGGTGCCGCGATGAAGCCGCGCTTAAACATTGGCTACGGAGTCGTCGGCCTCATGGCGAGCGCGCTCACCGCGATGTGGTTCCTCGGCGAACGCGGCGGCGCCCAGCTAAGCCTTGCCGCCAATGAGCCGATACCGGTGAGCGGATCCGCGTTCATCGCTCTGATCGTCGCCGTAATCTTCCTAAACGCCCTTTTTGTGGCGGCCGAAACGGCCGTCGACCTACTGCGAGCCATCCACGTAAAACACGTCAAGGAAGAGGACCGCGCAAACCGCGAGCGGCTCCAAGATCTCGTCGACAACAAGCAGCGATACGCCACCGCCTGCACCCTCGCCAGCCGCATCGCCAGGGTGATCATCGCCCTCGCCATCGTCCTGCTCGCCGCCTCCTTCGACCTCGGGCCCAATCGTAGCGGCTCCGTCGAGATCGGCCATTTCCTGATGAACCTGGTGTTCGTCGCGATCCCGGTTTCTCTCGTTAACCTCGTAGTTGGAGAGCTCGTACCCAAGAGTTTCGCCTCCCTTCACCCGCACCGAACCGGCTTGCGCCTGTACCGGCTGATCCGGGCGGCCGCCGTCGTCTTCTCGGTACCCGCCTCGCTGCTCGTCGGAGTCGCAAATCTCGTCACTCGAACCTTCGGCGGGCGAGCGTCGTTCACCATGCCGAACCAGGCGGAAGAGGAGATCCGAACGATCGTCGAGTCGGCCCAAGAGTCGGGCGAGATCGAGATCGACGAGAAGAAGCTACTAAACTCGGTCTTCGAATTCACCGACACGGTCGCCCGCGAGATCATGACCCCCCGCGTAGATATGGACGCGATGCCGATCAAGAGCGACCCGGCCGACCTCGTGCGCGTGATGCAGGAGTCCGGCCACTCGCGTATTCCGCTCTACGAAGAGACCGACGACCAGATCGTGGGCATCGTCCACGCCAAGGACATTCTCATGCGAATGGTTGGCGACGATCCTATCTCGATCCGAGACATCATGCGCCCCGCCCTCTTCGTTCCGGAAGGGAAGAACTTGCACGAGCTGCTCCGCGAGATGCGGCAAGGCCGAAGCCAGATGGCAGTGGTGCAAGACGAGTTCGGCGGCACCGCGGGAATCGTGACGATCGAAGACATTGTCGAGGAGCTCGTTGGCGATATCGTCGACGAGTACGACACGGAGGAACCGGAGCCTGTCGAGTCCGATACCGGCGGCTTCGTAGCCGAGGGAAAGACCCACCTCGACGATGTGAACGAAGAGATCGGCTCGTCGTTTGAGAGCGAGGAGTTCGACACGGTCGGCGGCTACGTCTTCGGCCTCTTCGGCCGGCAGCCCAAGCCGGGCGAATCGATCCAGAGCGAGGGATACCGGTTTCTCGTTTTGGAGACGGATGGCCGCCGTATCTTAAAGCTCCGGATCGAGCCGATCGAGTCACCTTCGTTCTTGGAAGAAGTCGGCGAATAGATTGAACATTATTTCGACATTAAGCCGTCTACCCGGCGGAGAATCTTATGTTGTCGCTTGCCTGCGCCGCCGTCTTTGCCCACGCTTCCATACAGTTCGAGATCCCGGTCCGGTTCCTTCGGCCTAGCCGTATCGTCGCGATGATCCAGGGAGCCGAAGGGCGGCCGGCTCTACTGCCTGATCCCTCGGTCGTCCAGGCCGACGATGCGAATTGGATAGTTCGCGTGAAAGGTTCGGCAGACGAGGTCACTCAGGTTCGGTATTTCGTGAAGTTGGTCGACGTCCTTAAGCCGACGATGCAGTTGAAGATCCATGTCGACTCGCCGGCGGATCGGTTCGGCTACGATCTTACGACCTCTCTTCGATCGGGGCAGAAGTGGCGGATGAGCGAAGATGCGACGGGGACGAATGTGGTGCTTTCCCCTCGCCTCAACGACGACAATACGTGCACGTTTTTCTGCGAGGTCGAAGGCGCCGGAAGCAAGTGGTCGACAACTTTTCGCCTCAAAGAGGGGCAGGTGCTGCCTTTCGTATTGGGTTCCGCCATCAAGCGCGAAGTACGAACCGACGGAACAAAGATCACCGAGAAACTTGAGAGCGTTCCGCTCCCCTCCCTGACGTTCAGCTATCGCTTAGAGAAAGCAAAGCCGTACGTGCGGTCGAAGGTTTAGAGGCCAAACTTCGAAGAAGCCTCGGCATCCTCGATGTTCGTGTGCCATTTTCACCAACTGATACGTTTTCGCCCCGAAGTCGGATCGATATCTTTTAGGCCCCGAACCCAGTGAGTGACCGCGCCAAGCCGGAGGTACCCTCTTGCGATGCGAACCGATGGGCGCCAGCCTGACCAATTACGACCTGTGACGATGGAGCGAGGCTTTGCCAAGTTCGCCGAAGGTTCTTGTTTCATTAAAATCGGCGACACCCACATGCTCGTCACCGCCACCGTCGAGGAGCGGGTGCCCCCCTTTATGAAGGGGAAGGGAAGTGGTTGGGTTACCGCCGAGTATTCGATGTTGCCCCGGTCCGGCCGCCAGCGGAATCAGCGCGATTTGATGAAGCCTAATGGCCGAAGCATGGAGATTCAGCGCCTAATCGGCCGCTGCATGCGGTCGGTGTTCGATTTGGAAGCAATGGGTGAAAAGACGATCACCCTCGACTGCGATGCCATTCGCGCCGACGGTGGCACCCGTTGCGCCGCCATCACCGCCGCCTACGTGGCCTCGTACGACGCCGTCCAATACATGCTGCGCAACCGGATGCTCAAGCGAAACCCGCTCCGCGAAGCCGTCGCCGCGATCTCGGTGGGCGTCAAGGGCGGGCAAGAGCTGCTCGACCTGAACTACGACGAAGACTCCACCGCCCACACCGACATGAACATCGTCATGACCGAAAGCGGCCGCTTCGTGGAAATTCAAGGCACCGCCGAACAAGAGCCCTTCGCCATCGACACACTGGGCCGAATGCTGAAGCTCGCCCAGAAAGGAGTTAACGAGTTGATTGCGGAGCAGAAGAGAGTGCTTGAGCTGTGAGGCATTGGGCGTTGGGCGTTGGGCGTTGGGCGTTGGGATAGAGCCTAGGTAGCAGGACAAACCTAGGTCGTGGTTAACACCCAACGCCTAGCGCCCAACGCCCAACGCCTCTCCCTTTTCCCCCCACCTCGCCACCACCCCCCACCGATCCGTCCGATAGAGTGTGGCGGTCTTGGGAGCATCGGCGGGGGTCCAGACGAGGAGGTTGGCTCCAGCCCGGGCGATGCCGCTGTTCGGCGGGATACTCCACTCGGCGCCGGTTTCCACGTTGTGAACGCGCGCGCTGCCTGGCGTAGAGGAAACGACGAACAGCGGATGTTCGGTATCCAGGAATCGGACATTGGCGCGTGCCTCGAAGACCGGACTCCTCTGCCCTGTCCCCAAATCGACTTGTCCCGCCTGAAGTGGGCCGAAGGCGGTCTTCTCGACATAGACCGCGCTTTTGCGCCCCGTCGACATGTACGAAAGCAGGTCGTCCCCCATGCCATGGAAGTCGAACTGCTTCGATTTCGGGTTGAAGGTAGCAACCCCCCAAGCGCCGGGCTTTCGAGTGACCACCGCGATGTCCTCTCCAAGCGGGATCAAGCGGTCGTCGATCGGTTTGTAAGCCAACGACATCCCCTCGAACTTTCCCACCACCTCTGGCCAAAGCGCTTTGCCGGAAAGCGGCACCCGGACGAGCGCCTCCATCCAGGGTCGCCGTTTCGAATCCTCCCAGCGGACAAGAAAGTAAGCGTCGCGCCCGATTCGAATCGCTCCCGATAGTCCGGCTGCGTTCTTACTCCGTTCGCCGGAATTGACCATTTCGACCGTGCGTAAGATCTGCTCGTGAGAAAAAAGGCGAGGAGAGACAGGAAGGTCGTCGAGCAGGGACGTCCGCGTTCGGTCGCCGTGTCGGATGGTCAGCCCGCGTTCGTCCCACACCGCATAGTCGTCGTTGCGGCGAAACGCCACGGACCGCTTGGCCTCCGGCTTCGGCGGACGAAGCGGCACGTACAGAACCTTACTAGGGGTTCTCACCACGAATTGCTCCTGGTAATATTCCAGTGTAGGAACGTCTACCTTGGGCGGTACTTGTGCGAAGAGCAGGAGTGTAGCGATCCCCAACATGGCAATACATCCTACAGAGGTTTGAGACGTGCTGTGCCGCGACTGTCCACGATTCGACGATGATTCCGCACGATGCCGTGACGGAAAAGTGAATCCCGCTTCCTGGGAGACGGCCGTAACGGTCGCCCAGGTTCTCGGTCTTCGGTCGATCTGCACCTTTAACGACTACCGAGAGCGGCTCGTTGCATCTCGCCGCCCGTTCCCGCCGGCCGAGTCGAAGAACGAGCCTTTACAACCCGGAAATTAGCCGACGCTACAGGTTTAAGTCCGCGCCGACATGCGTATGCGCGGCTTCCAAACCCCCAATTCCGAGCCGTCCACCGGGTTAAATCCGGTCGCATGCGAGTGTTGGCAGAGCAACGGAAGCGGACGGCTGCGATGTGGTCCTTCGGCTACAACGTCGCCCTTACGCTTCTGAAAATCGTAGCCGCGGTAATGACCGGATCGGTGAGCTTGCTTTCCGAGAGCGTCCACTCGGCCACCGACGTCGTCGCTTCCGGTATCGCGCTCGTCTCGGTGCGTGCGGCGGCGGCGCCGCCCGACCACGACCATCCGTATGGCCACGGGAAGATGGAGAGCATGGCCGGCTTCGGCGAATCGATATTGCTTCTCGCCATCGTTGGCTATATCGTGTTCGAGGCGATCCAACGCTTGGTCGTCCATCATCCGGTTCAGAACCTCGGCATCGGACTTTGGGTCATGGCCGCGAGCGCGGTAAGCAGTCTGATCATTGGCCACTACGTATCGAAGGTGGGACAGGAGACTCAAAGCGTGGCCCTCCGGTCGAACGGCCAACACCTGATGGTCGATTTTTGGACCAGCGTCGGCGTGTTATCCGCCCTCGTCCTAACGCGGCTAACCCACTTGGTTTGGATCGACTCCGCCTTCGCCCTCGCGTTGGCCGCGTGGATCGCCTTCGGCGCGTGGAAAATGCTGAAAATCGCGTTCGACGAGCTCGTGGACAAGAGCCTGCCGGAAGACGAGCTCGAAGCGGTTCATACGATCTTGTGCGCCGAGCCCGGTGTCCTCAGCTACCACCGGCTCCGAGCCAGGCACTCGGGAAGCTTTCACTTCGTCGATGTCCACGTGGTTGTGCCGAACGACTGGTCGGTGGTGCAAGCGCATAGCCTCGCTGACCGGATCGAGAAGCGGATTAACGAAGAGCTGTTGCCCGCCCAGACCGTGGTGCACATCGATCCCTACGACCCAGCCAAGGCGATGGATGGTTGCAAAGACCCATGACGGTAATGTTGCTGGGTAGTAAGATGAGTTATGGTCGCTCTCACATTAGTTTTGCCACTACTGACCGCCGGACAGGGAGCGGTCAGGCTTAGGTATCAGCCCCTTCTCAATCATCCGTATCGATATCGGATGGTCCAGAGCATGAAGATGGAGATGGGGGCCATGGGCTCGCAGGGCTACACCTCCTCCATGGACATCGATATCAAGGCGGTCTCCCGGAAGGGAGATCTTACGACGCTAGAGACTCGCATGTCGAACGCGAAGATTAAGGCGCCCGCTGGAGGCCCCATGGCGGCCGCAATTCCGAACATGGAGAAGAGAATGAATTCCATGAAGCCGGTTCGGATGACGATGGACTCGTTCGGTAATCCCAAGGGGATGAGCGGCTCGGTAGGCACGATGGGATTTCAAGGGATACGGTTTCCCAACCATCCAATCCGGGTGGGCCAGACGTGGGGCACCTCGATCGATTTTTCCCAATTGCCCGGCATGGGCGCGGCCAGCGCGATGAAGATGGGTGGAAAGATCCCGATGAAGTTCCGGCTGCTGAGCCTTGGACATTCCGGTAAGTCGGCCAAGATCGAAGTCTCGTCGACCGGAACGATGACGATGAATATGAACGGGCAGAAGATCAACACGGTCATGAATAGCAAAGGGACGATGACCCTGGAAGTTGCGACGGGCATGACGACCGATTCTCAGATGACGATGGACAGTGTCACGGCCTTCAGCGGTCAAACGATGAAGAACCACACCTCCCTTACGATGAAGCTGAAATAGACCGATTACTTCGTAGGATCCCGGAAGAATTGCAAGCCGCTCACGCGCTAACCTCTACGTATGAGGCTGACGCGCGAGGTGATGTTGGACCGGATGGCCGCGAGCGATCCGGCCTTCAACGGCCGGTTCATCGTCGGCGTGCACAGTACCGGGATCTACTGCCTCCCTTCCTGCCGAGCCCGGCGGCCCAAGCCGGAAAACGTGCGTTTTTACGATTCTATCGAGGCGGCCCGCGAGGCCGGTTTGCGGGCATGCAAGAAATGCCGCCCGGACGATTGGGCACAGGGAATCGACGCCGACCGTGACCGCCTCGCCGCGGTGCTGGCTACGATGTGGGAGTCTCCGGGGCGGTTCAGGGGCATAGAGGACCTGGCGCGGGAGGCGGTGATGAGTCCCAGCGTCTTCTTCACGGCAGTTCGAAACCAATATCAGTCGACGCCGGGAGCGTTACTTACCTCTGCGCGCGTGCGGCAGGCCCGTCGACTGCTCCAGTCAGGCGGGGAGGTCGGAGCTGTCGGTCAAGAGGTTGGGTTCGAATCGAGTTCGGCGTATTACGAGAATTTCGGCCGCCGGACCGGGATGCCGCCCGCGGCCTATCAGAGGCTTGCCGGCCGAACCGACTTCGCGGTGGAGCTCCCGGACGACTTTGCGCCGACGCCGCTCTTTCATTATCTGGGCCGCGATCCGAACTCCTTGACCGAGCGGTTGACCGACGAGGGGGTAGATCTGTCCGTGTGGGCTGGTGAGGTCCCGTGCCGAATCTCTCTAAGCGTGTCGGGGCAATCGATGCGGGTTTGTATCGACGCGGACCGGCCCGTCGACGTCTTTGCCGTCCACCACCAGGTCTCGCGGTTACTTGGGCTGGAGCAGGACCCGCGCGCGTTCGAAGAGCATGTGCGCGGGCTCGGCTATGGGCGCCTGATCGAGGGAAGGGAAGGAATGCGGATTCCGCTCACCCCGACCCCGTTCGACGCGTTGGTCTGGTGCATTGTGGGGCAGCAGGTAAATCTGCCGTTCGCCTTCGCCCTTCGCCGCCGATTGTCGGAAAAGATGGCGATCCCAGTCGGCGCGGGGATGTTCGCCCCTCCGACCGCGGAATGGCTGGCAACAAGAGAATTAGAGGAGTTCGTCCCACTGCAATACTCGCGTCGCAAGGCCGAGTATTTGGTAGGCGCGGCGCAGTCGGTAGTGGAAGGTCGGCTCGATCTCGAAACCCTCTCCCGCGCCCCTCGATCCGAGATTGAGAAGACGCTGCTCGCCCAGCGCGGAATCGGACCCTGGGCAGCGAATTATCTGATGATGCGAGCCCTCGGCTCCCCCGATTGCGTTCCCGTCGGCGATACCGGTATCACGACGGCGCTCGGCAGATTCTTCGACGTTGCAAGGCCGGGACCGGAGGAGACGCTCCGACTCCTCGAGCCGTTCCGGCCGTACCGAAGCTACGCGTGCTACCACCTTTGGCAGACGTTGCATAAGAGTGACTAACCATGGCGACCTACTACGACACCCTTTCGACCCCGATCGGCGAGCTGCTGCTCATCGCCAACGAGGCGGGGGAGCTGACGCATCTTTACACCGGCCAGGGTTCTAAGTGGCTTTCGCGTCATCCCGGCGCCGAGCGTGATCCCAAGCGGTTGGCACCCGCGAAAACCCAGCTTTCGGAGTACTTCGAGGGAAAGCGGCGCACGTTCGACCTGCCCTTGGGTGCCGCCGGCTCGGAATTCCAGCACCGGGTCTGGGAGGCCTTGATGGAGATTCCGTTCGGCGAAACCCGCTCGTACGGCCAACTCGCCGCGCAGCTCGGCGTCCCCAACGCCTCCCGCGCGGTCGGCCGCGCCAACGCCACCAACCCGATCGGCATCATCGTCCCCTGCCACCGAGTGATTGGCTCCAACGGAACCCTAACCGGCTACGCCGGCGGCCTTCCGACCAAGGAGTGGTTGTTGAGGCACGAAGGGGTACCGGTGGGAAAGGAGCAGCCGGCATTCGAGCTTTGAACGTGGCACGGGCTTCCAGCCGATGAACCCCACGACCGTATGGGTCGTGTGAAAAGGGCCAAGGGCAAGATGCCCTTGGGACACATGGGCCGGAAGCCCATGCCACCTTACGCCGGTTGCCCGCCTCGGGCGATCGGCATCAGCCCCGGAATAATCTCCCCGCTCGCCGCATACCGGAGGTCCTTCGGCGCGTACTGGATCACGTACGCTTTGCGGATTCCCTTCGACCGGTTCGGCCCGCTCCGATGAAGAGTCAGCGACCAGAAGCAGGCGATACTTCCGGCAGCGACCGGCACGAGCACGCCTTGGTCCGGCGCGTCGTTCGGATATCCCACCAGCCCGATCGGGCTCTGCTCGTGGGGGCGAAGACCGCCCAAGTGCGAACCCGGCAGCACGGAGATGCACCCGTTCTCTTCGGTCGCGTCGTTGATCGCAAGCCAAAGCGTGAGATAGGGCGCCGGCACCACCGGAGTGTAAGCGTCGTCTTGGTGCCACGGGAACTCCCGCTCCCCTTCCGGGTGCTTGAAGACCGTTTGGTTCCAGTAAAGATCGGTATCGGGGCCGAGAAACGCCGTCGTCAGCGCTACGAACTCCGGACGCGATACGAAAGCGCGTACCCGCTCGTCCCGCTCCGCGATATGGTCGGTAAAGGTGATTTCACCCGCCCGGGAGATGCCCGAATCGCCATGCGCGACGAGCTCTTCGTGCATCCGCTGCTCGAATTCCTCGACCGCCTCCGCGAGGTCCGCCATCTCCTCGGTAGTGAAAACCTTCTCGAACAGCGTGAAGCCGTTCTCATCCATTTCGCGACGTTGCGTTTGGGTGACGGTGGGAATCATGGGGTTGAGGCGAGTTTAGTCGATTATCGGGGATTCGGTCCCAGGCGGGAACGCATCCTCAAGATGAGGCGTTGAACGTACCCGAGGGGTAGACTCCTTCGACCCATGCTCTTTGGGAAACGCGACAAGCGAGAATCCTTCGAGAGACAGGCCGAGAAGGTCTTTCCCTCGGTCTTAGGCACCGCATTGCGTTTGACACGCTCCCGCGAAGATGCCGAGGACCTAGCACAGGAAGCGATAGTCCGGGCCTTCGACGCGTATGAACGCTTCGACGGAGCGAACTTTAAAGCTTGGATGCTTCGCATCGTGACGAATCTGTACATTAATAAGTACAGGCAGCGTCAGCGAGGCCCGCAGCTAGGATCCTTGGACGAAGAGGGAGTCATCGAACCGATGTCGGCCGAATCGGAGATCCCAGACCGGATTCTCTTCGACGAAGCCGTGGGGGCCGAGATCGAAGAGGCCTTGTCAAAGGTCCCAGAAGATTTTCGAATGGCGGTCATGTTAAGCGACTTAGAAGGTCTGAGCTATCAAGAAATCGCGGATATCACGCAGGTGCCGATCGGTACCGTGAGATCGCGAATCGCTCGGGGGCGGTCTATCCTCCGAAAGGCGCTGGAAGGGTACGCGAAACGGGAAGGCTATTTGAAGGACGGAGTTATCGAATGATCGATCCGATCGAACTACATGCATGGGCGGATGGGGAAATCGCCCCTGAGCGCGAAAGCGCGATTCGAACGGCCTTGGCCGAATCGCCCGAGTCGCGGGCGGAATTGGAAGCGATTCTCGGCGTAAAGCGGCTCCTCCGAGAGAAGGTGAAGCCGGTGGAGTGCCATGCCGAATGGAAGGCGTGCGCAAGCCGGATCAAAGAGCTGAACCGCACCCGGAAGGTCGAGCGGTTCGTCTCCGGCCGTACGGCGTGGGGACTTGCCGGCGGTTTATTCGGCGTGATTTTGTTGGCGGGGATGTTTAAACACGCTCCCGAGGACGCCAATATCCACTCGGCCGACCTGGCTCGGCTGGTGACAAACTTCGGCCCGTCGCGTGGGATGGACCCGGCGACCAAGAAAGACGTCGATCAGCTCCTTATCGAGGCTGGACAGTCGCTCGACCCCAATCGGCTGAGCGTACTGAGCTCGGCGCGCGGAGAGGTCGACGGCCGGCCGGTCACCCGGCTTGCGCTTAGAGACGCCGCGGGTGACCTCGCACTGGTAATGGTCCCCGACCTGCTGCAACTGGACGGTTTGGGCGAGGTTCGCCGAGACCATTCTTACCGGCTGGGGCACATCGGGCAATGGAACTGCATCGCCTGGGCCGAAGGCCGCTACACGATGATGCTCGTCGCCGACCGCTCGTACGAGGACCTGGTCACCACCGCCTCCCGAATCACCCTCAATTCTCCGGGCAAATAACCCGTTCGTGGCATGGGTGGCCCGCCCATGTGTATCAGGGGCGGGCCTGCCCCTGTAAAAACCTCCGCCTACGTGCTCGCGACCGTCGTAATGCTTATGATCCCGGCCGGGTTTGGCTCGGAACCCCGCTCCTGCCGTAAGTAGGTTTGGGTGCTTCCCTCGCCGGCGGCGCAATCCGAGCCGAACGATCGGTCTTCCCCCGTTTGGATGACGGCCGTCAGATTCCGGATCCACTCATCGACGGGACGAAAAATGCTCGCCAGCTCGTGAATCGGACGTCCGACGATTTCACCGCCGCCGTGGTTTGATCCCTTCAGAAACTGAGGGTTGATCGAGATGCAAGTTAACTCGGCGTCGAACCGTGCGATCATGTCGCTGGAGTGTTCCGAAAGGAATGCGAACGTCGATTCGCAAGACTCGAGCGCCTGAACGACCCGCCGTTGAACCGTGGTGTCGCTAAACAAAAAGATGATGGCCGAGCAGCGGCCGCGAGGATCGTTCACGGCCGAGGCGCTCATCCGGAGCCACACTGTGGCTCCATCCGGGCGGACAAAACGGAATTCTTGTGACTGAATCCCGTTTCGAGCCGAGGCAAGCAGCTCTTCGACCGGACGGGCGACCAGGTTCGCCAAGAGCTTGTGCGCACCGGTTTCGCGAAATTCGTTAGGCGTCAAGCCGAAAATCGATGCGACCCGGGCGTTGGCGTAGATCGTGGCTCCATACGGACTCAAGATCCAAACCCCGTCTTCCCATGTGGCGAAGAGGTTTCGATAGTTCGAACCCTCGTCCGCCGACTCGACCCGGAGGAATCTCGCCACGAGCTGAGTCCGAGAAAACGGCCCTAGCTTTAGCCGCATCCTTTCCCAATACGTACCGATCGTTCGCTGGGATAGCTCCAGGTGTCTGGCGATTTCCTTGTCGGTAAGCCCTTCTGCCGCTAAGAGCAACACCGTGCGCTCTCGGTCCGACAACTGTCGCTCTTCTGGCTCCAATCCTTGTAAGTCCTTCCCAGACATCCGCTATCGCTTTGGGTAGGCGGTACGGAACTCTCCCTATACAGAAGCATTAACCACCAGCCTTGCTCTTTAATGTGGAGCTTTTGCCCGACGTGCGTCTAGTAGCGTCGGCCAGGCCCAAAACCTGCGAAAAATGACGACAGTAGATCTAACAGGTTCGGGACGTTTGGCGTGAATCGCCGTCGTAGGGGTCTGGGATTTTCGATACTCTTTAAAGATCGCTTAAGGAAAGGCGATCGCTAGAGCCATGATCGAGCTTCGTCACCGGGATACCCAAAACGTCGTCTTGCAGATCGATGTGGCCTCCTTGAAGAAGGCGTCGTTTTTTCAGGCCAATCTGCAGCGAGTCGACTTCTCGGGACATGACCTGCGCGGAGCCGAATTCGCACTGGCCGACGTGAGTGGAGCATCCTTCGTCGGCGCCTGTTTGGCTGGCGCAAGTTTTTACACGGCTACCGTGGAGGCGGCGGAGTTCCAGGGCGCCAATCTCGCGGGCGCGAACTTCGAAGACGCCAACTGCGAAGGGGCGTTCTTTGATGGAGCGATGATGGGCGGCGCTCGCCTCCCTCACACGAACCTGCGGCATGCCCGAATGATCGGCGTCGACCTTTCGCACGCCGATCTCAGCCGCGCCAATCTCACCGGAGCCGACCTCACCGGCGCCTGCCTGCGTGACACGAATCTTTTGAGAGCCCGGCTTACCGACGCCGACTTAACCCGGGCGATCCTATCTCACACCGTCTTCGCCGATTGCCCCGCCCTCTACCGCTGCCGCGGCCTCGACACCGTGGTCAACGAAGCCCCCTCCTGCCTCGACCTGCTAACCCTCCGCGCCTGCGTACCCCACCTCGCCGACTCCTTCCTCCGCGGCGTTGGATACACGGACGACGAGATCGAAGCCCTACGAGACCTGTACCACCAGAGTTGACCCCGGACCGCTGCTCTCAAGAGCGGCCTCCCCAACGGCGAAGCCGTGTAGACGCAGGTTGGCTCGTACCTGCGCGACAACGCCCCGACGATCCAAAACTTTGGTCGGAAAACGGAACGTCCCGCGCAGGTACGAGCCAACCTGCGGCTACAACGCTTCGCGTTAGTTCGGTCTGCTTACGCCGCAGGCGTGTAGCCGGCACCTACGCGTGCCGCTACGTCGAGGCTTTCGAAAATCGCTTAGACGAATCTGACGCTCGTCGAAATCCGGACATTGAGACGGATTTCGAGAAATGGCAGGGCGTAGCGGAAACATTCCGGATGCTCGCTCAGGCTGCTTGACGTCGATATGAGCTGGCCATGGTTGACTTAATGGCGTCTCGATCGCCTTTAAGTTGTGGGAGAAAATATTGATTGGCGGTTCTGGCCCGACGTGGAGTTAGAGGTTTGTCTCCCGATCGATCCGGAAGGTGAGTTGATACTAGATGCGGCTGGCGGCCTGATCTGGGCATCGTATCGCGGCTTGGAGCACCGCAAGTATTGGGCCGTCCGCGCCCGTGTCGATCGCGACCTTGAGGTTATTGTCCGGAGCGGGGAATGGAACCAATTGCTTCCCGGCCTGGGGCTTCAATCGACCGGGAAGCGAGCCCGGATGACCTGTTACGGTGACACGGTCGGATATTGTTCGGCGCGATCGCTGGTGCTCGCCTGGGCGATCTTGAGGCGCTTCAACGCAAAAAGGGCGCCCCGTGGTGCAGATAGATCTTTATCTGCACCACGGGGCGCCCTTGGCGGAAAAAGCTCTACTGTGTGATGTAGTAGCGATTCACTGCAGCCGTGAATCCCGGCACCTCTCGGATTTGCACGTAGTACGTGCCCTGCCGAATGGTAGTTGCCGTGAGAGTTCGCTCCGTGGAACTGCCATCGGAGCCGGAGATTTGAAAGTAGAGCTTTGGATTATCGCCGGTCGCCCTATTCTGGATTGTGAGTGTAGCGGTTCCCCAGAGGGTTCCTCTCATCTCCGAGACGTCGCCCATCCGGACGGCTTCGATGATGTTGTGCTGGGTGGAGAAGAGAACGCCGATTTCTGCATTTGCGACGTTCGTGGTTGTCGTGGTTCCGCTGTTGTACGTCTTCGGGACGTCGACATTGAGTTGGACGACGGGCGAGGCATTCAGCGGAAGGACTGCCGTAGAATCGAACGTGGCGGCGTAGGTGAGCGGAATCTCGACGCAAGTGCCGCCGCTCACTGCCCCGTTGGCCGTCGAGCCATCGAGCGTGTAAGTGTTGGTCCCCGTGACCGTAACCCGCCAGTCACCAGCCGCCGCGGCGTTGCTCGTTATCCGGACGCGCTCCCCGGTTCGAAACGGGTGGTTCGGATCCGTGACGGTGATCGGAGTTGTAGCTGAAACGCCCGTGATTGAGTGGCTCGGGGTCGCAATCCGCGGTACGGCCCATCCTTGGGTGAGCATGCAGTCGTAGCCGTTCTTGATCGCGTCGCCCGGGTGATGCTCCTTTTCGAGCCACTGGACTTTCATGTCCCAGGCGTCGTAGGAATTCCACGAGACGATATCCTCGCGCCAGAACATCCCGCGCGCGACACGTACGCCGGAGTGCGTGTAGGAGTCGAGCGGCTTATCGAGAGTGACGACGTTGGCCGCTTTCGAGACCGCGCGGCGCATCTGCGTGCCCTGCGCCTCGATCGTCACCAGCTCGCCGGCATTTAGGGACGAGTCGGAGGTGACGGTAAGGGTGGTATCCCCACGATTGCCCGCGACGGCCACCGTGGTTCCCTCGCCCGCGTAACTCGATGTGTAAGTGCGCCTCAGCTCTAACTTGTCCGTGCAGGTCCACCAGCCACCCGGCGAGAGCCAGAGCGGCCAGCGATTGTCGGCAAGCCAATAATTGTCATAGCCGCGCTGGGAGATCCGTACAATCGCGGCCCCATTGGGAATTGTAACCGCTCGGTCGGAGGTGAGAGAGGTTCCGGAGATCGCGGCGGCGGCGAAGCAAACCGGGATGTTGCCGTCTTTGACTGCAACCAGGATGTCGTAAGCGCCGATCTGGTGAGCGGAGCTGGCCAGCGTGATCGATGTCGATGCCGACACCGCGCCGTTCACCGTCGTTTCCGCGCGAAGAATTTTTTCCGAAGCTGTGTTGAGGTTGAGCGGGGACGTTAAATTGACCGTGCACGTGATCGCATCGCCCGCGATCGAAGAGATCGTCCGCACCTGGATAGCCCGTGAAAGGGCTACGATCGTATCGCCATTCGCGACACCGGCGGCGTCTCCGGAACGGACGTTTATTACGGGTTGGCCGCTGTTGTTGGTGCCGCTCGCGACCATGACGTAAGTCGGCACATGGGAGCATTCGCACGGTCCGGAGGCGTTTCCGTCGGCGTGAGCTTGTCGGTTGAAATAATAAGTGCCCGACGTCGCGTTGGCCGAATTGGCCATCTCGTAGACGGAATCTTCTACGAGCGACGCCCAACCAACGATGGGTTTGGTGTTTTGATTTGCGACCGCGGACGGCTGGTAGATCGTCCGCGCGGCCAGGCAATATGGTCCGCTCGATGCGGTGCTTTGCGGCTCGGAGGAGCCGCCGTTTGTGGCGACTTGGCTAAGGACCGTCCCTTGGCTTGGAGAGGAAGCCCAGAGCGCCGAGAATGCCACCCGCGCGCCGCTGGCGTCGGCGGCGAGGTTAGTACCCGTAACGACGACCTGGAGCGTATGGGAGCCGCTCGCGCCGTAGACGGTGTTTTGCCACGCAAGGACGTCCTCAGAAAAAGCGGTCGCCCGGCGGAAGTTGAGCGCTTTGCAATTCAGGCTGCTTCGCGATGTACCGTCAACTCCGATGAATGTGGACGGAAACCGGCCGGCGTTAATGTCCCCTTGGGTAATCGTTTGGATGAACGGCCCGTTGGGAGCGGTGTAGTCGCCGTCGAGACCGAGGATCGCGTACCCGCCGAGATCCGAGCGGAAATAGACCCCGGCGAATCCGCAGGAGTCACCCGTGAAGCTGAATTCGGCCGATTCGTTAGTGGTCTGGGAGATCGAGCAAAAACCGCCGAGGTTTTGCTCGTTGTTCGTGCCGCTCGACAGGGTCCATCCGCCGACCGAACCCTGAACGCCGACCCCGGAGCCGGCGAGGCGACGCACCACGGCGGCGTTGCCGTATCCGTAATACTTTCCGAGAATGCCGTAGGCCTTCCCGATGAGGTTCCACTTTCCCTTCCATGAGGCGTCAGAGAACCAATAAAGAGGTCCCCGTCGCTGGCCTTTATCGATGAACGCGCCATACGCCCGGGCGAGTGGATGTTTACCGGCGTGCATGCTCCTGAATAGGAGCGGCCGAGTTTCGGCGAGCGTCGGAGATGACGCCGGCAGATTGAGCAGCGCTCTCGCGTCCCTCAGGACCGGGAACGTCTCAACCTTCCCCGTGTAGGGGTTATACGTGGTCGTGGCCTGACCAAATGCGCCGGCAAAGGTCAGGACAAACAAAAAAAGGGCCGCTATAAAGCGGCCCCAAACAGGGGATCTTTGCATAGTTGGCGGTCCTTAGTAGTAGGTGAGGGAAGCGTAATTCGCCTGAACGAACGTGAACGTTCCCGTTCCGGCTTTTTGGGTGCGGAGCAGGTCTCCGCTCGAGTAGACGAACTTGGTCACGCGCCAAATCGCGGCATTTACCGAGCTGCCGGGCGAGGCAATCTCAGCCGCCGCGACGAGCGCGGGATCGGCTTCTGCCATGTACGCGATGGTGTGATCGGTGTTGTAAACAAACAGGGTGGAGAGCGGAGCGTCGGACGTCGAGACGGGCGCCGAGGTGGTGTTTCGAATCGTGACCGTGGTCGATCCTCCGTTGTGCGCGGAGTCCGACAACCCAACGAACTCCCAGGCGCGATACGCGACGGCCGTATCGTCGGAAGCACGAAGATAAATGTCGGCCTTCCCGTCGCCGACCGCTCCAAGCGGAAGGGTGTCGCCGGCATAAACCACGTATTGCGTATCGTCGTCGGGCGAGACCGCGGACGGAGCTGCGCCCCCTCTAGGAACGATCGCGACTCGCAGGTAGATGTTGCCGGCCGATTTATTTCGGATAGCGACTCCCGTCCGTGCCGTGGTGACTCCGCCGCTAAAAAGCCTCTTCCAAGCGCTTAGCGAGGTGGTTGAGTTCTCGGTCGTTTCCGGCACTGGTGTCGAAAGGCGGGCCGGGTGACGCGTACGCGCGTGGGTAAGGGTCACGTGAGGGTGAGCGAAAGACGAGCCGAAGGCGCTGGAAAGCGCGAGCAGCCCGCCCAAAACCAGAGCGAAAGGTTTGTTCATGGGATTCTCCGAGGGGTCGCTAGAAGGAGTTCGGGGTGATAGTCGAACTCGAATAGGCGGCGTGGCCCGTAGTGTCGGGCACAGTGACGATCGGCCCGGCCGACATGCCGGGCGCAAGGGTCGCAACAACGGTCGATCCCACCTTGAGATCAAAACTATTCCCTCCCGTTGGCGCGCCGTTGACGATCACGAGCGGGGGCGTTCCGTAGATGGGCGAAACGGGCAAGCTGACGTGCAGCCCGGCACCAGTGGGGGTAAGGACTTGAGTGGGGGCGTCGGCGGCAACGAGCTGCACGTGCGCGCCAAACGAACCCTGGAATACCGGATTGCCGAGGGGGCGATGCGCTCCGGCATGCCAGTCGTACATGCCAGCCTGGGTGATCGTTCGAATTGGAACCGGGGGCGTGTCGAGCGGAGCACCGCGATCGAACGTCGTCCGCACTACGAACCCGCCTCGCAAATAGGGCACTCCGGAGCCGTCGATCGCGGTCACAATTCCGCCGGCCGTCGTGAGGGTGGCCAGGTGGAAAATGGTTCCGGCTGGTGGAGCGGCTGGGTTGGTCCCATGGCTGACGATCGCGCTATCTGGGAAGGCGCCCGGCGCGAGAACGAGCCACAGGTAGACCGTCGTATTGTTGGGCAAGCTGCCGTGCGCGGTGTCGGGCAGATAGATCGGGCCAGGCCCCATGCCGTGGCCGGCGCTGACCGTGACATCGAGCCCGGCCCCCGCAGCGACATTGAATCCGTCGAATATTCCGAATCCGTTGCCGCCGTACATCCCGTAGTTCGCGAGATCGACGAGCAGGCGGTTCATATGCTCCGCGCTTAACCGGCCGTTGATCGCCCACGGCATTTGAGCGTAAGCGGTGCCAGGGGGGAAGCTGAGCGTCGTGGCGGCAGTCCGATCGAAACCGGCGGGCATGGCGAGGGGGCTCGGGACCTGATCGGCCCGAAGTAGATAGGTGGTGGCAGGCATAGCGTTAGAGAATTCGCCTGAATTTCAGGGTTGACGGCTTGGTGCATTCCCACCAAGATGCGCTCACTTCTCCCTCGATCACGAGGTGGAGAGAGAGCGCGCGATGAGCGGTGTATGATCCGGCCGGGTTCCCCCATCCGGTGGCATCGGAAACACGGATATCCGCCCCGCTGGCGTCCTTAAAGGGCGCGGGGGCACTCCAACTCCCTCCCCGCCCTCGATAGCGGCCGTAAACGGTCGCCGGACCGCTTGCGCCCGAATCGAAGACGATCCAGGCGAGGATCTCTCCCCCATCCTGGGACGGAAAGCCGCGGGGGTAGCGAGCATTACTCATAAGCAGCACCGGTTCGGTCCATGATTTGGCCCGATCCTTCGAATAGGAGGTGTAAAGGTCGTATCGAGTCGGGGTGATCTCGCGAGAGAACGCCACCTCGGCGCGGCTAATGAGGCGACTCGCCCAAATGCAGCCGTCGTCGACGTCGCCCGTGGTGGTCACGTTCTGTTCGTTAATCCAGCCGCCGTTGGGCCACCAGTGGCGAGCGTATCGCGCCCAAAGGTTGCCGTCCCGATCGACAGAGCATTGATAGACCGAACCGTCGTTATGCTGGTAGTGCCAGGGCGCCCGATCGCCCGGAACCCCCTTCAAACAAAACCAGCCGTGCCAAGGACGCACGTGCGCTAGGACGGTTCCGCCGCGGCGCACTTGCCAACCCGTCTCGGTATTGTCGAGCTTGGGAGCGAACCGGGTGATCGCCCAACCGGCCGGCGCTGGCCACGGCGACGTAAATCGCACGCCGGTATCGCTGTAAAGCTCGGTTTGCGCCTCGGAGACGATGAACCGGTCCTCTTGCGCCATGTCCCAAACCTCGAGGCAATAGGAGCCGGTTTCCGCCCAGGTCAGGGGGTCCCGCCGCTTTCGAGGCCAACACGCGAAGGGCGGCAACTCCGACATGGTGTTGACGATCGCCCAACGCATCGTCTCGCCCGTCCCCTTGGGGAGCAAGAAGGCAAGCGAATTTTGATCGACCTGCCCAACGCTCTCCCCTTCGAAAGCATCGTATCGCTGCACGAGCTCCGTAGTGAGATCGACCCCGCCCGGATAGGTAGCCATCCGATCGACGCCAAAGAAGATTTCCCGCTTCGCGCAAAGCGCATCGATGACGGTGGTTGTGTATCCGAGCCCTAAGCAATTTGGGACGCTAAGCAGCGTCGAGCCGTCCCACCACTCATGATTCCCCAGGCGGACGCCAGGGCCGTTCGGCCAGATGAGATCGACAATTTGACGGCTTTCGTTTATCGGTGTCGGATGGGCGCCGGCGTAAATCCACCTAGGGTAATTCACGACGGCGCCCGTCGACATACTTACTAGGTCCACTTCAAACCGAAGCGCTTTGACGGTACGGCCGCCAAGCAGCCCGAAGCGGAACGCTCGTATTGGATCGGCCATAGTGGCAGGCGAAATTCCCGACCCGCCAACATCGGTCCCGGTGTCGGTGACGACGCCATCCCCGTTATCGATCGCCCAGCTTCCCGCCGATTTGCTTTGCGGTATCGCCGGGATCCGGTAGGTGACTCCGGACGTGGTGAACCCGTCGCCGTGGGTCTGCTCGAGCAAAGCAAGCGAGCCATCCTCGGCGACGCAATAGACCCGGACTTGGGCGACGTTACCAAGAGACCAACTTAGACGAATGCGATCGCAGATGGCTGGATAAAGGTGCGGTGGCACGTCCCAACGCGTAGTGTCGAGCGTGAGGATTAACGTCGTCGCGTCCGGAGAATCAAGGGTGATCCCCGTGCTCGTGTACGTCGGCGTCGCGTGCTCGATCGTCCAAGCATCGGCGCCAGCGGCCGTCAAATCGAGATGGTCGGGAGGGTCGATCCCCATCGTCTGCCACCGCGAAACACCGATCCACCGTAAACCGCCAAAGAAGGCGTCAAGAAAGGGCGTATAGCCCGATTGCTCCAAGCAACTCGTTAGCTGGCTGTTTCGAGTGCGCCGCTGCTCGGAAACGGGAAACGCGGGATTGTAGAGCCACTGCTCGCCGTTCAGCCCCCAATAGAGCGGCCAGGCGACCGGCGAGCCGTCGACCTTCCAATCTTCGCGCCAATTTGCGAACTGCCATAGTCGATTGGGCCAGGTCGCGAGATACCGCGCGACGTCGACGTAGTGCCACTGGTAATTGCCTGGGATCGGGCCGACCGTTGCCGGGAACCTGCCGGACACGGTTTCGCTGTCGTTAATTTCGGGGTGATCGGGTGCAGTGGCGCCGCACGAAAACCCTTTGTTTCCGGTAGGACAATCGATGTCGGCTTGAGGATCGCAGGTCACGTCCTCCGGACCGGCGAAATCGAACGTCTTGCTGTGATGCTTGCTTCGAGATTCCGTCGTCGGCGAATAAGCCGTGTAGGTGAAAACGTCTTCGATCGGATGGGCGCCGCTTCCAACCACCGAAGCGATGTAGGACACGGCCGGATGGACGACGGTGCTCGAATTGGTCGTTACCGTGACGCCGCCGCTCGTGCAGCTCCGCGACGCCGATGCCGTCGTTTCGGGGAGCGTCCCCCGGTACCAAGCGCATCGGTAGCCGGGGGAGAACCGGCGGATAGCCGTAGCGAGGTTGGGATACAGCCACACCGAACCGCCCGCATGCTCCGACCAGCTTTCCGTTGAATAGACATCCCGGTAAGCGTCGACAATTTCGCCTGTACAAGGGTCTCGAAACGTAACGCGCGGGTGAGTCGTCACGGTCCCGAGAACCGTTCCTGCTTCGTCATTGTCGTAGCACGTTGCCGTTGAGACGCCGGTCAAGAGCTCTCTCGTCACATACTCACGGTCAGAGGAAACGCTCGAGCTCGTGTCGATCGAGCCGGCTGACGTGCTCCCTCCGGACACCGTCCCCAACCCTAGGCCGAATGGGCAGTCGCCGCCCGCGGGAGGGGTCGCATGATACAGCGCGACCGGCAGATCGGTCCAAGCGCCGCCGTCGATCTCCTGAAACCGCCATCCCCCGGCCGCAGTCGATCCGATGGACGTCGACCAAGAGATCGGAAGGCCATGGCCAGGGTCGCAGTTGTCATAGGCGGGATAAACGACGCCAATCCGGCCGGCGCCAGCACTGCCAGTTAGATAACTCGGGATTCCGATCATCAGCGTGTAGTTCGGCCCGCAACCGTTCCCCAGGGAGGCGATCCCCGAGCTAGGCAATGTAATGTTCAGCGCGTCGTTAAGCCAAATCTCGATTTCCGACCACGAGATATAAGTGAGCCCTCCGGACGTGCCATATAGCTTCACCGACTTCGGCCGGGCCGCAATCTTTACCGACGACTGGAATCCCGAACCGCTGAGGACATATCCACCGAACGGCGCGCCAGGTCCATCGTAAACGGCTTGCCACGTGCCCGCAGAACCGTCGTAGCTGCTCTCAGCATGCAAATAGAGTCCGAGGCTTAAATCGATTGCGTTAGGGGCAAAAAACGTGTCGTGAGTTGCCTGATGGCTGTAGGTCGGCTGACCTGGACCGGAACCGCTTGGCGTCCCGCTCGAATGGCAAGCAAATTCGAGCGCGTTGATCGTCGCCGGAAGCAAGGTCCCGTTAATCGGCACTTACTGATTTTCCTTGCAGCCGCACGGGCGCGGCGCTGACCCGGTGGTCTTTGGTCTAGCGAGAAACTCGCGAACCTTAGCGGCGATGAACATCTGCAGATCTTCGCAACGACATTCTGAGCCGGTAACGACGATCGTGAGCTCAGCTCCCTCGCCGCCGGCGTCGATCTTGATGCTTCGAGCGGTCATATCAACCGAGAATGTCGCCGCCGTCAAACTCTGAGGCGTCGAGCAAGAAAAAGAAAGCGCCAAAGGTCGGCGATGCGGGATCAAGATCCTGAATCGCCGGGACATGGACCTCCGGCAAGCCGTGAATCTCCCCGTGGTGCGCAATTGCCCGTTGCTGGGAGACGAGCCCCCGCGGCGACCTCGGAAGGGTCCCGAGCTGCCGGGCGGTGAAAACTTCCATCACGCGCCGGCGCAACTCAATCATCGAAGCCGTAGCCCGGCTCATATGGGTACCACCTGCTTTTCTGCTTCGTAGCGAGCGAGGATCACGCCATCCTTTCGACTGTACGGCGTGCAGCTCCGGATGAAATATTGCTCGCCCAAAAGCATCACCGGATCGTAATAGCGAAGCCGCCGCGGGCGCTTCTGGAACGGATCATTCGGATCCGTCACCGAAACCATCGGGGCGACCCAGGCGCGGCGAATGCGCCCCGTGCCGGCGTAGTTCATCGCGTGATGGGCGATGAATCCAATAGCCCGACCCGTTGAAATTGTCGGATCGATGATTTTTGCTTCTTTCGGATAGGGGAGCCAGTCGGGGCTCGTGATATCCGCCGTCGGCACGCCCGGATGAAAATTGTAGCTTCGGAAGTTGTAAACGGTCTGACGGATCGTCGCTTGACCGTGCGAATTCTGCCCGGTTTCGCCCGGCGCTGTTCCCTGAACGACGAGCTTGTTAAACTCCGGCGGGATGCGCTCTTCGCGCCAAAGCTTATAGATCGGCGCGCCGACCATCGTTTCGCCGCTCGGCCCAACGCCCGGAACAAAATCGTTCAGCGCGTGGCCGCCGAAGATGAGACCAGTGAGCGCACTCGCCATCGGTCGCTTGTCGAAATAGGCGAGGTTTGTGATGGTCGACGGAGGTTGACCGAACCGGATCATCACATCCCAATTGGCCGGATCGCCTCCCATGTCGGGTGTCGCTGAATTCCAATCGTAGTAAAGCCATCCGAGCAGGTAGTCGCGAGCAATGCGATTGCCGAGCTCAAGAATGTCCTGCCCCGGTGTGACAATGAACCCCTCACTCCCCGCCCAAAGCCGGATGGGCAGGTCGGGAATATCGATCTGGCGATCGGTAAAACCAAGCCAACCCGCAATCCGCTTGAGCGCCGTAGTGGCCTTCTCTGGGTCGCCCGTAGGCGTGTCAGTACTGTTTTCCCAACTAACCGAGAAATCGTGCAGGTAAGGCGCGAGGACGGACTTAGCGCGCTGCCATTCGCCCGCCGCTTCAATTTGGAATCCGCGCCAATCGGGACTCGGGTAGTCATGCCGAGGGTCTACATAGGGATCGCCATTGGCGTCGACGGTAGGATGATCGCTTCCTTTTTGAGTCTGAACGATCGAGGTGGTGTACCCACGGGAAAGGATCGAGCGCTTCCAGGCATTTGACGGATCAGTCCAGTCGACGCCGGGGTATTCGTACTCGAGCGAGTAAGCGATCGTCGACCGGTTGCGAAGCAGCGGCAGCGAAACCGTCTCGTCCTCGATCCGGAACGATGCTGATTCCGTCGTTGGATCGGCTGCCGCGCCAGGCGCGGACCACTCCAAAAGCTTGAGCTGAGCTTCCCATTCGCCGGGTGTAGTTACGGTAGTGATCCCGCGTTTGGTGATCCCTTCCGCATACACCGTGGGCGTTGAGCTCGCCGTGCCGTTCAAAGTCGTTCTAACCTGGAACGCTCCGGTTTGTGACCCGCTTTCCACGCCATAGAGCGCGAGGTCAGCCGGATCGTAGGCTCGCCATCCGCCAACCCCAGCGATCGTGCCCGAGCTCACCGGCGTGTAGAATGAAGGGGAATCCGGATCCCCGCCGGCGTCCATGAGATCCACCTCAACCGACGTGCCGGAAGGAACGTCGCCCGACCAGCTCACGTAAACCAGCACGACGCCTGGAACGACGCCGATCATGCTCCCAAAGCCGAACGGATCATCGTCGACGTAGCCGGTTGCCGGATACCGCGGGGTAGACGCGTGAGAGCGAGGCGCCAAGTCCCGTCGATCGCTCCAACGGACCGGCTGGGGCATCGTCGGCGGGGGCGTCGCCTGCCGCATCGGAACGAAATACTTCAGCGTGAGCGTTTGCGGAAGGGAGGTTGCGCCAACCGCCATGAAGATCCCCGTCGCGGCCGGCGCACTGCCACTCTCCGCGCACGTAACCACGATCGCGCCGGATTTGCCGTTGATGGGGCGCGAATACCGGTGGATATTGACGTCGATCGTTACCGTCGTCCCAAACGCTCGATTCGGCTCGCACCATCGGCCAATGAGACAACTCCGCCACCCAATCCGCTCGCCGGCGAACTTGCCCTTTTCCCAAAGCTGCAGCTGGCCATCGCCCATCAGATCGAGGCAATAATTGCCGTAGCCGGTGAACCCTTGCGTTTCCGATGCTGGCCCGGAGAAAAACCGTTCCGAGAGCTTCGCCGACGCCTTGGCTCCCGGTCCACCGGTTTCAAGGGTGAAGGTTAGTGCCTTTTCGTTGTGCGGGTTCTGCCCCACCGCAACGCGGTCCATAACCAACGTGTCGGTGAGCACGGTCGGCCCGGGAAATGCGGTCTGATCGGCGTCGAGCCGGTAAGCGGCGTTATCGTAATTATCGGCCGCATCGACCCCTTTGGCGTACATCAGCATCGAGTTCGCGGCGACGCTTCCGCCGGTGGTCGATCCCGGTTGATCCGTTTCCGGAGACCGGTAGCCGTATTCTCCCGCCATCCCCGCCGCCATCTGCAGATCGCCACCGTCGTCCGTGCTGAGCATCGGATCCGTCGCGTCGGTCTGCTCGTGAGCGTTGCCGATTTGATGGGCGAGCGGCGTGAGCTGAATCCCGATGCCCTGAACGTACCGGGTGCCCTTCCAATGGGCGTTAGAGCCGCGCCCCATGTTTTCCGCCTTTCGAGTCAGCGAGAATGGCGACTCAGTTAGCACGCGGCAAGGCGTGTCGAACTTGAGGACGGCTCGATGGCCAGGCGTAGGGGGGTGAAGCCCGATCGCCGAGCTGATTCCGGTGGGAAATAACATTGTCTACAGGCTTCCGAATCGAATGGCGTCTTGGCGCACCGCCTGTTCGGCTTGATCCCAACTATCCCTTGATTGACCGCCGTAGGCGCGAGATTGGCGGGTTCGATCTCCGCCGCCGTAGGTGCCGTTTCGAATAGCTTCGGTGTTTTCTCTCGTGGCACGGGTGTTTTCGCGGGTCGCGTCTCTCTGGTGGTCTCGGACCATATCCGCGGGGCTTGTCCTAAGATCTTCCCACAGCTTCTTTAAATCTTTCCCTGCGTCTCCGAATCGGCCATGCGTTAAGTCGTCAATGTATTTAACATAGTCAACTAGCATTACAACTAATTTAGCGATCTCATTCGAAAATTCTTGAATGGCGGGTTTACCTTCCCTGAGGTTCTTATTGAACTGATCTAAGATCGTATCAACGCCCGGCATGATGGAAGTCCCCAAGTCGGTCAATAATTTCTGAGTATCCATCAGGCCCATGTTGAACTTGATTTGAGCGTCGGCGCCCGCCCTAAGTGCAGCGGGATCAGTCTTCTCCGCGCCATCAATCCGACGCATCATTTCGTTTCGAAGGCCAGGAGAAGCGTTGCGCATGTAGAGCAAATCCTGCATCCCAAAGGCTTGGCTAGCCGCCTTAGCTTCTCTGTCGGAAATCTGTGAACTTAGAACGAACTTCAATTCCTTGATGAAATTCGCTGCATCATCAAAGTTTCCTTGCCCATAGCCATTTCGATAGGGAGATACGCCGGCACGCTGAGCCCAATACCAGTCGGAGCCGGGGCTATGAATACCGTTATCCTGAGCGCCGATTCGACTGGGGTCAATTCCCGCAATCTGAGCCGCAACAAGAGCGCTCGTGGCGTGTGCCGACGTGCTTCCTGCGGTCAGATTCCCGATCAGGGTTAAGCGCTCTTCGGCCATCTTGGCCGCCGAAGCAAGGCCAGTTACGGCGGCGGCAGCGACACCAACCGGCCCGGCGAGTGCGGCCGCTTCCGCGCCCATTAGGCTCTCAGCAAGGGGAAGGATCTTGTTCACCAACGGCATGAGTTGCACTCCGCCGCCCCCACCACCAAGGCCGATCCGGGAGGTTCCGATCGCGTTTGCGAGTTGCGAGCCGAACGACTTCGGCTGTCCGAAGTTTGCGGCTTTTTGAGCTGCGGCGCGCGCCTGAAGGTAGTTGTGATGAGCGTCCGCGATCGCGATCGGATTGCCGGTCGCATAAGCGTTTTGGAGCCCCTGCATGGCTTTCTGTTGCCGCGCCCACGGCCCTTGAGGGACGTAATACTTTGGGGGCGCTTTAATGCCCACCGATTGCGCGGCCGCTTTTTGGCGCTGACCCGGCCCGACGCCGGCCGTCATTGCGCGCGAAAGCGGGATCGGCTTCACTTGCTGGGAAGCCGCCGCGATCGTTTGGTATTGCTGGGTCAGGACCGCGAGCGCGGGAACCGCTTTTTGCACGCTAAGCATGACTCGATCGGTAGCCGCCGCCAAGGCGTCGGTTCGCTTGGTTGCCGCCAGCGCCGCGCCGCTATGGCTCCGGAGCGCGACCCCCAGCGACCCGGCGTCGCGGGCGAGCTGCCCTACCCCTCGCGCCTCCAAAACGAGCGGCTTATCGGGAATCGCCGAGTACATCCGCTGCAACGACCGATGCGCGACGTCGACCCCACGGGCGAGCTCACGCGCGGCATTCCCGCCGGCGCGCATCTGCTTGTTAAGTTCCATTTGAGCGCCGTAGCCCGTTTCAAGGGCGTCGGCAAGCTCAAGCACCTTTCCAAGAGACTCGTCAAGCCCCTCTTCTTTGACTTTTAGGGTGATTGGATTCATGGCAGCACACGCAAACCAAAGAGAGCCTCTCGGCAATTGCCGAGAGGCTCTCTTTGGTTATCTTTGATCAGCGCTTAATTGTTGAAGTTTCTTTGTGAATCATATCGAGGAGATGTCTTTTCCGGCGTTGAACGCGAGCCGGAAGCGATAAATCCCCACAAAATAGCGCCAGTAATCAATACTGCCAGCCCCACGGCCACTTTCGTCGTCGCGGCGGCTGGCACCGGATAGCCCAACCCTTTGAGCCTAGATGTCTCCGCCCATCCCCAAACCGTGAGCCCAAAGCCTACGAGAACCATTGTGATGGGCAGCATCGATATCGCAAGTAAACCGATGCACGCGAGCGGACCGGCAAAAACAATAGCAAGAATTATCCAAAGCGCCGCGTTATTGTTTTGCTGAACAACGTTGATCTGATGAACGGTGCCAGGCGGATAACCGGAAGGTTGCTGGTAATTTGCGACTTGCTGGGGTGCCTGACCAAAAGCTTGTGTTGGCATTGGCCCAGATGCTTGGCTGGGTTGACCCTGATTGAAAGAAGTCCTAAAATGATGATTGCAGTTCGGGCACACCGCTGCCGCCACCAACGACACCGTTCCGCAAGTGGGGCACTGTTTATGTGTCGGAGTCGGCTCGTTTATCACCGTGCCGCCCCCAGGAGAATTGCCAAAGCGTCCAAAACGACCGTTCCCATAAGGACCAAGAGTAGTACGAACGCTAATATCAATGCAATGGAGTCGAACCTTGCCCTTCCACTCTTTTGTGCCGAAACCCTGGCGATGGGCGGAACCGCGCCCGGTGGCATGGGCGGGTAAAAAGCCTGCGTTGGCATCGGCGGGATCGGAATGGGGTCGGGAAGCGGGAATGGTTTGGGTGGATAAAACGATGTTCGAAATCGATGGCCGCATGGACATTGCCGGGCCGTGAGCGGATGCTGAGCTGCGCACACCGGGCATTCCTTCCAAGGGTCCATTTTTGAATATTACAGTACGACCCAGCAGGGGTTTCAATCCCCCGCTGGGTCTGGGTCCTTCATCGCGCGCCGGGTGTTTATATCGAACTGGTAGCAGTCGAGCAACCATCCGCGATCGAGGCCTGGTACGTGCTCCCCTGACCCTCTCAGCTTCCGAACTCGTCGGCGCCCTATCGCCGGTAAGGCGAGAACCGTCAACAGGAAAACGATCGCGCCAAGTCGATCGTTAATGGAATTGAGCGCCCGGACCCGATGAAAAACCAGCGCCGGATGCTCTTGGTTTGCATTGAAGGCGGATCCGACTAAACGGCCGTATCCGCCTCTGAGTCGTTTTTTGCGTCTTTACCTGCTGGTTCCGCGAGTTTTTGGACATCACGAGCAAGCTCGATCATTCCTCGGTAGAGCGGCTTTGAGACAAACGCCGCAACGATGAGTTGTTCGGGGGTATACGCATCATCCCCCTGGGCAGTCTGTTGCACCGCAATCTGAGCAACCGAATACATTAACCGGCGGCTTAGGGTGACGCGCTTCCCTCGGATCACAGGGAACGCTTCTTTCGGCCGAATACCGGTTTCTGGATCACCGATGTATTGAGTGGTTAATCGGTCGCCCAAGTCGCCCGCGAAATGCGTCTCCGTTTCGTCGAGCGCTTTCATCTCGACGGTGATTTTCAGCCCTTTTTCCGGATCTTCGAGCTCTCGCGAGAGCCTTGGCATTTCATAAGGCGCGACGTCGAAAAAATTAACTTTCATTAGTAAGAACTCCCGAAGCTAGGATTGGGAAGGGCCGCCCCGGTGGTGGCGTCAAATAGAGGGATAAGGGCGAAGACGGCTTCATCCATGACGCGAGGTTTGGTCATGTTCCGCCGGAACGGCGTGATGGCCCGCATATAAGCGACGATGCTGTCAACTTGCGCCGGAGTAGCAAGCTGGTGATCCCAGAGCTGGACTTCAATCTTATGCTCGAAGGAGAGTTGAGTCACTTTCCGGATCACGTTTCCTTTAGGGAAAGCGGTGCTGCCAGATCCGGCCGCGTAGACGTTGCCGCTAGCCATAACGAACTCGCCGATCGTGTATTGCCCGTTCTGCTCGTGGGGAACCGGATTCCCGTTGAACGAACCGACCGGTGAGAGGTTGTCGGTTTCAAGCGTGAATTCGCCCGCGAAATTCTCGATACGGCCGACAAACGACAGTGTTCCGACCGCATGGGCAGTCATGGTCACGCCGTCGCCGCTTCGGACCTGGGGGGTGATCAGGATGACGACGTCCTGACCGACCGCGACGTTAAGGGTTGCGAATCCGCTCACTGGTGATCATCCTCCTCTGCGGTAGTATCGCCAGCCGTTCCTGCGGCTGGCGAGGGCGGGGTTTCGGGCGCCACGGCTTCGGTGGCCACCGGAACGGCGCCGAACGTATGAAGGTGCGGATTTCCGCCAAGCCCGGTAAGGAGCTCTTCTTTGGGTTCGATTTTTTCGTTCATGAGGGTATGCAGCGGTCCAAAGCCTCACTGAGGCGCTGATCCGGGTCGGGGAGCGCGATCGATTGAGCGAGCTCGAGGAACTGTCGGGGCACCATCGTTTCGGTGCCGTCTTCGAGGTATTCCGCAATGGGCGAATCGTTAAAAACTTCGAACTCGCGCTCGCCGACGTGTTGCCGCCAATGGGCGAGAAAATCGCCATCCTGCTCGTTGACGATTGCCGGATTGCCAGCGTTAGGGATCGGTCCGCGTGGGCCGCGGGCGTTCGATGGGCCGTGACCGTACGGGTGGTTCAGCTCCCCCGAAATCTCGGAAGTCGGCGTCATGCCGCTCGAAATCACGATCGCCGTTTGGAGCGTGTCGTCGGCCATCGCGGCAAGCTCCACTGTCCTGGCCCGCTTCATATTTTCGGCCATCTTGCGGAGGTCGCCCGCCGCGGTATGCATCGTCGAGCTCACGGGTTTCTCGGGTCATAAAGGGTTGCCGTTCGCAAGTTGCAGACGAGCTGGCCAGCGAACTTGCCGTCGAGCAGCTGGTAATAAACCGCGTTCGGGGGCGAGAATTCGGAAACGTTGGCGGTTGGCTTGCCCACCCATGCGCACCGAAACCGCGAGCCGTCGTAGCGGGCAAGCGGGGTTCTGAGTGCCTCCAAATCGCCACTCATCGCCGAGACGTAGTCGATCCCGTCGGCGGGGGCGAGGGGATCGACTAGGAACGCAGGATCGTCAAGCTCGCGAACCAAAATGATCGAGACGCTGTGATCGTAAGCGGTGATCCCGACCGGCACCGCATCGACCTCCTGAGAGCTGCCGACCGCCACAACGACGAACGGCCCGATCAGGGCGCCGGAGTTCTGCAGATTCTCCCAGTTGGCCCGGTTCAGACTTTGCGACTGGAAAATCTTGTCGACTGTCACATCGGTCCAAATCGACACAATTAGGTCATCGAGCTCGAGCTTTGCCGCGCGATCGAAACCAGCCATCAGGCGCTCACCCCGGGGGGCGGTTTGGTCCCGGTCCGCTTGGCGTAGACCATGTAATCGTCAAGTAGGTAGGGGTGAGGTTGAGCATTGCCCTTTGCGGCCCACCAGATGCCGATCAGGGACGTCATAGGCCCAACCACGCTCCGCATAATCAGCATGTCGGTATCGACCACGTCAACGGGAACGTCAGCGTCTCCGCCTTCCGGGAGATACTCCCCCGGAAACCAAAACCCGTCGAGAGTGAAAATGTTTTCGACCTTGTTTCGTCCCACCGCGCTCGGTTGATCGTATTCGGGCGTTGGATCGAAGTAACACGGCACTCCGGCTTGATGAGGGTCCGGGGCATATAGCCCCATCGCGCCCTGAGAGGGGGCAGGAAGGAGCCGGTAGACGTCGACTTTGAATCGATACATCCGTAGCTGGCGGGGATTGAGGGGCATTTCTTAGCCGCTGGTTGCGTAAGGTCGGCCGGCGATCCGGCGCTCCCAGTCTTGAAGCGCCATCGCTGCCGTTTCGTTGAGCGCTTTGGCGACCTTGTCCCACTCCTCTTCCACTCCCGCTTGCTTGAAGGGGAGCATTGCCGAGCTCGATGCCGCGCGAGCCGTCATCGCAGCATAGCTCGCGAAAACAAGCAGGGCATCGATCTCCGAATCGGGAACCGTCGCCGGCACGTGTTGGCCCAAATAGTAAAAATCGAGGGTTCGCGCCGCCGCCGGCGTGGGGGTGACGGTAAGCACCGGCGGAACGCCCGGCACGAACCGGTAGATCGTTTGGGAGCTTGAGCTCTGACCGCCGCCGTTCGGGTTACGTCCGTAGTTGAGGTATCCCGTGCCGAATCCCTGGCGATAGCCGAAACCAACGCCGCTTTGGGCCATCGTGACGCCGTAAACCGCATCGTAGTAAGCGTTCGTGCGGCTCACCTGAGCGCGATCGCCGACCGCAAGATCGAAACTCTCTTGGTTCGGTTGCTGAAAATCGAGGGGAAGGGCATAGGCGCCGGTCCCGATCGCGATCGCGAGTCCGGTGGTCGACCTGGCGAACGAAACGCCGGCGAGGTGCTTGACGGCCGTTGGAGCGGTAAGGGTGGCCGTGACCGTCGACGCCGATCCATCCGTTCCCGCGGGAAGGGCGATCGATTGCACCGTCACCGTCTCCGGAGAGAAAAAGGGATCGAGCTGGATCACGTCGCCCGGTCGAACCGGACCGCCGACGAGAGAAATCGTATTTGAGCCAGGCGCCGCTTCCAAAGCGACGGCGCCTGTGCCGTACTGGCGCTGCACAGGGTGATACCGCGAATACTCGCGCACCGCGCGCCACATCGCCGCCGTACGGGCCGTAGCGTCGTAAAGCGCCCCATCTACGTCGCCGAGCGCGCTCTTGAGCTCCAGATCGAATCGAGCGATATCCATGAGAAATCGAGCCCCAAGCGCCATAGAGAACGCTCGGGGCGGGGAGAGGGGGGTTAGCGGAGAATGACGGTTCGCGAAACCGGATTGAGGACGGTGCCCGCCTGGTTTTGGACCTGAGGCGTACAGATGACCGAGTTCTCCTCGGCATAGTAGATGTCGCGGGCAACGATCTTGCCGTTGGTGTCGTAAGCGGGATACGGACCTCGGAGCTCCATCGGGGTATCGATCCCGTATTTGGTCGTGCCAAGCGAAGTGAACAGGATCCGGCGATCCTTTCCGTTCCAGGGCGAGTTATGCCGCGCAAACGCGACGCCCGTTCGTTCGGCGAAATAGTCGTCCGTCGGGAAGAGGTTCGTCCCCTTGGGCGATTGGTAGTTGTAGAAGATTTGCGCGGCCGTCATATTCGGCGCCGCGTTCAGGCTCATGATGCCGAGATTCGGCGCTTTGAACCGAGGCGCGCTGCCCATGAGGGCGGCGGTTCGATCGAACTGAAGGAACAACCCGTTCAGGTAGTTCTCCAAGCTCTGCCCAGCCGCGAGATTCGGGTTGTTGACGATGAAGTTATCGAAGTTCACCGCGTAAGCGTAGGTGACCGTGACCGTCGTGGTCATCACTCCCGCCGCGCCCGTGATGCCCGATGCGGCATTGAAAACGAGAATCCCGTTCTCCCAGTCGATCGCGCACGTCGGATTCGGCACTCCGGGGATTGCCTGAATGTCGCCATTAGCGTCGAGATAGCCGATGACCTGGGCCGCCGGTGCGGTGACCGTGAACGGGTTTTTCGTCGTCGTGGTGACCTGACCAGCGGCGTTGAGGTCAACCACCGCTCGAGGCCGAACGATCGGATCGGGGCCGTTCGCAGTGCCGCAATAGTTGGCCGCCGTGTTGGAACCACGAGTAAGCAGCCGAAGCGCCCCAACGACCGTCGCGCCATAAGTGACGCCCGGATCCGTCGCCGCAATCGCCGTAGCCGCGGTCTTTGTGGTGTTGAGATTCACGCTGATCGAGCCGCCACCGTTGTAGACCGAGTTGTTCGGCAGCTTGTTGTTGCCGGTGGTCGCCGAGTCGCCGGCGGCGGTAACGGCTGTGTATTCGTCTGAGATCGCGAGCATCTCATCAAAGATCGCCTTATCGATGCGGCGGCTCTTATCCATGGCCATATGAAGCAACGACCGGGCGATCGCCATATAGCTAAGCGGGCCGTTCCCCATCGCCTGAACCGTGTCACGGGTGAGCGATGCGGCGATGCGTCGCCAAGACGGCGCAAAGGGGAGCCATGCCGTTTGAACGGTCATCTCGTCGATCCCCGTGTTTTCCGGAGTCAAGAGTCCCGCATCGTACGTGCCGCTGAATGTGCCGTAACCGGTCGGAGGCGTGTAGTACTCAACCGGAATCCGGAGAACCGATCCGATCCCGCCGCTCGCCTGTTCGAATCCTCCGGCGCCACTTCCCGCGCCCGGACCGAAGCTCGAGACGAACTGAAGACCCTTCATGTCCTGGAACTGCTGAACCAAGAGGAAGGTCATGATCGTCGGCTGGTTGAAGAGCTGGGACGTCGTCGTGTTGTCCCGTGCCATGCCGCTGATGGCATCGCCAAACGCTTGCTCGCCGCCCGTGAAGAGCGCGTCGCTCGCCCGGAACCACTCTTCGGCGGTTCGATACTGCCCGCGATCCTGAGCGACCTGCTCGATGAGCGGGTTGATGAATCGCTCCATGTTGAAGGCGCGCCGGCGCTGGGTCGCGTGATCGTCGGGATTGACGTCACCGCCGACCGATCGGCGGTAGTCGTCAGCCGCCAAATTGAGCCGGTCGACACCTTCCATCCACTTCGGAATTTCGCGGGTTACGCGAGTCTGACCCGTTGGATTAGCGGGATCGATGGTGGTCGTACCGCGCACGAAACCCATACCGCGAAGCCGCTCATCGCTCAGCAATCGGTTCATCGAATCGATCTCGTCAGTGACCAGTCGCTCCACATCCTCGGGAATCCGAGCGAGCGTCCGGACGCGTCCGAGAACGTGCTCCCGTTGGTCCTGAGCGAGCGCCGTAAGGCTCGCATGTCCCTCGATCGCAGTAATCGCCGAATCAAGGGCGAGCCGGTTTACTTCAGCTGCTTCGCGCGCCTGGTCACGGTCGGCAATCCGGCGGAATCGCTCGATTTCGTCCGCGCTCAGCCCGTTGTTTTGGCGGGCAGCCGGGGCAGCGACCGGCGCCGGCGTGGTGACGTCGTACCCATCCGTTGCCATCAAGGTGGCGTCGGCTTGAAGCAAGAATGGCTGCTCAGCGGCGCGATCGGCGTCCGATGCGGCGGTGAAAGCAGCGTGATAGTTAGAGCGGGCCGTCAACACCTCGTCGGCGGCCGCCTGAGCGACGATAAGTGCCAGGAATGCCTGGCGAAGTGCTTTGAGTTTCATGGGTTTACCTGTGGGGTTCGGAGGGTCCGAAACGAATGGATCGGAAAGCGAGGCGAGGTCTGCATCGGAAAGCAGCTCGAAATCGGTCGTGCCGTCGACGGCGGGGTTTTCAACGTCGTCCCAGGTGAAAATCTGCATCGTTTCCGCAACGACGACCTGATCGGCGCCAAGCCGCGCCTGGCGCGCTTTCATGCGGAATCGAGTGGAGATCCCCGGCGCGCGGCCGGCTTTGTAGCGGGCCGCGAGCTTGCGACCTTCGGGGGTGTCGAGGATGGTCCGGGTCACATAAACCCATCCGTCGTCGGCGACGTCGCTAATCTCATCTACGCGAGCGGTCGTGCGCTCCGGGTTGTGGGTATAGAAGTCTCGCCCCCGCACCTGAGCTACTTCCGGATGCGACATCTCGCAAAGCATCGCCCCCGCGGCGGCATGCTCCCTGGCGGTGTCGATCGCGAGCTGAAGTACTTCGCGGGGGTAGATGCGCCGGTTCTTATTTCGAGCGTCGGCACGGGTCGCCCGTTGCCGGATTCGCATCAAACCGCCTTTCGCGGCATCGGCTTCCAGGATCTCGAAATCGTCGCCGAAAACAGGCGCCTGGTCGTTGATCACCTCTTGCGCGTTATCCGCGGCGAGCTGCCAAACCTTAGAGCGAAGCCGCACGATTCGCCTCCTCAATCACGTCGGCCCAATCGCCATCCATCGGGACTTGAGCGCCGATCTTCTCAAGGAAGATGTCCAGCGCGCCATAGCGGAGCGAGATGAGCCGGTGGATGAAATCGTCGAGCGAAGTGACCTTGATGAAAAGGTCCTGACTCTCCCGGTGATGAGCCGGCCGATTTAACCGGCTCGTATTCGCGTAGACGAGCACTTCGGCACTTCCGTCGGGAAAGACTTGAGCGTCGTACCAGCCGTCCGGATCTTCCGCGCTCGCCGGGCCCGTACCAACTTCGCGACTTAACCAGCGCCAACGCTCTGGTTCGTCGCCGTTGCTTTCCGCGGCATTATCGCCGGTTCCCTCGGTTTCATTGCCATCTTTGGGCGTTTGATCGCTGTTTTGAGGCGCTCCGGACGTGTTCCCGGCGCCTTCCTCAAGCCGCTTTGCGACGATCGCATCGATCACCGTTTGCTTGGATGTCCCGACGGCGGGAAAGCTGAGTCCGTGAGTTGCGGCAACCGCGATCAGCTCGGCGAGCTTCAACGTAGAAAGGTCGGTTTCGGGCGCGCTGAGCTGCCCCTGGGCGTTCTGATTTTCCATAGTGGGGTTCCTAGCCGGGCGCGCCGGCTAAATCGTTCTGAGGCTTGATCGCGGCCATCGCCACGGCTTTCGCGGTCTCGCGATCGGCGTCGCGCTGTCGCTCACCCTCGAGCTCGGTAAGCTCCGTATCGACGTCCTCAACATCGGTATAGGGTTGGAGCAAGGTCAACGCCTGGCGCTCGGTAAGTAGCCCAGCGTTGCGAAGATCGATGATCCGCTTCACAACCTCGCTCGGCTTCTCGATCGAGCTTTCGCTGAGATGGACCGAATACGGAACGGTCTCAGGCAGGATGCCGGCGAGCAGCAGCGCGAGGTCGATCAGGTATCGGAGCACGCGCTCGATCGGCTCGGCGAGGGTTTGGGTTTCCTTGAGCCACTCGCTCCGGAGATCGTCAAGAACGTCTCGATTTACGGCTTCGGCATCAAGGTTGTAAAGCGGCGGCGGAGTCGGAAGTCCGGAGCTAGCGTAAACGTTTTGGGCGTACTTGAGATCGTCGACTTCATGAACCTTGGGGTCCCCCTCGATCACCTCGGCGTTCACCGGGCCGTTGCCGAAAAAGTCCTTTGCGACTTCGGTGGGATCAAAGATCTCTCGTCGTCCTTCGTTGAACCCATTCGTCGCCTTGAATTTGTCGACATCGTCCGGCTTGCCTGGCTTTTCTTCTGTTCCGATGTTCCAGAGGGTTCGGGAATGCGCGCGGGTCATGCGCCTGACGCATTGCGCCTCTTCCAGGATTTCGAGTCGCCTGGCCATCCGCCGAGCCGCTACGATTCCCGGCATGCCGTACCGATCGCCGTCGATATGGTCCCACCGCTCATGGGCCATCAGGGCGAGCGGGAAGGTCGCCACCTCTTCGTTGGTATTGACGTCGATTTGGGCGAACGCCCTGATCGGATCGATGAACTCATCGGCGTCGTCGGTAAGTCGCTCCATGGAAGCCGCGGGCATCCGCTTGGCATCTACAATGCGATCGCCCGCGATGATCGCCTGAACGAAAAGATCGCCCTCGATCGGAAGCATCCAAGCCCAACTAACCAACTTCGGACGCGCAATCCTGAGCACATCCTCCGCGATTCCGCTGGCTCGTTTTGCAAGTCGGTTCGACCCCTCGAATTGGACTTGAGCGCCCTTCCGAACGGATTCACGGGCGGTCATAAGCGTCGCGCGTCTGGCCCTCGGTTCGTCAAGGATGAGCGATCGGCAATCGGCAATGATCTGTTGCCGCTCGTACCTCTGGGTTTGGAGCGAGAAAGCGTAGGTTGACGGGCTCGCGGTGCCGGCCGTCCCCTGCTCGCTCGTCTGAGATGCGGGCGGTTTTATCCATCCGCTCATGAACGCCGAAATCGCCCGCCGGAGTCGGCTGAGTGGCTTGGTCGTTTGAGCCGGGCGGAAGGCACTCACCATGCCGCTGTCGGCGACAAGGAACGTGCCATCGCTTAGGCGAAACGGCTGCGGAGTCGGCTTCTTTCGTGCCATATCAGCGGCGGCGAGGAGGCGGAACGAACCGCCCGAAATTGTCGAAGCCGGACCCATGATCCGATCGAGGCTTGGCAACCAGGTGAGACGATGGCGTCGACATGACGAAGGGTTCCGACGAAACCACGCCCCGGTGCGCGGCTTCCATCACGCCATAGCGAGCGCAATCGGCAAAGTCGTCACCACCACGGCCGCGCTCATCGCAATCGATCTTGAGAACATCCTCCGGCTTATGAGGGTTGTGCTCGAGCGTGGGGATCTGCTCTATGAGCCGAACGCAGGTATTGAAGATGAAAAGCTTCGGCTCGATCGGCTCGCGGCCGCCGCCGGGCTCTACATCGCCGAAGCGGGTCAGCATCTCGCCCCATCCGTTCACACGGTCATCGTTCGCCGGCGAGAGGGTAATGCCGTATTGATCGTAAGTTTCGGCGATCGTCAAGCCATAGCCGCGCTTCGCAAAAACGTCGGCGCCGGCAACGAAGGTCTCGAGACGATCGACGGTAAGGTTGTGGCGCCCAAGCATCGCATGAATCGAGCTTGCGTGATGCTCCGGAAGCCACTTTCGCTCGCCGTGCTCCGCGGTGATCAGCACGTTCCCGTCACCATCCTTTCGAAAGAGATGGGACGCCGTGAAGTGCGTAAATCCGTAATCGAGCGCGGCCCAAGCATCCCACTCGATCGGGCACTCATAAGCCGGAATGACATGGACGTCGGCGCGGAAATTAGTGAAGTACTGCCCGGCCGCGATATCCCAATCGCCAAGCCGCCAAGCCTTGTATTGCCAGCCGACGAGCTTGTCAAGAACCTCGGTTTTGTACTCTTCGTTAACGAACGCGTTATCGTCGATCGTCGCCGGCACAAAGCGCGTCGTGGTCTCGTTTCGGCGCTTAAAGGGAACGATGAAGCGATCTTTGAACCACGTATGACCAACGCCTCCGGGGTTCGTGGTGAAGTACATCCGCGGGCGCCAGTCGAGCTTGCTGGTTCGCAAACAGGTCCGAATGGCGTCGACCTTGGAACTCGATAGGGTGGTCGCCTCTTCGATCGCGATGACGTCGTATTCAAGGCCCAGGTAGGCATCGATGTCGCCTTCATTCTTGAAGTGACCAAGAATGATTTGCGAGCCGTTGGGAAAGAGCAGATGCCCCTGTTGGGTGTAGCGGTGCGGCGTCGCTCCCAATAGCCGGGTTCGCAGATCTTCAAAGTTCTCTTTATTCGCCTTGCCGACCTTTCGGAGGACAAGGACCTTGAGCCCAGGCCGGCGCTGGCAATCGTCGATCGCGACCTGAACCAACAGCCAGTGCGACTTACCGCCGCCGCGGGCGCCACCGTAACCGATCTCAGTTGGGCCATTGGGAAGGTCACACAGCCGAGCAAGGGCGCTCGCCCTAAGCTGAGTCGCTTGGAGCACCGCGCCGCCGCGGATGAAGCTGAGAATTTGGTCCTGGGGACATCCCGCATCGCGCCCGGCCCTCGCATAGTTCTCAACTGCCCTGAGGGTCGACGTTGGATGTGTCGTCAGTGGGGCCATAGATCTTGGCGATCGCCGTTCCGAACGCGGCGACGAGCGGCGACTCGGCGGGGGTATCAACCTCGACCTTTTCGGTCGGCTTGCCGCCTACGCGGTCAAACAAATAGGCATTCGCCCGGTAGTCCGGAGGGAGCTTAATGATCTTTCGACGGATCATCACCAGCTCGCCCGGCTTAGCATCGGGAAATGCAGGGCGCTTAATCTTGGCAAACTGGCCGCCAGCCATTTGGCGTACGTCGTCGACGGTCACCGTGCACGCTTCAACCCACTCTTCCTCAACCTGCTCGGCGCCATGAGCGATGATCTCGAGATCTTCGCGAATGGTCGGCAGCCGATCAGAGATCTTATTTTCGGCGATCCGGACCTTACGGCCGTAGAGCTCGTCTTTCGACTTGCGTCCGGCGCCCTCTCGTTTTCCTCCGCGTGGCATCGTCGTTACACCAGCTCGATCAGGATCCCTTTGTCGTCAACGAAGGCATGGGAGTCTTTACCGCCGAGCAAATCGCTCTTCATGGAGAGCAAAACCGACGTCGTAACGGACCTTGGATCGATCCCAAATCCGGCAGTGAAGCGAGACAGGATCATGCGGCCAAAAATGACTAGAAAGGCCGTGATGTCGATCGTCTTGTCGACCGTCGCGAGCGTGACAAAGAGCGCTCGGAACTTAACCCGGATGTGCAATCTAATCGAGGTATTCACTTCGCGTCCTCTTTGGTCGGCGCGTCCCGATGCTTGGGATGCCAAACCGTCCCGCAAAAGCCAACAGCCAAGATGAACAGGCGAACCGCATCGTCGGAGTTATCGGTGATCGCTTTCGCCTGATCGGCAGAAACGAAATTGAACGCAGTCGCCATCGCTACAACCGCCGCGATGCCGGCCAAAATGCGCTTGACAGTGTTAGGGTGAATGATCATTGCGATTGCCTCAATCGAGAACCTGAGCGATCCGTTTGAACCTATCCTTAGCCTGGGGTTCGGTGGTTTCCATCACGCCGTCGAGCGCGATGTTCCGCGCCTCGTCGTGCTTACTTTCGAGCCTCACGATCCTCGCCTCTAGCTCCGAGAGTCGCTCGCGGGTCTCTTTTCGGATCCGATCGCTGAGCACGCTATCTCGCCGATCGAGAAACGCGAGGATCGCCGCAACTCCCGCGCCGAAAGTGGCGATATATGACGACGCGAGCTGCAGATCGGAGTTGATGGGCATGGCGGCATAAAATGGAGCGGCCCGGAATTCTTCAGAAGAATTCCGGGCCGCATGAGTGGATATTTGAACCTAAAAACAAAAAACCGGTCGATCAAGCGGTCGCATCACGCGCTCTGATCCACCGGTAGCACAATCAGTATTTTCAATAATTGCAAGCATTTTCGGTGTTAAGTAAAAATTGCTTCGTGGATCGCATAAAAGCCATTCAGTATATTTACTTGCTCTTTCGCCGTCGACGTCGGCCAGAGATCCCCGCCAGCTCGTCACTCGCCTGGTCGGCGAGCTCCAAAACATCAAGGTCAATGATCTCCTGTGGCGATCGATATGGAGTCGTCGCCATGTGGCTCGTGAGCTCGGCGACGAACCGATCGATCACCGCGGCGGGAATGCGCCTCTCGGGCATGAGGCGAAACTCAAACCAGCCGAGCCGAACAAGCGCCTGAGAAAGCGGTTCGCCGGCGTATCGGTAGAACATCGATTCCGGCTCCAGGCCGCGCCCAAATCGCCACAGAAGAGCCGGGTGCGCTCGCTGGAACGCCATGCCGTAAGCACCGCCTTCCGGCACACTCTCGACATACTCAGCAATGCTCTCTGCCTCATCGATCCCCGGTCGACCATTGGCGGGAGAGATCATCTTCGCGGTCTGTAGCCGTCCGGACGTCCGGAGCCCCCAAACCTCGATGAAGTCGATCGCCCGTCGCTCACTCGCCACAAACCGGCTGGGGCGCAAGAGTGGCTCAACGGCGACCCAGTGTCGATTTACGAGCCGCGCGATTGTATCCCCGTGACATGCGTCGATCATGCGACTCCCATTGGCGCGGAGGACCAGGCACTCGACGACAACCGCCTCTTGGGGATCGAGCGGGGCGGCGTTCCGAAGTGCCCGAACTCGCCGAATCTCCTCCTCAGTCATTAGGCGGCGATGCAGCGCCATCTAAGGCACCTCCCCGGCCACGCCCGCGCGCATTACGAGACTAATCAATGACGGAAATAAAAAATTTCTCACAACAATGCTCCCTGACCAACGAGCCCAGGCGCGGACGGATCTTCAATTTCATCGTCCAAAGCATTTAAATTTCGAGCCTTATTAGGCGAGACATTAAACACTCGGCGTGCAGCGCTATAGAGCTCGATATCCTCAAGTATTCGGTTAGCGCCCATACGTCTTGCGATGGAGATAGCGAGTCTCAGTGCATCTGCTTTATAGAGCGACACCATGGCCGATAATCCCTCTTCGCTTTTTGATCCAGAAACCAGAATTTCATTTAGCATAACGATAAGCAACTCGCACTCTTTACCGAGTCCCCTAGATTGGGCGAGACGCGTGATTTCAAGCATCTCGGTAAGTTGCGCGTGTAGCAGAGTACCGACCCACTTCCGAACGGGAACCGGAGGAGCCGGGGCGAAAGGGCCGGTAAATTGGGTCACCGAAATACCCCCTCAAAGCTCAGTGACGGGTTTGTGACGGGTTCAGTGACGGGTTTTGAACCCAAAATCAAAAAATGAAACCTTTGCGTGTGAGCGCGCGCGCGTAAGGGGGTTTTCTGGGATTTTTTCAATTTGAACCTAAAACCCGTCACCGAACCCGTCACAAACCCGTCACTGAGCCGAAAAACCATCAATTTCCCCCTCGATACACGTTTTGGAGCGCTTCGTCCGATAAAAGGGCGATTTCCTGATAGATTGCGCCGGTGTTTGTCTTGACTTTCGCGATACCTCTCGCCGTGAGTTTGCGCCCGAACGACGTCGAAGTCATGACCTTCATGCCGTTCATCTTGCACCACTTCTCGAACGCTTCATAAAGCTTATGAGCGCTCGCGCTAAAGCCTTTACCTTGCGTAGTGCATTGCTCTAGGAAATCACCTAAGTCGTCCATATCTTCGCGATATTCTTCGACGGCGGCGGCGATAACGTCGGGACGCCCAAGCCCTTCCGATTGCCAAGCTTTACAACCGGCGATCATCCACGCGAGGATGCCCGGATATTCGGCGCGGAGCTTTACCGAAAGCTTGGTGTCTTGCGCTTCTTTTGGAACCGAGTAATTGAACGGGATGAGGCGCGGTCGATTCCAGATTGCCCGGTCCTGGCCCCGGATGATGGGGCGATAATTTCCCGTAAACCAAACTTTGAATTCGGGCAGAAAATCAAAGTGCTCTTGATACAGGAATCGCGCGGTAATAACGTCGTTGCCGGTCAGCAGCTTGATGAGCTCTTCGTCGAGCCGCTGGCCCTCGCCGACCTCAGAAGCACTGGCGACGCGGGCGCCCTTGAGCCGTGCGATATCGTTGTTTGCGGCGTCAGATCCGTCTCGCTTGGCAAGAAACGAGCTGGTCGGCATTGCACGGCCGTACGGGCCTAGAATCGCGAGCAGCGTGCGAATAAAGACGCTCTTGCCGTTGTCGCCGTTGTGACCGTAGAGGTAGAAGAAACACTTCTCGCTCACGTCGCCGGTGAGCGAGTAGCCGCATGCTTTCCAGATATAGCGCATGAGGGTTTCGTCGTTTTCAAAGATCGTCGCGAGGAAGTCAAGCCAAAGCGGACAGTAGGCGTCTTCGATGAACGGGATATCGACAAAGCGCGTGAGCTTGTCGTCTCGGCAATGGGGCCGGAGCACGAACGTCTCAAGGTCGTAGGTGCCGTTCGCGAGATTCAGTAGATACGGCTGCGTGTCGAACTCGTCGAGCGAAACCGCGATGCCCGGCTGGGTTTTGGCGAGCGCGAGCATGTTCTCAATCGCGCGCTTCCCTTCGGAAATGGTCACCCACCGCAGGAACGCCTTACGGTCGGCATCGTCGGCGATCGTGCTTGCTTCGGCGTACATGGAGCGCACGATGCCCTGGGCGAGCCGGGAGACGGGCGCCCCCTCGTGATCGTCCATCAGCCAGCGGCGGCCGTCCCAAACCATCCATTTCTTTGTGGTGGCACAGTAGCGGATATCGGCGCCGTGGGCGTCGACCAAGCGCTCCGCGTTGCCGAGCTCGGTGCAGGGGTAAACCTTCTTGTCGCATAGCGTCGCGGCGGGCGATGCGGGATTCGGAAGCCGGTCGATCGCGGCGGCGATCAGTTCGGGGACGGTGCCGCCGGCGACAAAGAAATCGTCAAGGCCGACCTTGCGGCCGTCGGCGCTTGGGATGATCACGAAACGGACCTTGGCGCCCTTTTTGGAGAGGAACTCGCCGAGCTTGCGCAACTCTTCGCGCACCTCCCATTTGGTCATCACGTCCGAATCGAAGGCGATATAAACCCGCCGATTGTTGAGCGCGATGTAGTTCCAGTCGTCGAGAACGGTAATGCCGCCCTGGTCGTTCTTGCCGCGCCAGGCGCTTACGCCGTCGAGGTTTAGCGCCAAAAGCCCATGAGCGGCGCCGCAATCACCTTTTTTGGTCCCCTCGCCGATCCATAGCGGGATGAGCGGATCTTTCAGGCTTTCGACTTGGCTCGGATGGCAATCGAGCGTCTTCGCGGCGCCGCGTGGGGATTCGTATTTGACCCACTTCCCGGAGAGCATTCGGGGGTTATCCGGACGCACGATGTAGCGCACGACGTGGCCATCGCCGACGCTGCATTGCGGGATAACGAGCGCCGGCACCGATTGCTGGGTCGCGCCGAAACCGAGCCGCTCGAGCTCGACGCGCTTGGTCGCCGTCCAATAGCCACGCTGTTCGATGAGCTCGGTCGGGATGCCCGACTCGATCTCTAACATGTGCCGGTGAGCATCGGAGAGGGTGTGGGCCACTTAGGGTGCACCGCCCAAAACTCGCCCCAAAAACATCTTTAAAATGTACGTACAATGCCGTACAATATGAGCATGGAAGAGTGGTTTGCGATTCGCTTTTACGACAATCGACGGGGCTGGCTTGACTTCACCTTGCCTTGCTCTCGCTACACTCCAGATGAATGCGAAACTTGGGCGACCCACCTCGAAACCGTTGAAGGCTTGCAAGTGCTGGAACCGAAAGTCATTCTTCTCGATGAGCGCGAATGGACGCCTGAGATGGAGCGGGTTTGGAATTGGATGTGCGGTGGTGACGTTGCCGCTGTTACGCTTCACTGGCTTCGAAACCCGGAGATTCGTCCCGCGATCGTCGAGGCGATGCGCGAGGAAGCGATGGCGCTTGAAGGGGCAGACTTCGACAGGGCGACTATCACGACGGTTATGGATTGGCTTGCACTTCCCCTGAGGGACGTGGATGCAGCCTAAGGCGCCTTCGGATGCTCGGCTAGAATTGCGGCTTCCCTCTAAGCTGAAAGGCCAGATCGAGGACGACGCGCGGGACCGAGGCCAAGCGGCATCGCAACTGATGCGGTGGCTGTACGAACAATGGGCGCTAGCGGGACGACCGCAGCCTCCGTTCCCTAAGCGCTGACCGTCAGGCACCGTTTACCCCCCCCCGTTAGGACTCTTAGCAAGTTCGGCTGATACGCTTCAACTGCTTTTTTGGCGTTACGATTCGCCTGGGCGTGGTAGCTCTCCTTTAGTTCGAATCCGGCCGCGTCGCGACCTTCTTCTATGGCGACGACGGCCGTCGAGCCGATGCCCATAAACGGATCGACGACGAGATCGCCGGGATTCGAATAGAGCCGAACGCACCGGCGAATTACCTCGAGCTGGAGCGGGCAGACGTGTTTTTCATCTTTGCTCGCCCGGGCCGATCGCCAATTCTGGAGGACGTCTCCCTCCATGATGTCGTCCCAGATCCCGGACTCTTGCCATTCTTGGATCAGGGCGCCGCCGTACGCGTCGGTGAAGCCTTCCAAGGCGAAGTTTTCGTCGAACTTCGAACCGAGGCCGGGAACGATCCGCTGGCCCTTTTGGCCGTTGAGAACAAGATCGTCCCAGCGCCACACGCCGTACGCGTCGCGGATCCATTCTTCCGATTCGAGCCAACCTTGCCGGTTCGTGCTCGCGTCATGAATCGCCTTCACCGGCTCCGGATTCTCGCCCGGCTTGCGGAAGAAGAGCACGTAATCGTTAACGGCGGGCGCGAGCTTGCAAGCGTCGCGTTCGCGCCCGGTCATGAATTGGAGCGAGTGCAGAGAGAGCCGCTTGGCGATCACCTGCGGGTTTTTAGGAATGACCACTTCGCCGACCCACTCGAAACGATCGCGCTCGGTAAACAGGTCGATCACCGCGCCGCGGAAGTCGCGCCGGCCGGCGTACCCGTGCTGGTTTTTGTAGCGCAAAAGCTGCTGGATATGGATACAGGCGATCCGGCCGGGCATCATCGCCGGCCACAGCGATTCGACAAAGAACCGCATATGGAGACCAAACTCCGAAGCGCGCATGTCGACGCCGTCGCTGCAGTTGCCGATATCGGCTACCTTGCCGCTGTACATGAACAGGGCGCCGAACGGGATCGAGGTCACGACGAGCTTTGCGGCGCCGGGGGCGAGATACTGCCGCAGGCCGGTGACGCAATCGGTAAGACGGATGTTGAAGCTAGGCATATGGAATCTCCACCGGGCATTGCCGCTTGAGTTGGCCGTGGCGAGTGCCGGTCTTAAGCTCGGTTCCGCCCTTGAGGCGTACCAAAACGCAAATGTTGTTAAGCCGCTCGGCGATCGTCCTTTCGCACCAAAAGCCGGCGTATTTGATCCAAACTGTAAGGCCGATGGGCCACTTGTTCTGATTCTTTTCGACCCATTTCCGGGCATAGGCGCGGCGCTTATCCGGATGCTCGCGAAGGTAAGCGCGCGCTCTTTCGGCGTCCTTATCGGCTTTCCCGGCGAGTCGGCGAGCTTTGCGGTTACGTCGCTGCTGTTCTGCGTTTTCGGCATAGGTGACGCGTTCGTAGCACGCCAAGCAGAGGCCGCGGGCCATGTGGCGTCGGTCGGTTCCGCCACATTTTTGGCAGCGGTCGAACCGAAGCGACCATCGCCCCTTGAGGCGACTTCCGTCTCCCCGCGTCACGCTGCCACCGCCAGGTTAAGCCCCTCTTCGCGAAGGGCGGTTAGGTACCAGTGCTCTTGTTCGCTGGCGTCGGATTCCGATCGGGCGGCTTTGCTGAGCAGGTTGTCCCACATCTGCCCCTCGAGCTCCGGAATGTAGGGGATATGGACCCGTAGCGAGCGGGTTTGGCCGTAGCGGTAGGCGCGCCGGACCATCTGATAGAACTGTTCGTTCGAATCATTGAAGCCGGAGCAAACCATGGCGCCGACGAACTGCAGGTTGCGGCCAAAGCCGAGAACGCTCGCCTTGGAGATCACGACGTTCGTGTCGCCGTGCTCGAGCCGATCGAGGATTCGCTCGCGCTCGCTTTCCGTTGCCGATCCGTCGATTCGCTCAGCGCCCGGGATGAGGCTGGCCAGCATGGCCGCCTCTTCGTTGAACGTCGTCCAAACGATGACCTTTAGCCCGGCTGCGACCTCTTCGGCTACGACCTTGGCGACCGCCGCGGGTTTGAGGCTGTGAACGCCGATCGGTTTGCCGCCTACCAACAAGAACCCTTTGGCGATCTCGCTCAGCTTCATGCGCTGGGTGGCATCGAGCTTTGGCGGATCCATCGCATTCAGCGGCGCCTTGATGACGGCTTCCGCTCGCTTGATTTGATCCTCGGTGATCGCGACATGCGACGCCAGATAGACTGGCGCGGGGACGTTCTTGAGGTTGTCCTTGAAGCCAAATCGCGACGGGTCGCGCACGAAAATCGAGCCCGACGCCATGAACCGGAAGAAGGCTTCGCGGGCGTGGGGCCGGAGCTGCCACTCGCCGTCGTCGCCCTTGCGCTCGAAAAACGTCCAAAGGATTTCGTTCGTGTTCTCGCTCCGGAGCATCTCCAGAAAGCCGAACTGGCTTGCGAACTCCATCGTATCGTTGGGAGCGGGAGTCGCGGTCAGGGAGAGCTTGTACTCGATCCCGCGGGCGCTCTTGATGAGCCCCCATTTGATCTTGCCGCCACCGCTTTTGAGGATCGAGCTCTCGTCGAGGATAAATGCGGCAAGCAGCCGCATTTCGGAGATCGGCTCGCCGGCGAAGAGGTAGAAGCTACAAATCGCGAAATCGAGGTCGCTCGGATCCTGAAGCCACTCGATCAACGCTTCCCGGCTGTCTATCCGCTTGATCGGCATCCCGCCGCCGTAGAATTTTTCGGCGTCGCCAAGCCACTGAGGGATTACGCTCGGAGGCGCCGCGAACAGGACCTTGCCGCCCGTCATGAGGTTCGCGCACCGTCCGAACTCCAGCCCCATCGGCGTCTTGCCTAGGCCACAGTCGGCCCATACGGCGTACCGCTTGCGATCGAGGGCGCGGTGAGTGACGAACTCTTGATAGTCGAATAGCCAGTCAGCAAGATCGGGGATCTCAACCGGCGGAATAACGATGCGCTCGTCGAGCTGCGGGGCGAACCTTGCCGCCGTCGTGAGCACGTAAACGTCTCGATCGCGGTCGTAAACGAGCTTGCTTTCGGGCAGCTTCTTGGCTCGCAAAAACGTGTCGTACTCGTTTAGGTCGAATGCGGAGAATTCGACGCTCGCGATCCCGCGCTCGATGGTCACGGTTGGGTTAGCCACCGGCGAACACCTCCGCCTTTCGCCACCGTGAGGACCACGGGCGACGAACTAGATCGGCCTGGATCGCTTGCTTACGAAGCGGCACGGCACATACCGCGCACACGCCGGGGTACCCGTGGATGCACCTTGAGCCGCGTCTTGCGTCAGGATCGAACATCCAGCCCCCCCCCATTTTCTGGCCCCTGAATTAGGTCCATTTCTCCTCCAAAACGGGTGTGTAGTTGCCGCGGACGAACTCGACGTAAACGACTGTTACGGCCCGATCGCGAGCTTTTGCCGGTCCGCCGGCATCCATAAATCGTTGATAGTGCGGCGCCTTTTCGCTCTTGCCCGCGCCCTGAACGCCGATGCGGCCGCCAGCGGGATTGATGAACATCGCATCGACGCCGAACTCTAAATCGTGGTGGCGCTTGGTCAGGTGGTCGAAGCGTTCGCGCTCGATGAGCTTCCATCCCTGATCGCGACCCCACCGCACGGCGTAATCGGTCGTAAACCGGGTCGCGCCCGATCCTGATCGCTTTGCTTTTGGCGGGGGCGTGTTTGCGACCTTGGCCAGATATTCCGCCGACCACTTCTGCCGCACGGACAGCGCGATTGCCGCCCAACGCCGGGGACAGGGCCGCCAAAACTCTGGGATGACCAAGCCGTCGGCATCGACCGGGCCTTGATCGCGAAAGAGCCCCTCGGCCACGGATGGCGCGAGGGGAGCGATTTCGGATCCGACCGGCTCGACCGAATCTAGGGCGGCGAGATTCGGCATAGCTATTCCGTATCTTTGAACGGGTCGTAGTCGTCGTCGAGCGCGTTACTCTTCGCTTGGGCCGGCGTAGCGGTAGCCGCCTGAGCTTTGGCCGCGGCGGCGCGTTCGACCGCCGGCTTAATGAGCGCGGGTGGATTCTCTTTGCCGTTTAGGGCGAGCGCGAGATCGTTCCATTCGTCTTCGCTGTACTCCCCGATCTCGCCGGCGCCGCGCTGGAAATAGGCGGCAAAGAGCTTCTTCCACTCTTCCGGCGCCTCACGCGGGGTCGGCCAACCCTTTTTATTGCAGACCGCAAATAGGGTCTGCAGTGACGGCGGAAGGCTCGCGTCGCTGGCGCCGTCATCCTCGCGGGCCGGTCGTTCCGCCCAGAGCGGGTGAGCCGCGACGCCTTCGATTGGATCGCCGCGCAGCTCAGCCTCGATCGCGCGCCACTTGTCGACCGACGAAACCTTTGGCGCGTTGGGGTTCGTCTTCGGGCGATACACGGGTCGGGCGATCATGTCGGCGCCGACAAGGGCGAGATTGACGTAGGTAGAGGCTTCGCGGGCGCGCCCCTTGTCGTCGGTCCAAGGCTCGCCTTTGGCGGTTGTAATCCGAACGATCTCGTCGCTCGACTTGACCTGAGTCAGGATCCATCCAAAGGTAAGCGCGGCTTGCGTGGGACGCAGCTCGAACGTTTCGTTATCGAGCAAGCCGGCATGGACGTGGATCACGCCGTCGTTGGTCTCGATGTCGGCTTCGACCTGGCGGTACGGCTTCTTGTATTGATCGGTTGTAACCCCTTCGTGAATGCCGACGCGTTGGATGCGGCCAATAATCGAGGTGCGCTCGACGAGCGTGCCGTCTTCCTCGCGGCCGCTGATGATGCGGCCCTTCGAGAAGCGCCAGGCTTTGCCGCCGCTGGCGACTTTAACATCGGACTCGTTAGGAAGGGCGGGACGGGTTTCCGTGGTGGACATGGTTTTCGATTTCTCCGTTGCAGGGTTGGGGCGCCATCTCAGGCGGCGAGGTGGTTGACCTGGTGTAGAATCACCAGGCGGGCCGCGAGCTGGTCTCCGCGGCTTTTGCAATGGTCCCGTCGGGTGGTATCGGCGGGATCGCCCCTAAAGGGGCGTTTTTTAGGTCGGCAAACTTGCAGTTACGCATCACGCCGCTTCGCCCCGCTGAGCCTTGCGAATCCGGGCGACGGTCTTTTCCACGCATGACGTCGAGCAGCCAAATCGTTCGGCGGCTCCATCGAGAGTAGAGCCAGGTTCGCTCAAGTACGCGGCAAGGTCGGAAAGCTTTTGGCCAGTGAAAAATGGATGCGGCCCGCGCTGACGTTCCGGAAGGCTGATTGCCGTTTCTGCGGAAAACATACGGTTAATATACGGTAGGTCTACGGTCCTTGCATAGTGGGAGCCCGCATCTTTTCCGCAAAGTTTCCGTATGGATTCGCCGAAGTGGGCAGCGGAGGGACGAGTGCTAGGAGAATTGATCGATGCAACGGGCTATGAACGCAAGGAAGTTGCCCGGCTTTTGGATTGCAGCGACGATATTCTTAGCAACCTTTGCCGAGGCGTAACTCGGCTCAGGAAGGACCGTCGCGCGGCGATGGCATCTATTCTCGGCATGAGCGAGGCCGAACTACTGAAGCAGTTGACGTCCCGGCCCCTCAGGAAGCCACCTAGCCGAACGGAAGCGACCCAGGATAAAGGTCCGCTGGGCACCGTGAATGTGCGGGGAAAGATGGTCATTGTTCCCACTGGCGTAACAGCGGTGCCAATATACGGCTCTGTGCCAGCAGGTCCACCGGGATACGACTACAGTCAAGCCGAGGATGTCGAACTCCTTCCCGACTGGATTGGAGATTTTCAGCGTTGGGGCACTTTTGTTTCCGGCGAGTCCATGTCGCCGGAATTTCTAAATGGGGATCGCGTGATTTTTGAAGATCGCATGCCGATGCCAGGCCAAGCAGTGCTCGCCATTAAGGATGGCGAGCAGACGTTCAAGATTCTTAAAGGAGATGTTGGCCGCTATGAGCTTTGGCCGCTGAACGAAGATTACGACCCGTTTAGCGCGTCCGGATTTGACATCATTGGAACGCTTGTACTGAGGATCCGTTATCTCGACGGTGGACTCCGCGACACCCGCGAGTATCCAACCCACTGGAAATTCCGTTCGCTTAAGCGTCGTTAACTGTACGGTTTTTCTACGGAATACTTGCGGTTTCCCGTAGGATTGCCGTAAGATGGTCTCTAAGCCCAACCACCGGGCAGGAGATCATGAGACCACGACGCTACATTCGACCTGAAACCCCCAAGGCGGAAGCGCTCTTCCGTAGGCCACTTTGGCGCGAACAGATCGCCGATAGTGCTTACCGCGCCATCCTCGACCTCTTGCACACCCTCTTCCCGGCCGGTCCGGTTGTGAGGTACGCCTAAGATGGTCGCCACTCACTATTCGAGCGCCGGCCGAGCGAACCGGCTCCGGGACGCTGCCCAGGCGATGCGCGAGCGATACCGGGCCGACACCGCCCGGGAATTTCCCACGAGCCCGATCGACGCCGAGATGCGCGCTCAGGCCACGTACTCTGGCGCCTTGCTCGCTTTCCTGACGATGGCGACGGGGAAACTGGCGGAGCGAGACGCGCTCAAGATCATCGCCGACATGGAGCGCGAGGCGCGCACCCTGCAACTTCCCGAATCGGCTTTCATCCTTCACTTTGTAGGCAAGCGAATTCAAGAGCGCGAGTGCCTGGTCAGGCTTCAGTTCTGCACCCGAGATGGGTTCTGGCAAGCATCGTGCGACCGGAGAACGATTCCCGGCCCTTGGATGGCGGGCGCGACGCCTGACGATGCCATCCGCGCCGCGCTGAGCCGGAAGCAAGTCGATCCCAGCGAAACGGACCGCTTCAACGTCGTCTGGATCGCCGACACGGATATTCCGATGTGCCCGCGCATCTACGTTGAGACGGGGAAGGTGGGCATTCATGCCTAGCAGCTTCATCGCCGCGAGGCAAAAACGGGTTGAGGACCCAGTTCTCCCCGATGACCCGATCGAATCGGAAATTCACCGATGGGTTTACACGATGGACCGCCGCGCTCGCGGGGTCCTTTGGTTTATTGCGATTTGCTTTCTTCTCGTCTTAACCGCGCTGCTCGGCACGCTCATCAAAGAGCGCACCGAGAACGCGCGTCTTGAGGCGGGAGCGACCATCGGTGACCGGCCATGACGATGATCATGCCGTATTCGGTCATCGAACCCGCCGAGCTTCTTGAGCTAGGAATCACCGCCAAGGGTCGGCATTATCGCCGCACCCGCGACGGCGCGGTTCTTGGCCCCGACTACCGGGAGATCGAGCTCCCTAAACCCCAGGAACCCGCCATGCCCCAATCCGCCACTCCTATCAACCAAGAGACTGCCGACCACCTCGCCGGCGCGATCGCCGAACTCAAGGGCGAAGTCGCTCCGGAATCCGAGGTGCCGCGCGAAACCGAGATCCACGGCGATTACATCGTCGACGTCGAGACGGGCGAGGTGGTCGGCATGGTCGATATGGCGCCCAAATTCGCGGTGACCGACGCCGACTCGGCGAACTGGGTTCTTGGCAAGATGCTTCAAGCGGAAGCCGAAGTTGCGGCGATCGACAATTCGGCGCTGGTGATTCACGCCCGCGCGGTGCTTACAAACGCCGAGCGAATGAAGCGGGATCGCTTAGGCCGCCTCAATTGGCTGCACCTTCGCTTCGATGCCGAGCTCGGCGAGTACGCGCGCAACGAACTCAAGGGCAAGAAGTCCAAGACATTCAAAACGCTGCTCGGATCGATTTCGCTCGTGGCTAACGCGGGCGGACTTGCCGTGGTCAAAAAGGGCGAGGCGACCGCGCTCGAGATCGCCAAGAAGCTTGGCTTCACGAACGCGGTCAAGACGAGCGAAGAGTTCCAAATCTCGAAGCTCACCGCGGAGCAAAAGGCGGCGCTGACCGAAGCGGTGCGGAAAGGCGAAGTCGCGCCCGGTGGATTCGAGGTTAAGCCGCCATCGGAAAAGGTCACGGTCACGACCGGGGTGAACTCCTGATGGAAGAACCCCAGATCCATGTTGGCGTCGAGCGGCCGTTCCGCCTCCCGGATGGCCAGGTCGCTCGAATCACGATCAACCTTTCGCGGATCCCGGCCACGGCGAGCGACAGCCTTATCACGAGCATGATGGGGCGAGCCACCACCGGCCTCGCTTTGATCCTCGCCGAGGCCGAAGATCGCGCCCGGAACATGACCCGCCCGCCGCGGCCGCTTTTCGTTAACGTCGACGCGCTGGCCGACGAGCCGCTGAACGGTGAGCTCGACATCGACGAAGAGGACGATGACCGCGAAGAGACGATCGACGACCTTCCCAAGGAACCTCCCGCAACGCCTAATCTCGCGCCCATCGATCCGGCTCCGACAGCGCCGGTAGTTGCCGCAATTCCGCGTGAGGAAGATCTCCGCGTAGATGGCGCGGAAGCGTTCGGGATCTTCATTCCTTACCCGCCTGAGGAATGGAACTACGAGGCGATCACGGAGATCGGGGTGAACGGTGGCGCCGGCCAGCTCACCGCCCTAAACGCCGGCCTTACATCGATCGGATTCGGCGGTGCTAGGCGGCACGCGGCTTGCTTCGCGATCCTCAGCGAGTATGGCGACCTACCGACAGCCGCGGTGATTGATGAGGTTTCCAGCACGCGCGATCTAAGCAAGGCCGACGCCCATATCGTTCTCTCGTGGCTTGAACAGGCGCGCCCTGAAAACGTGGCCGAACTTGCTAACGCGATCCGCCCCCAGGACCCCGCCACGAATGCCGTAAGCGCTGAAATCGCGCGGGTTGTGGCGGAGATGGGCCTTGAGCCGAAGCCGGCATCGGAGCCAAGCCCGAACGGCGCCACTCCGGAGGAAGCCGGCCGGCAAATCGAAGAGGCGATTTTGCGAAGCGCCGCCGATCTCGATGCCGAGCTCGCTAGCGGACTTACTCCCGCTACCAAAGCCCTCGCCGACGAAATCGCGAACCGCTTCAAGGAGCGCGGACCGCAAATCGACACCAGCGACGAGTTCGACGTCACGCCGGTCAACCGCGAGCCGGAGATCGTGCTCTCGGAAGATCAGCAGCGCGCGATCGACTTGATCATGGAAGCCGCCAAGGAAAAGCAGGGTCGCTTCATCTTCGTGACCGGTAAGGCGGGCACGGGTAAATCGACGGTTCTCAAGAAGATCCGCGATCGCGCTCGATGCCTCGTCGCGGCGCCGACCGGGCTCGCGGCCGTCAACGTCGGCGGCATGACCATTCACCGGCTCTTTGGGCTCAAGATCGGCCCTCAGTCGCGAAACAAGGTCAACGCCATGCGGCACCCCGAAATCGCTGCGGCAGCCGATCTGATCGTCTTGGATGAGATCTCGATGGTTCGCGCCGACGTGCTCGACGCCATCAATGTTTGCCTCCAAAAGTCGCTTCGAAACAAGCTGCCTTTCGGTGGCAAGACGGTTGTCGCGATCGGCGATATGTGGCAGCTCGAGCCCGTGGTTAAAGAAGACGAAAGGGAATGGATCGAGAAGAAGTTCGGCTCTCCATTCTGGTTCGACGCGGAGGTTTTCCGGGCGCTGCCCGCGCAAGGCGAGCTTGGCGAAGCGCCATCGGAAGGCATCTCGATCGAGACCTGTGAGCTCACGCAGGTGTTCCGCCAAATCGGCGATCCGGATCTGATCACCGCGCTCAACGCGATTCGGATCGGCGATCCATCGGGTCTTGCGTTTCTCAACCAGCGTGTTGGCATCCAAGCCCCTTTGGGGGAAGAGCCGGTCGTTCTCACGTTCGGCAACGCGAAAGCGGCGGCGATCAACAGGAGTCGCTTGGCAAGCCTTACGACGGAATCGAAGGTCTACACGGCGGCGATCGGCGGCGAGTTCGACGAGCGGGATATGCCGGTCGACAATGAGATCACTCTCAAGATCGGCGCTCAGGTGATGTTCGCTCGCAACACCGTCGATGAGTGGGGCGTTCAGGTTAGCAACGGCACGGTGGGCGAGGTCGTTGGCTTCGAGCGGAATGGCCCTCGCATCAAGCTTCGTAACGGCAATGAGATCGTGGCCACGCCGCTTGAGTGGAAGAAGATCCGCTACGCGATCGACCTGAAAGAGGGAGAGAAGATCACCGAAGAGGTAGCCGGCTCATTCTCCCAGGTGCCGCTTAAATTGGCGTGGGCGATCACAACCCACAAAGCCCAAGGTCAAACGCTCGATTCGGCGCTCCTAGAGCTCGAAATGAAGGCGTTCGCTCATGGACAGCTCTACGTTGCCCTTAGCCGTGTACGCACGCTGGCGGGGCTCTACCTTCGCCGTGGCCTTAATGCCGACGACCTGATCGTTAACGATCGCGTACGGGAATTCTGCGGCGTCCCTAAACCCGAAGCGGTTGCCGTCAAGCGCAATGCTTCGGCGCTTGCTTAGCAAGGCCCTCTAACCGAACTACCATGAAAATTTACCTAGCATCATCGTGGCGCAACCCTCATCAACCGAGGGTGCTTAATGCTCTTCGCGAAGCGGGGCATCTCGTTTACGATTTTCGGAATCCGGAGCCGGGTAACACCGGCTTCCAATGGTCGGCAGTCGATCCGGAGTGGAAGGGTTGGGACCCGGCCACTTACCGCGATTGTCTCAAAAATCCAGTCGCTGAAGCCGGGTTTTCTCTGGATATGAACGCATTAGAGCAATGCGACGCGTGCGTATTGCTGTTGCCGAGCGGGCGCTCTGCTCATCTTGAAGCCGGATTCGCGGCCGGGGCGGGGAAGTTGCTGTTCGTGCTCATGGAGGAGCCCCAAGAACCGGAGTTGATGTACGCGATGGCGGAAGACGTGTGCCTTTCCGTCGACGATCTCTTGACTTGGCTTGACGCCTTCCGCCATCGCGGCGCATCAACCGTTCATGCGTACATGGAGCCCATCTCCGCGGAGGTTCCATGAAAGATAGCTATTACGTGATCTTCAATCGGCGCGGAATCGACCGGCTCCTCAAAACCGATAGGTTCGATTTGAAATCGGGCGAGTGCGTCGTTCGGATGGAGATCGAGGTCCCCGATTCCGTTTTTGCGAAGCCGGTTATCCCGGTTACTCGCGTCGTCATTCCTGCGGAAAGCATCAATCGAACGATCGAAGCTGAAACGACTCTCGACGGTGAGGTTGCCTAGATGCAAATCGAAACGAAAGGACCCGTGGTGCCGCGACCGATGTTGCTCGGCGAATTACCAAAACAGATTGAGGCGCCCGCCGCACCGGAGAACTCGGAGCCGATCAACCCCGCCCACTACAGGGGCGATGACGTCATGTGCATCATCGAGCGGTACCGGCTCGGGTTTTGCTTAGGCAACGTTGCCAAATACGTTCTTAGGCACGCTGATAAAGCCGGTGTTGAGGACCTGAAAAAGGCGCGCTGGTATCTCGATCGCGCCATCTCCAACATGGAGAAAGGAGAGGTCGTTGGCCTTTAACGCGAAGGGATGGATGGAATGGAAATAGGCACGAAAAGCGTTCTATTTGGCGCTCACTGCTGGTTCATCCATCCCTGGTTCGTTGCGAGGGCATGGACCAAACTCTACGGCTTTCCGAAGGATTACCGGCTATGGGTCGCGTTCTTCGTGCACGACCTCGGCTACTTGGGAAAACCTAACATGGACGGTCCCGAAGGTGAAACGCACGTTGAGTTTGGCGCGAACCTCATGCACCGTTGGTTTGATGTTTCGGAGCCAACTCGCACGCCGGAATGCGACCGTATCCGCCACGCGGTGGGCCACAGGTGGTGCCCCGGCTGCATCAGTCAGTTTAACGAGTGGCGAAACTTCTGCCTGTACCACTCCCGGTTCTATGCCAAGCGTGACCGGCAGCCGTTCTCCCGGCTTTGCGTCGCCGACAAGCTCGCCGTAGCTCTTGAGCCGTGGTGGCTATATCTCCCGAGAGTGATCGCCACCGGAGAGATCCGGGAGTACATGGCGCTCGCCCGACACAGGGAAGGAAGCAAGTATTCCGCGATGCAGATGAATACGACTTCGCCTCGCGCGTGGTTTGAGACGATGGGCGTCTACCTTCGCGCCTGGGCATATGAACACGCTGACGGTCGTCCCGACACATGGACGCCAGAGCTCAAGGCGGTGCAACAGTGACCGTCGAGCGCGAGGTTTTCGAGACCTATGCGGAGATCGACGACGACCGATTGCAGCAACTTGCTCAGGTCCATCGCCGCCGCGTCGCCGAAGCAGAAGAGGAAGTCTCGCGACGGCGATCGCTACTCCAACCGTTTGAGGACGAGCTCGCCCGGAGGGGGTTGGCGTGATTTCGGCCGTGCTTCGCTGCCTTAGGAAGTGGTGCAAATGGGGGGGGTATCGGTGAGATCCGAACGTCGATACCTTCGCCTCGGCGACGTGCATCAAGAGCCTGGCGGTGGCCGGCATATGTGGGTTTACGACGTCCAAGACCCGAGCGCAATCATGCGTCCGCTCGATGCCCGTGGACCGAGCGAGCACGTCGCCGTCCGGATCGCGGAAGTGGCCTACTCGTGGCCGCGGATCGACGACCTGGGCGGCCGGATCGCTTGGGTCGAACCAAGCGAGGTGCTCGCATGAAAAGTTGGAGGCGAAACGCCCTTCAGCCGTCGTTCACCTTTGATTTCGATCCTGCGCCGGTGCCCGCTCCGGAGTCGGCGTCGATCGTCGTTAGGGATCTCCCGGCCGCCTGTATTGCGGCGCCAATCGAGCCGATCGCGGTGTCGATTGAGCCGCTTGGAAAAGCCGAACATAAAATATTCGATTTTCCCAAAGAGCCAGAGAGCGGGTTCGCGTTCCATTACTTTCCCGATCGCCCGGTCGTTTGCTCGAGCGTTGATATGGCGCGCGAAGCGCTCACCCGGCACCGCGATCATGCCCTTGCCCTGCTTTCTCGCGCGCGCGCGCGAGGAGACGATGAAAGCTGGCCGCTCCGATCGCTCGCGTTTTACCAGCGCCAATTGACGGCCATCCTGCCACCTAAGCCGCGGAGGGTCGATGGCTGAGCCTCCGGTTTACGATCGGTCGCAAGGCGAGGTCGATTACGGTCCCAAGGCCCGCACGGTGGTAATCGCCGGCCGGCCGCGAAAGGGAATCGTCTATTGCGATCCGCGAGTCGAAGAGGCTTGGCGGCAATATGACTTGTTCACGACGCCCCGTCCGGAGGTGGCGAATGAGCCTCACTAAACGAGCTCTTCGCGAGTACTTGTGCGACGGTTTACAATGCGACGAGGCAAGCGCCGCCGACGCTGAGGGGCACGTGCTCACGTTCTTCCGTGCTCTCATTCAAGCCGATCAGGATTTCAAGAATGCCCAGACCGAGAAAATCGACGATCGCAAAGCCGCTTGAGCGCGAACGCTGCGTTATTTATTGCCGGGTGTCAAGCGAAGATCAGGCGAAGGGATACTCGCTCGACGCCCAGCTCCGCGCCCTTCGCGCCTACGTAGCGGAAAGAGATTTTGAGACCGAGGCGGTGTTCGTCGAAGATGAGACCGCGCGGAAAGCTGGCCGGCGCGAGTTTCGCGAGATGGTCAAGGCTCTTTCTGGCGGTGAGATTCGGCACTTGGTTGCTGAAAAGACCGACCGCATGTACAGAAATTTCCGGGATCGGGTCACGATCGGCGACCTTATCGAGGACGGTTTACAACTCCACCTCGCCACTGAGCGCGAGATTCTTCACAAAGATTCGCCCGCCTATCAGAAGTTCGTCCATGACATCCGGACCGTAGTCGCCAAGAACTTCAGCGACAACCTCAGTGAAGAAGCTCGTAAAGGAATGAGGGAAAAGGCGGCGCAGGGCATCTGGCCATCAAGCGCTCCGCTGGGCTACCGAAACGTCTCGGTCGGCGCCGTGCGAACCATCGAGCCGGACCCGATGTCCGCAAAGCAGGTAACGGCGTTTTTCGAAGCCTATGCGACCGGCGACCATAGCATTAAGACTGCGGCGGTTGTCGCTCAGGCGATCGGGCTCAGGAGTCGCAAGGGCGCGCGCGTCGCGGTCAGTGCTTTGCATCAGATGCTTCAAAATCCGCTGTACAAGGGCGAAATCATGTGGAAAGGGGTTACATACCCCGGAAAGCACGTTCCGCTCGTCAGCGAGGCAACGTGGGCCAAAGTCCAGCAGGTTCTTGGCGGCCGGGCGGTGAATTGCGCCGGCTTCGGTCGACGCGAGTACGCCTATCGCGGAATTTTCACGTGCGGCCGGTGTGGATGCGCGATGACGCCCGAAAGCAAAAAGGACGGTCGGTACGTTTACTATTCCTGCACGGGGTTCAAGGGCTGCCCGCGCCTGTCGGTGAGCGAAGCCGCCATCACCGACCAAATTGCCGCCCATTTGGAGAGGCTCACCATTCGGCCAACGGTGATGGATATGCTACGGGAAGCGCTCCGGCTCAGCTACCGTGACGTAAAGACGGAAAGCGAGGCGCGCCTCGCGGACCTGCGGACCGAAGCCAAACGATTGGCCGGATCCCTCGAGCGGCTCTATCTCGACAGCGTGGCCGGCAATGTGCCCGCCGCCGCTTATCCCAAGCTCAAAGCCAAGTGGGAAATGGAGCTCGCCACCGTCGACGAGCAGATCGCCGCGTACGGCCGTGCGAACCGAGCGACGTGGGAGGACAACGTCCAAATGTTGGAGTTAGTTTCGAACTCCGCCGCTAGGTTCAAAACCGCCTCGATCGAGCTCCGGCGCGCGATGCTGAAAAGCCTACTTTCGAAATCGCAAATCCTTGACGGGAAGGTCATTCTAACCATGCGTCCCGAATTCAATTTGATCTTACAGGCGAACCTCGAATTGATCGAAAACCCCACCTTGGAGACCGATTTCGAGAAATGGCAGGGGCGACAGGATTCGAACCCGCGACCTGCGGTTTTGGAGACCGCTGCTCTACCAACTGAGCTACACCCCTGCGTGGCAGACACGATAATTTACCAGAATCGGAGATGACCGCACGCCCTGGTTGCCGCCGAGCCCTCGTCAACCATCACTCCACCGATCTTTGCCTCCCCAACGAGAGATCGCTCGTCGTACGTTTTTGTACACCCCCCTCACCAGTGTACAAAAGGTACAAAACCGACTCGAATTAGGTTCAACCTGGAACCGCCGCCCTGTCTCCCGCGTTGCGATGATCCGGGTCCGAAAGGCGTTTGTGACGGTGATTTCAGCGTTGCGTTGGTCGCTTCGGGCAAAATGAGGTTCTATGCGCCGGGCTGCGTCCTTGCTTCTGTTGTTTGCGTTCGTTTTCGGTCTTACCGGGTGTCGGCAGGACGACAATTCCGTTGCGCTCAAGGTCCGTCCGAAACGGTACAGCAAAGTCGTCAGCCTGTCTCCAGGCACGACCGAGCTTCTGATGGCGGGTCTTTCGATGTACGACCTGAAAGGCAGGACCGCGTACGACGACTGGCCCAAGATGTCGGTCGACAAGGTCCCGGTCGTTGCCTCGGTAAAGCCGGACTACGAAAAGCTTGCCGCGTTGCGCCCCGACCTCATCGTTTACGATGCCTCGCTCTTCAACGAGCAGGATCTCGCCAAGCTCAAAACCTTGGGCGCCGATGAGTTCAAGATCGACGCGAACGATCTGGACACGTTCCGAAAACAGGTGTTCGAGCTCGGCTCGCTCACCGGAAAGGAAACCAGCGCCAGCGACTATATCGACAAGATCTATATCGCCCAAAACACCGCTCAGGGCGCCCTCCCCACGCCGAAGCCGCGGGTTGCCGTGATGATGCCGAGCGCATCCGGCGATCACTACATTGCCGGAACCGACTCATTTGACGCGAATATGATCCGCGCCGTCGGCGGCGAGCCGATCGGACCGGCGGGCACCACGTTCGTCAAGGCAAATCCGGAGTCGCTCGTAGCCCTCAACCCGGACGTGATCGTGGTGGGTGTGGCAAAGAAAGACCAATCGGGAGTCGTCGCGCTTTTGAACGATCCGCGGATCAAGTCGATCAACGCGATCAAGAATCGGAAGATCCGCGCCCTCGACGCGGACGTCCTCTTACGGCGCGGTAGCCGGGTCGACCTGCTTATCAGTGGGCTCTATCGGGCAATTTCTGGTTAGGTTTCCAAAAATGAATAGCGCAGAAATCGGAGTATTCGGCGGTTCGGGCTTTTATAGCCTGCTGCAAGACGTTCGCGAAGTTAAGGTCGATACCCCTTACGGCCCCCCTAGCGACGCGGTTTTCTTGGCGACGGTGAACGGCCGAAAGGTGGCGTTTCTTCCTCGGCACGGGCGGCACCACACGATTCCGCCCCACATGATCAATTACCGGGCGAACGTCTGGGCGATGCGGTCGCTCGGTTGCCGCTGCATCATCTCGCCGTGCGCGGCGGGTTCGCTCCAGTTGGAGGTCGCCCCAGGCGATTTCGTGGTATGCGACCAATTCGTCGATCGAACGAGCGGTCGTAAAGACACCTTTTTCGACGGACCGATCGTCACCCACGTCTCCCCCGCGGACACCTACCACCCGATCCTGCGAAAGCTCGCGATCGAGGCGATTCGCGAAAATGGAATCACCTGCCACGAGACCGGAACCGTCGTGGTGATCCAAGGCCCGCGCTTCTCGACCAAGTCGGAAAGCAAGTGGTTTCACGACGCCGGCTGGGAAGTAATCAACATGACCCAGTATCCAGAGGCGTACCTATGCCGAGAGCTGGGAATGGGAGTGGTGAATATCTCCCTGATCACCGACTACGACAGCGGCGTTCACGCCGGCACTGAGGCGGTGAACGCCCATAACGTCCTCGAGGTCTTCCGATCGAATTCGGAAAAGATCAAACAGGTTGTGCTCGACTTGATCGGGAAAATTCCCGCCGATTTGGAACAGGTGAGCACCGTCGCTGATCTCGAATACACCCGTGGCGACGGCCACGCGATGAGCCCGGAGGATATCCGGCTCTTCCGCGTATTGGATTGACGCGTACTGGATTGATATGACGCTCGCTTTCGCTCTCGTCGCTTCTTCGCTCTTCGGCTTCCAAGGCACGCCGCCTGCCGCAACGCCTCAAACCCCGAGCGGACTGATCGTCGAGAAAAAGAGCGTCGATCTTACCTTTCCGGCTCCGGCCCCAACGCCTCCATCCGCCGAGATCCTTGCGTGGCACGGTTGGGGTTATCTGAACGGAGCTGCCGCCGAGGCGCCGGCTCGATATCTCGCCGGATACAACTTGACCTCGCTCGAAAAATTCGGCGAGCAAACCAAGGCGATAACGCCTACCACAACGCTTCGCGTCCGTTTCGTCGTCTTCGAGCGGACGGAAACCGAGTTCCGCGACGCCGCGGGCGTCCTGCGGCTCGACCAGCGTTGGACGCCCGAGTATTACCTCCGGCGAACTTACGAGTCGATCGCGCGCCTTGCCCTCTGGGTCGCCGCGGAAACCGGCGGAAAGGTCAAGCTCGTACCGGAAATCTCGGTCGAGCACGAAATCGAGCGTTCCGACGATTTCGGCCCCGCCTTTGCCCGGCGCTACTTTGGCCCCCGAATCAACGGCGGCGGTTATGAGGCGGAGGACAAGATCTTCCGCGGTCCGTATCAGTCGGCCATCTACATTCTCCCCGGCGCGGACAGCGCGCCGACGGAGCCCACCTGGGTTAACGGAACGCCCGTGCAAGGGATCTCCAACACGCAATTGGGTCGCCCTTGGGCGCCCGGCGACTTGGACGTTCGGCTGCACGACCTACTTCAAAAACAGATGCTGCTGCGCCTAGCGCCGCGCGGCTATGGGGTCGAGGTCGACGAGGGGCCAAAACCAGAGGACTGGGCCGAAGTCACAGCTACCACCGAACTCCCCACTTCGACCCTTCTCGAACGACTTGGGACGCGGAAAACGGCCAGCCTTTGGCAAGGCGTGCCCGTAGCCGCGCCAGTTTCCACATGGAAATACGACTTAACCGACGTCGAGCTGGCGCCTGACCCGGAAAGGGGCCAGGTGCTTCACGTGACAGAAAAGGCGTTCGGGCGCAATTCCGGAGTCGCGTTGCCGGTACGGAAAGACGGCCAGCCGTTAGCACGGGTTGCCGACACCCCCACGCTCAGCTTCTCCATCCGGACCAAGGCCGAAGACACCATCGGGTTGGCGATTCATGGGAATAACGGCCACACCGCTTACGTCACCCTTGGCCGGGATGTCAATTACCGCCAAGCCGCGCCCTCGGCTAGTGCGATGCCGGTTCCGCTCAAGACCGACGGAACGTGGCAGAAGGTCGGTATCGACCTCAAGCCGCTCGCCGCGGCGGCCGGGTTCGACTCCGTAACCGGTATTTCCATCGAACCGGCTCCAATTTCGGTGATGCGCGACCGGCGCATCCAGGAGCCGATCGTCTTCGACCTGGACGAGATTCGGTTTACCAGCGACCCGCCGACCCCTCCCTACGCCGATCTCCAGCCCAGCGCAACTTCGCCGGACAGCGAGGAGCGAGCCCTCTTTGCCGCGAAAGCGACCGCCAGCTCGCCTGAGCTCGTCGCCCTCATCGTCGACCCCTCCTCCTTGGTTCGCCTCAACGCCGCGGACGCCTACCTGAGAATCAAAGACGACCTCGCTCAGCCGAACCTGATCAAGACGGCGATGGGGTTGGATCCGGTGGTCGGGGCTACCGCGCTTCGAGCGCTTGCCCACCAAGGTGGGCAGATTGCGATGACGACGGTGGAGCAGGCGATGCGCTTGGGCCTTACTTCGTACACTCGGGAGGCGGCGGCCCGGATCTTGGGAGAGACCAAAGAGGCCCGCTATGTCAACGATTTTCAGATCCTGCTGACCGACCGTAGCGCGCGGACGAGGGTTGCCGCCGCCGAGGCGCTGGCCAACATGCCGGGAAAGACGGCGGCGCTGCTGCGGATGCAATTCTTGGAGCAGGAAGACCCAGAGATCAAGCTCGCGGTCACCACGACCGCCGATCCGAACGACGAATACCAGATGCGGAAGCTGCTTTGGTCGGCGGTCAACGAGCCGAGCGACGCCGTTCGCGCTGCCAGCGACATCAAGCTGATCTCTTCCACCAATCCGCAATTCCGAACCGAAGGTTATAAAGGGGTTCGCGACGACAGCCGAACGACCCGGCTGATCGTGCTGGAAAGCCTGGCCGCTCACCCGGACGAGGCGCACCGTGCCGCGCTCCGATTGGCGGTCACCGACCGGTCTGCCGAAGTCCGGGCGGCCGCGCTTCGGGGTTTTGCCGCTTTGGAAAAGGGAGCGGAACCGGACGAGATCGCGAATGTCCTCGATGACCGCCATCCTTCCGTCCAGTTGGCGTTGATCGACCTCGCCAAACGCCACGGTATGAAGCTTTCGGACGCTACGAAAGGATTGATGGCCTCCAGTCCCGACGAACGGGTTAAGGCTGCAATGAAGGATTTACCGGCTACGGATTTGAATCGATAGGCCAATCATCTCACCCAGGGAACGGTGAGCCCCGGCTACCCTACTAAGGAACAGAAACGACCCAAATGGCGCACTGGAGCGGCTAGGCGGCGTAGGCTTAATAAGCGGACATTTTTTCTGATGAGCGAAACGAAGAAGAGTTTAATCGCGGCCGGCTGGATCGTCGCCGCCTGCGGAGCGTTCCTTATCGGGTCGAATCTGCGTGACCGAGCCGACCTCTCGGCCGCGCCAACGACTAAGTTGGACAACCTCGTCGCCTCCCGGAACGGCGGCGCTCCGCAGGGCGGCGACGAGATCCCGGCCGGAGACTTTTTCTATTCTCTTACCGAAAAGCTGAAAAAGGAGTACGTCGAGCCGATCAACGACGAGCAGAAGCTTGCTTCCGGCGCGGTTCGAGGCATGGTTGGCTATCTCGCCGACCCCAAATCGGTTTACATGGACAAGGACGCTTTCCGCGTCTTCCTCAACGCTCGCCAAGGGAAGTACGAAGGGATCGGCGCCGACCTCGCCCTTCTTCTTCCTTCATCTAACAAGAAGGCCAACCGCTCGGCTCTCCAGCCTACGCCTACCGAAGAAGGGGCCGATCCCCGGCAGCAGGCCCTCTCCACCGACTCGGCTCCCGACCAAGCCTCGTTTCCGCGCCTTACCGTCACGAGCGTGGTTCCGGGCGGACCCGCCGACAAAGCCGGAGTCAAGCCGGGCGACATCGTCTACTCCATCGACGGCCACTGGCTGCTGAACGCCGACCTCTCGATCCGCTTCATGAAGGCGCGAAAGCTTTATGATCAGAAGAAGCTTCCGCTGGCGGATTTGAACGCGCTTCGCAAGGAAGTCCGCGATAAATGGGAGCGAATGATCCTCCCTCTGCGCGCCCGGGATCGGCTCTTTGCCGGAACCGCCGGGAACGTTAAAGTCGTTTGGGAGCGAAACGGAGAGCAGCGCGCGACCACGATTCAGCGGGCGCCCTCTAGCCGGACCGGGTTCCAAGCCGCAAACGGGGTTATCCAGCTCCCATTTACGCCCGGCTCCCCAGAGGCGCTGAAGCAGGCGATCGCGGGCAAGCCGGAAGTGACGCTCGACCTCCGCAACAATACATTGGGCGACTTCTCAGCGATGCGGCAGTGCCTTGCCGTCCTCGCTCCCGCCGGCCAATACGGAGTCCTCACGACGAACCGGAGCGACAAAACAACTCCGTTCGCGATCGGCCAAGGTAACGCGAACCCGCCTAAGATCACATTGATTACCGACCGAACGACGCGTGGCGCGGCGGAGATCTTCGCGCTCGCACTTTCGTCGAAGGGGCTGGCTAAGCTGAGCGGAAGTGAAACCGGTGGAGACCGGGATATCTACGATATCGTCGAGCTCCCAGATGGGACCGGTTACACGCTGGTGACCTCTCATTTCAAACCAAGCCTCGACACCAAGTCCGCGCGACTCGCCAAGAACGGAGGCCGCAAGTGAACACATCCAAGAACATCGCCGCCATCCTCGGCATCGCCGGCTGCCTCGTTTTAGGATTTTCCTATCGGGATCTTCAACAGGGTCAATTGCCGCCGATCCGGTCGGTGAACATGCTGTTCGGCGTGAAGACGACCGCCAAAACCAGCCCCGAGCAGGTGTTCAAGCAGTCTTACCAGCGGATCCTCTCCTCGTATGTGCATCCGGTAAAGGCGCAGGACCTCAAGTACGCGGGCATGTCCGGCCTCATGGCCTCCCTGGGCGATCCGCACACCCTGTTCCTCCCGCCAGCGCAGGCGCAGGAGTTTGCTGACGAAACGCGGGCCAACTTCTTCGGAGTGGGAGCGAAACTCTCTTCGGACCCTCGGGGCGCGAAAGTGGCGGTGGTGTTCGATGACGGGCCCGCTTACGCGGCCGGGCTTCGCAAAGACGACGTCATTGTGTCGGTTGAAGGGAAGTCGGTCGCGGGGCTGGACGTGACAGAGATCGTCAAGCGGGTCAAGGGTCCGGAAGGCACCTTGGTACACCTGCTGATCTCTCGTCCTGGCACGGCCAAGCCGACGCCGATCAACATCCGCCGGGCCCGGATCATTTCGCCGACGGTGGAAGGGGTCTACTTCAAAGAGAGCAACGTCGGGTACCTCAACGTCACCCAGTTCGCGGAGCCCACCACGATGCAGTTCGAGCGGGAGCTCGACAAGCTGGAGCGCAATCCGATGAAAGGCTTGGTCATCGACCTGCGCGGCAATCCGGGTGGATTGTTGGAAACCGCCGTCGACATGCTGAGCTTGTTCGTCCGCGACAAGGTGGCAGTAAAGATGCGGTTCCGGGACGGACACGAAGAGACCGCCCACACCAGTTCGGGGGCTCTGCGGCAGTTCAACTATCCGGTCGCGATCCTCATCAACGAAGACTCGGCCAGCGCCGCGGAGATCTTCGCCGGTGTGCTCAAGGATTACAACAAAGCAATCCTGGTGGGCAACCACAGCTATGGTAAGGCATCGGTGCAGAACGTCTTCCCGATGGTCGATAACTCCAGCGCCAAGATCACGATCGCGCGCTACTACCTTCCGATGACTCCGTTCATCGGTCGGAAAGTGGATGAAGACGGCGTCTTCCTCACCGGCGGCCTCGAGCCATCGGTCAAGGTCGACCTCGACTGGGACAAAACCGAGCCCGTGCTCGGCGAACCGAAACGCGACAGCCAACTCGCCCGGGCGATTCAGGTCTTGCAAGATAAAGCGCGATAGCTTCTACCGCCGAGACAGGCGGTAGAATGACCCCCTGTGCGGGTCGCCAAGCCCATTCTGCTGCGTCTGTTGTTCGGGCTTCTTAGCCTGATCTTTGTTTCGTTTGTCACCTTTGTGGCCGACGAGATCGCGCCGGGCGATGCCGCTACCATGGCGGCGGGGGACAAGGCGACGCCGGAGACGGTTGAGCGGCTTCGACACCAATTTGGGCTGGACCGTCCGTGGCCGATCCGGTACGTCGAGTTCCTCGGCAAGGCATCTCACGGAGACTTCGGAGAGAGCTACTTCGGCACTCGTGAAAAAGTTAGCGACATCGTCAAACGGACTTTGCCGATGACGGCCAAGCTCGCTTGTCTCGCAATCCTTCTCGCATCGGGAGTCGGAATTCTCCTCGGCACTCTAGCGGCGGTTTACAAGAACCGCTTCGCCGACCGTGGGGTTCTCACGATTAGCACTCTAGGCGTTACTGTGCCTAATTTCGTGTTGGCGCCGCTCCTCGTCTTCATCTTCGTGATTAAACTCGACGTGCTCCCACTTACCTGGGTGACGGAATTGAAGGCGCCCGAGATTTATTATCTAATCTTGCCGGTTTGCATCTTGGCGGCAAGGCCGATGGCGCTGATCACGCGGCTCACCCGGGCGACGATGATCGATACGATGCAGCAGGAGTTCATTCGGACGGCGGTTGCGAAAGGGGTTCCGAGGCGCCGGCTGATCTTTCGTCATGCGCTTCGGAATGCGATTTTGCCGGTGATCACCGCGATCGGCACGAGCTTCGGCTTCCTCCTTACCGGGTCGTTCGTCATCGAACGGTATTTCGTGATGCCGGGCTTGGGAAGCGCTACGATCGAGGCGATCCAGCAGGGGAACATGCCGGTCGTGCAGGCCGGAATCATGATTACAGGCTCGATGTTCATCCTTCTCAACCTCTTTGTGGACATCCTCCTTCCGATCTTAGATCCTCGCATCAGGGAGTCGCAGATTTGATCGTCCGCGTCCCTGGCCGAAAGCGTTCGCGCCGCGACCCGTTCCTTATCGTCGGAGCGATTTTCTTGGTGCTGTTGGTGGCCTTCGCTATCGTGGGGCCATCGGTCCGCGATGCGCAGCTTCATTCGCTCTCCAAGCACCAGCCGTTCACCAGCGTCTACGACGACGTCGCGAAGCCGTTTCTAAACGCTGGCGGGCACTTCCCTCTCGGTACCGATCCGCAAGGCCGCGATGTCGTGGCCCGTATTGCGGCCGGCGCGCGAATCTCGCTGACCGTCGGCTTGGTGGTTCAGCTTTTCGCACTCGTAGTCGGCGTTACGGTGGGAGTCTTGGGGGTCTTCGCTCCGCGTTGGATCGCCGGTCCCGTCATGCGTCTGACCGACGCGATGTTCGCGTTTCCGGACATTTTGTTGGCGATCCTCATTATTGGCGCCATCCAAAGCTCAAAAGTGCAGGTTCCGGGCGGGAAACTTGCGCCCGTCATCGCGGCGTTATCGATAACGGCGTGGCCGTCGATTGCTCGATTAGTGCGCTCTCAGGTGGCAACCCTCAAGGATCGCGAATTTGTCGTCGCGGCCAAAGCGACGGGAGCCTCTACCTTTTACAATGTGACCCGGCACATTTTGCCGCAGCTCGCCGGCATTTTGATGGCGGTCAGCATGATCGAAATCGCCGGTACCATCCTTGCCGAGAGCACGCTGAGCTTCCTGGGAATCGGTATCCAGGCTCCCGAGCCGAGCTGGGGAAGCATGATCAACAGTGCCCGGGAAAACATGAACAGCTTCCCCGAGCAGCTCATCCCCCCTTGCGTCGTTCTGTCTCTGACTGTTTTCGCCCTTAACTTCGTCGGCGACGGTCTGAGGTCGTATTTGGATCCGAAGGAAGGGAAGTAACGTGGCACGGGCGGCTCGCCCGCCCCTGTAAGAAACGGCACCTAGCTGAAAATTGCCTTCTGAAAACCTTAAGTTCACCGATTGAGATGCCTTGTAGATCGTCAACGTTCTGATGTCCGGAAGGTTCTGCGACCCGCTCCGGGGTCGGTTCAGATCGGCCTCATTTCCCCGGGTAGGAAACCCGGGGCTAATCTCTGACACCCCTTCAGGGTGGTTGCCGCGAAAATGAGCCGTGTCCGTCTACTGCTAGAGCGACGACCTTCATTCTTTGGATGACCTTGAGGAATTTGGTCGTCCTTTCGGGACTGTCCGCAGGTAAGAACCAACCTGCGCCTACACGGCTTCGCCGTAAAAATGCTGCATTCGTTCCCGACCTCGGAGAGGTCACAGAAATTAGCCCGGGGTTTCCTACCCCGGGACAAAAAGGGCTGCTGAATACATGTACGAATCTGGTGGGGCCGGTCTGGAGACCAGCGGTCCGGCCCCCTTGAAGACTCACTCCAAGGTCAGGTAATCGACGTAGACCGAGCTTCCTCCGGAGAAGCCCGAGGCGCCGGTTAGGAACTGGATGCCTACTTCCCGAACGTTGGTCAGGTTGGCGACGCCGGTTAGGTTTAGGCTCAGCGTGGTCCAGCCGGTGGAGTTGATGGAGACCGCGCCTCCGTCGTACCAGGTCCATCCCGAGCCGGTCTTGATGTAGAGCTTGGCGGTCATTCCGCCCGCGCCATACGTGCCCCAAGCCGCCCGACGGACCCGTGCCCTCAGCGTTACTTTGCCGGAATAGTTGTCGTCGAAGACGCGCGCCTGTACATAGGAGGCGTTGTTCGCAAGAGTGACATCCGATTTGAGGGTGTAGGCGCCATTGGCATGCTGTTCGGTCACGCTCCAGGGTCCGCCAACGATATTGGTTCCCGTCCAACCCGAGATCGTGTTTTCGAAGTCGTACTTCACGATCACCGGCGAGCCGTTCGGATTGAAGCTTTGCAAGGTGTAGCAAATCGGGCGCCAGGTTCCGTTGCTGTAGAGGAACCGGTGCATGTTCGTCGAACCGGGATAGTCGTAGAACCACGAGAGAGCGCCCGACCAGCCCCGATCGCGAGCCTGAGTGATAAACGCGCTGGCCGCGTTGTTCTGGGCGGTGTCGCTGTTGGTGACGGGACCGTACTCGCCGAGGATGATCGGCTTGTCGAGCGCGAGTGAGGCTACCGTCGGGAGGTTCGGGCTGTCGTTGTACTCGTGATAGTCGTAGTAGTCGAGCCCGAGCCCGGAATAGGTGCCGTTCGTGATCCAGCCCATCCACTGACAACTGCATGAGACCTGGCGGCCGGGATCCACAGTGTGGATCTTGGTTGCTACCGCGGCGATCAGGGTACGCATCGACGGCCAGTCGGTGCCCGTGTTCGGGACGCCGAGGTTAGACTCGTTCATGATGTCGTAGGAGAAGATGGTGTTATTCCCCTTGTAGCGCAGCACAAGCGGACCTACCACATTGTCTAGAAACCGTTGCTGAGCCGTCGCATCGGTGCGGACGTTCTTGATCGTCGCCACATCGTCGTAGTCGAAGCTCAGCAGAGTGAGGTACAGAGACATTCCTTTCGAAGAAGCGGTGGCAACGATGTTGTCCAGGTTCGTGAGAAAGGTCGAGTCTAATCCGGTCGCGTAGCCGTTGGCGTCGAAGGTGACGCCCTGCCAGTTCTCCATCAGCCAAAGGCGCATCACGCCAAGGTTCATGCTGCGCATGTCCTGGATATAGCTGGCCATATGGGTCGAGTTGTAGGCGCACCCCCAACTCGGGTGCTGAGCGTTGATCCCAATGTCGTGGTCATAAGCGGCATCCAGCCATGCCAGATTGGCTCCGTGGACATAGGCCGGCACTCCGTTGACCTTGAGCAGGTTGACCGTTGTCGGCCTCGGCGTTAGGCGGGGCGTCGCACCCCAAGCCGTCAGTAAGGTCGCGCCCAGCGCGACGGTAACGCGTATCACTTTCCAAAAGGCAGTCATCGCCCTCCCTCCTTCGCAACTTCGTCGTTGCGATACAAGTGTAGTTGAGGGCGGGTGGTTTTGGAGCGGCTCTCGCCGTTCACCTGCGGCACAGGGATTGCCCGACCCGTGGTCGGACCCTGCCAGATGGCGCGTCGGGGAGGCAGAGCTGGAGCTCTGCGGTCCGCATCCGTGGGCGACTTGTTATTTTTCCACGGGCGAGACTTTCAGAACCTTGTCGCCCTTCTGGACCTTCTTAAGGACATCGGATCCGGCGACAACCTTGCCGAAGACGGTGTAGTTGCCGTCCAGGAAGCTGGCTTTGTCCAGGAGCATGTAGAACTGGCTGTCGCCTGAATCTCGCTGGCCGAGCGGATGGGCGAGGCCGACGGCGTCGGCTACATTGTTGTAGCCGCTGTCTTCGTAGGCGATCCGCTCTCCGCTGCCGCCGTTGCCGCTGAGATCGTTATTCTTGGAATTCGGGTCTCCGAACTGGACCAGGTACGGCTTGGGCGAGGTCTCTACGCGATGAAACTTCTGACCGTCATAGAAGTTCTTTTTGACCAGCGCCAAGATGTGGGCGGTGGTCTTCGGCGCTTCCTTCGTGTACAGCTTGATATAGACGTCGCCGCGCCCCTCGATCTCGAGTTTGAGCACGGTTTCGCCCGCCTTCGGCTTGTAGCCTTGGGCAAAGGCGGCAGGCAGAAGGAGCATGGTCAACAGCAGAAGAAGAAAGCTTCGCATTCGTTTCCTTACACCTATCAGACGTTTGAGCGGGGCATACCGCTCCGGCGGTTTTCAGTCGTTCAATTGACGACCGTATCCGTCCATCCGGACGCCGCCCGCAAGAATAATAATCCCATCGACCCAGCTCCACAAGATGCCGACGCCACAAAGGGACAGTACCAGTTGGAGCACTCCAATCGCCGAAAACCCCAGATACATGCGGCCGACGCCGGGGACGATTAACTGGAGGATGCCCCCAAGTGTCCGGCTTTTATCGCTGCGGGTAAGGGGGAACGATAGGTAGTTGGGGGCCTGGTTGGCGAGGGTCTGATCGAACGGCCGTGGACTCGTTCGCGCCAGCGGGGGAGCGGGCGGGGCAACGACTCTGGGAGTGGGGGAGGGAGGAGGGGTCGTGTAAGGATCGGCGCGGCGAAAGGAGGTCGCCAGCTCGGAAATCTGATCGGCGGCAAGCCACTCGGACATTCCAGCCCGCCAAACGTAGGTGTCACGGGCAATGACGCCTCCCTCGACGAGCTCATCGATTTGCTCGCGGGTGAGCGGTCCCAATTGACCGTAATGCCCGATGTAGTACCACTCCGCCGTCACAGGTTCATTGCCTACCCAACTCTTGCCCTTTGGGTTTCGTTGTACCGCAGAAAATAGGGCGCTCTGCGTTCCGGATTTGCGGAGTTACGGAGCGAATCTATTAATAGTCGGCGTGATTATCGTCGCTTCGTCCACGAACCTCATATTCGCGCGCAATCACCTTCGGATAAATGATGGTGGCGCCAATTGCGATGATGACGGACACGGCCAAGCCGATCAATGCGCCCTTCGCACCATTGTCCACGTCGCCGCCCTGGAGATCTTGAACGTGCTGCGAGGCAGCGAACGTGCCTAGGTAGAAGGAGAACAGAGTCAAAACCACCGGACTCACGACCCACACGAGGATCATGGCCATGAGCACTTCGTGATAGGCGACAAGCTTTCGTACGGACTGCGGCAGCATCGCCTTCTATTTTGCACCATCGGCCCCTCGCGTGGCACGGGCGGCTCGCCCGGGTCTCGATACTCGCTCGATAGCCAATGCGGAATCGAGTAGGCAACACGTTAAAGTGCCAAATGGACCTATAATTAGGCACCCATGACTTGCCCGTTGGCTGCCTTGGTTTTGCTCGCTAAGACGACGAGTCTTCAGTCCGAGCAGATCTTGACTGGCAAGGGTCGCACCCTTACTCCGGTCACGGTCGTTCCCGCCCAGGTTTCTGCCCGCTGGTGGCACCATCGCCTCTATTCGCCCGATACCCCCGCCTACGGAAACGGTTTTTGGGGCGTTGTCGAAGCTTCGACCAGCGACCAACTTCGGAGCGACCTGGTGCGGATGCGGAAGCTTCAGTACACCTGGTGGGAGTGGCTGGGCAAACAGGGCCGTCCTGAGCCGATGCCATTTTCAGCGTTCAACACGCTCGGCCCGATCGCCGTCGTGGACGACGAGGCGTGGTCGGCGAGCTGGGGCATCCTCGGCCCAGGCGCCGCAAGGGAGGTCGCCGCGCGCAAGCGCCGGCTGGACGCTTGCCGAGCCCTCGAGGACACGCTGTTCGGAATATTCGACGATGGAAGCTGGTCGAACACCTTCGAGCGCGATCTGTTTCGCAATCAGGGTCTCGCCCTGTACCAGGCGCCTTGGCTCGCCAATGCCATCTCGCGCCTCCGGGTCATCGAGGTTTACCTGCGCGCCGCCACCCCGCTTCCATTCAATGGGATTAACGGTGACTTGGCGAACCTCTCGGATATCTCGAAGCACCTGTTCGAAGCGGCCGATCAACTTGGAAAGTCTAAACCGCAACCTGGACTCGTCACTCCTGCGATCAGTACCGCGGATGCCTTGGCGCTGCTAAACGGGAAGTTCTCTAACTACACGGTAAACGCTGGCGAAGGCGGCGCCGGGAGCACCGGCGGGACCATGTCGTTCGCCTTCACCCAAACCGGCTTCGAGCTGAGCCAGGCGCCGGCCGGCTGGTATGGCGGAATCGAGCCGGTTGCTTTCGCCAACGTCGACCCGACCACCGTCCGATACGATCCGCTCTTCGGGGGAGAACAGCGGGGCGGAATCGTGTTCCAGCCGAACGACAAGATTCGCGCGTCGTACCGGGGGCCCAGTGGCCTTCTCCTGCCGCTCGGAACGACCCCACGTGAGGCGGAGAGTCTTGCCCAGGCGTTTCGTCGGTTGGCCCGGGTCGCGAATGGGGTCGCCGTTGCCGAGCCGGATAAGGTCGCCGAGGGGACAACGGAGCCGGACGAGCCGACGAAGGAACTGGTCGCCCGCCTTCGACTCATCGCCGATCGCTTGCAGGAGGTTGGTTCGATGCGCTTCCAGCCGGGGGAGATTTCGGCTCGTGCCCCGGTTCCCCTCATGGCCGCGGTGGCGCAACGCAATGGGAAGTGGCGCGACAGCGAGGTTTATAACGTGGTCGCTAAGCAGTTGGCTCCGGGCGGCACCTTCGGTATCGGCGGCAACCGGGTGCAGCCCTACCCGTTTATGCAAAGGGTGGCGGTGCCAATGAACCTAGATCCGATCGAAGCCCCCACCTGGAGCATCGTTCGGGTCAACCGGGAGGGGGGGACGACGAACGTCGTGACTCGCCAAGCATGCCGGGCCAAGAACAAGAAGACAGGCCGGCTCTATATCGTTTCGCGTCTTGTGCAAGAGTCGTGGAGCGGCGCTTCTACCACGCCCCGTCTCCTCGGGATGCGGCTCCTCGATGCCCGCGAGGTCGAGGTCCCGGCGGTTGCCAATGCCGAAGGGCTTGGCTCTAATTTCTTCGCTTACGGCGACGACCTCATGCGGGACAATCGCCTTCCGGAAGCGGAGAAGATGTTCCGCCGAGCGATCACGATGAGGCCCGATTGGGCTTCGGCTTGGAACTCGCTAAGCGTTGCGATCGTTCGGCAGGGCCGGGTCGACGACGCGGCCCCCTACTGCCTACAAAGTGTCCGGCTCAATCCAAAGTTCGTTCTCGGCCTGACCAATTTGGCGGATATCCGACGGGTGCAAGGAAAGATTGCCGAGTCTCTCGATCTCGCGACCCGCGCCACTACCGCGGCTCCGAAGGATCCGTGGGCGCACACGGTTCGCGGCCATGCCCTGTTCGCCAACGGCGACTTCGCGGAATCGGAGAAAGAGTATCGCTCCGCCATCGCATTGGAGCCGGGTAACGGCGGTAACTACGCCGACCTCGCCGGCGCCCTACTGCGGCAAGATAAGAAGACCGAGGCCACCGAAGCCGCCAGCCACGCCATCCAACTCGGCTGGCGCTCCCACTGGGTTTACAAAGAGCTCGCGATCCCCAAATAGCCCTCCTTCGTCCAGTAAACCAAGGAGAGGCTGAACGGCGGGCAAATTACCGTTAGTGGACTGGTGGCCTTACCGGATGTAGGAGCCCAGAAACGATTGAGATTGGTGGGTCACGTTTAATCAGTGGTTACATCATCTGAATGAGGATAGAGAAGGCGTCGGGCAAAGCAGTACTAGCAACGCGTGGATTAGGTCAGCTAGCAAATCCATGAAAATCCACAAAAAAATTCGAACCCCTTGACAAGTCTGGGAAAGCAGCTATAATGTGCTTGACCACGTTTGTGGGTGTCGATTTCTCTGGCGGGTGTTTCTTTCGATGTCGTTTGTCGATTCTGACTTTCGATTTTGATTCCGTTTTCGCTGATTTTGACGTTTGTTCTGTCGTTTTCTATGACGCCTGGCGTTGTCGTTTACGTTTTCTCTTTCGAGTGACGAAAACAACAAGCAATAGGAGAACATCGTTGATTTACTTCAAAACACTCACTGTCCTGGCATTCGTCGCAGGCGCAATTTTTTACAAGATGATGGGAAATGCAATTCAGCCATTACTGGATGGATTGATCCTCCTTGTATGCGCTCAGGTGACGTACCAAAGCGTCGTGCTTAAGGCATCGGACGAAAGAGAGTCCGCTCTTCCGGTTAAGGGAGTCCAGCATGGCGACTAATAAGCGTATCTTCGTGGTTGACGCTATCCCCTTTAGAGGCGACATGAGTTCCCTCGTTGAAGGCGTGGGCATCCACGTAGAAGGAATCTTCGGAGACGCAAAGGTAATATGGATCGTACGCACCGATCAGGAATTTGCTCTCGGCTCGCCTAATGAGCGACTTCAAGTCCTGGTTTCGCTGCCAACTTCTGTCACTGAAGTGATTGAAGAATGCGTCCGCGAAGCAGTTAACACTTCGCCGGGCGATTTGGTCGTGCACGTCCTTTCCCATGACAGAGCCGTATTGAGTTCGGCTACGAAATTGAATTCGTCGTCGACGATCGTAGTAACAACGAATCTCACGGTTGCCGCGGGGGTGGATAAGGGCGTAGCCCCATCTTCACCCCCGCCATTAGGTATTGGCATCACCGAGAAGGATAGGTTGGCGACCGAGGAAGTGTTATTCCGCGGAAAGCATTTCAGCCGCGAGACCGGTATTAAGAAACTTGCGCTAAGACCCCTGCTGTCGGCAATGGATCCGTACTTCACTACGGCCAATCATCCCTTGGGGCAACTTTTTATCCGAAAGCTAATGGCTCACGGCGAATCCCACGGGTGGCTTTGCCAGGGAGAACCCTTGGCGGGCCATGAGCCCGTTTGGTTGACCGAATCTGCCGTTCAGGAAATTCGCAAAAGGAGGGCCGAGCCTTTTGGGTCTGACTCGGTCCCGCCAACCCCTCAACCGAAACTGGAAGAAGCCCTCGCGCCGGACGGCCGATCTCGTGATATCACCCGGATGGAAGGTTCCTTAGCTTCGGCCCGAATTGGCTCCCCTGTCGACTGTCGGAACCTTCTATTTGAGGCTTTCGAAGAACTAATATCAGTGAACAGCGATGAAGGAATAGTATCATCGAAGCTACTCTCCGAGGCCCGTACTAAAGCGTGTGGTAGCTCTAGATCTGCTAGGCGGGATTCGCAGGCATGGGCGAATATCAGTGAATGCTTTTTTCGAATGCTACTTACCTCCGAAGTTCTGCTGGGTGGCGACGGTAAGCCCATTCCAAAAGTAATTGGTGCTTACTCAGCGCCGGTGTACTCCTTAACGGATCGTTGGCGGGTAAAGGCAGAGTCCGCGATGCTGTATCATATTGTTCAGACTTTTCAGCCCGTGCCTCTTGAACAATTAAACAGTTTAGCGCGGACCATTTACCACCAAGGGAAAGACTCGGAGCCTATTGAGGTGATGAGGGGCAAACTGGATATTCTGCTTGAGTATCTTGCCAGTGATGTGGGTTCCATAGCTGTGACGGACTCTGGCGCTTTAATAACCATTAAACCTCCCACATCTGAGCTTACGCCGCCAGATGGTTTCGTCTTGGAAGTTGCTTCAGCGCACTAGATTCATCACCGCAGGGATTTCGAAAGCATTCAAGCTATTCTTGACGTCGGAGTAGGATGCTTTACAGTGAAACTTGATACATTGAGCCATACAATCGCGAAATGGCGGCAACGCGAGTGTATGGTCTTTATTTGGCTTAGGGTTCCCTAACTGCGGAATTGGTTAGCCAAGAGCAGGCAGCCGCCGAATGTTTTCGACTAGATTTCGCCCGATCGCGTTCGCGATCGCGCCGAGCTCGGGCATCAGCTTTTCGAAGGTTTCGATGGTGATGCTTTGGGCGCCGTCTTTGATCGCGTGATCCGGGTTCGGGTGAACCTCGATGATCAAACCGTCCGCTCCGACCGCGACTGCCGCTTTACTCATCGGCGCAACCAGCTCCCGTCGCCCGGTCCCTTGAGAAGGATCGACGATGACCGGCAAGTGAGACAGCGAATTCAAAGCCGGGATGGCACTGAGATCCAGGGTGTTGCGGGTGTACGGCTCGAAGGTGCGGATGCCGCGCTCGCAGAGCATGATCCGTTCGTTGCCGCCGGCGGCGATGTACTCGGCGGCGAGCAGCCACTCTTCAAGCTTGGCGGTCATTCCGCGCTTTAACATCACGGCGGTGCGGCACCGGCCGACCTCCGTGAGGAGGTCGTAGTTCTGCATGTTGCGCGTGCCGATCTGGAGAATGTCGGCGTATTCGGCCACCTCTTCCACCTTGCGGACGTGCATCACTTCGGTGACCACCTTCAGCCCGTACTTGTCGGCCGCGGCTCGGAGCAGCTTGAGGCCATCGGTTCCCATCCCCTGGTAGGAGTAGGGCGAGGTGCACGGCTTGTACGCGCCGCCGCGCAGGATCTTGGCGCCCGCCGCCGCCACTCGTTCGGCGGTTTTGAACAAGCCTTCCTCGGATTCGACGGTGCAGGGGCCGGCCATCATCACGACCTCGTCGCCGCCGATGATCACGCCGCCGCCGAGGTCGATCCTCGACTTCTCGCCCTTGTTGTATTCCTTGGCGACGAACTTGTACGGCTTGGTGATAAGGACGACGTCCTCCACCGAGTCGTAAGCTTTGAGCTGGTCGATGAAGTCGACTTTGGTGTGCTCCGACCCACCGACCGCGCCGATGACCGTCTTTTCAACGCCGAAGATCGGGTTGACCTGATATCCGAATTCGACCAGCCGCTCGCTGATCTCTCGCACCTGTTCGGCGGTGCTGCCGCCCTTGAGCACGACGATCATTTCGCGACCGCCGGGGTTGTTACGTTACGAAGCTCTTCAACGAAAATGTCCATTTCTTCCTGAGTCCCAATGCTCACGCGCAGGCAGTTCGGGTTACCGAGGAGGTCGCCTGGGCGCGTGATGACGCCCCGTTGGAGGAGCGCCTGGTAGATCGGCCGGGTGGGCCGATGAAAGTCGGCGTACATGAAGTTCGCGAAGCTCTCGCCAGGCTCCGCGCCGACCTCGGCAAAGACGCCGGCGAGGAGTTCGAGTCCTCGCCGGTTGTGCTCCACCGTCTTCCGGACATGCTCATCGTCTTCGAGAGCGGCAATCGCGGCAACCTGCGCCAAGCGACTTACGTTGAAGGGTTCTCGCGCGCGGTTTATCGCATCGACGATCGTCGTCGACGCGAATCCGTAACCGATGCGAAGGCCGGCCAGCCCCTGAGCTTTGCTCATGGTGCGTAGACCGACGACGTTCTCCCGCCCCGCTTTGATGTATTCGAGGGAGGTGGGGAATTCGGGATGGTGCATGGCGAACTCGTAGTACGCCTCATCGAGGACCACAACCACGCTTTCCGGCACCCGGTCCAAGAATCGATCGACCGCGTTCCGCCGCACAATGGTGCCGGTCGGGTTGTTCGGGTTGGCGAGGTAGATGATTCGGGTGTTCTCATTCACCGCGTCGGCCATCGCCTCGAGGTCTTGCACATGCTTGCTGTCGACCGGGATCTTGACCAGGCGGCACGGCGCCAGGTGCGCGGATGCGTCGTACCGGGCGAAGCCGGGATTGCACATCATCAGCTCGTCGGTTGGCTTGTCGAGCGTGATGAGGCCGAGCAGGTGGATCAGCTCGTCGCTGCCGTTGCCGACCATGATCTGGTTGGTCGCGATGTCGAACTTGCTGGAGATCGCCTGCTTTAGGGCGTACGCGCCGCCGTCCGGATAGAGGTGCATCGTACTCGCGGCTTCCTGGATCGCGGCGACCGCCTTCGGGGACGGCCCGAACGGGTTTTCGTTGCTGGCGAGCTTGACGACGCGAGTCAGTCCGAGCTCTCGCTTAACCTCTTCGATCGGCTTGCCTTGAACGTAAGGCTCCATTCCGAGCACGTTCGGGCGAATGGGAATCATTCCGCTATTGTGGCAGGTCGTTCGGTTGGGGATCGATCGAATGCCCGGTTTTGGTTATTCTGACCAGCACGCCATCGAGGTTGGTAAGGGTGGAGATCACATCGTGGACTCGATCGGCTAGGGCCACGAAATCCGAATCCTCCGTGCAGGTGACGATGCCTGCGTGAATGCCGCTGACCTTGCGGTGAAGCCGTACGAAGTCAACTCGGTTTAATGTGAGAACTGCCCGTCCCGTCTCCTTGGCGAACTCCAGAACGTCTTCGTCCGGAATTCTTCTGTTGGCGTTTCCCGCATCCTTCGATGTGAGCACGTCGTGGCCAAGGTTGCGTAGATGCTCGACGACGGGAAGCGGCAGATTCTCGTTGCCATAAAATCTAGCCAATCAAGTCCTCGGCAGCTTGGGCTTCGATCTGGGAGTCAATCTGCTGCGAGTGCCCGGCATAGTAGCTCCACACGGCAAGCAGGTCTGAGGCATCTAATTGCGGATATGCGCGAAGCAACTCACCGTCAGCAAGCCCCTGCCGACGAAACGAAACCAGCAGCCAAACCGGAATTCGGGTTGCTCGGACGCACGGAACTCCACCCATAACACCGGGCGTCGTTTGGATCGGTTCAAGTGAGGATGTTAGCCGGGCAACGAGTCCCCTAATTGAAGAATCTGCCAAACCTATGGGATTCCCTCGCACTGCCCAGACAACCGCAGCGATGAGTTCGTCTGGTTGCGTGCCAAGGTCGCGAGCCGTTTTCGACAGTTCTTCGTACTGTTCGTCGGTAATGGTGATTGTTTTCACGGCGGGGCTTTCACTGGGTTGGCGTGGTTAGTGCCCTGTTGGATTCCATTTTGCTTTACCCAATGATACGTCGAAGGCTTGGCTATGCGCGGCACACGTAGGTGCCGGCTACACGGCTTCGCCGTAGGGGGATTCGGTCACAGCGTACCGATGCGCCTCGTCCGGTACGCTACGGGTTACATGGCCGTGCTCGAAGTTCGCAATCTTGAGGTTTCTTTTGGGTCGACCAAGATCCTTCAAGGGGTCTCGTTCGACTTGGAGGCGGGGCAGACGCTTGGCGTGGTTGGCGAGTCCGGGTGCGGTAAGTCGATGACCGGGTTCGCGATCATGGGCATGCTGCAAGCTCCGGGGAAGATCTCGGCGGGGTCGATCAAGCTCGATGGGCGGGAGCTCGTGGGATTGAAAGAGCGAGAGCTGCGCCAAGTGAGAGGCGAACAAATCGCCCTCGTGATGCAGGACCCGTTCACCAGCCTTAACCCGATGATGAAGATCGGGCACCAGATCGGCGAGGCTTTCATGCTCCACCAGGGGATGAACAAGCAGCAGGCCTGGAACAAGGCGGTCGAGATGCTCGAGATGGTCGGCGTTCCCGCCCCTCCGGATTCGGCGCGTAAGTACCCCCACCAGATGAGCGGCGGCCAGCGTCAGCGCGTCGTCATCGCGATGGCGTTCGCCTGCCGGCCGAAGGTGCTTATCGCTGACGAGCCGACGACCGCACTCGACGTCACCCTCCAAGCCCAGATTCTCCGGCTCCTTCGTGATCTTCAGGAGAGGGAAGGGACCGCCGTCATGCTCATCTCGCACGATATCGGAGCGATCGCTTCGATATCGCAGCGGATTGCGGTCTTTTACGCGGGGCGCATCGTGGAGACAGGACCCGCGGAGCGGGTGCTCCGCCACGCCGCGATGCCGTACACACGGGCTTTGCTGAACGCCTTGCCGCAGGTGGGCAAGAAGCGGTTAGAGGCGATCGGAGGCCTTCCACCGGATTTCACCGACCTCCCCCAGGGCTGTCCCTTCCGCCCTCGCTGTCCACTTGCGTTCGACAAGTGCGTCGAGGCGCCGCCTCTGGAGCCGGCCGAGCCGGGCCACATCGCCGCATGCTGGCTAAAAGACGAGGTTCGCGACATGCCTCCCGGTGCACCGCTTCTCGCGAGAGGCGTAGTTCCGCCTTCCTAGAAGCCATCCTGCCGTCCGGATTTCTCCACCCCCAACCCCCTCCTCATCGCACATACATCGACGAGGAGGGGGCTTCGGACTGTAAACTTCCGCGCGTGACACCTGTCCGTGTTGGAATCGTCGGCCTTGGGAACATTAGCGGGATCTATCTTCAAAACTTAACCGCCTACGCCGCCACCGAAATCGTGGCCGTCGCCGACCTCGATCGAAGCCGGGCCGCTCAGGCCGCCGATAAGCACGGGGTTCCGCACGTCCTTTCTCCAGACGAGCTTCTGTCCCATCCGGACGTCGACCTCGTTTTGAATCTCACGATCCCCAAAGCGCACGCCGCCGTCGCTTTGGCGGCGGTGAAGAACGGGAAGCATGTCTATAGCGAGAAGCCGCTCAGCATCCAGCGCGAGGACGCCCGCCAGGTCATCGAAACCGCCAAGGCGAAAGGCGTCCGCGTCGGCTGCGCTCCCGACACATTCCTCGGGGCGGGAATCCAAACCTGCCGTAGGTTGATCGACGAGGGTGCGATCGGCGACCCGGTTGCGGCCAACGCGTTCATGCTGTGCCGGGGGCATGAGACTTGGCATCCGAGTCCGGCCTTTTATTACGAGCAGGGGGGCGGTCCGATGCTGGACATGGGACCGTACTACGTAACTGCGCTTATCAACCTCCTTGGCGGTATTCGGCGCGTGACTGGCTCCGCCCGCGCCACGTTCCCAACGCGCACCATCACCAGCAAACCCTTGAACGGCACGGTGATCCCGGTGGAGACGCCGACGCACCTTGTGGGGGTGTTGGATTTCGATTCCGGCGTCATCGGGCAGATCACTACCAGCTTCGACGTCTATGGCAACCCGATGCCGCCGATCGTGATCTACGGCACGGAAGGGACCCTCTACGTTCCCGACCCGAACGGGTTCGGTGGAGAGGTATTCATCTCTCGCCGGGGAGGCGATAAGGAAAACATCACTCAAGGCCATGGCCGGCGGGACGGCGATATCGAAGGTGTGCCCCTGAAATTTGGCTTCGCCGGGAACTCACGTGGGGTCGGCGTGCTCGATATGGCTCACGCCATCGTCGAGAACCGACCGCACCGTGCGAGCGGCGATCTGGCGTTTCATGCCTTGGACGTTATGCTTTCCGTGGAGGACGCCTCCAACCAGGGTCGGCACATCGAGCTCTCTTCCGGCGTCGACCGACCGGCCGCGATGTCTGAAACCGAATTTGCGTCCTGATCCTAACGCCGGCTTGCTAGGAACAGTGATATATCGATAAGCCTAAAGGGGACCTTGGCGGGTAACCTTCTGCGCCATGACACCCCTCCGCGTCGGCATTGTCGGCATCGGCAATATTAGCGGCATTTACTTTAAGAACCTTGGTTCTTATCGCTCAACTCAAATTGTTGCCGTGGCCGACCTCGATACATCCCGCGCCGATGCCGCGGCAGCCAAGTACGGTATTCCGAATTCCCTTACCGTCGATCAGTTGCTCGCTCATCCGGACGTCGACCTCGTCCTAAACCTAACCATTCCGAAAGCGCATGGCCCGATCGGCTTGCAGGCGGTTGCTGCCGGCAAGCACGTGTACAACGAGAAGCCCCTTTCTACCGAACTAGAGTCCGCTCGCCAATTGGTCGAAGCCGCAAAGGCAAAGGGCCTGCGCGTCGGTTGCGCCCCCGACACGTTCCTGGGCGCGGGTCTCCAAACCGCCCGGAAGGCGATCGATGCGGGTGAGATCGGTACCCCGATCGGCGCTCAGGGGAACATGCTCGCTCGGGGCCCCGAACCTTGGCACCCAAATCCGGAATTCTTTTACAAGCCGGGTGGTGGACCGATGCTCGATATGGGGCCTTACTACATGACCGCCCTTGTCTCTCTCCTTGGTCCCGTCCGGCGCGTCGCCGGACTTGCGCGCGCGAGCTTCCCCACTCGGACAGTTGGTAGTGGCGCGCTCAAGGGAAATGTGATTCAGGTCGAGACTCCGACCCACTTTGTGGGCGGCCTCGAGTTCGTCCAAGGCGCGCTCGGCCAGACGCAGTTAAGCTTCGACGTCTATCACTCGTGGGCGGATCATCCGATCGTCATCTTCGGTAGCGAAGGGACGATGCGGGTGCCGGATCCAAACACCTTTGGTGGCGATGTGACGGTGCGTCGGCACAACGAGGAGGATTGGCGCGTGATCCCAAACACGCATGGCTTCGCCGAGGACTCCCGGGGCCTCGGAGTCCTCGACATCGCCCATGCGATAAGCGAGAACCGTCCCCACCGCGCCAGCGGCGACCTCGCGCTGCACGTGCTGGAGATCATGCTCGCCTTCGAGCGGTCGTCCACGGAAGGCCGGCACATCGAGCTGAACCCCACCATCGACCGCCCCGCCCCCATGGGGGAGACCGAGTTCGCCGACGACCTGTAGTAGCGTCGGCGCCCTCGCCGATGAATCCGGGCGCTAGGCGTTGGGGCATCGGGGACGGTTGGGTCGCATGTGCCTCACTCGACCGGTCAAAGCCTAACGGCCGGCGCCTTAAAACCTGTTACGATATGCCCCAGTGATCTCCCGAAGAGACCTTATTCGGGTTGGCGCCGCGGCCGCGCTGACCCCGTTTGCCCGGCGGGCGGAGGCGTTGTCCCAGGTGGACGCCTTATCGTTCTCGTTTGCGTTCTTCAGCGACACCCATGTTGGGCTTAAGTACAACATCGCTGAGAATAGGTCCATGTTCGCGGAGATGGCGGCCCTGCCGCTCGCCTTTGGGATCAATGGCGGCGACGTGACGGACTACGGATGGGTCGGCGAGTACGCCAACTATCGCGAGATACTGAAGACGGCTCCGTTTCAGGTGCACCACATTCCGGGCAACCACGACGTTCGCTGGTCTCCCCTTGGACCTAAAGCGTATCGCGAGGGGACGGGCGACCCGATGTACAAGTCGTTCAGTCACAAGGGTATCCATTTCGCTCTGCTGGACAGCACGATTCCACTCTCGCATTACGGGCACTTCGAGAGCGAAATGCTCCGCTGGCTGGAGGCGGACCTGAAGCAGGCTGGGCGGGAGATCCCGATCTTTGTCGCCACCCATCACTGGGTTGGGCGCGAAGGGATCATGGTGGACAACGAGTCCGAGCTTCTCCGGATTATCGAGCCGTACAACGTCAAGTTGATCCTCAACGCGCATGGCCACTCGGACCTCCTTTGGACCTGGAACGGGGTGCCGAACACGATGAATAAGGGGCTGTATCAGCTCTCATGGGAGCGGCTCGGCATCGACCGAAAGCAGAGTCAAGCCCATCTCTCCCGGCGAACGAAAGAGCACCCGGAGCAAAAGCATTTGCTCTCGATCCCTCTCGACGCTCCCAAAGAAAAGCGAGCGATTTGGCCAGTTCAAATCGATCTCAAACCCGCCGATGAAATCAAAGATTTCCGGTGGGACGACACTCCGTGGCAGCCGATCGCGCTGTTGAGCACTGCCAAGCTTGTGGGGGGAACCCACAACTTGGCCTACCGGGCCGGTAAGGACGAGTACCGGTACGCCGGCAAGGTCGAGGCGCCCGCTTCTGCGAAGGGAATGAAGCCGATCTGGGATCGAAAACTCTCAGGCGGCGTGATGAGCCACCTCCGACTCGGCCGGGACGTTCTCTACGTCAGCGCGATGGATGGTTCGCTTACCGCCTTGCGGTCGAAAGATGGCGAACCGCTTTGGACCGCCCATACCGGCGGCTATTGCCACTCTTCGCCTCTCGTCCTCAAGAACCTCATCGTCGTCGGCAGCGCAGACGGGAACGTCTACGCGTTCGATCGGAACACCGGCAAGCCGCGTTGGAAGACCCCCACTCACGGTCCGGTTTACGCCTCCGGCGCCGAGGCTCAGGGGATCGTCGCGATCGGATCGGGCGACGGCACGATCTACGGCCTCGAGGCGGCTACCGGGAATATCAAGTGGCTTTACGAGATTCCGAAGAGTGAAACGTCGTTCGTCCAAAGCCCGGCCGCTACGGATGGCGAGCGGTTCTACTTCGGCGCGTGGGATAGGCGCCTCTATGCCCTCGACGCCCGCACCGGGGAGTTCCGCTGGTCGCAGGCATGCACGGAAAAGACCTGGCCGTATTCCCCGGCTATCGGGGGTCCGGCGGTGGGGGGAGGACGAGTCTACGTCCCTGCGAACGGAAATATTCTCTGGTCGTTCTACGCCGAAACCGGGGAGCCGGTATGGAGTTGCAACTCTCCCGGGGACAAGTTCGGTTACTCCTCGCCTTGTCTGGTCGACGACCGGATCTACATCGGCTGCCTTGGCGATAAGGGAGAGGTGCGATGCGTTAGCTCTATCGGGCAGATTCTTTGGACGACCGCTATCGGTTCGACGATCTACGACAGCTCACCGTGCCATGCGGCTGGGGTGGTTACGATCGGTTCTGTGAACGGTCTTGTGACCTCGATGTCGGCCGAAGACGGCAAGGTCCTTGGGCAGTATCATCTTCCTACCGGACATATCCTTGCGTCGCCGGTCGCGGAGCCGGGCCGCGTTTACGCGGCGTCTTTGTCGGACCATGTCGTGGCATTCGACATCAAGGCGACTTAGCGTTCCCGTTTACCGAAGCATCGGCGAGGCGCCGACGCTACTTAAGCCGCTGGAGCGTGCCACTATAGAGGCATGCCTCTTGTCCACTTGTTGGACCCGCATACGGTCAATCAGATCGCGGCGGGGGAGGTGGTGGAGAGGCCGGCTTCGGTGGTGAAGGAGCTGGTGGAGAACGCCCTAGACGCGGGGGCGACTCGCATTGAAGTCGAGCTTATCGCGAGCGGGAAGACGCTGATTCGAGTGAGCGATAACGGGATTGGAATGTCGCTCGACGACGCTCGCCAGGCGCTGGAGCGGCACGCGACTTCGAAAATCACTTCGGTAGACGACCTGCAGGCGGTGCGTACGCTTGGCTTTCGGGGCGAAGCGCTTCCAAGTATCGCTTCGGTATCGCGGCTTTCGATTTCGACGGCTTCCCAAGATGGGCTGCGGAGCGTTCTGGCGGTCGAAGGAGGTGAGGTTCGAGATCCGGCGGGCGCGGCAGGGCCGAAGGGAACGGAGGTCCGGGTCGAGGATCTGTTTTACAACACGCCGGCCCGCCTCAAGTTCCTCAAGAGCGACACGACGGAGCTAGGTCAGGCGATGGACCACGTCTCGCGCTATGCCATCGCCTACCCGCAGGTGGCGTTCACGTTGACCCACAACGGGCAACTCGCGATCCGTACGAGCGGGAGCGGGGAGATGCTAGAGGCGATCTCCGACGTTTGGGGGAGGGAAGTCGCCCGAACCCTCGCGGAGGTAAGGATGGAGGTGGCGGGATTGCGCCTCAGCGGGTTCGTTTCTCCGCCGCATGTTACCAAGCCGACCCGGGCTTATCAGTACCTCTTCGTCAACGGCCGTCCGGTGAGGACGCGGACCCTCACGGTGGCGGTCGACCAAGCGTTCCGGGACCTCACGCCCGAACGGCGATACCCAATGCTGGTGCTGCTTATCGACGTCGATCCGGCGCGGATCGACGTCAACGTTTCGCCCACGAAGAGCGAGGTGAAGTTCCAGCAAGAGGGAGCCGCGTTCGATGCCATTCGAATCTCGCTGAAGAGCGCACTGATGGAGCACGGCATGATGCCGGACGCGGCGGGAGTCGCCGCTGCCAACGAGGCGCTCCGCCAGATTCGGCAATCGCAAACCGTCGAAGACTGGCGCACCCACCGCGAGCCGACCCACGCCCTGTTCGGCGACCTCTCGCTGCTCGCTCAGTCGCCATTGCCGGGGCCGGACGCCGAGCCGCGTTTGGAGCCAGCGCCTTCAGATCCTCCGCCTTCCACCTTCCCCCCTCCGCCCTTGGGAGCTCCGCCCTCGAATCTTCCATTTCTCTCGCTGTTGGACGAGCTTCGCGTGATCGGTCAGGCGATGAAGACGTTCATCATCGCGGAGACCCGCCATGGCGTGGTGATCATCGACCAACACGTGGCCCATGAGCGGATCATCTACGAGTATCTCTGTGGGCTCAAAGGTCCGACCGCGATCGAGAAGCAGCGGCTGTTGGTGCCGCAAACCTTGCACCTGGATCGACGATCGGCGGTGTTGCTGCGGGAGAAGGTGGACGAGCTGAGTGCGGTTGGCTTCGAACTCGAGCCGTTCGGCGGCGAGAGCTACGTGGTCCGCGCGGTGCCGGCGGCGATCCGGAACAAAGATCCTCTCCAAATCTTGAAGGATCTGGTGGACGAGCTTGTCGAGACCGCGGTGACTCGCAAGCTCGTCCCAACCCGCGAGCAGATCTGGATCATGAGCTCGTGCAAGATGGCGGTCAAAGCGGGGGATCCGCTGAGTATCGCCGAAATGGAAAAGCTGATCGCCGACCTGGCCACGACGGAGAACCCATACCTTTGCCCGCACGGACGTCCGATCACCGTCACCTTGGGGAAGGATGCGTTGCTTCGGATGTTTAAGAGGACGTAGGCGTTAGGCGTTAAGGCGTTAAGGCGTTAAGGCGTTAAGGCGTTAAGGCGTTGTTGGCTTAGTGCTTTACCCTTTTCCAACGCCCAACGCCCAACGCCCAGCGCCTAAACGCCTTCGTGTTCTCTTTAGCCGGCCGAGCTATTCTTCGTTCGCTTCGGATTTCTCGGTTGGTCGGGTTCGAGGGGCTTTCTTGCCTTACGGGGGCGGGGACTAACCGGCTCGCTGGCGGCGCCGTCGCCTTTGGCTTCGGCGGCGATTTGGGAGGCGATCTCCTCGTGGCCGGTGGGGCTGGCGGTGTTTAGATCGACTTCTTTGGTTCCCGCGCCTACCTTGGTCGTGTCTTCCTTCACATCCGGGTTGGGCGCTTCGGCGGCGGTCCCGGTTCCCGGCTCTACGACGATGGCATCGACGACGGTTAGGTCGTCGGCCACGGGGGCGTCAGCAACGGTGGCCGCTTTAGGCTCGTCCGTCTCGGCCATTCGCTGAACCGTCTCGCCGGCTTTGATCAGGGTATCAGCGATCGTTTTGGCGAGCGGCTTGCAGCGACGAAAAATTTCGGGCAACGCCGCCGCGATGAGCACGATAACGAGCGGGCCAGGAACCGGACCACGGGACCTCATAAGCTACATTACTCGTCGGCGGCCAAAGGGGTTTCGCCCACGATCGGTTCCGGGACTGTTTTTGCTCGATGCTTTAGCGCATCGGCCCACCAGGTGAAGATCAGGAGGATCGTCGCGACCGTGATGCAGGCGTCCGCGATATTGAATACCGGGAAGTCGATGGCACGAAACCAGAACATATCCGTGACGCCTTGGGCGTCGAACAGCCGGTCGTAGAGGTTGCCCAGGGCTCCTGCGGCCAAGAGCCCCATCGCCACGTGCGCGGTGGAAGTTTCGTCCGGGTGCCGCCACGAATACCAGCCGGCGCCCCCTGCGATCGCCACCGCGATCGGGGTCATTAGCTTGGCCATCCCTTTGAAGAGTCCGAACGCAATGCCCTGGTTATAGGTGAGGGTGATTTCGAAGAAGCCGGGGAACGGTTTGCCACCGTTCCACGAGGCATGGGCGACCGGAATCGCTTGCCGCACCCAACCCTTCACAAGCTGATCGACGATCAGCATCGCGATCATCACGACAACGAATATTCCGAATCTCTTCAAACTCCGAGTACCGCCCGGTCACGACGGGTTAGCGAAATCTCCGCTCCGTCGACGACCACCGTTTCCACGTCCGGACGACGCAGACGCGACCGGTCGCACTTGAGGAATTCGCTTCGGCGGAAACTTACCGAGGGCTCGCCCTCATTCAGTTCAACCCAGCTCATTTTGAACAAGTTCGCCAGTTCGTACGTTTCGAATGTGCGCAGCGTTTCCAACGGCTGCCCCTTTAGCGTCACCGAGGCGATGGCATCTTGACTGTCCTTCACGGTCTCCGGGCTCTTCCAGGGCTCGAACGCGGCGAAGACGTCGTCGCGGACCGCCTTGAGCACGGCAAACCGGACTTGAAGCGACGACCCTTCGATCTCCGCCAATCTCTCGGCCGAGGGGGGATCGAAGGTAGCGGCATGTACCGTCTCCGGTTCGCCCGGATCCAAGAGTGCGCTCTCTCGAAGCAACGTCCAGGTTTCCTCGGCGGTATGAACCAGAATGGGCGCGACCAGCTTGAGTAGGGAGAGCAAGACCCGCCGACACGCCGCCTGCCCGCTCTGCCGCTGGGCGGAGCCGGGTGCTTCGCAGTACATCCGGTCCTTGATCGCATCCAAGTAGAACCGCGAGAGCTCCTTGCCGCAGAAGTTGTGAACGGCCGTGATCACCGTGTTGAAGTCGTACCGTCGGTATGACTCCACACAGTCGGCCACCAGCAGCTCGGTCTGCTCCACGATCCATTCGTCAATGTCGATCAAGGGGACGTCTACCGAGGCGTCGAAGCCTTGAAGGTTGCCTAGGAGGAAGCGGAGCGTATTTCGGACGGTTCGATACTGTTCGCCGAGCTGCTTGAGCAGCGCGTCGGTGCAGGGAACGTCGTTCGCGTAGTCGACGTTCGCCACCCAGATCCGGATGATGTCCGCGCCGTATTTTTCGCACGCTTCAACCGGATCGACGACGTTGCCGAGCCGCTTGCTCATCTTTCGCCCTTCGCTGTCGGTTACGAAACCGTGGGTCACGACCTGTCGGTAAGGTGCGGCGCCGCGAGTGGCGGTGCCGATGACGAGCGATGAATTGAACCAGCCGCGGTGCTGATCCGACCCTTCTAGGTAGACATCGGCGGGCCAGTGTTCTTTCCACTCGGGATAGACGTTTCCCTCGAGGACGCAGAGCGAGGTTGAGCCGGAGTCGAACCATACGTCGAGAACGTCGGTCTCCTTGGTGAATTCGGTTTCCCCGGTTTCCGGATGGGTGTATCCGGCGGGCAAGATCCCATCGGGCTCCGTCACAAACCAGGCGTCGGAACCCTCGCGCTCGACCAACCTGGCTACCGATTCGATGGCGACCGGGTCCAGCACCGGCGTTCGGGTCTTGGCGCCGTAAAAAATCGGGATGCCGACGCCCCACGGACGCTGGCGCGAGATGCACCAGTCGGGACGGTTCTTCACCATCGCCTCGATCCGGTTGTAGCCCGACTCGGGCACCCAGCTCACGCCCTTAGACTCTTCTTGCGGCGGGTGCTCGGTGAATTCTTCGAGCGGGATACTGGCGATCTCTTGGAGCATCCGGTCGCGAAGGAAGTTGTGATCGATGGCTACGAACCACTGTTCGGTAGCGCGGAAGATCACAGGCTTATCGTCTCGTTCGGCGTACGGGTAGCTGTGGACGTGATCACGGACATCGAGCAGGGCTCCGACCTCGCGAAGCCGGTCGACCACCACGGTATCACACTCCTTGTAGTAGATCCCTTCGAACTCTCCCGCTTCGGAAGTGAGAACCCCGCGCTCGTCGACGGTGTTCGGCACGGGCAGCCCGTATTTCTGGCCGGTGTAAAAGTCGTCGCGACCATGCGATGGGGCGGTGTGGACGACGCCGGTGCCGTCCTCGGTCGTCACGTACTCAGCCATCACGGCGATCGATGGGCGGTCGAAGATCGGGTGGCTGAAACTGGCTCCGTCCAAAGTGATGCCGTCGAACCGCTCGACGACCTCATACCGCTTCCACCCAAGCGCGTCGGCGATGCGCGGCACGAGCGCATGAAGGACTACATAGTAGGTACTCGGCGCTTGCTCCGCGCTGGTGTCGGAGACCGGAGGGACAACTCCTTCTTCGGCCCAGTGGGCGACGACGGCGTATTCCAAGGTCGGGTGGAAGGCGACGGCGAGATTCGCCGGGATCGTCCACGGAGTCGTCGTCCAGATGATCGTGTCGACACACGGGTATTTGGCGAAGATCTGGTTCGGGTCCTCCCGGAGCGGGAAGGCGACGTAGATCGCCTTCGACACGTGATCCGGGTGATAGACGATTTCGGTGTCGGCGAGGGCGGTGCGTGAGGTCGGGCTCCAAAGAGTGGGGCGGAGCCCCTTGTAGACATAGCCGCCCTCGACCATGCGCTTGAACGTGCGCACGATTTCCGCCTCGAAACGGTAGTCCATTGTCGCGTAGGGACGTTCCCAGAGTCCAAAGACGCCGAGCCGTTTGAACTGGCTGGTCTGAACGTCGACGTACTGCGCCGCGTGCTCGCGGCACGCCTTGCGGAGTTCGACGACGGACGGGGTTACCTTTCGCTCCTGGAATTTTTTCATCACCGTCTGCTCGATCGGCAGGCCGTGATTGTCGTAGCCGGGAACGTAGGGGGCGCGGAAACCCATCATCGTCCGGCTCTTCACCACGAGATCCTTCAGGATCTTGTTGAGCGCGGTGCCGATGTGGATAGGCGAGTTCGTGTAGGGTGGACCGTCGTGCAACACGAAGGAGGGCGCGTCTTTCCGCGTTTCCTGAATCCGGTGGTAAATGCCCTCGGCTTCCCAGCGAGCCTGAATCGTTGGCTCGAGTTTGGGCAGGTCCGCCTTCATCGGGATCGTGAAGTTCGGATCGGGAAGATTAAGGGTACTTCTGAGATCCATGGGGAACCCGGGAGTGTACCGGACGGAGGCTATTCTCCTTACGAGCCGGTCGTCTGGAACTCCGGATTAGGAGCACCGAGCATTGATAGAGTGGGAAGGGCGATGCGAACCCGGGTTCCTTCTTCGGGGACGGATTCGATGGACACGGCGCCGCCGTGGCGTTGAACGACGCGCTCAACGTTAGCGAGGCCGATGCCGACCCCCGGATACGCCTCGTCGCGGTGCAGCCGCTCGAACGGTAAAAAGACCTTATGGGCGAATGCCATATCGAACCCGATGCCGTCGTCCGCCATGATGAGCGCTCCGCCTTCGACGGAGAGTCGGATATGGGCAGGTTCGCCTGCCTTACGGTACAGAATCGCGTTGTCCAGGAGGGCCCGCAGCATCACCCGCATCTGGCGCTCGTCGGCATTCACCACGATGCCGTCGGCTGAGTCGAGTTGGACTTCGGCTTTCATCCTACGGGCTTCCACAAAAGCGATTTCCCGGGCCAGTTCGTCGATCCGGACCTCTCGCAGCATCAATTCCTGCTTTGCCAAACGGGCATGGGTGAGGAGGCCGTCGAGTAAGGAGCCGAGCTTGATAGCGGCGCCGTTGATTCTTCGGAGGTGGTTTTGTAGCTCCGGGGTGAGGGAAGTGGAGTGGTCTTCCAACATGATCCGAGCGTTGCCGGCGATGGCGCGCGAAGGCGTCCGGAGGTCGTGGGCCATGGAATAGCAAAACCCCTCCAACTCTTCGTTCGCTATCTCCAACTGACGGGTTCGCTCGGCGACTTTTTGCTCGAGCTCGGCGTTAAGTTGCTCCAGCTTTCGTTCTGTCTCGATGCGCCGTCGTTTTTCTTGCGTCTCGCGATGCGCCAAAAAGAGGATGCCGATGTTAAGGGCGAGGAAGAGCACGAGCCCGCCGACATCGCTTTTATCCCAGTACATCAACTGATTGGGACCCCGGAGAACGAGCTTCATCGTGAGAAGCACTCCTAGCAGGCAGCAGAACATGCCTGGTCCAAAACCGAGGAAGATAGCGCAGATAATGGTCGCGGGAAGAAGAAAGGCGTACCGGTTCTGGTCTTGTAATACCGACTGAAGGGCGACGCGCAGCAATACCGCGGCTAGAGACAGGGCGCCTCCGGCGACGTACCTCAAAGGCGTGCTCGCCTGAAGCGTTTTTACTGCTTGCCGCAACCGCATGCCTCTATAGCATCGCAGACGTTACGGCCTTGTAGCATGCGATATATCGGTAGCCTCCGTAACCCGGTTACAGAATTCGCAACAAGAGCGAGGCCGCATCGTTGATAGGCCCAAGTCCTTCCGGCAGCGGCTAGAGAGTGCTTGTTTCCGGCGTATGCCACCCCTCGGTTTCCAGGCGCTCGAGCTCGGGCTCTTCGGGAGGAGGCGCGGGCTCGGAGCGGCGCACTTTGGTCAGCTTTTCTTCGAAGATCTGTAGCTGCCGTTTCTGGAGCTTTACTTCGCGTCCCCCAAGGAGGTCGGCGAGCGCTTCGCATTCGGCTTTACTGAACGACACGGAGCCGAGAATATATTCTTCGAACCCTTCGTAGGCGAGGGGGGCCACCGCTCGCGCGCATTCCGCCATCGCCTCGGCGTAAGCGCGGATCTCGTACTGAGCGTGAGGGTCCAGCCTCAGTCGCAGGAAGTGAAAGAGGTTGTGCAGGTCGATCTGCCAGTACCACTCGGTGTAGAGGGAGAGCGGGAGGTTGTTCCGCGCCAGCTCGCGGGCGAGGTTTTTGTCGAGCAGCTTCTGGTAGTTCGCGTAGACCTGCCGCTGCTCATCTTCGAAGAGGGCGATGATCTCTCGTTCTTCCTCATCGGTGTACCGATCCTCCGATCGCCCCTGCTTGTTGTCCGAGGACTGCGGGCGGATGTGCTCGGGTGAGGGGACGTAGAACTCGTCCTTCATCACCGAGTAACGGCCAGAAATCTCGTTCAGCCGGGCGGTGCGGTGCCGCACCCACTGCCGGGCTACGAAAATCGGCATTTTGCAGTGGAAGGTGAGCTGGACCTGCTCGATCGGCGAGGTGTGCCAGTTGCGGATGAGATAGTGGATCAGCCCCCGATCTTGGCGGAACGTCTTGGTCCCCTCGCCGTACGAAACTCGCGCCGCCTGGACGATCCGCTCGTCGCTCCCCATGTAGTCGACCAGACGCACGAACCCTTTGTCGAGGACGGGAAACGGCTTGTCAAGAATCTCTTCGGCGGCAGGAACGATCAGGCGGGCCATACAAGGGATTGTAGACGCGTTGCCTTTAGGGTTTGGGCAGGGAAGGGGGATTTCTCCACCCCCAGCCCCCTCCTCATCGCACAATGCATCGACGAGGAGGGGGCTCCGGAGGGTTATCCGATCGCTTCGATGCGGGAGAGCCACCAGCGGCCGCCGGCTTTTAGCCAATGGTGGCGCTCGGAGAGGGTTCGCGAGGTGTTCATCGGTCCCCAATGGGAGATCGAGACGGCAAGCTCGACCGTTGCTCGGGCGGGATCCGCGTCGAAGTGGAAGAAGGTGAAGTCTTCGGCGACCTTATCGTTTCGGGAAAATTCGACTCGCAAATCGTGAAGCAGCGCGGCGCGAGTCCGGGTGAGCGTGGTCATCGAAGCTTTGCGAGGGGGGAACCAGCGAATGGCCGGCGCCCACATCGCGGTGCAGCCCTTGACGTCCTTGGCCGAAAACGCTTTCGACATGCTCTTGTACATCGCCTCGAGCTCCGCGCGCTCGCTACGGGCACGTGCCGGAGCGACTGCGGCCAGGGCGACCAAGGTGAGTAACGGGAGCAGCCTCTTCATCGTCGGTTTTCCGCTAGACGTCCACAGAGCGATCTCCGGTTCGAGAACATACACGATGGACGCGTTCGTCGTTTCAATAGTAACTCGGGAATCGTGCAACTTGCGCTACAAACCTCGCACCGCGAGCAACGCGGCGACAGAAATAAATAGCCAGAGGGCCGCCCCTTGTACGAGGGGGCGCGGTCCGACCGCCTTCAGCGTCTTTGCGGAGATCCCCAAACCGATGACGAACAGGCTCAGCGCGAACCCCGCGGTGGCCAGCGACCGGGCTACCGGCGACAGAGGTTTGAGCGCGGGTACGTAGGAGCTAAGCACGCTCGCGAGTAGGAAAAGGCCGATAAACCAGGGAATGGGGGTGGCGTTTCCGCCGTCGGCCCGATTACGGCGCATCGCTTGGGCGGCGATGATCACGATCGGAATGAGATAGAGCACCCGGCTGAGCTTTACGGCGGATGCAGTCTCTAGCGACGCCGGATCGAACGCGGTGGCGGCCCCTACGACGCTGGCGACGTCGTGGATTGCGATCCCGGCCCAGGTACCGAACTGGTCCGGGGTTAGGTGGAGCGCGTGACCCAAAGGGGGAAAGAAGATTAGGGCGAGGGCGTTCAAAAGGAAGACCGTTCCCACGGCGACGCTGACATCCTCCTGGGGCGCTTCGGTGACGCTCGCCATCGCGGCGATCGCGCTCCCGCCGCAAATGGCGGTTCCGGTACTGACAAGGAGACTGGTCAGAGGGCGAACCTTTAGTAGGCGCTGGATCAGCCAGCCGAGGCCGAAAACGGCGGTGATGGAAAGAAGGGCGAAGACGATTCCTTGGCCGCCCGCCTTCAGGATTTTTTGCAGGTCGACCGAGAAGCCGAGGAGGACGACCGAGGTTTGTAGACCGGTCTTACTGATCTTCTTGGAGATGGCGGGATAGGGGTTTCCCAGAGTCAGGGCAATGAGGATGCCAAGGATCAGGGCTCCTGGAGCCACCCAGGGAAGGATCTTTGCCGCTTGCGGAAAGAGGGGGATTAGGCAAAGCAACATCCCCACAACAAACGCGATCCGAGCGGCCACGCCAAATTGTAGCTTCCAGTCGTCGTTCTTGGGCGTCGTTCGGTCCGGTTGATTCGTCTTTACATTCTTAGAGATGGCTGACCAAGATTCGAATCTCCCGCAAAAGGCGCCCAGCGTTTACGACCACATCGCGATGATGATTCAGCAAATGGCACACGTTTGCTGGGCCAAACTTGGACTTCAACCGGATACAATTACAGGGAAACTTGAACAGAACCTTGAAGAGGCTAAGGTCGCCATAGACGTGGTTGCCAGCCTCGTCCGGGTTTTGGAGCCGCAGCTCGATGAAGAGGATCGTCGGCAACTGCAGGGCATGTTGCGAGACTTGCGGCTCAACTTTGTACAGAAGAGCACGGAGGCTAGTTCTTGAGGAGCGAGACGTCAGGGCAAAGGATTGCAAAGGGAACGACGGACTTGATGGGTTCGCTCGTCAATCGAGTGCGCATCGCGCGACGCGATGCGACCGATCGGCGAGAACGCGTCGAGGCCGAGAAGCGAGGACCTTCCGTGCAAGAACGGCAGTCGGAACTTATACTGTTTTACGAGCGATACGAAGAGTTGGTCGAAATCTTGTGCGACGCCGCGCAGTATGGGCCGACCCCCAAGCTTGCTCGCAGCTACCTTAACCATCGCGATTGGTTTCGCGACCAGTACGCTCGCATCCGTCCGTTCCTGGTTTCTTTTCTTCGCATGGAACCGGAGGATGACCGCGCCGACGCCTTTGAGGCGCTGGTGGCGTCCGACGACCTTGAAGGTTTCTTAAGTACCGACGATGGCAGCATGATCTCCCGAATTACCCGCACCCGAGAAGCGCTTGTGTTATACGGCGAGCACCTTCGCCACCTGGCGGCCCGTACGGCATGAAGCTCTCTTTTCGCTCGGTCGACTTCGATCGGCTTGCCGCGTTTTGGAATAGCTTCTATCCAGAGCGTTACCGAATCGACGCGGATCTGCTGCAATTGAAAACGGTGCAGTGCCCCGTTTTCGACTGGGGCGCCTCATATGTAGAGCAGGCAGACGGAGAGACGCTTGGCTTCGTCATCGTGAAGAAGTCGGCCGGCCTTCTGTATCCAGGGCTCGACCGCGACCAAGCAAACCTTTCGGCGATCGGTTATTGCGACGCCAATTTCGGAGTCGATCTGCTGGCGGACTTGAAGAGGCTTTTGCGAAACCGCGGCTGCACCCGGCTGGTGTTCGGACAAGATTCCGACCACTTCTTTCCCGGTTGCCCGGAGGACTTTCCGAGCTTGATCAACTTTCTAACCGTGGAAGGGTTCGCACCGACCGGAGTCAGCAACGACCTAGAGCGCGACCTTGCCGACTACGAGAACCCGTACGCTACGCCGGAAGGAGATGAGCTTCGTCTGATGGAAGCGAAAGATATTCCGGCTCTGGAGGAGTTTTTCGAGCGGGAGTTTCCCCACCGGTGGCGGTACGACGTGATGCGCAAGATAGAAGCGGACGGACCGGGATGCGTCTTCGGCCTCTTTCACGGCGACCGGGTCGATGGATTCGCGCTTATCCAGCAGAGCGGCCACAAGTGCCCGATCGGTGGAGCGGTTTGGCATAACGACCTTGGTGAAAACTGGGGAAGCCTGGGGCCGATCGGGGTCTCGGCGGCGCTTCGCGGCAAGGGGAGTGGGCATGCTCTCCTTGGCAACTCGCTGACTCACCTAAAGAATGCCGGCGTTCGGCGATGCATCATCGACTGGACCGGATTGGTGGAGTTTTACGGCCGCCACGGTTTCGAGGTGACGCGCCGGTACCGCTCAATGGTCTTGGATTTGCCGGAGTAGCGTCGGCGTCCTCGCCGACGATCTTGCGTACCGGTTGTACGCAGGGTAAGAGGGAACGTTATGCGAGCCCAAACGGCCTAATGGGTTGGATTAGGGGGCGGTACGCTCCGTCGTGGAGGTAATCCAAATATCATGTCAACAGGGATCCCTGCGGGCGCAAAGAGGCGCATCGTCATTCTTGGCGGAGGCTTCGGAGGCGCTTACGCGGCGCAGGAGCTTTCCCGGCGGCTGAACCGTGACTCATTTGAGATCACGTTGATCGACCGGAATAACTATCTCCTCTTCGATCCGCTATTGGTCGAGGCGGGAGTTGGAACGATCGAGCCTCGCCACGTCGTTGTTCCTATCCGCAAATTCATGCCGAAGTCGGACTTCCGGATGGCCGACGTCCTCGGGGTCAACACCGAGTTACGACAGGTTACCTACCGCGTTGTCGGCCGCGACGAGTCGGAGAAGCTGCACTACGACCACCTCGTCTTCGCGCTTGGCTCCATCACTCGTATTCCCGACAATATTCCCGGGCTTAAAGAGCACGGTTTCGAGTTGAAATCGCTTGCCGACGCGGTGGAGCTTCGTGACCGAGCGATTCGGCTACTCGAGCTGGCGAACACGGTGACCGAGGAGGCGGTGCGGCGCGAGCTGCTCCGGATCGTGGTCATCGGCGCTAATTTCACGGGGGTGGAGATCGCGGGCGAGTATCAGGCGTTCCTGAAGGAGGCGGCGAAGGATTACCCGAACGTAAATCCGCAGGAAATCGACGTGCTTCTCCTCGAATTCTCCGACCGGATTCTGCCGGCGGTCCACCAAAATCTCGCCGATTGGGTGGTTCTAACCTTGACCCAGCGAGGGCTCGACATTCGCACCAAGACCACGGTTACGGAGATCGGTCCGGATTACGCCTTGCTCACGACCGGAGAACGGGTATCCACCCATACCGTGGTGTGGGCGGCGGGGATCGCTCCAAACCCGCTGATTGCCAAGATTCCGACTTTTCCCACAGGCCAGAAGGGTTACATCGAGTGCGAGCGAGACCTCCGGGTGAAGGGATTCGATAACGTCTGGGCGGTGGGGGACTCGGCAACGGTGTACGACGAGAAGGGTCGTCCCTATGCGGCAACCGCGCAAAACGCGACGCGGCAGGGGCCGCACGCGGCCAAGAATATCGTGGCTCAGATCAACGGTGAGCCTTTGAAGCCGTTCGACTTCAATGTTCTGGGTTCGTTTGCCGCGATCGGCCATCACGCCGCGGCGGCGGAGTTCAAAGGAAGGCACTTTACCGGCTTTATCGGCTGGGTCATGTACCGGGGAGCCTATCTGATGAAGATGCCGACCTTCCCCATGAAGCTTCGCCTTCTCATGGACTGGATACTGGAGCTGATCTTGCCGACTGAGCCGGTTCAACTCGGTGTCCACCGTCCGGAGACGCGCCAAATCGGCGAGGTAGCGATGCCCGCCAACGACTTCGGACCGAATAAGGTGACCCTGCTCCGATAACCGCCCCTTAGCGCGAAGTCGTGGGATAGATGTCTACGTTAGAAGCCTGCTGTACCTTCGGTACTGCGGGAGCATCGGCGGGGCGCCGACGCTACTTGTTAGTCGGGCATTCCGAGCTGGCGTTCGATTCGGCGGTCGGGGACTAGCCAAATGAGGGCGACAAGGATGTACAGCCCGGCGGAGATCCAGGGTTGGATGTACGCGGCAGGGATGGCGAGCAAGTACAGCATCAGCGAGACCTTTCCTTTGGTATCCCTCCCGAGCGCTTTCGCGAGTAGCGAGTCCGGCCCTTCGCTTTTGACGATCGTGCGGGCGAGGATCATGTAGGCGATCGCGGCCATCAAAAGGACGAGTCCATAGAGGGCGGTGGGAAGGCTCTCGAAGTGCTCGCTCATCCAAGCGGTGCTGAACGGTATTAACGAGAGCCAGAAGAGCAGGTGCTGGTTCGCCCACAAGATTCCGCCGTTCACGTGCTTCGTTATGTGGAGCATGTGGTGGTGGTTGTTCCAGTAGATCCCGAGGTTGACGAAGCTCAAAACGTAGCCTAGAAAAACCGGAAGGAGGCCGTGCAACGCTTTGAGGTCCGCCTGTAGAGGCACCTTGAGCTCCAGCACCATGATCGTGATGACGATTGCGATCACCCCATCGCTAAAAGCCTCGAGTCGTCCCTTGTGCATTTGCCTACCGATTGTGCATCAGAGACCCGGCCCAAAAAGATAGGGTCCCATTTTATGCGCGGCGTGGAACGGATCGATCGCGCGGTCCGTTGCATTCATTGATACGACCCTCAAATCCTCAATCCGGCCTCGGCTTCGACACGAAGTCCGAGGCCGCGATTATTTGTGACCGGGCCGATTCACGCGCTAACGTCAGTTGGGCGGATAATGTAGGCACTGGTATCCGTTACGGAGAAAGAACTTATGGCTAGATTCCCCGCACTCCTACTGCTCACCGCCGCTTCGGTATCCCTCGCGATGGCCCAAAAGCCGGCCACTCGATCCATTGGCATCGGCGATACGGCTCCTCCCCTCAAGGTCGCGAAGTGGCTCAAGGGAACGCCCGTCAAGAGCCTTGGCAAAGGCAAAATCCATGTCGTCGAATTCTGGGCAACTTGGTGCGGACCGTGCAAAGTGTCCATCCCTCACCTGACTGAGCTTGCACATAAGTACAAGGGGAAGGCCACCTTCACCGGAGTTAGCGTTTGGGAGCACCATGCGCCGGGCGATGTCTCCTACCTTAAGAACGTCGATTCCTTCGTGAAGGAGATGGGCGAAAAGATGGACTACAACATCGCCGCCGAAGGGACCGAGGGGGCGATGGCGGCCTCTTGGATGACCGCGGCCGGCCAGGACGGCATCCCGACCGCGTTCGTCATCGATCCGAAAGGAAAGATCGCGTGGATCGGCCATCCGATGGACGGACTGGACGAGGCCGTGGGCAAGATGATCGCGGGCAAGCTGGACGTGAAGGCAGAAGCCGAAAAGGCACGTAAGCAGAAGGAAGAGAACGCGAAGCGGGAGTTGATGTACGCTCCGCTCAAAGCGAAGCTGGTTGCGAAGGATCACCGCGGCGCCGTCGAGGAAGTCGATAAGCTGATCGCCGCTCATCCCGAGATGAAGAACCAGTTCGCGATGTTCCGGTTCATGGAGCAGCTTAAGTTCGACGAAGCGGCCGCTCAGAAGACGGCGGCGGAGCTTGGCGACGGCATGCTGAAGGATTCGGCGGAAGGTCTGAACCAAATCGCATGGACCCTGGTCGACGAAAAGACGGGTGTCAAGAACCTCGACACGGCGCTCGCCCTGCGGCTCGCGACGCGGGCGGCGGACTTGACGAAGCACGAAGAGCCGAACATTCTAGACACGCTCGCGGTCGCTTACTTCCGCGCCGGCCAGATGGACGAGGCACTCGCCACCGAGAAGAAGGCGGTTTCGATCGCCGAGGGAACCAAGGAGTTCGACGCCGCCTCCCTCAAGGAGATGAAGGCCCGACTGGAGCAGTACACGAAAGCCAAAGGCTAATCGTGGCACGGGCGGCTCGCCCGAGCAAAAAACCTATCGCCCATCGTTGCCTTAAAAAGCCGGCCACTGGCCGGCTTTTTAGCGCCCAGAGCAGACGCACCTCTCCGCGAGCAAGCAGTTACTCTCTAGGCTTTCGCGGCCTCAGCCAAGGCATGGCGAGAGTGAAAACGGCGAAGCCGAGGGGGAATAGCGGGGCGGCGTGGAACATGGTCGATTCCCTGGGGATCGGCATGTTCACGCGCAGCCCCATCGGTTTGCCGAGCGGCGCCTCGGCGAGGATCTGTCCATGGCCATCGCAGGCGAAGCTGTACCCAAGCGTCATCGAGCGGACCAACGGAAGGCCGGTTTCAACCGCGCGCCACACGGATGCGGCTCGCATCTGCATCGGGGCGTTGCCATCCATGTACCAGTCGTCGATCCCGATGACGGTCAGAAGGCGCGCGCCGTTCACCTGTTGCAGATACGCGACGTCGGGGAACATCGCCTCGAAGCAGATAATCGGGCCGACGCGCATCCCCGCGATGTCGATCGCCTTGACCCCCTCTGTCCCCGGCTCCATGTCGCTGTCCGGCATCTTAAATGCCTGGGTCAGGAAAGGGAAAAGGTGGCGGCCGGGTACGAACTCCCCAAAGACGACGAGCCGGGTTTTGTCCACATGCTGCCACCGCTTGCCATCGAACGAAAAGGCCGATTGGTAGGTCGGTCCGGTGCCGCGGCGGCCGCCGAAAATCACGGGGAGACCGGGCGGGATCCGAAAAACCGTGCTCGGCGGCATCGTGGGCGCCTCGGATATCCCCTCCGGGAGCACCAAAAGGGAGGTGCCGTCCTTCGCCGCCTGCTCCGCGATCGGCGTGATGTTCCGGCCGAGCGCCGCGATCTGCTTCTCCGGCTCGCCAAACGCCATGTCCACGCCCGGCTGGCCGATGGTGATCGGGGTTGGCGTCGAAGCGGGATGCGATGAGAGGGCCATGATCGAGATCGTTAGCCCGGCCAGCGCGGTCGCCACGTAGCTTTGCAGGACCGCATACGGCGATTTAAGGGCCGCCAGCGCGACGATCAAATTGACGAGCGCGACCCAGGCAGACACTAAGAAGATCGTCCCGAAGTGCGCTTGTTGGATAAGCCCCGGGAAGGGCCACAGCGGCGTCGCCAATAGTCCCCAGGGGAAGGCGAAAGTAGGGATGAACGAGCGGATCACCTCGATGCCGGCCCACACGAGCGGAATGGCCCACGGCCATTTGCGATGCCACGCATGGCGCATCATCACCGCCGCCCAGCCGAAGTAGAGGGCATAGAGGGAGCAAGCGATCAGCCAGGGGATGATCCCCATCGCGATGCTGCCGACCCATCGGCTAACGAGCTGGGCCACCCAGAAGAGCTGCCCGAGTCCGTAGAGGAAGCCAAAAACGTAACCCGACCGCCAGGCCTCGCGCCCGGACGATTGGCGCAGGGAAAGCATCCACGGGACGAGGGCGACGAAAACGAGCGGTCCCAGGTTGAACGGTGGGAACGCTAGCAGCATCAGCAAGGCGGAAGCGAGGCACGGCCATGCCCGGTGGAATCGCTGCTTCCACGGCCGGCCGCGCCAGTCGTCGGCCCTAGCGACGGCTGCCATCGACGCTCCCCGTCAAGGCGCGAGCGTCGGCGAGATGCGAGGTGTCTGCGTACCGCACGAGTAGATAGAACCCATCTGCGCGGCGTTCCAGTTCCGTCACGGCCGTATTGCCGAACCGGAACGACCGAATGGAGTCGACATTGGCTCGCATGAGCCGGGCAAGCAGGACGGCGCAAGTACCCCCGTGGGTGACGACGGCAATCCGCTCGTCCGATTCTTCGATCGCGTCCATGAATGGATCAAGGCGAGTCCAAACGTCTGCGAACGACTCGCCGTTTGGGGGACGCACTTCGGTGAACGAGACGCCCTGTTGGAGCCCAAGCTCGATCTGGGTAGCCGCAAGATCGCGGAAATCCATCCCTTCCCAATCGCCAAAGCTCCGCTCGCGGAGATCACGCCGCCGTTCGGCCGGGGCGTTGGTAGCGGCCTGAATCGCCTCGGCGGTTTGGAATGCTCGCTGGAGATCGCTGCTGACAATGCGGTCGATCTCGATGCCTCTGAACGCTTCGCCGACGGCATACGCCTGGGCGAGCCCGCTGTCGTCGAGCGAAATATCCGTGTGCCCCTGAGCCTTCCCGTCCACATTCCACGAAGTCTGCCCATGGCGGACAAGGTAGAGGCGCATCGGATGAGAGGATACCTTTCTGGGCGGTAGGCGGTAGGCGGTAGGCGGTAGGCGGTAGGCGGTAGGCGGTAGGCGGTAGGCGGCAGGTAGGCGTTGGGCGTTGTTTAGGCTTTACGTTGTTGATGGGACGAATGGGGCTTATGGGACAGATGAGTCTTATGGGTTCCCTCAGTCCACGAGCCACACGCCACAGTCCACATGCGTCCGCCCCAACGCCCAACGCCTATCCTTGCCATGGCCTTAGTTCTCCGAGCTCTCGTCCGTCGGGGTCGACGCGGAGGGCGCCGAGGCGGAGGATCCGGACTCCGGAGGGGGCGACGGCGGTGGAGAGGATTTGCATGATTCCGGAGGCCCAGTCGACGCTCCGGATAAATCCGTGGCCGATCTCCTCGCCGTCGGGGCGGGCGAAGGCGCAGAGGAGGTGGTCGTAAGCGGTCGTCTCGACGAAGTTGGCCCTGGAGCAGCCGGTGATGTCGAGGGCGCGGGCGATTTCCCCCTCGGTCGGTTCTTCAGGAGAGATGACGAGGAGAGTCCCGCCGCAACGTTCGGCGTGAGCGACGGCTGCGATCCCGGCTCGCTCGCGTTCTTGGGCGTTGAGCACTACGCCCGATCCGAGTCTGGCTCCCTCGACCATCACTTCACGAAGCGAAACCTCGTGCATTTCGCCTTGCTCGATGAGCCGCAGCCACTGGGCTTTCCTTTGGGCATGCTGCACCGTCACCGGCAAAACCTCGTCGAGCTCGACCTCCGTCGGCAGAACCGGGTAGCCGCGGAGTTCCAGGCCGGTTCCTTGGGCGAGGAGGATCTCGGTTGGCCGGACGAGTTGCAGGACGATCGTGGCGACCTGCCTGAGGAGCGGGCTCGGCCGATAGGCGTAGAGCTGCACCAGGCCGTCCGACCCGAGGGCCGGCAGCATCTCGGCAAGGGCGGCGACGATGACGTGAGGGGCTCGCTGCGGATCTAACCCGCCGAAGAGCCGGGTCGCCACGAGATGCTCTCCCTTGAAGAGTCCTAGCCGGCCGGGCACGCCTTGTTGAGGATCGGCGGGATCGAGGCAGAGCAGGTCGCGCTTTCCCCGGTTCGCCTTGAGCCACTCGCGCCAAGTGACGCGTGGATTCCCGATCAGGAGGGTTCGGCCCATCTAAACGAAGGGACGAACGAGAAGCGGGCTTGGAAGCGGGAGAGAGGGGAAGTTGGAGGGAGCATCCGTGCTCCGACCTCCGTTTCCACCGTCCGTGGTGACTCCGTCGGAGACTTTACCCCGGTTGTGACCTGGCATTTTGCCGTTGGGCCCGATGGCAGTGGCACGGGCAGCACACGTAGATGCCGGCTACATGGCTCCGCCGTTGGGGAGGCCGGTCTGGAGACCAGCGGTCCGCCGGGCTCCGGAAGCGGACTACTTGGGTTTGGCGGCGGCGGGCTTGGGTTTTGAGGGGGTGGCTAGGCGTTGGATATCGACGACCCATACGCTTAGGATGAGGACGGCGACGAAAGTGAGGCCGATTCCGTTGGCGATGGCCTGGGAGCGGAGGCTTAGGCGGCGGCCACCTCGGAGCATTTCGGCGACGGCCATCAGCATCTGTCCTCCGTCGAGAGGTGCGGCGGGGAGGAGGTTCATGATCCCCACCGAAATGCTGAGCAGGGCGGAAAGCATGACGACCTTCCAGAACCCAACCTGGACGGCGGCAGCGGTGGCGGAAACCATGGTTACGGGGCCGCCAACATTGTCCTTGAAGTTCTGAGGATGTTTGAATAGCTTCGCCAAGCCTGAAACCGCTTCGATCGGCATGTTCGAGGCTTCGGCAACCGCCGCCCCGAACGGGAGGCGGATGCGGTTAGTTTTCGGCAAGATGCCGATCTTGTAGGACTTGGCCTTCACATCGGTCGTTTCGAGATCGGGGCCAAGTTGGTAACTCGGCTCAGGATCTAGTTCCGCAACAACTTTGTGAGTCGACTTCACGCCCGCTCGATCTACTTGGAACTCCAAAGGCGCTCCGTTGCTGCTTCGAACCGCAACGATGATGTCGTAGAACTGCGAGACCGGTTTGTTTCCGATAGCGAGGACGCGATCACCCTCCTTAAGTCCACTTAACTCCGCTGGTTTGCCCGCAGTAAGGGCTCCGAGGACTGGCTGCTTATTGAATACGTCTTTGCCGTCGACCATGAGCACCGACGTCAGGAGAACGATGCCGGCCAGGATGCTGAACATCGGCCCGGCCAACAGAACGATAAAGCGTTGCCAAGGGGCTTTGCTGTAGAAGCCGCCGGTGATCTTGGTTTCGCTGCCGTCTTCCTCGGGCATCATCCCCTTGATTCGCACGAACCCGCCGAGCGGCCAAGGGCGAACGGTGAAAGCGGTGGTTTCACGCAGAACGGGACCAGTGGGAGTCTCGATCCGCTCGATTTCGCGATCGGGGTTTGAGCCTTCGAGCGAGGCAGATAATAAAGCCGCAGTGTTCTCGGCTCCGGCAAGGGCTTTACCCCCGGTTTCGTCCCAATTCTCACCCGGCTTGATCGGCAGGGTGTAAGTGCGGTGGCCCCAAATTAGGATCGGCTTCTTGCCGAAACCGATCGCGAACTCCTCCACGCCCATGTTGAACAAGCGCGCAAAGAGATAATGCCCGAGCTCGTGGGCGGCCACGAGGATCGAGATCATTATGATGAACACCACGCCATACCCGGCGTATTGGAGAAGCTGCGTCACCGACATGGGTTGATTAGGTCAGGGCCTTCATTAAACTACGCGAGGAACGCCGGGCGGATTCGTCGGCGGCCAAAATCGCTTCCAGGTTCGCAGGTTCGGTTATGTGGGCGGCCATCGTTTTCTCCACGATCTCGGGGATCTGAAGAAACCTAATTTCGCTCCGGAGAAACGCGTTCGCCGCCTCTTCGTTCGCCGCGTTCATCGCGCAAGGCATCGTGCCGCCGATCGCCGCCGCCTCGCGGGCGAGCGCCAGCGATTGGAAAGTTGATTCGTCGACCCGTTCGAACGTAACGTTTGGCGTGTCGACCGGGTTCCACGGCCGCATGCCGTTTGGGAGTCGCTCTGGGTATAGGAGGGCGTAGGCGATCGGCAGCCGCATGTCGGGCCAGCCGAGCTGCCCAAGTACCGAACCGTCGCGGAATTTGACCATCGAGTGAATGATGCTCTGGGGATGGACAACGACTTCGACTTGGTTCATTTCGACGCCGAACAGCCACTTCGCTTCGATCATCTCCAGACCTTTGTTCATCAAGGTCGCCGAGTCGATGGTGATCTTGCCCCCCATCCGCCATGTGGGATGGTCGAGCGCCTGATCGACGGTGATCTGCTCCAGGTCGGCGCGGGTTCGACCCCGGAAAGGTCCGCCACTGGCAGTGAGAATGAGACTCTCGATCTGGTCGGAGCGGTAACCCTGCAAGCACTGGAAAAGGGCGGAATGCTCGCTGTCGATCGGCGTCATCACGACCCCATTTCGTTGGACGAGCGGCATCACCACCTCACCGGCCGCGACGAGAACCTCTTTGCTTGCAAGCGCGATCTGTTTGCCCGCTTTGATCGCTTCAATCGTGGGGATAAGCCCGATCACTCCCGCCACCGCGACCACGACGATGTCGGCCTCCGCCAAGGTGGCGAGCCGGGTAACGGCGTCCATGCCGTCGCGGTCGACGAGCGCGGTCTCAGTGACTCGGTGCTCGGCGGCTTGCCGGCGCAAAAGCTCATCGTTTGAGCGGGCGGCGAGGCCGACGACCTGAAACCGGTCGGTGTACTGGCGTAGCACGTCGAGAGTCTGGGTTCCGATACTGCCGGTCGAGCCCAAGACGACAACGCGCTTCATAGGAACAAGATCTTACTGTGCGACCGGCTCGGGTTGGGCATCGGACATAAATTCCAGCATCGTCTCGAGCTCTTCGATCCGCGCCTTGAATGCGTCGACGATCTTCGTATCGAACTGGCTGCCCGCGCCCTCGGAGATGATTTGCATCGTTTTCTCGCGCGAAACCGGTCCTTTGTAGGGCCGGGCGTTCCGCAGGGCGTCGTAGACGTCGGCCACCGACACAATGCGGGCCTCCACCGGAATTTCTTCGCCGCCGATGCCGTTCGGATACCCTTTGCCGTCCCAGCGCTCGTGGTGCGACATGGCGATCCGGGCGGCGGTGTGGATGAACTCGAAATCGGCGGCCGGTTCGTCGCTCTCGAGGCTGGTGAGCACGCGGGGAAGCTCGCCGGCCAAGATCTGGCCTCCGATCGTCGTGTGGGTTTCCATGAGCCGGCGCTCCTCGGGGTCGAGCGGACCTGGCTTCCGAAGGATGCTGTCCGGGATTCCGATCTTACCGACGTCGTGCAGGGGGCTGGTGAGGAGGATGCGGCGTTGAAAACCCGGCTCTAACCCGATCTCCTCCGCCAGCATGCGCGAGAAGACACCGACCCGGGCGATGTGATTGCCGACCTCCACGTCGCGCGCCTCGGCGGCTTTGGCCAACCGGAACAACAGCTCGCGCTGGGCCCGCTCCAAGTCGCGGTTGCGGTCGGCTAATCGAATCTCCAAGTCCGACTTTTCCGCTTTAATTTCGTCTTGAAGATCCTTGAGGACGAAGGCATTCCGCAGGCGGGCGGTGAGCTCTTTGAAATCGCACGGCTTGGCGAGGTACTCGGTGGCGCCGCTTTCCAGCGAGACGCGGCGAAACATTACTTCGCTGTTTCCGGTGAGCAGGAAGAACGGGAGTCCTTTGAATCGCGGGCTTTCCCGGACGCTCTTCAAGAGCTCGATGCCGCTCCGGCCCGGCATGTTAAGGTCGGAGACGACGGCGTCGATCTGCCCTTCTTCGAGCCGCGCCCAGGCGACTTCGGCATCGGGGACGTAGATTCCTTCCCACTCGGTGCGAAGCGCCCACATTTGGCGGCGCATTCCATCTAAAACCCGGGGCTCGTCGTCGACGAAGAGGATCTTCCTAATGGACGGCCTCCCTTACCGGAACCGGGAACCTAAGGGTGAATCGGGTTCCCTGTCCGGGCTCGGAATGAACTTCCACGTCTCCGCCCATCAGCTCCACGACGGCGCGATGAACGAGGGCGAGCCCTTGGCCGGTGCCGATGCCGACCCCTTTTGTGGTGAAGAACGGCTCGAAGACCTTTTTAAGATTCTTGGCCGGGATGCCGCAACCGTCGTCTTCAATTTCGATCATTACGGTATCTCCGGCGGCCATTGTACTAATCTTGAGAACCCCCATGCGCGCATCCTGATGTCGTTCGCGCACGGCGTGGCACGCATTTACCACCAGGTTGAGCACAGCCTGCCCCAGATCACCGGCATGTCCGAGGACATCGGGGATCTCCTCTTCGAGGCACACTTCGAGTTTGGCGGTGTTTTTCCATTCGTTCCGGCTTACGGCGAGGGCGCCGGAGACGACGGCATTTACGTTGATCGGCTCCTTTCGCATCGTGCCGGGGTGGGAGAATTGCCTCATCGCCTTGACGATCCCGCCGACCCGCTCCACTCCTTCCAGCGCCTCGCGGCTGGCATTGGGAATCTCGTGGCTCAGGAATTCGAAGTCGTGGAGCGCTTCGGCAGCGGAGACGTCCCGCAGCGTCTCCTCGGAGACGCTGCCGGCGCGGGCTTCGGCCGCCATTTTCCGATAGCTCTCCACGAGCGATTGCAGTTCGGAGAATGAATCCTGCAGGAACCGCACGTTGTCGGCGATGAATTGATTTGGAGTGTTGATCTCGTGGGCGATTCCGGTGGCCAGTCGCCCGAGCGTTTCCATTTTTTCGCCGTGGGAAACTTTCGCCTCGAGTCGTTTTCGCTCGGAAACGTCGCGGACAAGCACGGTGAAGGTCACCTCGCCGTAGACGTGGACCGGGCTAATGCTGATTTCCATCGGGAAATCGCCGTCCGGCCGAAAGCCGGTCCCTTCCATCCGGACCCCCTCGCCGTCGGCGCGGTCCTTGATCGCCGCCATAACGTCGAAAATGGAGCCGCGGCCGGCTTCCAGCGAGATTAGCTTGTCGATATGGGGATGGCGGGTCTGTGAATCTTCAAAGCCGAAGATCGCGATGGCGGAAGGGTTCATTTCCGTGATCCGGCCGCTTCCGTCCAGAGCGAAGATTCCGTCGAGGGCGCTGGCGACGATCGCGGTTTTGCGGGCTTCGCTCTCCCGAAGGTCGTGGGTACGGTCGATAACCACGTGTTCGATTCGAGACTTCGTCTCTTCCACCAGCGCTTGGCGCTCGGCGACGGCGTACATTTCCTTACGGCTCTGGACGCAGGCGGCGCCGATGAATACGGCGCAGAAGAGGATCCAACCGGCGTGCTCCAGGAAGCGCCATTCCGCGCCGGTGGGGATGCCATAAACGGACATGGGAATGAAGTAGCCCCGCAAGGCGTGGTCGGCCAATACGACGAGGACGGCGGGGACCAGAACCCGCCAGTCACGGTAGAAGCCAAGGAATGCCAGGGATCCGAAGACGTGGAAATGGGTTTCCATCCGCCCACCCGAAATGTGGATGAGCAGGCACGACATCAGCATCTGCGCGATGGCGATGATGAAGCGATTAGGATCGCATCCGGGGAAGAAAGCGGCGAGGAACCAGACGGGAGCAGCGATGAGCAGGCCGAGCACCAGCGCCATCGTGAGGTGCGGGTGCACCGTTCCGACTCCGTCCCAGGTTCGAGGCGAGAGGATCGCGGCGGCGATCACACCGCCCACGTATTGGAGCAGCATGACCAGGCCGAAAAGGCGGTCGGTGCGTCTTTGCAGATCCTGGCGATTGATTTCGAACAGTTCGTCGCGCCGTGCGGCGGCACTCGGAGGAAGCTCGATCGCCGGGATCGGCATCGCCATTTACGGAGATTCCCCCGGAGTTAGGGCGCACCCGTAGACCGGGGCGGCGGCAATCGGCTTTTGGCCCCGGAGAGCGGTCTCGATGGCGCGTTGGCCGGCGGAATCTCCCACCACGCCGCGAGATGCGGTGATGCCGCCCTCGAAGATGGGGACGCCGTCCCGATAGAGGGTGACGTGGCCGGACGTAATAGCGCCGAATCGTTGAGCCTGCTTGGCGTCGACCCACTGAATACCGGCATCCGGAATTTCTTGAGCCGCCCGCTCGTTCGGGCTGGGCGAGCCCATATTGGCGCCGACGAAGACGATTCGGGTCCTTAGTTTGCCCTGCGACTGCACGACGATGTCGCGGAGCTGATTAAGGCTGGCGGCGGTGCAGGGGCAGAACGGGTGGGCAACCATCACGAGCTCGAGTCCTCGGGAGCCGGTAAGCGGCTCCGCGCCGACGATCGGTCCGGGCGTGAACTCCCATCGCATTGTGGCGGCGGCTCCCATGCCAATGAGTCCCAGCCAGAGCGCGATCGCGCTTCCGAACAGGACCGTTCGTATCGTCGACCTCTTTGTCGTGCCTTTCATAAGGTGGTTGTACTAATGCTTAGGTCGAATAAAGGCTCCTGATAGGTCTCTGCTGGGCCGCCAAAGCGATAATGAGGCACCTTCAAGGCCAAAATACCTATTCTTGGATGGTCAATCCGCCCTTTTTGGAAGTTTGGCCGTCGAAAGCGCTCCTTACTGATTGTCTTGGCGAGTCGCTTGGAAGGTGCCGTTTCCTTGGGCGCCGATTGCTGCCCACGCGCCGTGCATTCCATGGTTGGTTACCAAAGCGCTCCACTTGGCGTTACCCTCTGACGTCACGCTTGTCCCGGTCAGACGATTTGCGACAAGGGCACCGTCGAACGTGCCGGTGATTTGGCCTCCGAGGAGAATAGTTCCGCCGATCGCTACCCCGTTACGGCTGTTAAACGAGATTTGATACGGGAGCGGAGTTTCGACCCCCACGATCGTGTAGGTACCGATCCAGGTCGAATCGTTCGGGATCGCGTTCGCCACCGTAAACCGACTTTCCTGAATCGTTCCGGATTCGGCTCCAGACGTGTAAGTACCGGAAATCGCATTGCCGGAGACCGAGCCGGCCAGATGGATATCCGAGCTTCCACCCGGAAGGGGAGCTGCGAAGTGGATCGTCGCATCGATGTGGTTGCCGCTAGTGGTTCCGGAAAGAGTTCCCTGATAGCTGACGTCGCCGGTGACGGGGTTACTGTGATGACGGCGGTTCCGGACACCGTCGCCCCGGTCTGCTCGTAGTTAATCGCGACCGATCCGGTGTTCGAGCCCGCCAGGCGCGTGTTGGACGTGAAAGTACCGGTCCAGTCGCCCGCAACATTTGCGGCGGCGCTGCCCCCGCCCCCTCCGCACCCGCTCAGGGTTCCGATCAAAGCTGCCAGCGCCGCGCCGGAGAGAATCGATTGAAGTCGCATGTTTACTTACCTTGCCATTGCCGAAGCGCAAGTGTAGAACAGGCCATGGGAATTGTGGATGCCATAATTCGCTTATGACCACGGCTCCCACGAATGACACTCGGTTTCGGGTGTCCGAGTCCGTGGCCCGGGACTTGGCGACCGCGTACGGTACACCGCTTTACGTTCTCGACGAGGCAACGTTTCGGGGCCGGATTCGGGCCTATCGCGAGGCCTTCGAGGCCTCTTACCCAAAGAGCGAGCTGACGTACGCCGCAAAGGCGAATTCGACGGTGGCGCTGCTTGCGATTGCGGCGGCGGAAGGGTGCGGGATCGACGTCGCTTCCGAAGGGGAGCTTCGGGCGGCGCTAGGAGCCGGCATTCCGGCGGCACGCTGCCACCTCCACGGGAACAACAAGAGCTTCGAGGAGTTGTCCTTCGCGATCGAACAAGGGATCGGGATGATCGTCGTCGACCACTTCGGCGAGATCGAAACGATTCAAGGGATCGGGACGGGGAGCGCGAAGCTGGCGTTGCGGCTAGCGCCCGGCGTCGACCCGGTGACCCACGCGAAAATTTCTACGGGGCAGGCGGACACGAAATTTGGATTCAACATCGCCGACGGCTCGGCGGAAAGGGCCACATTACGCTGCCTCGAGTTGGGATTGCCGCTGGTCGGCTTTCATTGCCACGTCGGCTCGCAGCTCCTCGACCCGGAGGCACAACGTTCGGGCGGCGAGCTGATCGCACGGTTCGCGGTCGACATGTTGCGGCGTCACGGGTTCGCAGCCGAGTACCTGAACGTTGGCGGGGGGCTCGGGGCGAGTTACACGGATGCGGACCGGCCGATGAACGTGCGCGACTACTGCCGGCTTATCGTAGAGGCCGTCACCGGCTCGCTTGCCGGATCGGGCCTCGACCCGGTTTTGGCCCAGGAGCCTGGGCGTTCGCTAGTGGCGGAGACCGGAGTGACTCTGTACACCGTCGGGCTGGTGAAGACGGTTCCCAGCAAATCGGCGGGTCGTCGAACGTACGTTTGCGTCGACGGCGGTCTGAGCGACAACCCGAGACCGGCTCTTTACGGAGCGCGATACGACGTCGAGAGAATCGGCCCGGCGGCGGGCGACGAAATGGTCGTTACCGTATCCGGAAAGCACTGCGAGACCGACAAGCTTTTCGAAGATGTTCGTCTTCCTCGAGACGTGGCCACGGGCGACCTGCTGCAGGTGCTTTGCACCGGAGCGTACAATGCTTCGATGGCGAGCAACTACAACCGGTTTCCGCGACCCGCAGCGGCGCTGATCCGATTGGATGGCAGCCACTGCCTAGTGCAGCGTAGGGATACGTGGGCCGAGATGCTCGCTCGTGAGATCTTGCCGGAGGGATTGGCCTGATGTTCGGCAACACGCCTCCGGCGGTGTTGATCCCGATCGTCGTGGTCGTTTTCTTCGGAATCGGCCTCCACGAGTACGCCCACTGTAAATTCGCCGACATGGCGGGAGATCCTACTCCGCGCATTTACGGGCGCGTCACCCTCGACCTGACGAAGCATTTCGAACTCATGGGCACGCTCATGATGCTGTTCACCGCCCAGTTCGGTTTAGGCATCGGTTGGGGCAAGCCGGCCCCGATGGACCCGGACAAGATGCGGAATCCCCGTTGGGATTTCTTTGCCGCGGTTGCGGCGGGGCCGATCTCCAACGTCGTCCAAGCCGTTTTGTACGGCTTGGTGGCGAGGTTGATGATCGTGAGCGGGCAGACTTCGGTCGATCAAATCGTCGATGCCTTAAATGTCCGGTTTCTTGACAACCCTCAGAGCGTAGGCGTTCTCCCCGCCCTTCTCGCCTACGGCGTCCTCCTCAATCTATCGCTGGCTCTATTCAATCTCTTTCCAATCGGACCGTTGGATGGGCAGTGGCTGTTGGGGCTGCTGATGCCCGACCGGGCGCGCGATAAGTGGTGGTGGTGGAATCGGAGGTACGGCTGGTATCTCCTTATGGCCCTGGTGCTGGGAGGGCAGATATTCTTTCACACCTCCGTCCTCGGTCTCATCATCGGCCCCGCGGTTATCGCTCTTACCCGCCTCATCCTTGGCTTTTAATTAGAAGAAAATGACGACCTCCAAACGCATCCTCAGCGGCATGCGGTCCTCCAACCCGCGCCTTCACATCGGTAATTACGAAGGGGCGCTCAGGAACTGGGTGGACCTCCAGGAACAGGGCTATCACATGTTCTGCATGGTCGCCGATTGGCACGCGTTGACGACAATGTACGAGAACGCGGGCGAGGTGAGTCGTAACGCGCGAGAGGTTGCGAAGGATTACGTCGCCGCCGGGATCGATCCCGTGCGGTCGCCGGTGTTTATCCAGAGCCACGTCAAAGAGCACGCGGAGCTCCACATGCTGCTCAGTATGATTACGCCGCTCGGTTGGCTGGAGCGAACGCCGACTTACAAGGAGAAGCAGGCCGACCTGGGCAGCGCCGAACGGGAGCCGTACGGGCTGCTGGGGTACCCGGTGCTCCAGACGGCGGACATCCTGCTGTACAAGCCGTATGGAGTGCCGGTCGGTCGCGACCAGGCGCCTCACCTCGAGATCGGCAACGATATTGGCCAGCGATTCAATCGGCTTTACAACGTCGAGGTGTTTCCCGAGTACAAGTATCTGATTCCGCAAGACGAGACGCGGGCGAAGCTTCCGGGGCTCGACATGCGGAAGATGTCGAAATCGTACGACAACTGCATCTACCTCAGCGACACCGAGGACCAGACGGCGGAGAAGATCAAAAGCGCTTTCACCACCCCGACGAAGATCAGGAAAACCGATCCGGGCATCCCGGAAGGGTGCGCGGTTTGCCAGTACCTGAAGGTCTACTCGCCGACCTGGCAGACGCAGTGGCAGGAGGATCGGGACGGGTTGCGCGGGTGCATGCAAAACAAGAAGGAGTGCACCGAGGCGATCAACGAATACTTCCGCCCGATGCGCCAGCGCCGAGCGCAGCTCGACGACGCTACGATCGAGGGAATCCTCGCCGACGGCGCCATCCGGGCGCGAGAAGTCGCGCAGGCGACGATGAGCGAGGTTCGCGCTGCGATGGGAATTTACTAGTCGTTGGATAATAAGAAGTGATGGCGGGAATCGCGAGCGGAATTACTGTCGTGGCGAAATGGGACGGCAAGAACTTTGTCCCGACCCAACCGGTGCACCTGAAGAAAGGCACGGAGGTACGCATCGACTTGCCCGGCGATGACTTGTCCGGCCGCGAGCAACTTGAGAAGATGTTCTCGCTTTTCGAATCGTTACCTAAGGTCGACTTAACCGACGCGGCATTTGACCGGGGATTGAATAACGATCGAGAATAACAAGCTTCTGCTCGACACAAACGTGACTTTACGTGCTTTGCTGACCGATGGCCAGGAAACACCAGGGCTCAGAGCAAAAATGTCGGCCGAGCTACTGGACGGAAGCCAAGCGGTCTTGGCTCCCCAAGTCCTATTCGAATGCCTATGTGTTTTAACCCGTCCTCGTGAGAATAATGGAGCGGGTATGGACGCTGCAGAGGCATGTGACCGGCTCCGAAAAGCCGTCGGCATTGTGCCCTTGCTTCCAGATCCGGAGGGGCTTGTCGACCGGTGGTTGCAGATATGCGCAGTCAATAAGGTGTCAGGAAAGCAAGTTCACGATGCTCGTCTCGTAGCATGGATGGAGCTTCACGGCATTCACCGGATCATGACTCTAAATGGACGCCACTTCGCGCGGTACGCTCAGGTCAAGGTCGTGGACCTTTCGATATGAGCGACTCTTCCGCCGGTGATATTTTGGACGCCAACGCCTCTCCGCTTCTTCGCGACCGCGGTGAGGCCGGCCCGTCGGTGGAGAAGGTCCACCCGGATCTGTCGGGCGTCAAGGCGATCTATTTCGATCTCGACGACACTCTTTGCGGATATTGGGACGCTTCGAAGCAGGCGCTCCGCCGGGCGTTCGAGCTACATGGCCCGCAGGGAATTACGCCAGAGGAAATGGTCGGTCATTGGGCGAGCGCGTTCCGGCGGTTTGCCCCTACGCTGAAAGAAACCGGTTGGTACGAGACGTATCTGAAGACAGCCGAGCCGACTCGAACCGAGCAGATGCGGCTGACGCTCGCCGAGGCCGGAGTCATCGACGAAGCCCGCGCTTTGGCCCTGAGTGAGACCTACATGCGAGAGCGAGACGCCAACCTTCGGCTCTTTAGCGACGCGCTTTTGGTCCTCGACACACTCAAGTGGCGCTATCCCCTCGGCCTGATCACCAACGGGCCGGCCGATCTACAACGCCAAGAGATCGCGACCCTCGGGATCGAGTCTTACTTCCAGAACATCTATATCGAGGGGGAGATGGGGGTTGGCAAACCGAAGCGCACGGTTTTCGACCGAGCCGCGGCCGCTGTCGATTGCAAGCCCGAGGAGCTCCTGATGGTCGGAAACAGTTTCGGCCACGACGTAGCGCCCGCCTTGGAGTATGGCTGGCACGCCGTCTGGATCCGCCGCGCGAGCGACATCCCGCCCAGTTCGACCCGCTCCGAGGAGATGCCGCCCGGCGCCAACGCCCCCGACGCGATCATTCAGCACTTGTCGGAGTTGCTGGAGATCCCCGGCTTGGCGGTCTGACGAGTAGAGGCTAATCCAAGCGTAGAGGCTAAGTCGATGACTCCTGAGTCCAGAGAAGCTTGGGTAGGCAATCACGAGCGGTTTGGCATCTTGCAACGCCTGGGTATGACCGCCTTCATCATCTCCTTCGCGTTCGTTTTCTTCTCTTTCGATACTCCTGGGGATGCCTCCATTCGCTATGCGATGTTCGTCGCCGCGCACGCCCTTCTTTACTTAGGGTTCACGATTGCCGCGGTCGCCGACCGAATTGCGGGACGACCCTTCTCCTTCGCTCGCCTAGTGTATGTAGCTGGCATGTGGTTTCTATACTGTGTTCTCGGCCCAATCGTCATGGCCGCCGCTACCGCGGCCGTCCACCGCAGCTAAACAGGTTCGAAAGTCGCCGATCCCTCCAGACGCTTTGGAGGGATCGACGGGCAAGAGGCCTTGTCAACCTCTCCGCCAACCGCCAACTGCTAACCTAGCAACGTGGAGTACGTGAGATTCGGGCGGACGGGGTTGAAGGTTTCTAGGATCTGTCTTGGGTGCATGACCTACGGGACGCCCGCTTGGCGGGAGTGGGTTTTGGATGAGGAAACGAGCCGGCCGTTTATCCGGCAGGCGCTCGAGGCCGGGATCAATTTCTTCGATACCGCCGACATGTATTCGCTCGGCGCGAGCGAAGAGGTGGTCGGAAGAGCGTTTCGCGACTTCGCCAAACGGGAGGATCTGGTCATCGCCACCAAGGTGTACAACGCGATGGGACCGGGGCCGAACGACCGGGGGCTTTCCCGCAAGCACATCCTCCGATCGTGCGACGACTCCTTGAGACGCCTGGGGACCGACTACATCGATCTCTACCAGACCCACCGTTGGGACTACGAAACGCCGATCGAAGAGACGATGGATGCTCTCGACTCGCTGGTCAAGGCGGGAAAGGTGCGGTATCTCGGCGCCTCCAGCATGTTCGCCTGGCAGTTTATGAAGTCGCTCTCGACGTCGGATGTGCGGGGGCTGAGTCGTTTCGTGAGCATGCAGCCGCAGTACAACTTGGTCTACCGCGAGGAGGAGCGGGAGATGCTTCCCCTATGCGCGGATCAAGGGATAGCGGTGATTCCTTGGAGCCCGCTGGCTCGTGGCTTCGTCACTCGCCGTCCGGGAGCATCGACGGTTCGCGCGGAGACGGATGCGTTCAGCAAGGTGCTGTACACGAGCGAGGTCGACGCAGAGATCGCGAACAAGGTATGCGACATCGCGGAGAGCCGCGGGATTCCTCCCGCGCAAGTGGCATTGGCATGGGTGCTGAGCAAGCCGGTCGTCACGGCTCCGATCGTCGGCGCTTCGAAAACCCGTCACTTGGACGATGCCCTCGCCGCACTGGCGGTGAAACTGACGGACGATGAAATACGTTCCTTGGAAGAACCGTACGTGCCGCACCTGGTTAAAGACCACGATTAACTCATGAAGCCCCCGCCAGTCTGGAACACGAGCCCGAAGAAGTCGCCCGCGTTCGGATGCTGGTTGGTCGTAGGTGTGATCGTCGCCATTCTCTTCAGTTGTTTTGGTTCCTGTTTTCTAAGCTACAGTGGCTACCACAACAGTGGCTCATGGGCGGGTGATAGCTACCGTTCGTTTGGAGTTAGACAAGCATTCGTTCGAAACGACGTCGACCAAGTGGCGGCGACGCGGGACGGAACGACCCTCCTCATCCGCGAAGGGCGCACGATTTCCAAATTAAATCCGGTGAATCTGACCCCTGAGGCTTTCCTCGCGCTTAGCGAGGAGCCAGTGGATATGGCGCTCTCCTCGGACGGAATGAAGGCGGGGGTTTATTTGGCTTCCGGAATCGTGCACATCTTAGACGTAGCGACTCTAACGACCAAGCTGACAATCGATATCGGACCGCCGAACGAGGGGGTCGATACTCCGGTCGTCGATTCGCTCTCAGCGGATGGAAAGCGGGTCTCCCGCTTTATGGCGGACGGGGAGTATCGAGAGTGGGATGCCGACACGGGTAAACCGATTCGCCAAATGAGGGTGCCCGGCATCCGGCGGGGAAGCGGAATTCTCGACTCGCCGGACGGAAAATATGTCGTCCTCCTCGGCTCCGAGGCAAAGGACGGCTCGCATGTGGGAGTCCTCTACGGCCCTAACGGGCGGCTTCAATCGATTGGTACAAGCGGCGTGATCGCTTTTAGCGTGAATTCGGATCTGCTCTGGTACCGCGCGCCCGACGGAGGGCTTATCGCGCTGGAAATGGCGACCGGTAAGAAGAAACACTTGGTGGTGGGAGAAAGTAATATTTCCGCCTTGACCACCAGCGGCGATCGGCGCGTCGTGGTCAACGATGGTGGATCCGATGATGGCCGGATCGGGGGCCCGAGCGAGATCGTGGGCATAGGCCGCAATTCAGTACACATTGGCTACGTGCCAGATCTCCTTCCGGTAGTTACCTGGTGGAAAGGGCATATCGTCGCAGGTGGACGAGGAGGGCGGATCTTGATCATCGACGCCGATTCGGGCTCGCCGGAGGCGGAGTTGAAAGGACATCAGGCGGTCGTACTCCAATGCATTCCGTTTGGAGAGCGACTGGTTACCCGCGATATCTCGGGGAAACTGTGTCTTTGGGATTGGCCATCACTCGGCTATGCGAACTGAGGCGTTGTGTCATCGATATGTTCGACCAACCGGCGGACGAACTCCACTTGAGCGGGGTTTAGCTTAAGCGCTGCCTCCTCCGCAGAAAACCATCCACACCGGTCGATTTCGGGGAAGGTGAGAAGGCGGCCTGAACCGCGGGGCCACTCGATCCGCATCGTATTGCTCCGCACCGCGTCTGGATCCGCCTCGCCTTCCAATGCCCAGACGTGCACGGTTTTCCCGGCTTTCTGGCGAATCGAGCCGAGCGGGATGTAAGGGGGTTGGGGAGTTAAGCCGGTCTCCTCGACAAACTCGCGAATTGCCGCTGCCAGCAACTCTTCGCCGGGATCGGGCTGTCCTTTCGGAATCGTCCATGCCCCATCGTCTTTGGCCTCCCAGAAAGGTCCGCCCGGATGAGCGAGGAACAGTTCCAGACGTCCTTCCGATCGCCGGAACATAAGTAGGCCGGCGCTTTCGGGCGGTGGCTTCGGTGGTTTCGCAGGCAATCTAGCGAGAGGCTACCGCGCCCTCTGCCGAAGATGGCGCCTCATAGGTGGCCGGGTAGACGTGGAAGCCAATCTGATCGACGATCAAAGCCGTCGCTCCGATGCCGGCTGCGAAGACGGCGAAGAGAAGGAAAGCCACATGGATCTTCTTCATTGCAGTGGCTGTATGACGAGACGCTCGTTGGAATGTGCCATTTTTTCATTTACTCGGGACGTTCGAGCTACTTCCCGGATTTCCTGACGAATTCACTGCCTCCTGAAAGAAAGGCCTCCGACCTGAGGTCCCAGTCTCGCGGCCGCGCTTTCGCAGCTCGGGGTAAGCGACCCATATGGCGAAGAGGAAGAAGAATGCCAGCGCAGAGGAGATCTGCGCAAGCCAAACGTCTCCGAACGTGATTCGCGCGACCAGGTAGAAGTCGAGGACGATGGCGAGGCCGAGGATCTTGAGACCCCAATTAAGAAAACGGCTGCAACGCTTGATGAGCGCCATGGAAACCTGGTCCGGCTCCGAAATCCGATGAACGGCCGCGGGCGCGAGGGCGAGGCCGATGGCGACGACGGTTAATCCGATCGCCAAGAGGTGGATGCGCTGTTCGGATTCGGCCAGCTTTTTGCCGAACGCCTCGTTCATAACCGCGATCAGTTGGAACCCGAAGAGCGCCTGGATGCCCGGTAGGACCATTCTGGCTTCCTCCAGAATATTCCTGAGCTGGTCTTTGAGATCGATCTTTTGTACTTCTTCCATTGCCCTCTTAACAAAGGGCTAAAATCGCAGCGGCGTTGTTCCCCGCCCGTAGCATCGGCTCCCAGCCGATGAACCACACGACCGTATCGGTCGTGTGAGAAGGCCGAGGGCAGGATGCCCTTGGGACCCACTGGGTAGAAGCCAGTGCCACTCCGGACTCCCTCACCCCCAACCCCCTCTCCCTCGTTCGGCACATGCAGCCGAAGGAGGGAGAGGGGGCTCCGGATGGACTAGACCATGACGGTTTCCATGGACCAGATGCCGAGTTTGGCTTCTTTCGCGATGGCGACGATGTTGAGGCCGGCGGGGTCGGTGTGTTTGCCGGGCGAGACCATGGCGTGGCTCGTCAGGAAGCGCATTTTTGAAAGCGGTCCCGCCTTCAAATCTTTTAGTAACGTCGAGCAGGCTTCGACCTGTTGCGGGGTGTACGGGTCGACCCCGTCGTTGAGGTTTACGAAGCAGATGCCCAAGGTGTATTCGTTCACGCAAGGGTGTTGGACGAATGTGCCAGCCGGGTCGCGCTCGCACGAGACGCCGCGGGCGGCTTCGTGGGGACCGTAGGAATTGCCGCAATGAAACGCAATGGCCGAGAAGGGAACCCCTTTATAGATGGTGCCGTCCCGGTCGACGATGTAATGGTAGCTGTGATCTTGGGCGCGCAGATCGTGCACTAGGGAGTCGACGTCCTCGGTTTCGCTTGCGTGGAGGACGGCAGTGTCGATGATCGTGACCCCTCGGCGGGGGCGGTGGGCAAGCCATGGGTTGAGCGGGACGATGCTCATTTCTTAGTTCCCTCCGGCGCCGGGGCCTTCCCCTGGCGACGCAATGCCATTGCTCTAGATTCTAGCTTAGTAGACGATTTGTTCTTGTTAGGGTAACACTAAATCCGAACGAAATCCCAGCGAATCGGTAGAGGAGCCCCGAACGTAGTCCTGGGGCCGCTGGTCTCCAGACCGACCTCCGGCGAACCGTACGTTCGCCATTCAGACATCCCATGCGGCGGAGGGGGAAGGGGGCTAGCGGGTGGTCTTGCAGTGGGGGCAGACGGGGAGGCGGCGATTGTAGACTGTCCCGCAAGCAATGCAGCTCACGCTGTCGAAATCTAGATCGGGGAGGTCGATGGCGTCGAGCTCGGCTTTTTCGTGAACCTTTTGTAGCGCCTCCAGGCTGTACTTGTCGGTGCGCGAGGCGATGGAGACGGCGATTGCCCCGATAACCGAGATGCCGGTGGCGATCATGAACGCGTTAGAGAGCGCCGTCCAAGATTGAAACACCCCTGCCAACATCCCAAAAACCACGGCGAGTGCGGCAAAGAGCAGCCAGCGCTGACGCATTCCTTACTTTACAATCCCCGGCGGTTTCCGTCGGCGGGGAAGATGCCCATTCCACCATCGTCCTGGTCGTCTCGATCCGGAATGAAATCCTCGTCCGGTGGCAAACGCTCCTCGTGAACCACTTCGACCTTTGGCTTCGACTTGTGCCGCTTCTGAGGCTTTGGCTTAGGCTTAGGCTTCGTCGGCGGTTTCGGCTTTTCAACGTGGGTGGCGGGGGCGGGGGCGGTGGCCGGCTTTGGCGGCGGCAGCAGTCGCTCCGCCCGTCCGGAGGGTTGCACATCGATCGTCACTTCGGGGCCTCGAAAGGCGACCGGTTGAGGAGTGGCAACACGGCTAGAGCATCCCTCCAAGACGAGTATTCCGACGATCAGCGGCCATGCCTTCATAGCCGGTTAGACTTCTCGAAGCAGAATCGGGTTTACGGCTTACCGTTACCGTTTTCTTTTAAGCGAATCCCGTGAAAGGTCTGCTCGATGCGGCCGGACTTCATCAGGTGGCCGAGCGCCTTCTTGAAGGTCGCTTTGCTTAATCCGAATTCGCGGCGTATGTCTTCCGGAGGCGATTTGTCTCCGATCGCCATAAAGCCTCCTTCGCGACGTAGCCTCTCCACGATCCGTGGGCTCTCGTCCACCGCTCCTTGATAACCCATCGGCGAGAGCGTCAATGCGATTCCGCCGTCTTCGCGGATTCGCTTGATGTAGCCGCGCCGGCTCTCGCCGATTCGCAGGCGTTCGTGCAATTCGTCGGGGAACACCATTCCGAAGTAGGCGCTATCGACCACGACGCGGGCCCCTTCCGGTACCACGTCGGTTACGAGCAAGGAGACCTCCTGACCTTCCGAGAGGTTGCGAACATCTCCTTTCAGATACTTTCCAAGGCGGGTACTGCCGAAGACCCGGTTGGTCTTCGTATCCAGTTCGACGCGAACGACGTACCAAGCCCCTTCTTCGATGGCGCGAAACTGCTCCGCGAATGGGACGAGCAGGTCCTTGTCGAGCCCCCAGTCCATGAACGCGCCGTGCGCGCCGACCATCTTTGCCTGCATCGTCGCGAACTCTCCGACCACCGCCTTTGGACGCTGGGTCGTGGCAATCGGCCGATCTTCGGAGTCGGTGGTGACGAAGACCCGGAGCTGTTCGCCTTCGCCGATTCCTTCCGGAATGAACTTGCGAGGTAGCAACACCTCGTCTTGCCCGTCCGTCAGATACATGCCGTGGTCGGTTCGCCGGGCTATTTTTAGGCGGTTATACGCGCCGATCTGGATCATCCAACCGATTGTGACGCGGCCTTGAAGCTATCGTACGTCGGGATCCGGCCAAGATCGATAATGTAATGCGCCATCGCGCCTTCGGAGGTGTCGCATAGGAGGGCAGCGGCGATGACCCAAACCGTATGGCCGTCCCGGTGCCGAAGCTCCCGAACGCAAGGCGTGGTCTCCGGCGAGACCCCTACGCGACGTACCGTCAACTGGGGCCAGCTCAAGCCGAGCCGTTCGAACTCTTCGCGGTCGTACCCGATCGTTTCCAGGAATGCGTCGTTTGTGTCGGTAATGCGGCCATTCTTGTCGACTACGATGATGCCGAGAAGACTGGAGCTGAGGACGTTCTTAAGCGAATCGGTGACCGTCTTTTTCGGTCGAGGCTTCGAATCCAAAGCGCGTACGATGGCCTGCGCCCGGTTCGAGGCGTCCAGCTTCCGCCGCATCCGATTCCAATAAGTGCGGACGGTGGTTATCGACACTCGAAGGTGCCGAGCAATTTCTTTGTCCGTGAGCCCTTCGGAGGCCAAGCTCGCTATTTGTCGCTCTCGTTCTGAGAGTGCTTCTGTTCTTTCCGGCTCCACATAACGTGTGACCCTACCCTTGCAAAACGCGTTCTGCGGGCAGGTCTGAGTCCCCAAAACTCAGGGCAGGCGCCAGGTAAATTTACTGTATAATATTATTGCAAGCGTGAGTGGAATGGAGAATCATTGATCGAAAAACCTGACCCAGTCGTCCTCGTGGTGGAGGACAACGCCGACGACGAGGTAATGACCTTGCGCGGATTGCGCCGTTCGCCTCGTCCGTTACAGATCCAAGTGGCGCGAGACGGCGAAGAGGCGCTGGCGATGCTTGCGCAAGGTCTCAGTCCCGACCTCGTCCTGATGGATCTGAAGATGCCACGCAAGGACGGCATCGAAGTTTTGGCGGCGATTCGCGACGATGAACGCACCAAACATATTCCGGTTGTGATATTCAGTTCGTCGGACGAGACCCTGGACATCGTACGGTGCTACGAGCGAGGCGCGAACACTTACATCCGCAAGCCGGTCGAGTTCGTCCCGTTCATCGATTGCCTCGAGCTGCTGACCCGGTATTGGTTCGAAAGCTCGACCTTGCCGCTGGTTCTCTAGCGTGTCGCCTAGACGAGGGTTTTGCCGCAGGGTGGCGTAACGAGCGGCTTCCAGCGGCGTCAAATGGGTTAATGAAGGGAATGTTGTGCGGCTTGTTGGCTCTGCTTGCGGTGGGTGGGGCGGTGGCTCAAGACCCGAAGGCGCCGATGCGAATCCCGGTCCGTCACGCCGATCCGTGGACGATCAAGGCGATGCTCGAAGGGGTTCCCTTGCGAAGTCCGGAGACGAGCACCCTTCCTGGGTTCGCCGGGGTTATGGGGAACGCCACGAATGCCGCCAACCGGTTCCTAAAGGACGGCATCTTGGTCGTAAACCCGACCGATAACAGCCTCTGGTATTTTCCCGGCAAGTAGAATCGTTCCGTGAAGGACAAAATCGCCCGTGCGATTAGGGAAACGGAGCTCGAACACGGGGTGCGAGTGCTGTTCGCTTGCGAATCCGGCAGCCGCGCGTGGGGATTTGAGTCGGTCAATAGCGACTACGATGTCCGCTTTCTTTACGTCCGGCCGGTGGCCGGCTACCTCACGGTTCTCCCTCATCGAGACGTCATCGAGGCGATGCTGCCGGACGATAGCGATCTAGCCGGCTGGGATCTCCGGAAAACGCTCCAGCTCCTGACGAAGTCGAATCCGTCGCTTTTCGAGTGGTTTAGCTCGCCGATCGTTTACGCGCAAGACGCGGCATTCGTCGAGGAGTTCCGCGACATTGCCGACCGCTGGTACTCGACTCGCCGGATCTTTATGCATTACCTACACATGGCGCAGGGGAATTGGCTTGGCTACTTGCAGAGGGAAACGGTATCTCGCAAAAAGTATCTGTACGTGCTGCGCCCGGCCCTGGCTTGCCTCTGGTTGGAGGCGAATCGTGGCGCGGTTCCCATGGAATTCGATACGCTTCGACACGCGGTGGTCGGCGACTCGGACGTAGCCCGCGCCATCGACCATCTGGTAGAAGCTAAGCGAGCTGGAGAGGAGTTGGCGGCCGGGCCGCCCGATCCGACCCTACATCGTTTTTTGGCGGCGGAGCTGGAGCGGCTTCACGAGGTGAAATGGAAGGATGCGGAGCCGCCGGAATTCGCGGAGTTGGACCGGTTCCTTTTCCGATGGTCGTCACTGACCGGATAGGGAGTTTTCATCGTCCTATCGATTGAGATGATCGGAACCAAGGGGCAAAAGGTACGCACCGTCGACGAAGCCTGCGAGTTCATCCGGGAATTCCTCGTGTACGAGCGGACGCATCGAGGCGAGTTGGCGGTGGGGAAGGAGCACGATTTCGACCTGTTTCTGCCGTGGATGATGGAGATCGTGGTCAACTCCGAGGAGGAGGATGGAAGCCAACTGCCGACGGTGTTGGATCGCATCTATATGGATGCGGCGTGGGAGTTGGTGGTTCGGGGATTTCTCAGACCCGGTCCCCGCCACGTGAGCGGGGACAGCAGCAGCGACGGCTACGGCAAGGGGTATTCCCTGACGACAAAGGGAACCGAGTGGATCGCCGAGTTGGGATCCTAAGCCGAGGAAGCGGCCGGCGCGAGTCCGTACTGGACGACCGATCCGGTCTTGTAGACGACCAATAGCTCGCCCGCGTCCTGAAGTTGCTGTAAAACTTCGGGCGCGATGATCGTCGTCGCCTCTCGTTCGACGAGACTGACCCGGTCTCCCGAGGAGCCGGCAAACCAAAGCTCTGCCCCCTCTCTCATCTTCTCGCGCACGGCGTCGGCATCAAGATCGGATGGCGGCTCCATGTTGACCAGCGCGCGCGGGCGGCGCGCGCTCGGTGGCCTCGGAGTGGAAGGACGGCGAGGTCGAATACGGCCGTGGACGGGAGTGGTGATCGCTTCCTCGGGATTCCAGCCCCGCTGAACGCGGGCGGCGATCGTGAGCGAGCTGACGACGCATCGATCGTCGCGAGACCACTCGCTCAGGCTTTTTTCTTCACCGAACGCGGCAAGGAGATTGCGCGCTCGGGACGCTCGCGAGGCGCTTGCGGTGGTGATTGCGGCCTCGGGCTCCCACTCGCGCTCCAAGCGGGACCTCAGTTCGCGAAGCGACACCTGGCAACGGGCATCTTGGGCCCATTCCATCAATGTCTTACGCTCACCAAAGGCGAGTAGCGATAGGGGTACATGAGAACGCATTTCGTGGTTAGTTTAACGTATAAGTGGCTCTTTGAAAAGATGTCGGCGACAACTTTGAACGAGCCGGAAATTGGGAAAAGTGCAAAGCGTGTCGTACATTGTCGGTAAGTCACGTCTCGAGGTGGAGACCATGGTTTCAACGAAATGCAGAGAACTAGCAAATTTAGAGGGAGCGGAGGAGTTCATCCGCGAGTTTCTTGCGGATTCGACCGGATGCTCGAAAGCATACGATCCTCACAACCACGACTTCGACCTGTACTTGCCTTGGGTCTTCCAATGTCTGCAAAGTATTGGGGTTAAGGGGCCGCTTAGCCTGCCCGAGCTGGGGGTAATGCTTATGGATGCCGCTTGGTCGCTTTCGCAGAAGGGGTACTTACGACCAGGCCCACGATCGGTCATGGGCGAAGACCTGAAGGCGGACGGCAAAGGTTATTCTCTGACTCCACTTGGTCGCCAGTGGGTCTTGCAGCGATAACGGGTCCTGTTCAATCAAGTGCAATCAAGTGCAACTGCCTGAAGTGCAGTATACAAATCAGGCATTTCTACTAGGCATTTCCTTCTTATCTTAAACCAAAAAAGCGGCTCAGCCATATGGCCGAGCCGCTTTTAAGGTTCTAGAGGCTTAGTAGCTCTTGCGCTTTCCGCCGCCGTAGCCACCGCCGCTGCCGCCGCGATCTCCACCACGGCCACCACCGCCGCCGCCATAGCCGCCGCCACCGCCGGATCGGCCACCGCCGCCTCCACCGTAGCCGCCGCCACCACCGCCGCCGTAGCCGCCACCGCCGCCACCGCTGTAACCGCCGCCGCCTCCGGAGCGACCGCCGCCGCCGCCACCATAGCCACCACCGCCGCCACCACCGCCGGAGCGGGGTCGGGCCTCGTTTACGGTGAGCGTTCGGCCGTCAACCTGCTTACCGTTCATCTCAGCGATCGCGGCCTCGAGACTGTCTTCCGGAACATCGATGAACGCGAAGCCGCGCCCCTCGATAATGCGAACGTTACTCGGCTGATGGGCGCCGAACGCCTCCAGCAGCGATTCCTCGGTTGAGGAATACGAAACGTTGCCGACGTATAAGGATTTGCTTGCCAATTTCGATCTCCTGTGCGGGTACCGTCCCGCGGATTCTGGTTCCGGTTCGCTGCAGTGCTCTCGTATCGTGATTGCCGGCCACCAGGGGGCAGGAGTCCGTAACGGGAACGTAACATGGAATCGTAACGCTTCTATTATGACTCTGTTCTTTCCAGAGGCAAGTTCTCTCGACTCTTTTCTGCATTTCCATTGAGACCAAGGAAGGCAGGTACCCGCATCTTCCGAATTTCCAGCGAAATCTGAAGTTTCCGGGACTTATCCGGGGAGATAACCTTTAACCGTTGAGATAAATGGAACCGGTTTACTTCGAATCTCCCTTGCAGTTTCGTTCCTGGCTCGAGCAGAACCATGAAGTGGAAGACGAGCTTTTGGTCGGCTTTTACAAAACGGGGACCGGCATCCCGTCGATGACTTGGCCGGAGTCGGTTGACGAGGCGCTGAGCTTCGGCTGGATCGACGCGATTCGCCGGCGTGTGGACGACGAGCGGTACACGATTCGGTTCGTCCGCCGGCGACCGAAAAGTAGTTGGAGCGCGGTGAACCTTCGGCGAATGAAAGTGCTGATCGAAGAGGGACGAGTCCGCCCTGCCGGTCTGAAGATCTACGAGGAGAGGATCGAGTCAAAAACCTATTCGTATGAAGGGCGTCCGCACGATTTTCCGGACGAGCTAAGGGAGCGCTTTCAGGCGCATCCGAAGGCATGGGAGTTCTTCCAAAGCCAACCCCCCACTTACCGGCGGCACGCGATCTGGTGGGTGACCAGCCCGAAACGCGAGGAGACGAAGGAGAAACGCTTTAAGGAGCTCATCGAATCGTCCGAAAAAGGGGAGCGGCACCCTTACTTCATCAATCCGTACATCCAGAAGAAGTGACGGAAAATATGGTCGGTGACCGGCTTTTTGGTCTTAATCGTCGTGGGCCCGAGGTCAGAAGATGAAACGGTTCTTTCGGGCAGCTTTTGGACTTGGCATCCTAGCCCTATACACGCTGGTGGTTTTGTCGCTCTCGGCGATGTCGTCCGGCAAGGTCCTCTACCGATCTCCGCAACCTGCCGGGGTCAACTACGGTTCTTACGATCCGTACGAACTTACGATCGTGGAGGGGCCGATCAAGTGGAACTGGGTGGGTTGGCCCCGATCATCCGAGATTTGGGTAGCGCCCGGGGGAGGACACGACTATGGCTATTCGGCGGTTTTTGACGCAGGGGGGAGCGTGTCGGTCGATAAGACGACTTGGAGCACCGAGGGGATCGAAGTCAGCTTCTCTAGCGGGCATCGGCTGTTCATCCCGAAGAAGGCCTTTATCGGCGGCCGATAGGCATTGTATAGAGAGTCTACGATACGGTGTCCACGGATGATTCGAACCTGCTCCATTCCAATCCCGGACTGGCGGTGGGTTCTGCGACCACCTTCCGGGGTCGGGGAGGGCGGCGGCCCTTAACCACCGGGTCTGCTGACCCGGGGCTAATTTCTGAAGAACCCTCACGGGGTCGGAAGAATAGAGTAACCATCTTTTCGTACCCGTAGCCCGTGGCTTTAGCCGCGGTTCAAGGTTCTACCGGGGATAAATCCCCGGGCTACGGGTGAACCTTTACTGTCATTCTATTTTTGGTGATGACCCCTTATCCCCGGAGGGGCCTTGAATCGCAGCTAAAGCTCGGCTACAGGGCGGATCAGTCATGGAGATGCGACCCCGCCTGTGGATGGCCTTGAAGACGCTTATCCGGATGGTTATGACTCAGTTCTCGCCCATGATCGCGGGCCTTGAGCAGAGGGAGCCGGTCTAAAGACCAGCGGTCCTTGGGACTAGCACTGGACGTAGTCTTTGACTTGCAGCTTGAGCGAGCGCATGCCGCGCCATTCTTCGACGTTAGGTTGGAAGAGTAGGTCGGCGAGGGTGCCGGCGCCGGTTTGGGTTAGGCGCTCGCCGATGCCGAAGGCGATGCCGGGGACGGCGGAGGAGGAGCCGGAGCGAAGGAGAAGCCGAACGTGGGCGGGGTTCTTGGTCGGCAAGATCTGGGCGAGGCTGATTCCCCGGGCGACGAACACCGGTTCGGGGTTGGCGCACCCGAAAGGTTCGAGCATTTGGAGCGCTTCCGCCGTTTGTAGGTTAACCTCGGAAAAGTCGACTTCGACGTCGATCCTGACCGTGGGAAGAAAGTCGTCCGGCGTCAGCATCTTGCCCGCGTACAGATGCAGCGTATCGGCGACCTTCTCAAAGTCGTCGAAATGGAAGGAGCATCCGGCAGCGGCCGCGTGGCCTCCGCCACTGAGAAAGAGCTCCGGGTGGGCGTGTATCGCCTCCGCCAGGTTAAAGTTCGGAATGGTTCGGGCGGAGCCTTTGCAGATTCCGCTATTTCGGTCGATCGTTACCACGAAGGTCGGGCGATGGAACTGGTCGACCAGGCGCCCCGCCACGATACCGACGATGCCGGAGTGCCAGCTATCGTTGCCGACGACGATGACGTTTCGTTGATGCCATCCGTTCGCGATGACCATCTCCGTGGCTTCGTCGACGATCCGCTGCTGCTCGGTTCGGCGGTCCGAATTGACCCGCTCGATGGTTCGAGCAAGGTTTGCCGCCTTGACCTCGTCGTTTTCGATTAGGAGCTGGAGGGCGAGGTCGGCGTCGTCCAACCGCCCGGCGGCATTCAGCCGAGGGCCGAGCACGAAGCCGACGTGATACGACCGGAGCGACTTGCCCGGATCCAGAATAATTTTCGCTTCGCGCATCAACGCCTGAATCCCGACCTTCTTCGTTTCGGATAGCCGCTGCAGGCCGAAGCGGGCGATGATTCGATTTTCATCGACGAGCGGCATCACGTCGGCGATGGTTCCGAGGGCGGCGAGGTCCAGAAAAGCCCGGTAATAGCCGGCGAGGTCGATTCCAAGCTCGCGGCTGAGCCCGTCGCATAGGCGGAAGACCACTCCGGCGCCGCTCAATTCGTCGAATGGGTATTCGGAGTCGAGGCGATGCGGGTTGATCACCGCGTTGGCGTCGGGCAACTCGCCGACGGTGTGATGGTCGGTGACCACCACGCTCATCCCCGCCTCGCGGGCGATTTTTACTTGCTCGTGGGCGGCAATTCCGCAGTCGCAGGTGAGGAACAGCTTGGCCCCGGCGACCCGGGCGGCTTCGACCGCGCTCCGGTGGATGCCATACCCTTCGCGCATCCGGTGCGGGACGTGCGTTTGAACCTGGCAGCCGATGCGGGTGAGAAACCGGTTGAGGAGAGCGGCGCTGGTGACGCCGTCGACGTCGTAGTCGCCATGGACGAAGATCAGCTCTTTTCGCTCTTTCGCCCCGAGAATCGCGTCTTTGGCGAGCTCGTAATCCGGCAGCTTGCGAGGATCGTGGAGGTCGTCGAGTGAAGGATTGAGGAACTTATATGCCGCGGCCGGATCAGCCAGATCGCGTTGAACGAGAATCGCGGCGACCAGAGAAGGGATTCCGAGTTCTTTCTGCAGTCGGGCCTCGGCCTCGGCGTTTCGGGCGCCGATCAACCAACGGGCCGAAACAGGAGAATCGAGGGGGGCCATGACCGGTTACCTATCGAGGCTCGTTAACTCGGGCGAGCCGCCCGAGATACGCACGGGCGGGCCGCCCGTGCCACGGGCGCTACAGCTTTTCGACTTGAGAGAAGTCGAGCTCGACCGGGGTGTCGCGGCCGAAGATGTTGATAAGGACCTTGAGCTTCTCCTTGTCCGGGGTGACCTCTTCGATCTTTCCGGTGAAGTCGGAGAACGGGCCTTCGACGACGCGGATCGCGTCGCCCTTGTTCCAGTTAACCTTCGGCGCCTCTTTGCTCGCCTCGAGATTCGTCATGATGCGGCGCACCTCGTACTCTTCGAGGGGAACCGGCTTGTTGCCGCTCTGTACGAACCCGGTTACTCCGCTGGTGGACTTCACGAGCTTGAACGTGTCGTCCGTCATCTGCATTTGGATAAGGATATAGCCCGGGAAAACTTTCCGGTCCATCTCATATCGCTTGCCGTTTCGGGTTTGCATCTCTCGCTCCGTGGGAATGAGGATCTGGTACATGTCGACGTCCCAGAATCCTTCGACCTGGGCGCGACGCGTTAAGACGTCCTTAACCTTGTTTTCGTGACCCGCGATCGTGTGGACCGCATACCATGCCTTAGGCATCTGTTACCCCACCCGTCCTTTCGTGATGAAATCGACGATGAACTGGAAGACGTAGCCGATGGTGGTGAGGAAGATCACCAACATAACGCAGACGGCAAGCACGACCCCGGTGAGACGGTTGGTTTCCGCCCGAGTTGGCCAACTCACCTTCTTCATCTCGCGGACGACTTCGTTGAAGAACCCCTTCAAGCCTCGCTTGCTCTTTGGAACCGGAACTCCCCCGCGCGGTCGCGAGGAGCCGGGCTCCGGCAGGTTTTTCTGTTTTGGGTCGTCCGGGCCAGATCCGCTATTCGACATCGACGTTGTTACCATCTACGTTAGACCCCGGCGAGATACGCGAGGGATTCGCCCATGATACCCCCGCCGGAAAGCCGATAGACACCGACATCACGCGAAGTGCAGCGGTTATGGCACAGGAATGTGAGCGAGACATTGCACCTGGCACGATTTCCGGTTACAGTAGAACCACCTATCCGGCGGTTTGTCGCTGGGGGACAAATTATCTGCTTATCGCCACAAAAACCATGGGAACTTCCGGTCCTTACAGTGAGTTGGAGTACCTCATCCTAGCGATGGTCGGGGAGAACATTTCTTCCGGCTACGCGATGAGGAAAGAGATGAATCGTATGCGAGGTGGTCGGTGGAGCGCCGAAAGCGGCTCCGTGTACCGGGTACTACGCAGACTTGAAAAAGACAACCTTCTTTTAGAGGCGCGGCGCGTGGGCGTTCCCAACCGGGAGCGCACCGAGTATGAGCTCACGCCGCACGGCGAAGCGCTGTTGCACAGCTGGCTGACCTTCCCCCCAGATCGCACAGAGTTGGCGTTTCTGGTCGACCCAATCCGTACCCGCAGCTACTTTCTCGGCCGCTTGCGCACCACCGAGCAGATGCGGGTCGTTAAGACGTGGCTTCAGGAGAGCAAGCACTTCGTGGCCGATCTCCGGCGCGATTTGGAGGCAACTTCCTTCAACCGCCCAATCCAGGACGCCGCGTACCAGAACCTGCTCTACTTGGCCGAGGCCCGGCACGAGTGGCTCAAAAAGCTGCTTTCCCAGATCAAACAGGTAAGCGGAGTCCCCGCCGCCGCCGTCGGCGTCGCGGACGAAGAGATCTAGGAAACGGCATCAGGCGTAAAACGCCTACGAAAAGGCAACGAGGATCCAAGGCAACGAGGCACTTGGATCTAGAGCCTCTGGTCGCTCATCGAGTGATGGTGTGGATCTTGTAGCGCTTCTTTCCGTCCGGAGTGTCGAAAACGACGGAGTCGCCGGGAGCGTGGCCGTAGAGCGCGGTTCCCATCGGTGACTCGTTGCTAAGCAGGTCTCGCGACGGATCGGATTCGATGCTGCTCACGATTCGAACTTCGAACTTGTCCGAGAACTCCAGATCCTCGACGGTTACCAGCGAGCCGATGCCGACCCGGTCGGTCGGAATATTGTCCGGTTCGAGAATATGGGCATTGCCGAAGATCGCCTTCAGCTCGCCGATTCGATTCTCGACCATCGCTTGCTCGAACTTAACTTCGTCAAGCTCGCTGTTGTCTTCGCTGAACTCGCCATGTTGCTGACTTTCACGAATGCGGTCGGCAATCTCCGGCCGCTTGACCGTGGTGAGATACTCCAGCTCCTGCTGCAGGGCCGCGTGCCCTTCGGGTGTGAGCAGGATGCCGCTCAGCGGTTCGTGGATCATTTCTTCGTTCATCAGGTAACCCTTAGGGGACGCATTATAGCCCCAAAACTTCTCGCCGAATTATCTTCGGGCGACTCGGCATATCTTTGTGGGCCAATCCGCACTTTGGGTTCCGTCCGATTTTCGGTGTTCTCAAGTCAAACATCTCTTGTGGGCCGAATGGGACGGGTGAGACCCATGAGCCCCAGACGTCGCAGAAGACCCATCCGTTCGCTCACTTCACATGCCACAGCCCGCGCCAATCCACCCCAACGCCAGCGAAGCGAAACACCGCAACGTGGCCGCCCCGCGAACTTCCCGCCCAACTCATTCCGTCCATTTCTCATTCCCTGCGCTGATGCGCTGGTAGAGTTCCCCTGATGCGTTTGGCGCCCATTGTCCTGCTTACTTCGCTTGCGGCGTGTTGCCTGGGTCAGTCGGCGGGCGGCAGCCTTTTTAATTCGACCCGATTCGACGCGACGATCGTCGTTCGAACGCCGCCGATAGGGCCGTCGCTATTGGAAGTGACGGTACTCAAGCCAACCTACTCGCACGAACTTCTCCGAAGCCAGATCGAGCTGATGGGGAAGGAACTCCATTTCGTGCCGGGCGCGGTTGCGATTCTCGACCATCGATTCGACGCTAGCGACCCCAGCGCGAGCGTCGTCAAAGCGAGTTTTACGATGGGTGGTCTTGTGGACCGCGAGCACGGAATTCTGCGGCTTCAACCGATCGCCCGAAGCTTTGCCCTCGCGAGCGCCAACGATAAGCTCGATGCACTCATGGTCCAGTTCGAGGGGGAACGGGCGGGCACGAATACGCTGCAGGCATGTTCCGAGAGCTCCGGCTGCTCGGGTGCCAGACTCGAAGGTCGTGTAGAGGAAGCTCCGTTCGGTACCGAGTATCGGATCAAGCTTCTGGGCCACGACCCGGACAAAATTATTATCCCGGACGATAAGCGGGAGCTCCCCGCTCCGAAGCCGGTAAAGGCGGCCTCCGCCCATACCGACTGGACCCTTATCGCCCTTCTCGTCGTTGCCGCCTTCGCCTTCGGGGCGTTGGTATACTCGCTCCTATCTCGGGGCCGCCCACGGACGCGCGCATAGATCTCTCACTATCTTCTTGAGGAGTTGCCTAAACCCAAGCCATGATTCCGCTCGATTCCCTTACGATGCATCAGCTCATCCGGATGACGTACGACATCAGTGCGTCCGACCTTATGGTCAAAGCCGGCCAGGTCCCGATGAGCAAGCGCTACAACGTGATCAGCCCGATCAGCCCCGAGCTCCCGGTGCTCGACGAACGAACGGTCAAGCGCATGCTCGGCGAGTTGATGAACGACCGCCAGCGGCGTGTTTTCGAGGAGACCATGGAAATGGACCTCGGCTTCACGGTCGAAGGTCTTTGCCGCGTTCGCTGCAACATCTACATGAACCGAGGCGGTTGGGCGAGTGTCAGCCGCGTCGTCCCGCTCCGGATCAAGACCCTCGAGGAGCTTGGCTTGCCGCCGACCCTCGCGGAATTGACCAAGCACGGCATGGGGCTCGTCCTGGTTACCGGGCCGACCGGTTCCGGAAAGACGACCACCCTCGCCGCGATGCTCGACATCATCAACCAGAACCGGTCCTGCCATATGGTCACGGTCGAGGACCCGCTCGAATTTATTCATGCGGATAAGAAGGCGTACGTCAGCCAACGCGAAGTCGGAATCGACACCCTCGACTTCCAGCCCGCGCTTCGCGCCTCCCTTCGTGAAGCTCCGGACGTGATCCTCATCGGTGAAATGCGCGATGTCACCACCATGGGCATCGCCCTCCAAGCCGGTGAAACCGGCCACCTCGTCTTCTCCACCGTCCACACTGCCAGCGCGTACGAGACGATGGACCGCGTCATCAACATGTTCCCGCCGCACGAGAAGATGTACATGTGCCAGCGAATGGGCGGCTCTCTACGGGCGATCGTGGCGCAAAAGCTCGTTCCGCGGGCGGATGGCGAAGGGCGCGTAGCCGCTCTGGAAATCCTGATCTGCACGCCGACGGTCACCAAGAAGATCGAAGACGGCCACTTTAGCGACCTTTACTCGCTTATGAACGAAGGCGAGTTCTGGGGCATGCAGACGATGAATCAGAGTCTCGTCCGGTACGTAAAGGCCGGAATCATCAGCGAAGAAACCGCGATGAAGAATGCTGGCGTCGCTTCCGAGCTCAAGCAAATGCTTCGCCGCTAACGTCCTACATTCCAACATGTCGCCAAGGATCGCCCATCCGACGCAAGCCAACGGCAGTGCTGCCGTTGGCAAAGCGGGAGCAGTCGTCGCTACGACGACCTTATTTGGCGCAAATGTGTGGGCCAAACGCCCTGGCGCGGGTCTCCCCTTGGAATTTCCGGTGTTGGGTGCGATGATGATGAAGAAGGGAGAAGTGGTCTGCCGATGGCCATAACGATCGACTCACTGCTTGCCGCGCTGGTTGAGAACGACGCGAGTGATTTGCACCTCAAGTCGGGACAGCCCCCCGTCATGCGTATTCGTGGCGAGCTCCAGCGGTTTCCGCAGTACTCGATGCTTCCTTCGGAGCATGACCACATGCTTCTGGGGATGCTCAACGAAGAGCGCCTGGAGCGGCTTGAAGAGCAGAAAGAGGTCGACCTTTCCTACAACCTTCCCGGCGTTTCGCGCTTTCGGGTGAATATGTTTTGGCAGCGGGGCCATATCGGCGCCGTCATGCGCGTCATCCCGCACCGAATCCGAACGATCGCGGAATTGGGGATGCCGACGGTTTGCGAGCGGATTTCGCTTCTCCCTCGCGGTCTGATCCTCGTCACCGGGCCGACCGGCTCCGGTAAGTCGACTTCGCTGGCCGCGATGATCGATCATATCAACAGCCACAAGCGCGCCCACGTCATGACGATCGAAGATCCGATCGAGTACGTGCACAAGGATAAGACCTCCATCGTCAACCAGCGCGAGCTGGCCACCGATACGCATTCTTTCTCGGAGGCGTTGCGTCACGTGATGCGGCAAAACCCGGACGTCATCCTCGTCGGCGAAATGCGCGACCTGGAGACGATCCAGCTCGCGATCACCGCCGCCGAGACCGGCCACTTGGTTTTATCCACGCTGCACACCGTGGACGCCGCCCAGACGATGGACCGCATCGTCGACGTCTTCACCCCCGAGCAGCAGGCCCAGGTACGGACCCAACTATCGTCTACTATTCAGGCGGTTATTTCGCAAACGCTTATTCCCACTTTGGACGGCACCGGCAGAACGGCGGCGTACGAAGTGATGGTGGCCACATCCGCAATCCGGACGCTGATTCGCGACGGAAAGACTCACTCGCTCTATATGGATATTCAGACTGGCGCGGACCTCGGCATGCAAACCCTCGATGGTTGCCTATTGCGCCTGGTGAAGGAGCGAAAGATCGACTACGAACACGCGCTGGCCAAGTGTTCGAACGCTCAGGAATTCGTGCGCCGAGCCGCGAATATGGGACTCGTGGAGGTGCAGCCAAGTGCGGTCCGTTGAGTCGTTCCTGATCGAGACGGTTGAGGCGGATGGCTCGGACCTCCACTTCAAAACGGACACCGGGAAGGCATACCTCCGGGTTCACGGCGACCTCTTAGAGGTGGAGGCTCCTTCGTTCACGAACGAAGAATTCAGAGCCGAGCTGTACAAACTATTGCGCCCGCAGCAGATCGTCAAGTTCGAGCGAGATCTCGAGTTGGACTTCTCCTTCGAGTTGCCGGGAATCTCCCGATTTCGAGGAAACGCCTATCAGCAGCGCGGTCACGTCCAAGCCGCCTTCCGCGTGATTCCTTACGAGATCCAGTCGATGGAGGATCTCAACCTGCCACCGGCCACCTACGACTTCATTGAGCGCCCTCGCGGGCTTGTCCTCGTCACCGGTCCGGCCGGCTCGGGCAAGTCGACGACCTTGGCGGCGATGTTGGATCGAATCAATCGAACCCAGCCGGTACACATCGTAACCGTCGAGGACCCGATCGAGTTTGTGCACGAGGACCATGTGGCGCTGATCAACCAGCGCGAGCTGGAAGTCGACACCGTCTCATTCGCCAACGCTCTCAAGTACGTGCTTCGCCAAGACCCGGACGTGATTCTCGTGGGCGAGATGCGCGACTTGGAGACGATCCACCTCGCGATCACCGCCGCGGAAACCGGGCACCTCGTCTTCGGAACTCTGCACACGGTCGACTCGATTCAGACCGTCGATCGTATTGTCGACGTCTTCCCGACGCACCAGCAGCAGCAGATCCGAATGCAGCTCAGCGTGAACCTGGTTGGCGTCGTTTCTCAGACCCTCGTTCGCCGAAAAGACGGCCGGGGCCGGATCGCCGCCCACGAGGTGATGGTCGCCACCTCTGCCATCCGCAACCTGGTCCGAGAGAGCAAGACCTACCAGATTGGGTCGATCATCCAAACCGGCGCGAAGCAGCGAATGAACACGCTGGATCAGGCGCTCGCGAATCTTGTCGAGCGTGGCTTGGTCACCAAAGAAGATGCCCGTCAGCGATCGAAGGACCCGATGGAGTTCGACCGGCTCTTGGCGATCGACGCCAAGAAAGCGGCGCCAACTCCGCAGGGCCCAGCCGCCGGCACCTACGGCTCCAATCGACAACAGACCTACAACGGCCAACAGCCCCCGGTAAACCCCTCCCACCACCCCCACGCTCCCGTTCGCAACCAGCCGAACCGGCCGGCGTATCGACGGGATTAGTCTTCGACCGACATTGAACTCCCCTACGTCCGCAGGACGCGTAGCCGCAGGTTGGCTCGTACCTGCGCGAGGATGTTTCGTCTATTGATCGAACATGTGGATCGGAGGGGATCTGTCGCGCAGGTACGAGCCAACCTGCGGCTACAACGCTGCGCGTTATGGCGGAGGGTACGTCAGGTGTCCCCCTAAAGCTCCCGATCCCGGTACCCTCTAGGCGTGGAAATCGACCCTGGGCTCTTTCAGGAGAATGAGCGCACCGCACCTTCCGCCGACAATCGGCGCTATGCCCAGATAGGCCCTCTCGACTGCGAGGCCGGCGGGCGCCTGGAAGAGGTTACGATCGCCTATGAGACTTGGGGGAAGCTAAACGCGGCGAGGGATAACGCCATCGTCGTGTGCCACGCCCTCACGGGAGACTCTCACGCTATCGGGTGGTGGAGCAACCTCATCGGACCCGGGAAGGCGATCGACACCGACCGGTACTTCGTAATCGGCACGAACTCTCTCGGAGGATGCCAAGGCACTACCGGCCCTGCCTCGCCTCATCCCGACGACGGACGGCCATATGCCAGCCGGTTTCCGATCATCACTCTTCGGGACATGATCGAGGTCCAAATACGGCTCATCGACACCTTGGGCATCGACTGCCTCCGCGCCGTAGCCGGAGGAAGCATGGGAGGAATGCAGGCGCTTCAGTGGACCGTACAGGCCCCGGGACGCGTGCGTAAGGCATTTGTCACCGCAAGCTGCGCGGCCCACTCGGCGATGCAGATCGGATTTAACGAAGCCGCCCGCCAAGCGATCATCCGCGACCCGAAGTGGAGAGGCGGCGACTACCCGCCCGATGACGGACCGGACGCGGGCCTGAGCGTATCTCGAATGATCGGACATCTGAGCTTCCTAAGCGAGCAGGCGTTCGCCGCCAAGTTTGGCCGCCGTCTGCAAGGGAAGGATCGCCCCGACTACCGCCTTGGCGTGGAGTTCGAGGTTGAGAGCTACCTCAACTACCAGGGCGACAAGTTCACGCGACGCTTCGATGCCAACTCGTTCCTGATCCTTACCCGGGCGATCGATTATCTTGAACTGACCTCCCTGAGCGCGAGCGAGAGCGAGTACCTCTTCGTCAGTTTCTCCACCGACTGGCTCTACCCCAGCCATCAAAGCCGCCATCTCCTGCAGATGGCAAGGGACGCCGGATGCCCGGCTCGGCACGTCGAAATCGACCTCCCGTACGGCCACGATGCCTTCCTGCTCGACGGCGTTCAGCAAGGAGCGCACCTAAATGATTTTCTTTCGAATTAGGTTGCTGATAAATACCTAAGCCTGACGACCGCATGCCCGCTCCACACCGTAGAATCCTCCAATGACCGACGGCGTCGATTTCCGAGTATTGGAGGGTCGATTCGCCCTGGTAAAGCTTCCTTCGGGCTCGGAGGTCCCACCATGTCCGCCGAATGCCGAGATTTGGTCGGTGACCGTTACCGAGGATGAGGTTTCGCTCGTTTGTCCGGAAGGAGATGCTCCGACCGACCCCGACGAGTACATCGAGCGCTCTTGGCGTTGCATCAAGGTTTCGGGACCCCTCGACTTCCAGTTGAAGGGGATCTTGGTGAGCTTGCTGGAACCGTTGGCGTCGGCCGGCGTCTCGGTATTCGCCCTCAGTACCTACTTCACTGACTACATTTTGGTGAAGGAGCATGCCCTCAAGACCGCCATTGAGGCATTGACCGCAGCGGGACACCGAAGTTAGCCTTCAATCCTAGGCATAGGGCACTAGATCTCCTGTTCGTTACCCACGACCAAATCCCCCTTTTCTTGCGTAAAGCGAACCACCCCAACACTGTTTTCGTCACGAAATCGTGCTCACGGTCTGGTTAGTTGCAATCACCGTTCAGAAGCGTGCCGCCACCCCCTGGCGGGTCTTCAATTTTGGCGGGCCTCACGTCACGGTCCAGGTGCCGGGCATCCCGCCGCTCGTCGAAAAGCAGGCTCTTTACGGAGGAACTTCGTACCTGTATGAGAGAAGCTTTGGAAAGCTCGCCTGCTCGTTCGCCACGGCTCAGTACTCCCTCGCCAAGAAGATCAAATCCCAACGTCAGGCTCAGATCAATCTAAACCAACGAGCGAACGACCTCGGCCTGACCGGGTTCAAAGGGAAACAGCGGCTAATGGTGAGCGCCGGGGCCGACCGCGCGGTGGCTTACGGCGAAGGCACGGTTAAGGGACGACGATTCGGAGTCGTCACAGACTTCATCCACTCCGGAGACCGCGTCTGGTTCGTCGTCATGTCGTGGCCGAAGTCTGATCGAAATGCCGAGCAGACCAGCCTGCGGATATCGAAATCGCTGCACTGGCAGTAGCATCGGCTCCCAGCCGCAATCTCCCCGAACGAACCCGCCAGACGAGGTGCCTGGAGGGATCGTTTGGGATTCATCGGCTGGGAGCCGATGCTACGTGGCTAGTTGTAGCCTGGCAGGAACTCGCCTTCGGCTTCGAAGAGGCGGTCGACCATCTCAAATGCTTCGGCGGGGGAGCAGACCGCAGCGGTGAGGGGATCCATCGCCAGGGCGTACTTCGCGAGCTGCTTCGACTTCTGAATCGCCGCATCGGCGGCCAAATCGAACATCCGCATGTTCGAGTCGCAGATCGCCGCCATCTGCGAGGGAAGCCTTCCGAACTTCGTGGGCTGGATGCCGTTGTGGTTGATCAAACAGGCCACTTCCACGCAGCCGTCGGCGGGAAGGTTGGAGATCAGCCCCTCGTTCGCCACGTTGCCGTGGATCATGATCGGTACGTTCTTCTCGATCGACTCGATGATCCAAGCGCCGTACTCGTAGCTTCGCTCCAGCTTGATCGGATCCTCGCCCGAGAGCTGGCGCTCACGCCCGGCATCCTGTCCCTTGCGCCAAGTCGGCCAGTTATTCGCGTAGAAGCTCTCCTCGCCCCGGTAGCCGGTGTCGGTGTACTTCTCCAAGAGGTCTTTCCGCTTCCGGTAGTAGGGAAGGTACTCGCTGAGATGGCCGCTCGATTCGGTAATGAACGCGCCGAAGTGGAGCATCATATCGCTCCGAACCGGCTCGTTCGTGGAGAACTTGCTCGACCGATCCCGCGCCTGCTCCATCAAGATCGGATACAGCGACTTACCGTCTGGACCGTTGAATTCCGTGAACCAGGCCAGATGGTTGATGCCGGCGCATTTCCACTGGACCCGCTCGTACGGGGTGCCTGCGTACTCCGCCAGCATGCGCGACGTCCCCTGAACCGAGTGGCACAGGCCTACGACCGGGATCTCCGGGACGGCCCGCGATGCGGCTAGGCACATCATGTTCATCGGATTCGTATAGTTAAGAACCACGACCTGGGGGCAAAGCTCGCGGGCGTCGCGCAGGATATCCAACCAAACCGGGATCGTGCGGAGCCCTTTCATCAAGCCGCCCGGGCCGATTGTGTCGCCGATATTTTGGCTGACCCCGAACTCGAGTGGAATGTCGTTGTCGTATCGGACGCAGGCGACGCCGCTTACTTCGATCGCGTTAACGATGTAATCGGTGCCCGGGAGGAGTTCGCGGCGATTGGTGCTCGCTCGGACCGTCCACTTGTGCTCCGCCCCTAGCTCCTGAACGATCTTGTTCATGAGCTTCTCGGTTAACGCCAACCGCTCGGCGTCGATATCGATCAACCGGAGCTCGCCCCCCTGGTTACCGGGGATGAGCGTCACGTCTTTCAGGATCGAAGTGGTGAAGAAGCTTCCCGCCCCGACCATCGTGACGTTGATCTTTCGGGGCATCAGACCCGGCAGGCCGGTTTTTTTCGTCCGGTTTGGTGTGCGTTGCGTGCGACTCGGAGTGGGCGGATTCGGTGATGGCAGCCATGTTTTCAGCAGGTGGATACATTCGGGCGACCGGAGTCGCGGCAGTGACGGATCGAGACGAATTATATACCTGCAAAGCCTGTTAACGCGTTAACGTTCAGGAAAACAAAGAGCCCCTCCTAGGGAGGCGCCCTTTGTTACTTACCTGTCGGCGGCGTGGCATGGTTACCGCCCGGGGGGCCGTACCCGGCGGGCGGCGGACGCTTCGAAAAGTCGTCCTTGGAGTAGCCCGCTTCCGCCGGCTCCGACTTGCAGCCGGCGACGAGCAAGATGGCGGCGGCCATCAAGAAGAGTGGCCACCGTGACTCTATCGTAGCGCGTCCCATTGGTTCAGGTACCGCTTGTTGAAGCAACCGCCTCCGTTGCCGTCGGTGGTCCCTCCCGGAATGTCGACGGTAGTCTCCGGCTTCACGCTCTTGGCATGCCCATCGGTGTAGACCACGGGAGAGCTGCCGGCATAGAAGCGATCGATGTAGCCCTTATACGTGGGATCGGGAGCGCTCCAGAGCGACTTCTGACCTGGGAGAACGCCGTTGTTTCCGTCCTTGGCGTCGCTGCTGCTAGGTCCTTGGAACACCGCGTTCCAAACTCCGAAGGCGCCTTCCATCTTGCCCGCTGCCGAGTCGTGGTCGGTGCCGGGCGGCGTCGAGGATCGGGTGGCGAAGAGAACGGTTTGGGCGACCTGGTTAATTTGGGTTTGCGAGCGGGTCCCATTCTCATACCAGTTTGTGGGACCCCAGTCGGACGGACCATTGAACCCAATCACGCCGCGGAACTTCCAGAAAGCGCCCGCGCCGCCGGCGCAGTCCCCGCCCAGTAGACCGTTTGCCACGTAGCTCACCTTGGGGCCGGAATCGTAGGCGGTCGTCGTTCGGGTGTTGTCGTCCGGATCCTTGAGGATGCCGTACGACTTCATGTACGGCATCGTCAACATGGACCACGAGAGCTGCCATCCGTAGCCGTTGGCGATGCTGGCGTACTGGGCCACGAACTGGTCGTCGGTATCGCCCGCATACATGATCGAAGCGGTTCCGAGCTGCTTTACGTTGCTCAAAGACTGGGCGCCCTTGGCCGCGTTTTTGGCTTGAGCGAAGACGGGGAAGAGAATGGCCGCCAGGATCGCGATGATGGCGATCACGACGAGCAGCTCGATAAGGGTGAAGGCGCGATGATTGCTTCTTTGCATTAAGGTATTTCCTTTCGAGATGGGCCGCGGCGACGCGGACGTACGAGGAGTAACGGCGCTTTACGTGGTAGTGCCGACGATAAGTTGGACCGGCAAAGTGGTCTCAGGAGGGAAAGCGTTTCCTTCGATCGAAGCACGGAGAACTTCGATCGCGGCCATGCCGACGTTGGGCCAGGCCGCACGAATCGTGGTGAGCTTCCACCGAGGTTCGACGGAAGGCTCGCAGCCGTTGTAGCCGGCGACGGCAACATCCTCCGGCACCCGAAATCCGAGGTCGGCGAGCTGAGTGGCGACCCGGTGAGCCGGAGCATCGTCCCAGCATTGGATCGCGGTGACCCGCTCGGGACCTGAGATCCTCTTGAGGTCCTCTTCCGACAGACGGCGATGGATCTCCGGCGGCAAGGCGGCATTTTCCAGATGTCCACTGACCGGGTCTCCGTCGATCACCGTCATTCCGAGCGACTTCGCCTCCTCGTGAAAGCTTCTGTATCGCTCGACGACGGAAGGGAACGGGTAGTCGCTTGGGACGTACAGGACCCTGCGGTGCCCCCGCTCAGCCAGGTGGCGTGCTTGCAGTCGCCCTCCTTCTGCCGCATCGACCGACACCGTCGGAATCTGCGGGATCCGGTCCGCGATCGCGACGACCGGGAGGTGGCTTCCGGCCAGCAACGCGGTGATCGGATGATCGGGCCGGGCCGTGATGATCAGCCCGTCCAAGCGTCCGTCTTCCAGGTTGGCGACGACGTCGCGGGGTCCATGGCCGGAGTGCGGCGTATAGAGGAGCAGGTTCAACCGGTGGAGCGCGCACCCCGCCTGCAAGCCGCTCATCACTTCCGCGATGTACGAGTTGCGGGGATCGATGTACTCGTAGCCGGAGAAGAACCCCACGATTCCGGTTCGCCGGTTCCTAAGCGACCGGGCGAGTCCGTTTGGGCGGTAATTAAGCTCCTCGGCCGCTTTCAGAATCGCTCGTCGCGTTTCCTCGGACACCTTGGTCCCGGACTTCGATCCGTTTAGCACCACCGACGCGGTCGACGCGCCGACGCCGACGCGCTCTCCGATTTCTTTTAGGGTGGCCGGCCGGCGAGTGCTCACAAATCCATGATAACATGAAAACAATCGATTGTTCTAAGAAAACAATCGATTGTTGAAAGCGTCATGTTCTCGCTCGTATTTCTCCTTGCTCCCAGCTTTTCCCCTTCGATCGGCGAGGTGCGGATGATTTCTGGACCGGCACGGCCCGGTCGGATTTCGGAGTGGAGCATCGAGTTGTCGGCCCGGTACCGCGACCCGTTCGACGCGGCCGACATGGCGCTCGATGGCGACGTGATAACCCCCTCCGGAAAGCGCCTACGCATTCCCGGCTTTTTGTACCGTCCCTATCGGCGCGAAATTGGGAAGGTTACGCTTCCCATTGCTTACTCCTCCACCGAAGCGCTTCGCTCGGGAGCGGCGGCGAAAGAGAGGACCTATCCGGCGGGCGAGATTTTGACCCCCTCGGGGCCTGAAAGTTGGCGTGTTCGGTTCACCCCGACCGAGGCCGGGTCGTACCGAATCTCGTTCGTCGTGCGAGACCATGACGGAACCGCCGGAAGCAGAACCCTCCTATTTAGAGTCGCCGGTAAACCGTCGGCCGGATTCGTCCGTATCGACCCCAGCAATCCGCGGGGCTTTCGCCTGACTACCGGCCAATCTTTCTTCCCGTTGGGTGCGAACATCGGTTGGGCCGGCGAGCGGGGTACCCGCGATTACGACGATTGGCTGCCGAATTACGCTTCGGCCGGAGCCAATTGGGGGAGGGTTTGGCTGTCGCCTGGTTGGACGACTTTCGCGCTTGAAAAACCGGGCCAGCTAGGCTTCGACCTTGCCAACGCTTGGCGACTCGACTGCGTGCTGAGCTCGGCGCGCGCGAAGGGGATTCGGTTGGCGCTGTGCATCGATTCGTACAACGTCTTGTGCGACAAGGTCAACTGGCCGGAGTGGGAGCGCTCCCCTTTCAATCGGCTCAATGGGGGCGTTATCGACCAGCCGTCCCAGTTCTGGTCCGACCCGGAGACCGCCCGCCGTTACCGAAACAAGCTCCGCTACCTGGTGGCCCGTTGGGGAGCCGACCCGGCCGTTTTCGGGTGGGAGTTTTGGAACGAGGTGGATGGGGTCACCGGCTATCAAGTAGAGGGGGTGCGAGAGTGGCACCGACGCATGGGCGCATACCTGCGAACGATCGATCCTTATCGGCACCTCATCTCCACAAGCTTTGGCGGCAACGGCTCCGGAGCGGGCGACGCCACGATCTTCTCCTTGCCCGAGCTCGACTACTCGGTTTCGCACCTCTACGAAGCTCCCGACGCTCCGCTCGCGGTTTCTCATGCGCAACGTCGACTGGGCGCGCTCGGCAAGCCACACTTCGTAGCAGAGGCGGGAGCCGATACCACGGGACCGCGCTCGAACGACGATCCGACCGGATTACAGCTTCACGATCCACTTTGGGCAAGCTTGGCGAGCGGAGCCTCGGGCGGCAGCATGCTGTGGTGGTGGGACTCATACATCCACCCCCGCCACCTCTACCCACTTTTCCGGCCGGCTGCCGACTTTATGAACGGAATCGACTGGGGCAGGGAAGCACTGTCCCCGGTCGCGGCGCGGCCGGCATTTCTCGTCGCCCCGAAAAGACCGCTCCGGCGCGACATTCGCCCAGAGTCCGGCCCGGCGGACTGGTCTAGATCGGAGCTGAATCGGCCCAAGGTCGTTCGCATCGACCGGTCAGGCGCGGCCGGCGGACCGGTGGCGGGGCTTCTGCACGGTACCGGCAACCATCCCGACCTGCACAATCCGATTACCTTTCGGACCGATCTCCCTTGGCCGACTCGTTTTGCGGTGGAAGTGGGGGATGTCTCCGGCTATGGCGGGGCGGCGCTACGGATTTCTCTAGACGGCAAGTCGATTGTCGATGAAGCCTTCCCGGACCCCGATGGAGACCGGGTTACCGACACTCTCAAGAAATACGCCGGCGATCGCATTGTCGAAATCCCACCGGGGGGACATACGGTCATCGTGGAGAATCTTGGCCAAGACTGGGTGAAGGCGGAGTACCGATTTGAGCAGGCAGGTGAGCGAACGGCCCCCGCACTGATCGCATGGGCCGTCGCGGGTCCCCGGCTTGCGATCGCCTGGGTTCGGCAGGAGGAAAGAACTTGGCGGCGGGTCGCCGAGCGCAAGATCGCCATCGACCCGGTACCGCCTTCGAGACTGATCGTCACCGGTATCTCCCCCGGCAGGTGGTCCGCGGAAGTGTGGGACACTTGGAAAGGCGGGGTCGTGACCCTCCAACCAATTGTCGTTGGGCCAGCCGGAGAAGCGGATGTTAGGTTGCCGAAAATCTCGTCTGACATCGCGGTAAAGCTTCGAAGGGAATCTGCCCCTCGTTCAATCCGCAGAAAAGTGAACAGGTAATCATCCTGGAGTCGTCTGATCCGCAGAACTGAACTATAATTTGCCGTATAGGTATATGGGAGGTTCCCGTCTACCTACTCGGAGTTGGAGAGGGAGAGCAACAACACGATGTCGAAAGGTTCCAGTCCTGGTATGGACAGCAAACTGATCCTGTTGATTGAGGATAACGTTGACGACGAGCGACTGACGCTCCGGGCGTTGCGCCGCAACAACATCATGAATGAGGTGGTGGTCGCCTGCGACGGACAGGAGGCGATCGACTATCTGTTCGGCACCGGCTCCTTTTCCGGTCGCGACCTGTCGGTGATGCCGGCGGTCGTAATTCTCGACCTCAAGCTTCCGCGTTTAAGCGGCCTTGAGGTCCTGAAGCGCATTCGCTCCGTTCCCGCGACCATGCGTCTGCCGGTGGTCGTGCTGACGTCGTCTGAGGATGTCAACCAGATCGAGGAGAGCTACGCCTTGGGAGCCAACTCTTTCATCCAGAAGCCGACCGACCCTACCGAGTTCTCGGAGATGGTCCTCCAGGTCGCCATGTACTGGCTGCTCCTGAACCGAACGACCCCGGAACGCATGCTCGCTTAGCGACGCGTTGACGAAAAGCGGGCCGACGAAACGTCGGCCCGCTTTTTTGTTTTTGATCGCTGCAGTAACTTCCGACTATTGGTACCTCCATAACATAGTTTGCGGGTAGCATTCGCACATATTTGTTCCTCGGTTACGGGTCAACGCCGATCATTGGAGACAGATGCAAATGAACCCTCGGTCCGTCAAATTCGCTCGCCATCTGCTCGCCCTCTTCTCGCTTCTCTTTGCGAGTGCGATCGCGTCGGCCCAGGCGCTGCCCAAGGTTCTTTGGCATTCCGATGGTTGGTTGACCACCCAAGCACTTGGCTATTTGGCGCCCTTGAGGACCTCTTTTTCAAGGGACGGAAGCCGGATGCTCATCTGGAACAACGTCGGCTTCGCCGTTTACAACTCCAGCAATGGGGCTCTCGTGTCCTATGTTGCGTTCCAGTTGCACGCCTACGGCATTGGTATTTCGACCGCCTGCATTTCGAACGATGGATTGAAGGTTTATTATCAGATGCCGGGCGAGAACGTCGCGATCCATGACGTTGCGACCCAGACCCAAACCAACGTCGAGATTTCTGGGGTGAGTCTTACGGGCCTCACCGCCTATACGATGTGTCTCTCCGAGGATGGATCTACCTTGGGGTTCACTACCCAGTCGAACGGTCCTGCCGGCCACGTCAATACCGTCTATCTCTACGACCTAAATGGGAAGAAGCTGATCAATCGCTTTCCTGTCCAGGTTCCGGGGCAAACCGCCTTCACTCGATCGATGAGTTTCTTCGGAGGCGGCAAAAAGCTCGCGCTGGACGGTCCGACCGTATACGATCTCAGCGGAAAGCAACTTGGCTCGATTAACAACGTGGGAGCGCCATGCCTGGTGTCGCCGGATCAGAAGATCCTCTATGTTTACAACGCCGGTTACTACGAGGCGTACGGAACCCTTAGCGCCTACAACTCCACCACCTTGGCCCCGCTCTGGTCGGTAAAGACCCCGTCCTACCATTCGGCCGCCGCGGCAAGCGCCGACGGGAAGGCGGTCTTTATCGGCGCCGCCACCCTTGGCCACTGGGGCGTCGTGGGATACTCGTCAAAGGACGGCCAAGCTTTGCCCCATGGATACGACTATCCGATGCCGACCCAAAGCGGGCAGGATGCGCCCGCCCTGGTACTAAGCCCAGTGGGTACCACCGCCGCGACCGCGCTCATCGGCCCCGGTACCCAAGAGTCGCAGGCACGCGTCGTCAAGCTCGACACGACTTCGGGCCTTGGGACACTGGCGTACAACCTTTTCGAAGGTTCATCCAAGACCTCCCAATATGCGGTTACCACCGCCTCGGGGCCGATGCTCGTGAGCGACGATTGGCACTCCTTGGCGAACACGAACCCTGGAACCTGGGCGACGACGTTGCGTAGCGCGGCTACCGGTTTGCCGGCGCTATCGATTCCGGCGATCGCCGCCCTCGTGAGCCCGAACGCTCAATACTACATTAGTAAATCGTCGAGCTTTATCCAGGTCTATCAGGTCGGTACCGACAAGCTCTTGGCGACCCTGTATCCGCCGACCGGATCGTACATCTACTATGTGGGCTGGGGACCCAAAAGCGATCAACTCTACGTGCTGACGTCGGACACTGCCGGCAGTAAGATTTCTCTGCTTATCGAGGCGTTCAACGGATCGAAGTTCACTCTAACCACTTCCATCCCTTCGAGCAATTCCAAGGGGCTCACCGGTATCGCGGGTGGGTTTAGCTCCGACGGAAAGCGCTTGGCGATGTTGAACATGGACGGCAAAGCGACGATTCAAATCTTCGATACTACCAACGGCGCTTTGACCGGCACCATCAAAGCAGATGTATCTAGTCGAGGAATCCTCAGGTTCGATTCCGCGCGGACGTCCCAGACCGGGCCAAGCCTCCTCGGAATCTTCGAGGTCATCGGCGGCTCCGCACCCGTCAACGAGTATCGCGTCTACGACATCTCGGCCGTGCCAAAGATCGTCTCCGCCATGACTTATCCGATCACCTACTACGTGTCGGGAAGCCCTTACGATGGAACGATATCGCCGGACGGGAAATACGTCGCCATGGGCGACCTAGCGCGATACGCATACGGAGATAGCCGTCGTATGGTGTCGATCCATCTGTTCCGAGGCTCGGACGGCACCCCGCTCGGCACCTGGACCGGTATGCCGGGAGGGCAGCCTCACTTGTGCTTTAGCTCCGACACCTCGGTGCTGAGCTACCAGAACATCTCGCCGCCCGATATCTACTCCACGACCGGCCTGTTCACCCTCAGCCTTCCGCCCTCGGGCTTTGTGCAGGTTCTAAAACCGGCCGCGGTGTTTGGAGGTACTTCGTCGGTTGCTACGCTCACCTTCGATCGAGCGATGCCGGAGGCGACGCCGGTTTCGCTGCATAGCTCCTCCCCAAGCGCCACCGTTCTCGCTTCGATCGTGGTTCCGGCCGGGGCGACCAGCGCGACCTTTACGGTGACGACCTTACCGGTTAGCGCGTCGACGACGGCCCAAATCTCCTCGTCGCTTGGCTCCCTGAGCGCCACGACCACTTTGACGATCAATCCTGCGAACGCGCTAACCCTGACGGTCAACCCGACAAGCGTGAAAGGCGGCGTCGCCTCGATCGGAACCGTGACCCTCAACGCTCCCGCGGGGCCAAGTGGCGTCGTGGTCAAGCTCACCTCTAGGAACACCAAGGTCGCCAATCCGAAGGTCGCGACGATCACCGTCGCCGCCGGCAAAACCACGGCCACGTTCAGCATCGCCACTATCGTTCCCACCGCCGACACGAACGTGATCATCGACGCCGCCGCGCCGACATTCGCTGGCTCGGCGACGCTAACGGTGACGAAGTAGCCCGCTAAAGCTTGAGAATCCGCGCTGCGGATTCCATGTCTTTGTCGCCGCGGCCGGACATGTTGACAAGGACTCGCTCGCCGGGTTTGAAGAGAGATTTATCCCAAAGCGGCGCAAAGGCGTGGGCGCTTTCGAACGCCGGAATGAGCCCTTCGAGTCGGGCGACCTTTTGCAGCGCCTGGAGCGCGGGCTCGTCATCGACCGCCATGTAAACGACCCGTCCGGCGTCTTTCAGATAGCTATGCTCCGCGCCGACGCCGGGGTAGTCGAGGCCGGCGCTGACCGAGTGGGTGCCGAGAACCTGCCCATGTTCGTCTTGCATCATGTAGCTGTAGCTGCCGTGCAAAACCCCGGGGGTGCCGGCGCTTAGCGGGGCCGCGTGTTCGCCGCTGAGGATGCCGTGGCCGCCCGCTTCGACGCCGATCAGCCGCACGTTCGGATCTTCCAGGAACGCGGCATAGAATCCAATCGCGTTGGAGCCGCCGCCGACGCAGGCGATGCCGCAGTCGGGGAGCCGGCCATACCGGTGAAGGTACTGCGCGCGCGCCTCGTCGCCGATCACGCGCTGAAATTCTCGGACCATGTACGGATACGGATGGGGTCCGGCCGCGGTGCCGATGATGTAGTGGGTGTCTCCCACGTTGGTGACCCAGTCGCGCATCGCCTCGTTCAAGGCGTCTTTGAGCGTCCGGGTACCGCTGGAGACCGGGTGGACTTTGGCGCCGAGGAGCTTCATTCGGAAGACGTTGAGCTGCTGGCGGACGGTGTCCTCCTCGCCCATGTACACCTCACACTGCAGGCCGAAGAGGGCGCAGACGGTGGCGGTAGCGACGCCGTGCTGCCCCGCGCCGGTCTCCGCGATAATCCGCTTCTTCCCCATGCGAAGCGCTAAGAGGCATTGCCCCAAGGCGTTATTGATCTTGTGAGCGCCTGTGTGGTTCAGGTCTTCTCGTTTAACCACCACGTGAAGTCCCGTCTCCTCGGAGATCCGAGTCGCTTCGGTGATCGGGGTCGGTCGCCCCACATATTCGGAAAGGTACCGCCGGAACTCGGCCTTAAACGATTCGTCCGCCCAGGCGGTATCGAACTCACGCTCCAACTCCTCCAAGGCGGGGATCAGCGTTTCTGGGACAAACCGTCCCCCATAGGCGCCAAAGCGCCCCCGAGAATCGGGTCGGGTAAGCATGAGGCTATAGGGTACCGGTTGTCGAGCTGTCGAGGTATTGAGGCCCTAACCTCTTTGATGGTACGTCCGTGGTTTCATGCATCCCATCAGTCCACAAGCCACACAAATCCCGGCTATCCCCTCAAACTATCCCCACTTCCGTCGCCCAAGCCCTTAGGCATTCTCCAGGCGTGCGGGAAGTGGGGGGGAGGAGCTCGTAGACGGGGGTACCTTGCCAGAGCTCTTGGTCGAAGCCGCCGTCCCGGGCCTCGAACGATAGCTTCGGTACGCCGAACTGGTCGCCGGGGCGGGTGAGGTCGCCGAGTAACACCTTTTCCGCCAACGCCAGAAGGAACGGCTCGGCGAAGGGCAGGTCCTCCTCGAAGAGGTTCAGAATCTCATGCTCGGGGAGATTGAATTTCCGCATCCCCATCGTGAACGCATGGCGTCCATCCGGGCGGACTCTAAAGCCGACGCTTACGTGATCGCGGGCATCGACTCGCGGGTCGAGCCGGGGAACGTGAAACACTTCGTCAGGGAGGAGGTACCGCTGGCTGACGGCGTCGGCGACCACTCCCTCTCCGAGACTGGCGATCCGTGCAGCGACGCCGAGGAAGAGATCGAGGGCGGGGTAAACCAGCGGGTCGAAGCTCTCAAAGACGAGCTGCGCTAGATTCCAGGTGCCGCGCAGGCGGGCGAGCATCTCCGGATTGGCGGTCGCCGACATGGCGCTCTGAGCGAACGCTTCCGGGTCGAATCCGGCTTCCTCTTTGCTGATGACGACCAAGCGAATGACCGTTTTACGGTCCTTCGAGGCGACCACGTAGGTTCCGCGCTCGAGAGGACGATGGAGGATCGTGCGGTCGGCCGAATCACCGGCCAGTGGCGCCCCAAAGCCCTCCATCGCGCCCCCCTCGCCCTTCGGATTGACGATCTCCACGATCGAGGGAAGCACCGAACTAGAGCAGAGCACCGATAGGTAGTAAGACTGGCCGATCTCGAAACCCGGTCCCTTAGGTCGGCTGAACTGCCAGGGTCGCATACGGTTAGGTTACTCTCCCGAAGTAGCGTCGGCGCCCCTCGCCGATGATCTGACGTACCGAAGAGGCGGCAGGCATGGGGTCGAGAACCTACACCAAAGGGAAAGCTATCGCCGTGCCTTTTTCCCTTTCCGTGGGGGGCGAACCTCTTCCTCGACCACCGAGGAAGCTTCTTGAACCGGAGCGGCTTCCAACGATTTGTGCAAAATCCGGTGCCAGACGCCCGGAATCCAGGCGATGAGGTAAGCGCCGAGGCTGCGCGACCAAGAGGCCACGGCGTAGGGCATTTCCGAGCCGTCGGCGCGCTCACCATGCCACGAGGTGTCGGCGGAAGAAGCGTAAGTGACGAGCTTCAACGGGTCTACCGCGTCGAGGTAGGCGGCGGAAGAGGGTCGGAGCTGGCTGCCGTGGGGGAAGCGGACGACGGTGCGCCAGCGGCGCATGCGATGTCCCAGCCGCTCGGCCCAGGCTGAAACCTCCTCACCGTCGTAGAAGCACAGATAGCACGAGACCATCAGGAACGAGAACAGCGGAATGTTCATGCTGTACTCGATGTACCCATGCATCAGCACACCCGCCAAAAGCACGTATTTGCGAAGCGGCCGGAAGAAGACGAGCGTCGCCAACGCAAATTCGATGATAAGCGTTCCGTAGGTAGTGAGGTAGACGAACGGAACTTCGTTCACGAAGCGGGGAACCGGGAATCGGTAGAACTCCGCCAAGCGTGAAGGAAAGTAGGTCGCGATTCCCTGCCGCCAAAAGGTGCCGAAATACTTCAACCAAACGGTGGTGAAGTAAACGAGCGCCGTGTTGTAGCACACCAATCGCTGGGCCCACAGAGAAACCTTAATCGGTACCGGCGCGATGGTGCCTTTCCACAGGCCGATGAGACGATCTACCGAACACGCGAGCCCGCAGGGCGCCAAAGCTAGATAGAGCACGGACACCCGGAGAACCGTGTCGCCACCGTGCAGAATCGCCGCGTTACGGTGCTGCAAAGAGACCACGCCGATAGCGAGCGCGATCGTGCTGAAGCGCGTCCACAGTCCTAGGGCGGTGGTCAGCGAAAACAGCGTGATTAGGAAGAAAAACGGAATCGCGATCCGGGCATCGGTGACGCCATTCAGCAGGTCGATGCGGGGAATCGTAATCTTGTGCAGGGAAGGTTCCGAGAAAAGCGGGTAGTTAGGGTCCAGCCAGAGTTGACCCAGCCAAGCCGGCACATATCCCTTTTCGCTGAACCACGACTCCCAGTGGAGCCATAGAAGAAAGCAGTTGAGAAAGCTAAGCGACCCGATCAGAATGCGGAAGAGCCCCAACGTTGTCGGTGACCCGTGGTCGAACCAATATCGGTCGAGGCTTTGGAGAATCCCCGGCGACTCGTCGTCTACGACAATCGGCTTCTTCAGGGCCACATGTTCCTCATTTTTTGCAGCTCCTTCTGGTCGACCGCGTACTCGTAGTACATGAACTTGTTGTAGTCCTTCCACTGAGGCTTGTCGGGCGGCATTACCTGATACCAGTGTCTCGTTAGTCGAACCGAAACCGGAGGATTCTTAGGGTTATCGTTCAGGTAGGCGATCCTGCGGGCGAATAGTGGCCAGAGGTAGGTGTAGCCTTCGTCATTGGCCCGCTCGAAATATTTGCGATAACGCTCCTGAGCGTATTTGTTGGGCAGAGGGAGCAGAAACATGCGGGGGTAGAGGTAGTACTTCTTGGTTCCATCCCGATAGATCACCTCGGAGTCGACCCAGAAGTCGATCTGAGCTGGGTTCGGAGCGAACATATCCCAGTACTGCCAAAATCCGGAGACGAACAGATAGGTCCGGAGCGGTTGGATCGTCTTTAGATAGCGGTCGTTCCAGACAAGGAGATAATCGCTACCGAGCGGCTTTGCCTTCCCGGTCCGCACTGCTTCTTGTGGCGCTGGAGTTGCCCACACGGTGATGCAGAACAGGTGGAAGACGACGAACGCCTTGATATACCAAGGGGCGTTCGGCTTCTCGCCCGCTTGCCGCCTGGCCTTGTCCTTCGCCCAAAGGTGCAGGAGCATCAGGGTGACGCCGATGGTTCGTACCGCCGTGGTGATCCCGACGACGACGGGGATGGCCAATCCGGCGTGAAGAAACAGGTCTTCGAAGTTGTTGCCGTAGGGCAGAATGAGCAGCAATAAGCCCACTAAGAAAACGTAAACGCTTCTCAATGGGCTTTTGCGCATGCTCGATACTCTCTCGAAGTGGAGACGGGTCTAGCGCTCGATTTCGCTCAATACTAAATCGAGTTCGGGGTTTGGCCCCACCGCTTCCCGAATCTGGCGCGCCAAGCCGCGAGCCTCTTCCTCCTGGCCAAACCTCTTCGCCGCGAGAGCGAGATTGATGTGGATCGGTAGAGAGCCCGGATTGTTGGCGGCGGCGAAGCGCATGATTTGGTATGCCTCCTCGTCTTTTCCCTGCCCGTTCAGCGCCTCGCGAAGCTCGCCAAACGCGGGCTCGCAACCGGGATAGATCTCGAGCAAACGGCGAGCCGCCTCTTCGGCCTCCGGGAATTGCTCAAGGCGGTTATGGCACGAGGAGAGGAGCGCCCATAGCTTCCAATAATCGGCGAGCCAGTTACGCATCGGCTTAAGTTGGGCGAGGGCGCCGTTGAAATCGCCGTCCTCCATCTTCTGCCGCGCCTGATCCACATTTTCTGCTCGCTTCGGCTGCTCCAGCTCGATGAGCCGGGCGAGCGCTTGGGCGCGGGTGTTGGCGTCCGGATTCGCTCCGAGAATCGTCTTGAGAACGGCCGGAACCTCAAACTCTCGTCCCGCCGCTTCCAGCGTCTGCGAGTATTCGATGAGGACGGGAATCTCGGTCGGAGCGACGTCGAGGACGTCCTCGTAGAAATCCATCGCCCGGTCGTGCTCTCCCCTTTGGGCGAGCACCGGGGCGTAGAAACGCTTTATGGCGGTGGAATCGTCTACGGTTTCCAGCGCTCGCTCGAAGACCGCTTCGCCCTCGGCTTCGCGTCCGGCCTGAATCAACGAAATCGCGTACTTCGCCTGGGCGAGCCCGTTCTGCGGGTTCTTTTCCACGATTCCTTTCCACACGCCGGGGATCTCGTGCTCGCGTCCCTGCTGCTGCAGAACCATCGCCAAGAAATCGGCGCTCGGCTTTTCGTCGTCTTCCAGGTCCATCGCCTTTCGGAAGTTTCGTTCTGCGTTGACGGGCATCCCGAGCTGCATCTGGATCGCGCCGAGGCGGTTGATCAGGCCCGGATCGTTCGGCTCCTTCTGAACCGCTTTCTCCAGGAACTCGGACGCCTTGTTCAGCGAGCCGACCGACTGATGTAGCTCGCCAAGGGCGAAGTAGGCGCCAACTTGATCGGGAGCAATCTGAATCGCTCGATTGAGCGCGGCTTCCGCCGCCTCAAAGGTGCCGATTCGGAAGTGGGCGCACGCGCGGGTTATCTGAACAAGCACCGCGTACGGGCCCTCGAACTTCGGATCCTTCTCGATAGCGGAAAGAAGGGCCGTGTAGGCTCCTTCGGGCGAGAACTCATGGGCGACCAACCCGTTTGCCTGTTGAATGTAGTTCAGCGAATCGTATCCCTCGAGGAAGTCGAGGAACGCCTGCGGGTTCTCGGTGCCGAACTCCATCGTCTCGCCCGCCAGCATTTCGGGAAGACCGATCTCGGCATGGTCGGCCAAACGCTTCACGAGGCGGTGAAGCTGATTGAAGATGTCCGACTCTTGGAACGAGATCGTCTCTTGGTCGATCGCCGTCTCGTTATCCTTCTGATGGAATCGGACGGTCATCTCGAACGTTTCGCCGGTTTGCGAAAGCATCCCGTCCATGACCAAGTCCACTTCGGCCTGCTCGAAAAGGTCTTTGAGCTGTTCGTACGGAAGGAGCTCGTCCGCGATGTTGACGAACGCCATTCGCGTGGTCCCGTCCTCGTCTTGGATCTGGCTTAGATAGCTGACGGGATTAATGTCGGCCTGGGCGTGGGCACGAAGCTGTTCGGCCGCAAAAGCGGCAAACTGACGGCCATACGCAGGCTTAGTCCCCTCGGCAGCGTTGAAGGGAAGGACGGCGACTCTCATAACGCAGAAGTTTACTTTGGTCGCCTGGTAGCTTGCTGCGAGGGTGGCCGAGGTGTGTTCTTAGATTCCCCTCGTGGAAGGAACAACGAGGACAAAACCGCAATACCTCTTCCCCCTATTTCCCCACGCAGAAGTCGTGGAAGATTCGGTCGATCATGTCGGGTTCGGCGGTTTGGCCGGTGATGCGGCCGAGAATCGCGATCAGGTCCTGGAAGAGAACGCTCAGCAGGTCGTCGGGGCTATTGCCTTTGAGCGCAGCTTGGAGGTCGCGGGCAACAGCGACGGCTTCGGCAAGCACCGAGGCTTGACGCTCGTTGACGGCGATTTCGGGTGCGTTCGCCATTACTTTGACCCGCACAAACTGCACGAGGTAGTCCAAATTCTCTCCAGTCTTGACCGAGATCGGGATCCCCGGCCATTGCGCTGGTCCAAGGTCCGACTTGTTGGCGACCGGAGTTGCCTTGCGCCCGAACGCCGATAACTCGTCCGCTTCGTCACTGGACAGGCCTAGATTCCCGTCGTACACGTACCAAATCTCATCCGCCCCTTCGGCGATTCGACGGGTGCGCTCGACTCCGATCGCCTCCACCTCATCGCTGGTTTCCCGCAAGCCGGCAGTGTCGATCAGAACTACCGCGACGCCGCCGAAATCGGCCCGCTCCTCGACAAAGTCGCGCGTGGTACCCGGAATCGCGGTCACGATCGAACGCTCTGTTCCTAACAGACGGTTCAAGAGCGAGCTCTTGCCCGCGTTCGGTGGCCCGACGATAGCGATTCGATACCCCTCGCGTACGATCCGGGACACCTCGGATTCCTTTTGGAGATGAGCGATCCGGAAGTGGATGCCGCGAAACTTCCCAAGCGCTCCTTCGCGGTCGAACTCCCCGATCTCCTCGCTGAAGTCGACGCTCGCCTCGATGGCCGCGAGTATGCGAAGCAGTTCGCCTCGGACCTCCTCGATCTCGTTCCGGAGGGCGCCGTCTCGATTGCGGCCGGCCTGCCGAAGCTGATTCTCCGTCAGCGCCTCGATCGTCTCCCGCACGGCCTCCGCTTGGGTTAGATCGATCCGTCCATTCAAAAACGCTCGTTGGGTGAACTCTCCCGGCTCCGCCAGGCGGGCCCCGGCCGCCAGACAAGCGTCGACGACGGCGCGAACCGAGGCGTGGGAACCGTGCATGGATAGCTCCACACTCTCTTCCCCCGTGTAGCTGTGTCCAGCAGAGAAGGGAAGGGCCAGTCCGTCGTCTCCGGCGGCATATCGGCCGTAGAGCGCCTTTCGCGGTTCGACTTCGTCCGGCCAAGGGGAAAACACTTGGGCTGCGATCGACCAGGCCTCGGATCCGCTCAACCGAACCCACGCCACCCCCGCCGGGGGTTGGCCCGTGATCGGCGCAACGATAGTGTCGAAGAGCACGGCAAATTATGGGGCGGTCGCGTGCTAAGTTACGTGCGTGGAGCAGTTGCGCGAACTCATGATCGCCGGAAACCTGGCTGATGTACAGAGCCTCATCGAAGTTCAGAAGCCGAAGGATGCCGCCGAGGCGTATCACCGCCTCGGCAAAGATCTTTATTGGAAGGATAAGAACCTGGCCGCGTCTCGCGCGGCGCTTACCACCGGGATTGCCTATGCCTTGGAGCAGGCCCGAAATACCGGGTCGCCGGAGCTGATCGGAGCGGCGAAGGGGATGTACTACGACCTCGCCTCCTTCTCATGGCCCGGCTGGGATGAGCCGGGAATTGAGATCGATGAGGAGGCGCTTTCCTTTGGCGAGTATGCCGCCGATGAGAACCTTCGCCTCGCCATCGAGCTTCAACGGAGCGACCAGCCCATGGCTAGCGCTCATTTTATCGTCGGCGCCTTCCACCTCGTCCGCCGCCGTTGGCCGGAAGCTCGGGAGTCTTTCCAACGGTATCGCTACCACGCGGACAGGTATGGAGATGCGGCCAACGCGATGCTCGCCGAGGGGTACTCCTTACTGACGGACCGCCTAGAAACCGGAGCGTCCTGTCTGGAGCAGTTCTGCGAGAAGCTACGCGCCGAAGGCGGCGATGACGGAGTCTTCTACGCGGATCAGCTCTTCACTGCCGCGAAAGCGCTTGCCTAGCGGAGCGCGGGCGTCTCGCCCGCCCCCCGGACCCCGGGCGTCCCGCCCGGCCCTAACGTCCCTCAAGCCGAGAGTGCGCCGCCTCATTGGCCGAACTCCAGGGCCACAAAACTGGGTCCTGGCAAAGCTTCGCCTTCACTGGATTCCACTCGATGTAGGAAGCAACGCGTCCAAGATGCTTCTCATCTCGAATCCACCGATCGAAATAATCGACTTGCCAAAGCGGGCCGCTCCCTCCCAGAAGCCGGTGGATTTCCTTTGATGTAAAGCTCTTGATGGGGCCGACGATGTTTCCAAGCTGGTGCCCGCCTATCGGGGTTAAGAGCACGTGCACGTGGTTCGGCATCACGACCCAGTTGTGCAAGCGGTATTTCCGGTTGTGGTTGAAGGCGAGAGACTCCTGCACCGCCCGGGCCGCCATCGGGTGCCGAAGAATTTCCGAGCCGTGGCCGGCATCGATGAAGTTTTCGATTCGTCTCCAAAGTTCTCGCTTTATTTGGTCGGGCGGGTTGTTTTCCAGCTCGGCCTCCCATCGGTGAAGCAAATCTACCGGCAGGGCGTCGGCCAGGCGCCAGGTAATGAACTGCGGAGTTTCGCTCAGATTCATATGCGGAAGGTAACCGCGAGAATATCTGCCGGGGCCTTCGGGCATAGCGCAACTATTTTATCAGGCAGTGGCCGGGCGGGACGCCCGGGGTCCGGGGGGCGGACGGGACGTCCGCGCTCCGGCGGAGCGTATACTTCAATTCGAAATGAAGCTGTTCGTGGATACCGGCGATATCGAAGAAGTGCGGCAGGCGGCCGACTGGGGTGTGTTGGACGGGGTGACTACAAACCCGACGCTGATCGCCAAGAGCGGAAAGCAGTTCAAGGAAACCGTGCTCAAGATCTGCGAGCTCGTTCCGAACGGAGCGATCAGCGCAGAAGTGGTCGCCACCGACTACGACACCATGCTTAAGGAAGCGCTCGAAGTTGCGTCATGGCACCCGAACATCGTGGTTAAGGTTCCCCTCATCGAGCCGGGGGTCTCGCTCATCAAAACCCTTTCCGACCGCGGCATTCGGACGAACTGCACGCTGGTCTTCTCCGTTTCCCAAGCCCTCCTCGCCGCTAAGGCGGGCGCGACGTTCATTTCCAACTTCGTCGGCCGCGTCGACGATATCTCCGACGATGGAATGGTGGCAGTGCGGGACACGGTGGACATGATCCACACCTACGATTTCAAGAGTGAAGTGCTCGTGGCCTCCGTTCGCCACCCCCTGCACGTGGTGCAGGCGATCCAGGCCGGCGCGCACATCGCGACTATGCCGCTCAAAATCATGTCGATGCTGTTTAAGCATCCGCTCACCGACAAAGGTCTCAAGCAATTCTTGGACGACTGGAACAAGGCCGGCCTACATATCCTCGAGCCGTAATGCGATATCAGGATCAGGTTGTGCGGTCCACCCAGAAGGCGCTCGACGACGTCTGTCGAGCCGCCTTGGCGGTTCCGGCCGACCATGCGGAATGGTGCCCGATGGCGGAGGCGCGGTCGGTGTTGAGCCAGATGCAGGAGATCGCGACGAGCGGCGCCTGGTTCCTGCCGATCATCCGAGACGGCAAGCCGCCCGAGTTCGACGCCCACGCCCGGCGCGAGGCGCTTCGACTGCGCCAGAGTTTCGACACGGTAGAGAAGTGCGTCGAGGCCGCACGCCAATCGATGTCCGAACTCTGCGCCGCCATCTCATCCTTTCCGGACGACCACTTGGAACAGGAAGTCCACATGCCGTTTGGCGGCGGCGTATCCATGACGATGGCCGACATCTTGTCGCTGCCAAGTTGGAACATGGTCTACCACCTCGGCCAGATCAACCAGATCCAGTTGATGCTGGGCGACCGAGAGATGCATTAAGTTGGCGCTGGGCGTTACGGCGCTGGGCATTGTGGTTTTCTGGCGTCTAGGGCGTGCCGTGCTTGTCGGGCGGCAAGTGGGCAAATGCTGCAAGCATGTCGTCGAGCCATAGCATGAGCTGATCGAAGGTGGTTCCACGGGCGATTTCGATCCGCGGGGCTCTCGCCACGGCTTCGTATGGGACCGGTTCAAGCTCTTCCGTGAATCTCTTCCAGGGCCTGAATGCCCGCGAGGTCGATGGACCGGCCGGCTCGCTTCCTCACTTTAATCAGGTCTTCCGAGGAGCAACCGGGATTCGAGTGCCGCCCAGTTCGAACACGCGCTCAGTATCCTCCGGGGAGTCGATCGGAGGGGTCGCGAAGAGATCCACCGATAAGAGTGGATTGGCTCGATTCGTCGCACTTCACGCCTGAAACCCGCCTTCCGCGACACGCAATGGTTTTGAAGAAAGTTGGGGGGCGGACCTACTACTGTATCACGGTCTATTTGGAACTCCAAGGGCTTTCTGCATGCCAAATCGACTTCAACCGAAAAAATCTTCATCGACCCTTGACATGGGGTGGGGGCGCGGGTACCATATCACTCGTCAGCCGCAGTGAGGCCGACGCGAAAACGAAGCGAAGAGAGCCGAAAGGAAGGAACGCGGAGAGGACGCTCGGAAGAACAGTGGCGGGCCAGCGAGAACGCTCTTTGAAAGTTGCATAGTGGTTGAGTAGAAGCAATTAATCGAGTATTCGATAGAGCTGCAAGATTTGCAAGCTTTAGAGGGTGTACGACGAATGCCTAGGGACAGATTGCCGAAGAAGGGCGCGAAAGCGGCGAAACGCTCAGGGGAGCTGCACAGAAGTGTTGATCCTGAGATCCCCGAATGGAGAAATCCTATCAGAGTAATGTCTGGTAATCCATCGCTGAATACATAGGCGTTGAGAAGGCAACCCGGTGAACTGAAACATCTAAGTAACCGGAGGAAAAGAAATCGAAGAGATTCTGCAAGTAGCGGCGAGCGAACGCGGAGGAGCCTAAACCAGTCGGCTTGCCGGCTGGGGTTGTTGGGATCACTACTACCATCCCCCTCGTTAAACAGGGGACTTCGGATGGAGGCCTGAAGAGAAATCGACGGAGCTTGCATTCGAGGTTGGTAGAAAAGGGTACCGAAGAGGTTAAAGGAACAGGACTGGAACGTCCGGCCGTAGAGGGTGACAGCCCCGTATTTAAAAACCAAATCGAACTCAAGTGACACCCGAGTAGCACGGAGCACGTGGAACCCCGTGTGAATCCACCGAGACCACTCGGTAAGGCTAAATACGATCTGTCACCGATAGTGCATCCAGTACCGTGAGGGAAAGGTGAAAAGAACCCCGGGTAGGGGAGTGAAATAGAACCTGAAATCGTACAACCCACAAACAGTCAAAGCACCATGTCTAGAGCAATCTAGTCAAGTGTGATGGCGTACCTTTTGCAGAATGAGCCTGCGAGTTGTTGGTATTGGCGAGCTTAAGTCGTTCAGCGACGGAGGCGGAGGGAAACCGAGTCTGAATAAGGCGTCAAGTCAGTACCAGCAGACCCGAAACTGCGTGATCTAGCCATGGCCAGGTTGAAGTGGTGGTAACACACCATGGAGGACCGAACTCATTGATGTTGAAAAATCTCGGGATGAGCTGTGGTTAGTCCGGTGAAATGCCAATCGAACGCAGAGATAGCTGGTTCTCCCCGAAATGCATTTAGGTGCAGCGTATTGTGTTTTTCAATGGGGGTAGAGCACTGAATGGACTAGGGGCCTTACCGGGTTACCGAATCCAACCAAACTCCGAATACCATTGAAGCAGCAATGCAGTGAGACGGCGAGTGATAAGATCCGTCGTCAAAAGGAAAACAATCCAGATCGACAGCTAAGGGCCCTAAACGTGGACTAAGTGTGAAACGATGTGAGATCGCGTAAACAGCCAGGAGGTTGGCTTGGAAGCAGCCACCCTTTAAAAAGTGCGTAACAGCTTACTGGCCGAATGTGGTCTTGCGCGGATAATGTATGGGGGCTAAAGTCCACTCCCGAAGCTTCGGGATCAGTTTACTGATCGGTAGGGGAGCGTCGTGTTCAGCAGTGAAGCTAGAGCGTAAGCACTGGTGGAGCGGACACGAGTGAGAATGCAGGCATGAGTAGCGATTACACAGGTGAGAATCCTGTGCGCCGAAAACCCAAGGTTTCTCCGGCTATGTTCGTCAGACGGAGGTTAGGCGGTCCCTAAGGTCAGGCCAGAAGGCGTAGCCGATGGACATCCGGTCGAAATTCCGGACCCAGGACAAGGGCAATGGGAAGACGCTTCTCAATATTCCATCCCGCACTGTTGGTTGTTGCGGGCTAGGCTTAGGCTGGGCGACTTGAAAGAGTAGCGGAAAGGCTGAAGCCGGGGAAGGGATCCCTTCGGGGTGAACGAACTGGAATTGAGGGGGGCCGAGAAAATCCCCACAGCAATACCTTGTTTCTGACCGTACTGTAAACCGACACAGGTGGGTGAGTCGAGGAGACTAAGGCGTTCGAGAGAACTCTCGTTAAGGAACTAGGCAAACGAGCCCCGTAACTTCGGGATAAGGGGCGCCTCGAAAGAGGTCGCAGCGAAGCAGCCCAGGCGACTGTTTACCAAAAACACAGGTCTCTGCTAAGGTGAAAACCGATGTATAGGGGCTGACGCCTGCCCAATGCCAGTAGGTTAATCGGAGATGTCAGGGGGTAACCCTGAAGCATCGAAGTGAAGCCCTGGTGAATGGCGGCCGTAACTCTAACGGTCCTAAGGTAGCGAAATTCCTTGTCGGCTAAATACCGACCCGCATGAAAGGCGTAACGACTTGGGCACTGTCTCAACGAGAAGCTCGGTGAAATTGTAGCACCCGTGAAGATGCGGGTTATGCGCAGTAGGACGGAAAGACCCCGTGGAGCTTTACTACACCCTGACATTGTGAATTGGATGTAGATGTAGAGCGTAGGTGGGAGCTTCGGCACCAATGGAACACCACCCTTCTGCATCTGGTTTACTAACCCTTGCCCTTATCGGGTACGGGGACAATGTCTGGCGGGTAGTTTGACTGGGGCGGTCGCCTCCCAAAAGGTAACGGAGGCGCCTAAAGGTGCACTCAGGCTGGTTGGAAATCAGCCGTTGAGCGTATAGGTATACAGTGCGCTTGACTGCGAGACAAACAGGTCGAGCAGGGACGAAAGTCGAGCTAAGTGACCCTCTGGTGGTGCGTGGGCACGCCAGGGTTCATCGGATATAAGCTACCCCGGGGATAACAGGCTGATCTTGCCCGAGCGCTCACAGCGACGGCATGGTTTGGCACCTCGATGTCGGCTCGTCGCATCCTGGGGCTGTACACGGTCCCAAGGGTTCCGGAGTTCACGGATTAAAGCGGCACGCGAGCTGGGTTCAGAACGGCGTGAGCCAGTTCGGTCCCTATCCACTGCGCACGTAGGAAATTTGAGAGGAGTCGCTCTTAGTACGAGAGGACCGGAGTGAACCGACCTCTGGTGTACCAGTTGTTCCGCCAGGAGCATACGCTGGGTAGCCACGTCGGGCAAGGATAAGCGCTGAAAGCATCTAAGCGCCAAGCCCACCTCAAGATTAGATTTCCCATCATAAGAGTAAGACCCCCGGAAGACTACCGGTTTGATAGGTCGCGGCTGTGAGTCTGGTAACAGATTAAGGTGAGCGATACTAAGTGGTCGAGGGCTTGAATCTTAAAGCTGTATTGAATGTTTGATGAATTGCTTCTACTGAGCCACTGTGCAACTTTCAAAGCGCGATTAGCGCTGCACAATTTCTGGGTGACCATGGCGAGGAGGTCACACCCGTTCCCATTCCGAACACGGCCGTTAAGCTCCTCAGCGTCGGAAGTAGTTGGTCCGCAGGGGCCCGCGAGATAAGGGCGTCGCCCAGTTAATAATTGAAGAAGGCCGGTTCACGAAAGTGAACCGGCCTTTCTTTTTTGCCCTGGAGCCCCCTCTCCCTCGTTCGGCACGTACATCCGAAGGAGGGAGAGGGGGTTGGGGGTGAGGGAGTCCGGATCTCAGGCTAGCTCGTACCTGCGACAGGTGTACTTCGGGACAACGGATCATCGGCGGGGCGCCGACGCTACGTGTGGGTTCATCGGCGAGGACGCCGACGCTACGGCGTCACCATTCGCTGTATCGGGTAAACACCGGCCGGATGTGGTGGGCGAAGAACTGTCCCTTTGAGGGGGCGGCCATGAAATCTTTGTGAACTTCCTGCGGTACGCCGTAGTAGACGTAGCGTCCGCCGTTAACGAACCGCAGGTACAGCGAACGACGCACCGGGTCGTACCCGACCGCCTCGATGGCGCTTGATTCGACGTGCGTTAGATTGGGCATCCTCATCATTTGACGATGTGGGTGACGCAATGGCCTAAGTGACCATCAATCTTTTGATGGTGACCGCTTTCATCGCTTGCGTGGTTTGCCGTCACGCCCAGTGGAAAACGCCCTTTCTGATCGCGTCCGTCAAACGGCACGATGTCGACGCGGTGCGGGAACTCTTGAGAGCTGGCGCTGACCCAAACGGCACCGAATTACTTCGAGCGAAGATTTCGCTCGCCGATGGCGTCGAAGGCGGCAAGCTGTATCCCGGAAATACAACTCTGATAATCGCGACCGCGCAAGGCGCGTTCGCGATCGTCCGTCTTCTCCTCCAGTGCGGAGCCCATATCAACGGTGTGGGACTGAATGGGGAGATCCCCCTCAACGCGGCGATTTATCGAGGTGATCGTAAGCTCGTTAGGTATCTTCTCGACCGAGGCGCCGATATACGGCATGCCGACGCGGGAGGGAATCAGCCCCTCAGCGGCGCGGCCGCTGGAAGCGACCCGTCGATGATTGCCCTACTACTGGACCGGGGGGCGCCGATCAACGGCACCAGCGGCGATACTCCCCTCGCGATGGCAGCTTGGCAAGGGAAACCGAGTGTGGTCCGGCTGCTTCTTAGCCGGGGCGCTGATCCCAACTTCCGGCGCCCTGGCCATCAGTTGCCACTCGAAATGGCGAGCAATGTCCTTAACACCCTCAACGCGGACTTATTACGGAGGGCCGGAGGAAAAAGCAGATCGCGCAAAGAGAGATGGTCGGAGTCGCTACGCGAGTCCAACTCTCCGAATAGGAAGTCGAAAGCGGCTCCCTCCGATTATCGTCCCGAGGACGCAGAGGTGCTTGACACGGTGCTCACCGATCTCTGCTCCTATGGCGATGAGAAAGTCCGCCCTCGAGGTCCGGCGTCGGTCCTCGTCGGTGACGCGAACCTGGATATCGACGAGAGTTTCGCTGATAGCCAGATCAACTCGGAGCTAGATCTCGAGCACGCAAACGAAATTTCACTCGAAATGCGGAGAAGCCTGGTGAATCGCAATGCATCGTCAGCCCCAATGTCTGGCTATCGACCCGCAGATCCGCGAGTGGATTTGAACCACGTTAACTCACAAGGAAGGTTTCAGAGGCCATATCCCGGCCGCGCGGAGGGGTGGCGAGCTTGGGTTCACATCACTCTGCCGGGATACAGCCACTCTCACGATTCGGCGGTCGTCCTCGTTACGTTTCCCAATTTCCACATGAACACCGGCACCTATCTCCTCACGAAACGAGACGGCCGGTGGTCGGTCAAATGGAGAGCCCTGACCCACTTCGCTTGAACCCAGGATGGACGCTACCGGCGCTGGATCGGTAGTACGACGTCAAAAGTTTGTGACCAGGCCCGCTTCGTCAGACCGGTTTCGACCCGCACGTTATTTAGAACGACCTTCGCTTCGCCGTTCGATGACTCCTGCCGCAATTGGTTCAGCTGGGCCGACGGGACTTCGCGGGGCGTTGTTCTCAACAGTTGAACTACCTGCGGGCTGACGGGATCGGTTTGATCCACCAAACGGCGGGGATCGAACCAGATTGAAATCGCTACACTCATGCAACGAAAGGCGCTTGACGATCCGTCTACTTGCCGTAGCCTTATGATCCAGTGCCCAAATTGCGCAAAGTCTGTCCCGGATTGGTCGAAGGAGTGTCAGTTCTGCCAGGCGGATGTAAAAGGGGTCGCCCGCCCGAGGAAGTCGGATTTCCAAAGGGGAACCCAGATCGAAAAGGCAGCCTGGATTCGCCCCGCTTTGTACGTAGCGGCTGGCTATTCCATCCTCGGTGGACTCCAAAACATCGGCTCGGGCACGCCGATGCTAGGCGGCAAGCCGAGCCCTGGAACCCCGACCGCTCTTTTCGTAGGGACCGGGTTAGTGATGATGGCCGTAGGGTGCCTAAGCGCCTTAGTCGGCGTCGGCCTGCTCACAAAGGTTGAAATCGCTCGTCGGGCGGCGATCCCGGTTTCCGGTCTGCGCATCCTCACCAGTGGCCTCATCCTAGTCGGTTCATTACTCGCCGGCGGAGTCTCGTCCTCGGGGACGATCTTCAACATCCTCGACATCGTGACCGCCGGTCTGCTGGTCTATCTAGTGCGGGAAACCGACTAAATATCCGGCAAACTTCGAGCGTCGGTCAAGGTTTTGTCAAGACGAGCATTAATTCTCTGCCATGATGCAACCCGGCCGGTAGTACGCCGTTTTCTGTCCGAAATACCATGATTCAGTGCCCCAAATGCGCTAACTCGCTCCCGGATTGGTCACAGTCTTGCCAGTTCTGCCAGGCCGATCTTAAGGGCGTGGCTCGCCCCAAGCCCGCGCCAGGCCAAGCATCCCGGCCATTAATGCAGACCGCTCCGTGGATATGGCCCGCTTACTACTTTATCTCGGGCTACTACGTGCTAAGCGGACTCGTCGACGTGAGCCGTGGCGTCATTTTGATGACCAAACACAAAGACAACGTGCTTGGCGAACAGCTCGGTTTCTTCGGTTATATCGGGATCGTCGTCGGAGTGATCACTGTAGTTGTCGGCATCGGGTTGCTGACGAAAATCGAATTCATTCGCGCCATCGTCAACTTCTTCTGCTGGATTTCGATTATCAGCGCAGCGTTTGGTCTTCTCGGCAGCGTTCTCGCTGGCGGCTTCTTTACCGCCTGGGGGATTCTCGGAATCGCGATGAACGTGTTCAGCATCGCCAGTTCGGCGCTGATGATCTACTTGATCGGGGAGACGGATTAAGGGAAGGCGCGCCTACTTCAAGCTTTAGCGAGCATCGCGGCTCCGAATACTCCCGCGCTGTCGCCTAGCGTGGGGCGGCGTAGATCCACTCGGGGATGGTCGTTGAAGATCCACCTGAGCAGCTCATCGCGGCCGTGGGTGTACAGGCCGTCGATATTGCCGACTCCGCCTCCGAGAACGATGACTTGGGGGTCGACGATGTTGACGACCACCGATAATCCTTCTCCGAACTTCTCGTACAAGCGGCGGAGGGTAGCGGCGGCATGGATGTCGGTATCTGTACGCTCGGTGATCTCCCTAAGATGACGACGAACCCCCGAAAGCGACTCGTAGTACCGCTCGAGAAAAGGCCCAGCCAGCACCGTTTCTACGCAACCACGTTTGCCGCAATAGCAGGGCTGCCCATTTGGTTCCAGCAAGTTGTGACCCCACTCGCCGGCAATCCCCTGGGCGCCTCCGACCACTTTGCCGTTGACCACTAGCCCACCGCCAACTCCGGTTCCCATAATCACCCCAAATACGACCGGGGCTCCTGCCGCCGCACCCAAGGTGGCCTCCGCGAGCGCGAAGCAGTTTGCATCGTTCGCCACGATCGCCTCCACCCCGATGGCCTTCGACAAATCGGTCGGTAGCGGCCTCCCATTTAAGCTCGTCGTATTGCAGTTCTTCATCAGGCCCGTCGCCGGATCGGCTGCGCCGGGGGTTCCGATTCCGATCCTCTCCGGTCGCGATTGGCCGGTGTGGCTTTCCACCTGCTCCACCAATCGAGCGATCTGGCCGATGATGTGCTCATAGCCGCGGTCGGCCTCGGTCGGAATCCGGATCCGGCATATCGAAGCCGTCCCCTCCCCCTCCGGCAATACCACCGCCTCGATCTTGGTGCCGCCCAGATCGATCCCCCACAGAAAACCCATGGGTTCGACTATGGCAGTCCGGAGCCGCTCTCCGCCATCCGCTTTAGGTGCCGGGCGCGACTTCGCAAAAACCGCTTCATGTACCCTCCCAAGAACAGTCGTTCCGCGATTCGCCCCGCCACGCCGAACGGCGCCTCGAGCATCAGCTCATCCACCATCCGCGTTCCGTTCTCGATACCCTCGAATCGGTGAACGTGGCGAAGCGTCCGGAAAGCCCCGTTTACCTGCTCGTCCACGAAGCTTCGGGGGCGATCCATCTCGACGATGCGAGCCACGAGCTGCTGCGTCTTCCCCAGATGGCGGGCCTCGAATGTAACCTCGTCTCCCGGCTCCAGCAGGTCGTGGGCCGGACCCGAGACGATCCGCTCTTGGGTCGCTACCGCCGACTGTACGTGCGCGCGTTGGCTTCGGGCCAGGTCGAAACAGCGCTCGGCCGTGGCGTCGATCTCGGTTTCTACGCGAACAGTGAGCACGGCCAGACTATGGCCGATATCGTCTTCGAGGCTTCGGATGCGATAGAAAGGAGCCTAAAACCTCTGGTACGCTCCAGCCATGCCATTATCGGTCGGAACCGTTGCGCCGGATTTCACGCTGAAAACGAAGGATGCCGAGGGTGTCCACGACGTTCGATTGAGCGACCATCGCGGAAAGGAGAACGTCGTTCTGTTGTTCTATCCGGGTGCATACACCCATATCTGCACCAAGGAGATGTGCGATGTTACGGAGGGGCTCGGCAAGTTCAAGGCCGCGAACGCCCGGGTGTACGGGATCAGCAACGATAGCCCGTTCGTGCTCGAAGAGTGGTCGAAGCACCTAAATATCGGCTTCCCCCTGCTTAGCGACTTTCAACACGACGTCGCTCGTGCCTACGACGTCGTATGGCCAGATTTCGCCGGCCTCGGCCCCGGTACCGCCCGCGCCGTTTTCATCATCGACCGCGAGGGAGTGATCCGCTACTCGGAACAGACCCCAACCCTGCTCGATTTCCCGGACTACGAAGCGATCGAGCGGGCGCTCGGCGATCTCGATGCCCAATCCGTGGCTTAGCGACCTCGCTCGGGACGGAATCGTCACCGTCCCGGACGTTCTTCCGCATTCGGAAGTGGAATCGCTGATCGAACATATCCGGCCCCTCGTCGGCGAAGGGGCTGGCGACCGAACCTTGCACGACGACTTTACGGTGCGGGAGCTCGCGACCGCCGGCGCCCTCGGCCGCTTAGCTTCCCAGGTTCTGAACGACGCCCGCGTCGTACGGGTCCTCTACTTCGACAAACACCCCGGAGCTAACTGGAAAGTCCCGTACCATCAGGACGTCACCATCGCCGTCCAATCGCGGGCAGACGTTCCCGGCTTCACCGCATTTTCGGTGAAAGCGGGGATGAACCACGTAAGGGCTCCGTCCGAGGTGCTTTCGAGCATGGTAGCGCTCCGGCTTCATCTGGACGACTGCGGTCTACAAAACGGTCCGCTACGCGCCGTGCCCGGCAGCCACCTACTAGGAAAGCTGCCAAAGTCCGAGGCGTTGAGACTCGTCACCGAACACGGGGAGCAGACCTACACCTCTCCACCGGGCGGCGTGATCCTGATGCGACCCCTGACTTTGCATGCCTCCTCCCAAGCCGAGTCGCCAAGCCACCGGCGTGTGCTCCACGTCGAATACGCCTCCCGCGATCTCCCCAAACCGCTGATCTGGGCCTTGGGCTGGCCAGTCAGGGCTTGACTAGCTCGGGCACGACTTGGCCCGAAACGTCCGTTAAGCGGAAGTTCCGGCCTTGGTATTCGTAGGTCAACCGTTCGTGGTCGATCCCGAGTTGGCGCAGGATCGTGGCTTGCATGTCGTGGACAGAAACTGGATCTTTGACGACTTTGTAACAGAAGTCGTCGGTCTCGCCGTGGACCGCGCCCCCTTTGAATCCGCCTCCGGCGGCCCAGAGGCTGTAGCAAGCCCCGAAGTGGTCGCGGCCGTGGCCGTTCTCGCGATTGATGTCGCCTTGGACGAACACCGTCCGTCCGAACTCCCCACACCACAGGACGATCGTGTCGTCCAGTAGGCCACGCTGTTTAAGATCTTTAACTAGTGCGGCCGACGGTTGGTCGGTATCGCGGCATTGGAGGGCAAGTTGGGTATCGAGGTTCGTGTGCTGGTCCCAACCGGAGTGCATGAGCTGGACGAACCGAACGCCCCGCTCGACGAGGCGGCGAGCTAGAAGGCAGTTGTGAGCATAGCTTCCGTGCTTCTCAACATCCGGGCCGTACATATCGAGCACGCTCTTCGGCTCCTTTGAGATATCCGTAAGCTCCGGGACGCTCGTCTGCATCTTGAAGGCGAGCTCGTACTGCGTGATTCGGGTTTCTATCTCCGGGTCGCCGTAGTCGGCCAGCCGCCGCTTGTCGAGCGCAGCGATGTCGTCGAGGACTCCTCGTCTTAGCTGTGGCGACATGCCGGGTGGGTCGTTCAGGTATAGAACCGGCTCCCCTTCGCTTCGGAATCGGACGCCTTGATACTTGGAAGGGATGAATCCGCTCCCCCAGTAGTAGTCGTAGAAGAGCTGCCCGCAGGTTTTTTTCTCGTCCGACGAAGTCATTACCACGAAGGCCGGCAGCTCGTCGGTCATGCTGCCAAGGCCGTAGGTTGCCCATGCCCCCATACTCGGCCGGCCGGGAATTTGGCTCCCGGTCAAGAAGAAGGTAACCCCCGGTGCGTGGTTCACCGCGTCGGTGTGCATCGACTTCACCAGACAGATGTCGTCGGCGATCGACCCGGTATGGGGAATCATTTCGGACAGCCACATCCCGGATTGGCCGTACTGCCGAAAAGGTTTGATCGCGGGCAAGATTGGAAATTTGTTCTGCCCCGACGTCATCGTGGAGAGCCGGGTCCCTTCTCGAAGCGATGCGGGTAGCTCCTCGAGCCGATGCTTGAGTAGCTCAGGCTTGTAGTCGAACAGATCGACCTGCGAAGGCGCTCCTCCTTGCCATAACACGATCACTCGCTTCGCCTTAGGAGGGAAGTGGGGAAGTCCGGGCAAGGGACCGCTCCCATGATGCTGAGCGTGCCCTTGAAGAAGCGACGCGAATCCGTCCTGCGTCAACAGGCCGGCCAGCGCGGCAACGCCGATCCCCTTGGCGCCGGTTCCGAAAAGCTGCCGTCGAGAGATCCTAAGGTCGCGTTCGAAGAAGGGGTTCATAAGGTTTCGGGCCGCCTTTCAGTTTATGCCGAAAAATCCAACGTTGGGATAAAGTGGTTTCTCGGCCCGCCCAAAGCGGACGCGCCCCCGCAGCCCGGAACGGGCGACCTCCTAAAGCAAAGGGCGCAGCCCTGGTTACAGTTGCGCGCGAACCCGAGCCCTGAAGGGGCGGTCTAATCCCAGTCGTCGATATAATCGGCGAAATGCCACAGAGTCTCGCCAACGTGCTCGTCCACGCCGTGTTCAGCACGAAGGACTGTCGGCCGGTTCTGACCAGCGACGTCCAAGAAGAGCTCTTTCCTTACCTTATCGCCGTACTCCGAAACGATGGTTCGCCTTCCATCCAGGTGGGAGGATATCTCGACCACATCCACGTCCTATTTCAGCTTTCCCGAACGAAAACCCTCGCCTCGACGATCGGCAATGTCAAGACGAGCTCGTCGAGTTGGCTTAAGACGAAAAGGCCGTACCTCAGAGACTTCGCTTGGCAAAGCGGATACGCGGCGTTCTCTGTCGATCCGGTCCATTGCGGGGGTGTCGTGTCGTGCATCCAGAACCAGGAGGCGCACCACCGAAGGCTGTCCTTTCAAGAGGAGATGAGAAAGTTCTTCGCTGAGAGCGGCATCGAGTTCGACGAGAAGTACGTCTGGGATTAGATCGCCCCTTCAGGGCTCTTCATTGTCGGTGTTTCCGTTACCAGGGCTGCGCCCTTCGCTTTAGGAGGTCGCCCGTTCCGGGCTGCGGGTCGCGGATGGTTCCTTTGGGCTTTCCCCTTGGTATTAAGAGAGTTTGTCCCTTAGATAGGCCCTCGCGTGGACGACTTGCGGCAAATCCGGATCCGCGCCCTTCCAGGCGGTTAAGAACGTTTGGTAGGCCGCCTTAGCCTCCGCCGGATGTCCGGCTTTCTCCTGCGAAAGGGCGATGCCGTACAGCATCCAACCGCTGCCGGGCCGAGCGCGGAGCCCCTTTTGGTACGCCTTGAGGGCGTCTTCGGGTTTCCCGGCGGCGAGGTCCACTTCCCCCTCGGTTTCGTACGGCGGCCGCGGGTAGTACGGCGGCTCTTCGTAGCAAACGAGCTCGTAAATCGCCACCGCCTTGGCAAGCTCTTTCCGCGCCTCGTCGTGGTTTCCTTGCTGGCTAAGGAGAAGCCCCTTCAGCTCGGCGGCTTCTACTTGCTGCATTCGAATTTGGGTGATTCTCCAACGTCCGGTTTTCGGGAGGGCGTTCTTGGCCGCTTCCGCCTCCAACTTGCGCGACTCGTCGCCGGCGGTTTTGAGGTCGTTACGCTGTAGCGCCGCCATGCCCAAGAAGAAGTGCGTCTTCGACTTATCCGCGAGCCTGTCCCACTGCCCAGCCCGCCAGGCGAGCTTCTCCCACGACCCGGGGCTCCGGGCGAGCCACTTTTCACCTTCCTTAATCCGACCCATTTCAGCGAGGTTGAAGATCAGGAAATCGACGTCGTGACCATAGTTCCAGTCGATGTCGGCGGTGGCTCCGGGGATTTTCTTCGCGTACTCTTCGTGGATGTGCACCGAGTTAAGAAAGGAATCTCGCGCTTTGTCGTACATTCCGACGCGGTTGTAGATGTGTCCGGGCATGTGGACCATGTGGCCGCTCGCCGGCGCCGCCTGGGAGAGCCGATCGGCGGCGAGCACCGCCTGATCCGGCGCGCTTCCTTCCAAGGCGTGGACCCGATAGTGAAGGGCTCCCGCGTTCATCGGGTCTTTTTGGAGGATCGGCGTGATCAGCTTGAGAACCTTGGTGAGCTCCTCGCGCGGATTCAGGTTGTTGTCGTACCGGTCGTTCATGCAGAGCTGAGTACGGATCGCGGAAAGGAGGAGGCGGGGTTCGAAGGCGTCTGGATGGGTCTGTACAACCTGCATCATCGCCCGCTCGAATGCGCTCTCCCGGTCGTCCACTTGCACCGACCGCAGCCGATAGGCGGCAATCACCGCTTGTTCGAGGTCGGTTGCGTCGCCGCATGTCTCGACCGCGCGCCTGATGGCGTAATCCGCCTCCGCGGAATACTCGCTCGGCCGATGCCAGGGAAGCGTGAGCGACGCATTCAGCCCGAGCCAAGCCGCCGCGCAGGCGGGGTCCTCCTTAGTCGCGTCTCGGAATGAGCGGACCGCCTCGTTGAACCAGAAACAATGGATGAGGGCGAACCCCTGCTTGGCCAGTTGCCGCGCCTTCGCGCTCTTCGTCGTGATCGGGAGATCGGTGGTACCGACCCCCGGAATGATGGTTCCGGCCGGAAAAGCCACGATCGCCGTCTGCGCCGGCGGCGGAGGGCACATGCCTTGGCCATGCGCGACCGCCGTAGCAAGGCAAAGAAAGAGACCCAGAGACTTCATCGTCGTTTCCGCTCCCCTTATCATGCCACTCATCTCGCCAAAGCGGCAGCCCTTTTTGCCTCTCCACGTGGCACGGGCAGCTTGCCCGTGGGTATCTCGGGCGGCCCGCCCGAGTTGAAAGCCTTCCAAAAATCGAATCAAAAACGTTCTGGCCACGATATGCGGAGTACCGTAAGGGAGGATGAACTGGCGTGACACGGTCACCACGATAGGTCGGACCTTGGGACAGCCCTGGACGGGCGGTCTTAGGTACGTGTCTCCGGGCCTTGAGGAGCTGGTTTTTGAGGTCGCCGACGATTTATCGCTTCCGCGACCGGAAGTAGCCTCTCCGGCACAGCCGGAGCTTTCGTTCACATGCCGTCCGGCCCAAGGGTTGTTACCCACTTCGCGTAAGACGGTGTTGCTGATCAACGCCGAACTGGCCCAAAGCCTGTCTCCAGATGAGCTTCGGTTTGGGGTGGCCCTGACGCTTTTGACCGACCGGGTTAATTCGGGTTTGGCCATTTATCCATTGACGGTAACGCCGATCCTGGTCATTTACTCGCTTCATCGCGAGGCTTGGCAGGTTGCGCTCGCAGTTGTCTTAGTTTTCGTCACGGCGCTTCTTGTCAGGGGAGTCATGATCCTTTGGGCGACGGCGAGGGCACGCCGTCTGGTCGGCGACATAACGGTTGGCCGAGGGTTCCTCTCCGCGATTAGGCGATTCCAAGAAGGGCACCCAGATATGCCGCCCGTGCTGGTTCGCCGTTTCGCGTACCTGGGTTGGACAACGTTGTTCCGCGGTCGCTAGCCGCGGAGGGAATCGCACACAAAGGGGCCCGTGCCGGAACCTCCACCCCCAACCCCCTCCTCCACGGCGCACAAACATCGCCGCGCAAGAGGAGGGGGCTTCGGATTACTCTCTGGTTAGCGCTTCATCTAAATTCAGTATCGCCAGACAGACTGAGGCGTAGGCGGCGTGTTCGACGCGATCTAGTTTTGGATCTCGTGGTGATGCGCCTTGGGCGAGATATGCGTCGGCGGACTTGGGGTCGGCTTTGAACGCCGCAAGGGATCTATCCAGGCTTCGCCGCAGAATTCGGAGCTCGTCGGCGTCCGGGCGTCGGGCGCACACTCGGCGGAACGCTTCGGTGAGCCGCGCTTCGGGTGTCGGCAAAGGCATCACCCGCGCTGCCAACGCTCGGCCCGCTTCAACCCACGTGACGTCGTTCAGCATCGTCAGCGCGTGCAGCGGCGTCGACGTTTGCCCTTGGCGGACGGTGCAAACCTGCCTAGACGACGCATCGAACATGTTTCCCGGCGCGACGGTGCGGCGCCAGAACGAATAGATGCTCCGACGATAGAGATCTTTGCCCTTCGACTGCGGATAGGTGAAGTCGCGCTCGTCGGTGATCGCCAGTCCATCCCATATCCCCTTAGGCTGATATGGATAGACCGGCTTGCCGCCGATCGTTAAGTCGATCAGCCCACTCGCCGCGAGCGCTTCGTCGCGGAGAAGCATCGCGGGCAATCGGAAGCGCGCTCCGCGGCCGAGGAATCGGTTCTCCGGGTCGCGCTTGCGCGATGCGAGCGTCGCCTTTGAAGATTGCCGGTAGGTGGCGCTGGTGACGATCATCCGCTGCAGCCGCTTCACGTTCCAGCCGCTCGCCTGGAATTCCACGGCGAGCCAGTCCAGCAGTTCCGGATGGGTAGGCGCCTCGCCTTGCACGCCGAAGTTCTCCGGCGTCTTGACCAGCCCTTTGCCGAAGAAGAGCTGCCAATATCGGTTCACCTGGACGCGGGCGGTAAGCGGATTCTCCGGACTAACCATCCACCGCGCCAGACCGAGGCGGTTTCTCGGCGTCGCCGCCGGCATCGCGGGAAGAGTGGCCGGCGTACAAGCCGTCACCTTGTCGAGCGGCGCGTCGTAGTTGCCTCGCGAGAAGATGTGGGTCTCGCGGGGTTGGCGATCCGACATCACCATCACCCGCGGTATCGAACCTCGCAGATCGCCGAGCTCTTTCTGCATCGCCTGGAACCGCTTTCGAAGATCGGCGGATGCGGCGGGAAGGGCGTGATCGAGGAAGTATCCGCGAACCTTTCCCGCCTGATCGGGATTGCGCTTGGAGCGTTCGATTCGCAGGATGTCCGATATCTCTTTGGGCAACTTAGGATCGGCGGCTTCCTCCCATGCGATCTGAGCCGCCTTAGTCTCCGGCGAATCCTCCATCTGCTTTACCGCCGGCGCGGCCGCGGCGGATTGCGACTCCATCGCCGCCATCCGGTCCATTTGCTCCTGAGTCCCCGCATAGATCCACGGCTTGGCGATGCTGTATGGAACGCCTCCGTCCGGCACGCCGGACTCGGGGACGTTGTTGAAGAACGCCATCATCCCGTAGTAGTCGCGCTGGGTGAGCGGGTCGTACTTGTGGTCGTGGCAGCGGGCGCACGCCATGGTGAGGCCGAGCCAGGTGGTGCACGTGGCGTCGACCCGGTCGAACAGGCCGACGTTCCGCTGCTCCTCGGGAATCGCGCCCCCTTCGCCGTTCAGCATGTGGTTTCGATTGAAGCCGGTGGCGACGATCTTGTCGCGACCCTTTTGGGTTGACTCGACCGCGTCCGGAAGCAAGTCACCGGCGATCTGCTCGGTCGTGAATTCGTCGAACGGCATGTTCGCGTTCATCGCCCGGACTACCCAGTCGCGCCACACGTATTGATACGTGTCGCCGTCCATCTGAAACCCGTTGCTGTCGGCATAGCGTGCGGCGTCCAGCCAAGGCAGCGCCATCCGCTCCCCGTAATGCGGGCTCGCCAAGAGGCGGTCGACCACTTTTTCGTAGGCGTTAGCAGAGTGATCGGCGATGAACGCGTCGACCTCGGCCGGGGTCGGCGGCAGACCGGTTAGGTCGAGCGTGACCCGACGAATGAGCGTTGTCCGATCCGCCTCCGGGGAGGGAAGTAGCTTCTCCTTCTCCAATCTCGCCAACACGAACGCATCGATCGGGTTCCGGACCCACTTCCCGTTCTTCGTCTTGGGCACCGCTGGACGTACCGGTTTCACGTACGCCCAGTGAGACGTAGCGGACTTGGCGGGGGCGAGGCAGCCTTGGTCGATCCAGGCTCGGATAACTCCTATCTCGCGATCGCTGAGGGCGGTGAACCCCATCGGCATCTGAGGCTTTCCGCCTTGGCCGAGAATTCGTTGCATCAGGACGCTGGCGTCGGATTTTCCAGGCGTTGCCGCCTTCACGGCTCCGGCCACCGAATCCAGCGCCAGCCCGCCCGCCGCCTGCCCCGCGGCATGGCATCGGACGCAATGCGCTTTCATGATCGGAGCGACGTCGGCGAACGTCACCTTGGGCGCGGGCGCCCCGGTAAAACCATAGAGCCCTCCGGAGAAGATCCCAACCGAAAAGACCCACCCCAACCCCTGCCTCGCAACTCTGCTTGTCCACCGCATAGGATCCATTCCACTATGCCTTAAGGCCGGAGTTTAGGCAAGGGGCGCCCCGGGGTCTTGCGGTGTTAGCGTGAGGCTTTACCCTAGCCAATGGGACGTATGGGACATCTAAGTCTCATGGGTCTCATGTGTCCCATTCGTCCCATCAGTCCACACCCTCCGGCCGCAACCCCCCTACTCCATCACAACCCGAATCGCATCAAGCACCTGATTGATGTCCGGCAGGGCGGCGTATTCGTAGATCGGGTTGTAGCCGATGTGCACATCCTCCCGCGCCACGAGTTGTGGCGGCGAGAGGAAGTGGTTGAACCACTCGGGGCGGCTCAGGATTTCGGTGACTACCGTTTGGCCGAAGCCCGCGGTTCGGTTATCCTCGTGGACGACGACGAGTCGGCCGGTCTTCTCCACGGAATTGGCGATCGCCTCGTAGTCGCATGGGACGATCGACCGGAGGTCGATAATCTCGATATCGGCGATTCCGGAGTCGGCGGCTTCCTGGGCTAGTTCGAGACAGTTGCCCCAGGTCACCAAGGTCACGTCCGCCCCTTCGCGAACGATCTTGGCCTTCCCGAACGGAATCGCCTCGACCGTACCGACCTGCATCTGCTTCCGGAAGATGTGCTTCGGAATGAGGATAAAGTGGGGATCGTCCCCCTGGATCGCCGTCCAGAACAGCCCTGCCGCATCTTCGGGTGTCGAGGGGATCGCTACCTTGATCCCTGGCGTGTGGGCCAGATACGCCTCGTTCGATTGGCTGTGCCAAAGCGAGCCGCCGGGCAGGTAAGCCCCGTAGGGGGCGTAGATCACGCACGGGCATTTCCACCCTCCGAACGAGCGCCAGCGCAACGTCGACATGTTCGCCGTGATCTGGTTCCAGCCCGGGGCGAAGAAGTCGACGAACTGTAGCTCGAAGACCGGCTTATAGCCATAAGCGCCCATCCCCACCGCGACCCCCATGATCGTCGCCTCGGCGAGCGGAGAGTTGAACACCTGATTCGGAAAGTTCTCGCTCAGCCCCTTCGTAAGCCCAAACACCCCGCCCTTGGGGTCTTCGATATCTTCGCCAAAGAACACTACCGTCGGGTCGTTTTCCAGCGCCTTTCGGAAGGTCTGGTTGATCGCGGAGACCATCGTCATCCGCTGATCGCCTGCGAGAGGCGGAGCCTCCCGCGCAGGATCGTCGCCGAAATTCTCCAGCAGCACATCCTCGGGGCGAGGGTCGGCTTCGGTCTCCGCGCGTAAATAGTCCTGGTCGACGATCTGGGCGGTTTCCTCTTGGAGACGCTTCCAGGTCGCTTCGTCTAGCTCGCCGGTTGCGATCAGCTCCTCGGCAAGGAGGCGGATCGGATCGCGTAGGCTCATCGCGTCGATCTCATCGAGCTGCCGGTACACGCGGTGATCGTCGCTGGAGGTGTGGGAGGAGAGCCGGTCCAGATCTCCCCAGATCAGGGTCGGTCCATCGCCTCGCCGAGCCCGCTCGACCGCGGCTTTGCCGACTTCGTACATCTTATCGGGGTAGCGCGCGTCGACCTTGACATAAGCGCTCTCATCGATCATCCCCAGGTGGAACGGAAGGAATTTCTCCGTCGGCGTCGAGATGCCGTATTTGTTGTCCTCTACCAGAATGATGACCGGAAGCTTCTCCTGGATGGCAAACGCCACCGCCTCGAAGAATTCACCCTGGCGCGAGGCGGCGTCGCCGATCGTGGCGAGGCAAACCGAATCTTTCCCCGCGAGCTTCATCGTCCAGGCGGTGCCACATGCCGGAAGGAGGCCACCGCCGGTCGGCGTGCAGACCGAGAAAACATTGTGCTCGCGGCTGGAGTAGTGGCCGGGCATCTGACGCCCGCCGGAAGAGCTCTCGCGCTTGGCGAAGTAGGCGAGGGCGAGGTCGTAGTTCGGAAGCCCTCGCGCCAGCATCAGTGCGCGGTCGCGGTAGTAAGGGAAGATGTAATCGTCCTCGCGAAGAAGATAGGCGAGCACGCCGAGCGCCTCGTGGCCCATTCCGCTGACCTGAAACCAGCCCTTACTTTGGCGAAGGAGAATCCCCTCCCGCCGGTCTCCCTCTCGGCTTAGGAGCATGAGCCGTAGGAAATCGAGCTTCGAGTAGGCGCGGTTCTCAGAAATGGTCGACATGGCGATTCCTGGATTCGTCGTTGAATCGGGGAGCATTGCCGTCTATTGTGGCATGGGCTGACCGCCCGGTTATAGAGCGTCAGTGCTTGAGAAGCGTCCCGTCCACGGTGATCGCGTATCCGTCCCGGTCCTTGACAGGGTCGCCGTGGGCGTTGCGGGAGGTCGGCTTAGATTCGAAAATGAGAGGTGTCTTCGCCCCGGCGTCGTCTTTGTACTTTCCGCTCGCGGCGTCGTTCATCTCGTATCCGAACTCCCCCGGCTTACCCGCGAGGTCCGGCCGAATAAGCTTTTTCTTCGCCTCGCTCGCGTCCATATCGCTCGTCCGGATTCGCGGCTCGATCGCATCCATCCACCCGCTCGCCTGAGGGAATTGCCCTTCGGAGTCGTGATAGAGCATGAGTGCGGTGTGGATCGCGCGAAGGTTTTGTTCGTTGGTCGCCGTGTAGGTGCGTTGCTTTTCGGGGAAGAGAATCGCCCCGATGGCCCCGTTGCGCCACATGTTTTGAATGTCATGCCCGGGACCGGTAAAAGCGAGCAAGGCGCCCACAACAAGGAGCAGGCCAAGACACCCTACTCCCAGTCGCTTTCCAAGTTTCCCCTTCGCCATGCCCCCTTAATTATGACGCCCCGGACCGCCGCCCTCCTGAGCGGCTTTCTTTGGGCGTACTTCGTACGCCGGGGTCGGGCGGGACGCCCGCGCGGTCCTGGGTGCGGGCGGGGACGCCCGCGCTCCGGCTTTGCTAGCCTATGAAGTCGTCCATCTTAACCGTCCGCTCCATGAGGAGCGCGACCGCCTTTTGGGGCGACACAAGACCCTTTAGGACCGCCTCGACGGCCATGAAGACCGGCAGATCGACCCCATGAATGCGGGCCAACTGCCCGACCGCTTCGCTTGTCGGCACCCCCTCGGCAACTTGACCAAGCTCGGCCAACGCCTGTTCTAGAGTCCGCCCTTCGCCGAGGGCGCGACCCAAGCGGTAGTTTCGTGAAAGCCGGCTGACCGCCGTTGCGAACAAATCCCCCACCCCTGCCGGCCCCAGAAAGGTTTCCGCCCGAGCTCCCATCGCAGAGCCGATGCGGGCCATCTCCATGAGTCCTCGCGAGAGGAAGGCGCCCTTCGTGTTGTCCCCAAACCCCAGCCCGTCCGACATTCCGCCGCCGATCGCGAGCACGTTCTTAAGCGCACCCGCAAGCTCCACACCCACGACGTCGTCGCTCACCGAAACGCGGAAGCTTGGGCAATTGAATGCGTCGCGCACTCGCTCCGCCGCCTCCCGGCTTCGGTAAGCGGCGACCGCGACCGTCGGAATTCCTTTGGCGATCTCGACGGCTAGATTTGGCCCGCTCAGCACTCCGGTCTCCGCTCCCGGGAGCGCTTCGGCCACGACTTCCGTCATCAGCTTCGAGCTATGCGCCTCCAGACCTTTCGCCGCGACCACCACAAGCGGGTGGTTTCCGCGAATTCTCGAAACGATATCGCGAACCGCTCCGGACGGAACCGCGACGACCGTCATCTCGACGTCCAATGCATCCTGACCCAGCATCGAAAAGGTGGCATTTTCTGGGATAGTGAAGCCCGATAGGTAGCGGTGGTTCTCGCGCGTCTCGCGTAGATCGCGGATCTCCTCTTCGTTTCGCCCGAGCAAGGTGACGCAATGCCCGTTGCGGGCGAGAAGAATGGTAAGCGCGGTACCCCAACTACCTGATCCAAGAACGGCGACGTGCATCTCTCCCAAGAGCTTACGCTCGAACTGCTGAGCGCCGCCGGATCGGCTACGCTTACACCACTATGGTGTCCATCCCCGTCACTGCCGACGAGCTCGCCGCCGGTGTTCTCCGACCCGAGAAACTTGCCCAGGCGAACCACGCCCTGCGGAGGGATGGAATCGTCGTCCTGAACGATGTGATCGACTTGGAGCACATCCGAATTCTTCGCGAACGAGTTCTTGAAGACGTCGACCGGTTCGTCAATCGACCGAACGCTCCGTTCAATTGGAACCGCGGCAACGTCCAGCAAGATCCGCCACCGTTCCCGCCGTACCTATTCCGTGACGTCCTCGCAAACGACATCGTCATCCAGGTGACGAAGTCGATTCTTGGCCCGGGCATGTACAACTCTTTCTACAGCGGAAACACGGCCATGCCCAGCGAAAGCCGCCAGCCCGTCCACGCCGACATGGGGCAGTTATGGCCGGACCAAGAGGTCGCCCACCCCGCTTATGCGCTCGTCGTCAACGTCGGCCTCGTCGACATGAGCCCGGAGAACGGCGCCACCGAGATCTGGCCCGGCTCGCATCTCGATACCTCGGTCGTTTTGCAGCACGGCGACATCGAGGTCGGCGAGAAGGAGTTGGAAGCCCGGAGAAAGTTCGCGCCGCCGTTCCAGCCGACGGTTCCGCAGGGAAGCGTCGTCATCCGCGATATGCGACTCTGGCACGCCGGAATGCCGAACCGAACCCAGACCCCTCGTCCGATGATGGCGATGATCCACTTCGTAGCTTGGTGGCCCGCCGGTACCTTCAAGCTACACGAAAGCGCCCGCGACCTCCTCCAACACCCGGACTTGCGACAAAGCGCCGAGTATGTTTCCGGAGACATCGACTACGTCAGCGTTCCCGGCGCGCACGCGTATTCGGAAGAAGAGCGTTAGGCGCCGAGCATGTGACTCTAACGCCTAACCTGCTCACCGCGTCTGCGGCGAGAATTTTGGACTGGAGAAATTGCCCTTGTCGCCGGAAAGGTTCTTTTCGTCGGAGCCGTCGTTGTTGGCCACGAAGATGGCTCGGTTTCCGGAAGGGGTCCGTTTGACGTAGGCGATTCGTTTGCCGTCGGGAGACCAAGTCGGCTCGAAAACCGGAGCATCGACGAGCACGGATTTGGCCAGGATGCCTCCGCTCTGGATCGGAACCGTAACCAGGTTCTTCGGCACAAGACCACCGGAGGCCGGGTCGTAGGTTCCGGTTACCACGAGAACCCGGTCACCCTGCGGGCTCACCGCGGGGGAGCCGTAGCAGTCGTCACCCATGACCGTTGGCGCGATCAGCGTCGCATTGGAATCGCCAAGGCGATAGAAGGCCAGATAATGAGGGTAGCGTTGAGACTTCGGCAGGGCGGTCTTGGCCGGCCACCGAACTTTGGTGGCGGTGAAGACGATCGTTCCGTCAGCCGGGCTCACGTCCAGATCGATCCGGTCGGCAATAGCGACCATCTTCGGCGGCTCTAGTTTCTCGCCGTGCAGAGCGATCCGCTGAACGATGAGAACTTCGCCGTTATCGCCGCGCATAACGGCGGCGATCGTGTCGGGGGCGCACCATCGAGCGGTCCGGAAGCTGTCTCCCAGTTGGCTGTACATCGACGAAAACTGCCCGGTGGAGCCGCCGCCCTCACCGGTGGGGTCCGCCGATTGAGCGACCTCGTGCTCGATAGGCGGCAGCACTTGGTGCCCCTTCTGGTTCTTCGGATCGTATTCGACCACGTATCCGCCGGTCGTCATCAAGAACTTTTGGTCCGGATCGGCGGTCGCCGCGGGCGGGAAGGAGATGTTGCTCTTGCCCCGATTTTCCTGTGTCTTGACCTGCGGGTCCACTCCGCTGACCGGGCTCCATCGATAGATCTGGAACGCCTTCTTATCGCGGTTGCTCACGAAGAAGATGCGGTTGCCGTCGGGACGCCAAGCGATGTCGCGCTCGATCGCTCCATCCGGATAGCCGGGGGGCTCGATGCGCTTTCCGTCTTTATCGAAGACGACGAGCCGCTGGCCGTCGCGCTGAAGCTCGATGGCGGCGACCATCCCGTTCGTTTCCACCGCGCCGAAATCCGGGTCGGTCCGATGGTCGAAGTAGAACTTCAGGGCGAAGGCGACGAGGCCGAGGATCAAGACGAGGATCAGAACCCGGACCGTGCGCTTGTGCACGATCTTGGGCTGCAGTTCGCCGGCTGGGGTAGCGGGAGTGGTTGCCATATGAGCGTCAATTAGTGCAAACGGTCGCCAGGTCGCAATCGTGCCCCGTTGGTGAAATCGGACCCGCGCATTCTCTTTTTACCTTCCGGCTGGATTTCTAACAGTTCGAGCCCGCCTTGCGCAAACGCGACGACCAATCGCCGGTCGGTCGCCACTAAGGTACCGGGCTCGGCCTGAACTTCGCCGTGGAGCCGCGCCTGTCCGATTCGGATCACGCCGAAGCGGGTCTGGAGAAAGGCGCCCGGGCTGGGAGTAAAGGCGCGGAAACGGTTGTATTCGGCGGCGGCGTCGCGGTCGAAACGGAGTTCGGCTTCCGCTTTCTCGATCTTGGGCGCCATCGTCGCCTGCTCGCTATCCTGCGGCGTCCGCGGGTAGTTGCCGGCCACGATTCGAGGCATCCACCGCACCGCCATCTCGGCCCCTAAGATCGCCAAACGGTCTTGTAACTCCCCGTACGTCTCGTCGGGACCGATGGCGAGCCGGCCGATTTCGATCATATCGCCGGTGTCCATCCCCCGGTCCATCTGCATCAGGGTAACGCCGGTCTCGGTCTCGCCATCCAGAATGCACCGCTGGATCGGCGCCGCCCCTCGGTATTTCGGAAGGATCGATCCATGCAAGTTGATCCCCCCCCGTTTCGCCGAGTCAAGCACGCGCTGGGAGAGAATCTGCCCATAAGCCGCGACCACCAACGCGTCGGCTTCCAACGATTCCAGCCGCTCGACGAATTCGGGAGACCGACTCTTCTCTGGCGCCTCAACTGGCAGCCCCAACTCCAAAGCCGCCTCCTTAACCGGAGTCGCCTGCAACCGCATCCCCCGCCGCCCCGGCCGATCCGGCTGACTGACCACCAACACGACATCGCCCGCCAAAGCCCGCAGGGCAGGGACGGCGAAGGTTGAGGTGCCGAAGAAGATGAGGGGCATAGATGTAGGCGTTGATGCGTTGATGCGTTGAGGCGTTGAGGCGTTGAGGCGTTGAGGCGTTGAGGCGTTGAGGCGTTGAGGCGTTGAGGCGTTGAGGCGTTGAGGCGTTGAGGCGTTGAGGCGTTGAGGCGTTGTTTAGCTTTTGGGCATTACCTTATTCCCAACGCCCAACGCCTATCCTCATTCCTCATCCGGATGCGGCTGCGCCGGATCGATCCAGTGGAGGGTTTCGGTGATGACGGTGTCGATGAATAGTTTGCCGTCGAGGTGGTCGATCTCGTGTTGGGCGACTCGGGCGGGCATTCCCTCTAGTTCGAAGGTGACCGGGACGCCTTTACGGTTGAGCGCTTCGACTTCCACGTAGAACGCCCGCTTTACGTCGCCGTAAAGGCCGGGGATGCTGAGGCAACCTTCCTGGCCGATCTGCTCCCCTTCCATCTTTACGATCTTCGGGTTCACCATCGCGGTTGGGCGCATCCCTTCGGGGGCGATGACGATGAGCCGCTGAAGGATCCCGAGCTGGGGCGCGGCCAGTCCGACTCCGTTGGCGCGACGCATGATGCGGAGCATGTCGTCGATCAGCAAGAGGGTTTTCTTGGTGATCTTGGGCAGCTCGATCGCTTGCTGACGCAACACGGGGGCCGGGATCTTCACGATCGGATGATCCGCGTCGTTAATGTAGAGGTGCTTAAACTCGTCCGGGACGATGATCTGCATCGGAGTCGATTATGGCAGTCGCGCATTCATACGTCCAAGCCATCACGAGAACTCGGTCGATGCCGCTCAAATCTTGGGCGGTCTGCACGTGTTGCCACCCCCCGGATTCGAACAATTCGCGTACCGTCCTCGCTTGCCGGTGGCCGACCTCCATCATCAACCGGCCACCGTCGTTCAAGTGGTTCATCGCCTCGCGGGAGAGGCGTTCGTAGAACTCCAATCCAGTTTTCCCGGAAAAAAGCGCCACGTGCGGTTCGTGCTCTACCACGTCGGGCATCAGCGGCTCGTCGTGGCCAATGTACGGCGGGTTCGTCACGATCAGGTCGAACGACTCGCCGATAAGCTGCTCGAAGCCGTCGGAAAGCACGAACCGGATCTCCACTCCTAGGCTCTTTGCATTTTCTTCGGCAAGCTCGAGAGCAGGGGGCGATATGTCGACGGCAGTGACATCCCAATCCGGTCGCTCCAATTTAACCGTGATCGCGATAGCCCCGGAGCCGGCGCCGATGTCGAGCACACGTAGTGGCACGGCTTTCCCGCCCGTGGTTATCACGTCCATCTTGGACGTGTGATCCTCTGCTAAGGCCGCCTCGACCAGCACCTCCGTCTCCTGCCTGGGGATAAGAACCGCGGGGGTCACCCGAAATTGACGCCCGTAGAACTCCCGGCGGCCAAGAATGTACGCCAACGGCTCTCGGCTTTCCCGCCGCTGAAGCAGCATTTCCCCCGCGAGCTCGTTGAATTCGTGCTCCGGATGGGCAATCAGCCAGGACCGATCGACCCGCAACACATGAGCCGCCAACAGTTGAGCTTCGAGGCGACTCGACTCGATCCCCGACGCCGCGAGGCGTTTCTGGGCATGTCGTATCCATTCATCGAGCCGCACGATATGTATCTACCTCCGTTAACGCGAAGCGTGTAGACGCAGGTTGGTTCGTACCTGCGCGAGAGTGTTTCGCGCATTGACCCAACATGAGGATCGACGGGGGCTGTCCGCAGGTACGAGCCAACCTGCGTCTACACGCTTCGCGTTAGAACCGACGGTACACCGGGATCATCGGCGGGGGCGTCGACGCTACGGTGCTTCGCGTCAGATGGCGTAGCCGCGTAGCCGCTCGCGCAATTCGTTGACCAACTCCGCTTCCACGTAGATTCCGTCCTCCCGATACTCCACCTGGCGAACCCTTCCGAAGTCATAACACTCTTGAAGAACCCCTTGATGGTCGTACGGAATAAGGATCTGAACCGAGTTCAGGAGGTCCTTGACCTGACGGACGATCGCATTCTGCAAATCGTCCATTCCCTCGCCCGTCGTCGCCGAGATCGCGACCGAATTCGGAAACTCGGCGACGAGCCGCCTTGCTTCCGTCGGGTCATTCAGCGCGTCGATCTTGTTGAACACGGTGATGATCGGCTTGTCGTCTGCTTTCAAGATACGGAGCGTCTCCAAGACCGCGTCTCGCTGAATTTCCCACGACGGCGTGCTCACGTCCACGACGTGAAGGGCGAAATCCGAGAAGGTGACCTCCTCCAACGTCGACTGAAACGCGGCCACGAGGTGGGTCGGCAAGTTTCGGATGAAGCCGACGGTGTCGGTGAGGAAGATCGCGTACCCTTCCTCCAGGTCGACCTTCCGAGTCGTCGGATCGAGCGTGGCGAACGGCATCGCGTCGGCCAAAAGCTCGGTCCCGGCGAACCGGTTCATCAGCGTCGATTTGCCCGCCGACGTGTAGCCGACGATCGTGGCGAACGGGAACGGATGCTTCCGGCGCGACGCCCTCTGCTGGGCGCGAACCCGCTTTACCTCTTCGATCTCGTCGCCGAGGCGGGCGATCCTTTCCTTGACGAGGCGTCGATCCGATTCCAGCTTCGTTTCACCGGGACCGCGCATGCCGATGCCGCCTTTTTGACGCTCGAACTTCGTGTAAACGGACATGAGCTTCGGCATCATGTACGTGAGCTGGGCAAGCTCTACCTGCAGCATCCCCTCCCGCGTCTTGGCGCGACGGGCGAAGATGTCTAGGATGAGCTGCGTACGGTCGACGACCTTGCGTCCAATCTGGTCCTGCAGATTTCGCTGCTGGATTCCGCTCAGCTCAGCGTCGATAAGCACGAGGTCGGCGTCGACCTCGGCGGCAAGCGCGGAAATCTCCAGCACTTTCCCTTTGCCGACGTAGGTTCCCTTCCAAGGACGGTCGAGACGTTGACGAATGCTCGCGACAGGCTCGACATTGGCCGCCTCGCAGAGCCCTTCGAGCTCGGCTTCGACCATTCGGTCTTCGTTTTCGTCTTCGTTAAGATAGACCAGCACCGCTCGCTCGACGAGCAGCTCCAGAGATTCCATTTTGGACATGTTGTTAGTTAGCGGAGGACGGCTGGCAGTAGATAGGCGTCGTCGGATTCGGAACGGTTCCGAATCCGACAACGCCCGACCGCTAACTGCATGCCGCGGATCAGAGCTTGAATAGCGAGTACGTCGCGCTCAGCGAGAAGCCGCTGAAGTCGAATCCATCCTGCTTGGGATAGACGTTGTACTTCGCGGATAGCTTGAGTCGGTTGGCAAAGACGATGCCGGCCTCGACGCCGCCGGTGGTGCTGAACTTCTTGGCAGAGTTGCGTACCCCGACCTGCGTGATGCCGTAGTCGAAGTAGGCGCCCCCGCCGAACACTCGGACGTAAGGAACGGTCGTGCTCTCATCCGGCGCGAGGTGCTTCTCATAGCCGTAGGTAAAGGTGCCGATGAACAGGCGATTCCCGTTCTTGTTCGCCGACAGCAATTCCAGCGACGGAGTGAGAGAGCCGGAGCTCGGACGGTTCGTGCCGCCGACCGGACCCAGGCCGAGGTTGAGGACGCTCTTACCGAAAGCATCGCGCACGGCGCTGCTCGTCGGCATGTAAACGCCGACCTGGCCTCCGATATTGACGCCGAGACTCTGTTGGTCTTGGGCGTGCGCCGCGGAGATGGCGGCGAGAGCGATGACGGCGATCAGCGGCTTGACATTCATCTGGTGCTTTCCTGGGCCGGTTCGAGCCCGCGCAAAACATACCCGGTCGCGATGGTTCGCAGTTCCTCCGTTGCGCCCGCAACCGCCGCTTCGAAGATGGTGCGCCCTTTTTCGGCGCTCGCGAACGTCGCGTAGCCGAAAGATCCCTGCTCGGTGATCTCGTCGAAATGGTGCACCGGACCTTTCACCGGCGGCTCCGCGATAAGCCCGTCGTCCCTTAGCTTCTCCTTTCGAACCAGATTCGGATGAAGGTGCAGCATCAGACTGGCTTCCGCTTCGCACGCGTGCCGCATCCCCTTCAGCGGACCTTCGAGCGTGTGCGCGATCGCTTGCTCGCAGAATGCGAAATAGCCGCTATGGGCGAACGTCCCTTCCGGATAGAGCGCCTTCAACTTCCGCATCGCCATGTCGTTCGGCGAGGTGTTGCCGCCATGTCCGTTCAGTACGTAAAAGCGGCGGAAGCCATGGGGCAGGAGCGATTGAACGACGCTTCCGATCGCCCCCATGTAGGTATCGAAGTCGGCGCTGAGCGACCCTGGAAACTTGAGGTGGTGCCCGCTTGCGCCGAGCCAGAGCGTCGGCGTGAGCAAAACCTGCTCCGGTATCGCCTGCTCGACCCCTTGAGCCACCGCGGTGGCGATGAGGCTATCGGTGAATAGCGGAAGGTGAGGACCGTGTTGCTCAAGCGACCCGGTCGGTATGAGCACAACGACGTCGCGGGAAAGGACCTCGACGTCCATCCAAGTTAGCTCGGCGAGCTTCATAGGATCGATTCTGACTCAACGGGGAAAACCCGGCCTGCCCCCGGGTTTGCTCGGTGCTTACCCGTTCTCGGTCCTCCCCTTCGCGCCCTCCGCGACAGATCCCCTCACGCCCAGGGCGCAAGGGGGACAGGAGCGGCCAAAACTGCAGGCGTTGGGGCTTGCCCGAGTGGTACGTACCCTTAATCCCTACCAAACCGAGCGGCAGGACGGGCTTTGCCTTAAGCATGAATTACATGAGTTAGAATGTGGCGTGCGACTATCGAACGTAGTCATTGCCGCCCGTAACTTCGAGGCGATGTCGGAGTTTTATCGGACCCTCACGGATTGGCCGACCTTCTTCGAGAACGATAAGTGCATTTTTCTCGGCCGCGGAAAGCCGTACCTGGTCCTGCACCGCCTTGGACCGGAAACCGAAGTCGATCCCCCCGAACGAACGCTTTGCCTCGACTTAGAGGTTCTCGACGTGGACGTCGAAGTCGAGCGATTAGCCCGCTCCGGCCTCGCATGCGAAATGCGAGGCGAAGTTGCGGTCCTGCGGGATCCGGTGGGGAACTTGATCGAGCTCGTTGCCGCCGGTTAATTCTCCGGATACAAATTCCGGATCAGCATCTTGATCTGCGCTCGTAGGTCCTTATCGTGATGCATCATCTCCGAGATTTTCTGGTAGCCGTGCATCATCGAGGTGTGGTCCCGGTCGCCGAAGAGCCCTCCAATGTGCTTCCACGAGTCGCCGGTGATCTCGCGGGTGATATAGACGGCGATGTGGCGGGCGTGGACGATCGGCGCCTTTCGTGAAGTGCCCTTGATCTCGTCCGACGAGATCTTGAAATGCTTGCTGACCGCGCCTACGATCTGGTCGAACGCCGGCTTTTCCATTACTCCGGCGCGGTAGTACTGCTCCACCATCGCCCTGGCGATCTCCATCGATAGCGGCCGGTCTTCGACGCTGGCATGGGCGACGGCTTTGGTTAGAGCCCCTTCCAGAACGCGAATGTTGCCGGGAACGTTCTCGGCTAGATACATTGCCACCGCGTGGTCGAGCTCAACCCGCTCGTGGGCAGCTTTGCTGAGTAGGATGGCGCACCGCGTCTCGGTGTCGGGCATCTGAATGTCGGCCACGAGACCCGCCTCGAAGCGAGAGCGCAGGCGCTCGTCCATCAAATATAGGTCGCGCGGCGGACGGTCGGAGGTAAGAACGATCTGTTTGCCCAGCGAGTGAAGGTAGTTGAAGGTGTGGAAGATCTCTTCCTGCGTCTTGTCCTTCCCGGCCACGAACTGGATATCGTCCACTAGCCAGACCCCGACCGCGCGTTGAGAGCGGCGGAACTGCTCAATCCGATTGTTTTGTAGAGACGTCACGAACTCTTCCGCGAACTGTTGGGCGCTGACGTAAACCAGCGGAAAGCGCGGATTTACATTCAAGATCTCCCGCGCGATCGAGTGGAGCAGATGGGTTTTCCCCAAGCCGGAGGGGCCATAGATGAAGAGCGGGTTGTACTTTGCTCCCGGTTCCGAGGCCACCGCACGGGCGCCCGCGAGCGCCAAACGATTGCTCTGTCCAACGACGAACGAGTCGAACGAAAACTTCTCCGAAGGCCGAAACGACGGCTCCTCCGTCGAGACCGCCAGCCGGCTCGGAGGCACGTTTTGGGCTTCCGCTTTCGCCTTCTCCCGCGGCTCGGTTCGCAGTTCCACCACAACCGGCCGTCCCAACTCGTCCGACAGCATCGACGCGATGGTGGCGACGTATCGCTCGCGCACCCACTCGAGCACGAACTTGCCCGGAACGTTGACAATGGCCACGCCCCCTTCGAACGAAACCGGCTTCAACGGCCGGATGAATCGCTCGAACCAGGCCGACGGAACCTCCGGTCCCAGTCTCTTGAGAACTCCCTCCCATGCTGCCTTAAGTCGTTGCAGATCGTCGGTCGTTTCAAGTGTGAACAGGTCTTTCATGGTTGTCGAAGTGCCGGCCAGAAGGCAGGCGGGGAACGGATTATACAC